>NZ_JASGKT010000001.1:0-831101 GCF_047600445.1 Piscinibacter sp.
GTCCACCGGCGAGGGCAGGAAGTCGATCACGGCGTCGAGCATGCGCTGCACGCCCTTGTTCTTGAACGCAGTGCCGCACAGCATCGGCTGGATCTCGGTGGCGATCGTGCGGGTGCGGATGCCCTGCTTGATCTCCTCCTCGCTCAGCTCGCCGCTTTCGAGATACTTGTTCATCAGCTCTTCGCTGGCCTCGGCCGCGGCCTCGACCATGTTCTCGCGCCACTTCTTGCAGTCGGCCTCGAGCTCGGCCGGGATCGGGCCGTACTCGAACTTCATGCCCTGGCTGGCCTCGTCCCAGACGATGGCCTTCATCTTGAACAGGTCGACGACGCCGACGAAGTTCTCCTCCGCGCCGATCGGCACGACGATGGGCACCGGGTTGGCCTTCAGGCGCGTCTTCATCTGGTCGTAGACCTTGAAGAAGTTGGCGCCGGTGCGGTCCATCTTGTTGACGAAGGCCAGGCGCGGCACCTTGTACTTGTTGGCCTGGCGCCAGACGGTCTCGGACTGCGGCTGCACGCCGCCCACGGCGCAGTACACCATGCACGCGCCGTCGAGCACGCGCATCGAGCGCTCCACCTCGATGGTGAAGTCGACGTGCCCCGGGGTGTCGATGATGTTGAAGCGGTGCTCCGGATAGGACAGGTCCATGCCCTTCCAGAAGCAGGTGGTGGCCGCCGAGGTGATCGTGATGCCGCGCTCCTGCTCCTGCTCCATCCAGTCCATCGTGGCCGCGCCGTCGTGCACCTCGCCGATCTTGTGGTTCACGCCGGTGTAGTAGAGGATGCGTTCGGTGGTCGTGGTCTTGCCGGCGTCGATGTGCGCCGAGATGCCGATGTTCCGATAGCGCTCGATCGGGGTCTTGCGGGCCATGATGTCACTCCAAATACTTGGGCCGCCCGCGGGTCAGGGTTGACCCGATAGGCGGCCGAGAGATCGTTGCGGGCGGGGGAGCCGGGGTCAGAAGCGGAAGTGCGAGAAGGCCTTGTTCGCTTCGGCCATGCGGTGCACTTCGTCACGCTTCTTCATCGCGCCGCCGCGGCCCTCGACGGCCTCCAGCAACTCGTTGGCCAGGCGCTGGGCCATCGACTTCTCGCCGCGCTTGCGCGCCGATTCCTTCAGCCAGCGCATCGCCAGCGCCTGCCGGCGCACCGGGCGAACTTCCACGGGAACCTGGTAGTTCGCGCCGCCGACGCGGCGGGACTTCACTTCGACCATCGGCTTGATGTTGTTCAGCGCGACGTTGAAGATCTCCAGCGGATCCTTGCCGGACTTCTTCTCGACCTGGTCGAGCGCGCCGTAGATGATGCGCTCGGCGACGGCCTTCTTGCCCGACTCCATGATCACGTTCATGAACTTGGAGAGTTCGACCGAACCGAACTTCGGATCGGGCAGGATCTCGCGCTTGGGTACTTCGCGACGACGTGGCATTTCAATCTTCCTTGGTTTGCTTCAGTTGGCGAGCCGGCTTGCGCCGCGCGCCGCGAAAGGCCATCCGGACCTTTCACTTACATGGCCGGCCCCGGCGGCCGGCCTCGCGATGAGGCCGCTGTGCCGCGGCCTCAGGCCTTCTTGGGCCGCTTGGCGCCGTACTTCGAGCGCGACTGCTTGCGGTCCTTGACGCCTTGCAGGTCCAGCGAGCCGCGCACGATGTGGTAGCGCACGCCCGGCAGATCCTTGACGCGGCCGCCGCGCACGAGCACGACGCTGTGCTCCTGCAGGTTGTGGCCTTCGCCGCCGATGTACGAGATCACCTCGAAACCGTTGGTCAGGCGCACCTTGGCGACCTTGCGCAGCGCGGAGTTCGGCTTCTTCGGCGTCGTCGTGTAGACGCGCGTGCAGACACCGCGGCGCTGCGGGCTGTTCTGCATCGCAGGCGACTTGGACTTCGTGACCTCGACCTGGCGGCCTTGGCGCACGAGCTGGTTGATGGTTGGCATGGCTTGACTTGTTCCCGTGTGAAGTCAGATTGAGCCGCCCGACGAAGTGCGCAGCAGAATCTTCCGAAAAGCCCGCGATTATATTCGGCCCCACTCGCCCCCGCAAGGCAGCCCGTGCCCAGCCCCACACCCGCGCCCCCGACCGCCCTCGTGCTCGACACCAACGTGGTGCTCGACTGGCTGGTCTTCCGCGATCCGTCGGCCACGCCGCTGGAGGCTGCGCTGGCCGCCGGCGGCTGGCGCTGGCACGCGACGACCGCGATGCGCTCGGAGCTGGAGCAAGTGCTGACTTATCAAGTAATCGAAGCCTGGTCTCCGGACCCGGCCGCGGTGCTGGCGCAGTGGCAGCGCTGGGCGGAACCCGTCGAGCCGCAGCCGGCGTCGCTCGTGCCGCCGCTGCGCTGCACCGACCCCGACGACCAGAAGTTCATCGACCTCGCGCTGCAGCTCGGCCGCTGCACGCTGCTGAGCCGCGACCGCGCCGTGCTGAAGCTGGCCGGCCGCGCGCGGGCGCACGGCGTGAGCATCCTCAGCCCGGCGGGCTGGCGCCCCTGAGCGCCGCGGGATGAAAAAAGGGGCGGCCCCAAGCCGCCCCTTTTTCGTTGCCTCGCGGCAATCGCCTGCTACTCGGCCGCCGGCTCGCCGCCGCCCGAGGCGGCATCGACCTGCGCCATCTGCACGGCGGCCAGTTCCTCGGCCTCCTGCATCGCGATGGCGCGGCGCTCGGCGTCGTCCATCGCCTCCTTCACCTTGCGCGCCTCGTGGAAGGCCATGCCGGTGCCCGCCGGGATCAGGCGGCCGACGATGACGTTTTCCTTCAGCCCGCGCAGCTCGTCGCGCTTGCCCATGATCGCGGCCTCGGTCAGCACGCGCGTGGTCTCCTGGAACGAGGCCGCCGAGATGAACGAGTCGGTGGACAGCGAGGCCTTGGTGATGCCCAGCAGCACGTCGGCGTGCGTGGCCGGCATCTTGCCCTCGGCGAGCATGCGGTCGTTGGTGTCCAGCAGCTCCGAGCGCTCGACCTGCTCGCCGGCGATGTAGGAGGTGTCGCCCGGGCCGACGATCTGCACGCGGCGCAGCATCTGGCGAACGATCACCTCGATGTGCTTGTCGTTGATCTTCACGCCCTGCAGGCGGTAGACGTCCTGCACCTCGTCGACGATGTAGCGCGCCAGTTCCTCGATGCCCAGCAGGCGCAGGATGTCCTGCGGGTCGGCCGGGCCGTCGACGATCAGCTCGCCCTTGTTCACCACCTGGCCCTCGTGCACCAGGATGTTCTTCTCCTTGGGCACCAGCTCCTCGTAGACCTTGCCGTCCGGGTCGGTGATCTGCAGGCGCACCTTGCCCTTGGTCTCCTTGCCGAACGACACCGTGCCGGTGATCTCGGCCAGCGTGCCCTTGTCCTTGGGCGAACGCGCCTCGAACAGCTCGGCCACGCGCGGCAGGCCGCCGGTGATGTCGCGGGTCTTCTGGCCCTCGACCGGGATGCGCGCCAGCACCTCGCCCGGGGCGAGATCCTGGCCGTCGCGGATCTGGATCAGCGAGCCGACCTGGAAGCCGATCGTCACCGAGTGGTCGGTGCCGGGGATCTTCACCTCGTTGCCGCCGGCGTCCAGCAGCTTGACCTGCGGGCGCACCACCTTGGCGGCGCCGCGGCGCTTCGGGTCGATCACCACCAGCGTCGACAGGCCGGTGACCTCGTCGACCTGCTTGGCGACGGTGACGCCTTCCTCGACGTTCTCGAACTTCGCCTTGCCGGCGAACTCGGTGATGATCGGGCGCGTCAGCGGATCCCAGTTCGCCAGCACGGTGCCGGCCTTGATCGGCTGGTCGGCCTTGACCGACAGCAGCGCGCCGTAGGGCACCTTGTGGCGCTCGCGCTCGCGGCCATGCGGGTCGGTGATGACGATCTCGCCGGAGCGCGAGATCACCACCAGTTCGCCCTTGCCGTTGGTGACGTAGCGCATCGTGGCGTTGAAGCCGATGATGCCGTCGCTCTTCGCGTCGACGCTGGAGGCCACCGCCGCGCGCGAGGCCGCGCCGCCGATGTGGAAGGTGCGCATCGTGAGCTGCGTGCCCGGCTCGCCGATCGACTGCGCCGCGATCACGCCGATCGCCTCGCCGCGGTTGACCACGCCGCCGCGGCCGAGGTCGCGGCCGTAGCACTTGGCGCACAGGCCGAAGCGCGTGCCGCAGGTCAGCGCGGTGCGCACCTTCACCTCGTCGACGCCGGCCGCCTCGAGCGCGTCGAGCGTGTCCTCGTCGAGCATGGTGCCGGGCGGCACCAGCGTTTCCTGCGTCTCGGGGTGCAGCACCTCGACGGCCGTGACGCGGCCGAGGATGCGGTCGCGCAGCGACTCGATCACCTCGCCGCCCTCGACCAGCGCGCGCTGGTTCATGCCGTTGTGCGTGCCGCAGTCGTCTTCGGTGATCACCAAGTCCTGCGTCACGTCGACCAGGCGGCGCGTCAGGTAGCCGGAGTTCGCGGTCTTCAGCGCGGTGTCCGCCAGGCCCTTGCGGGCGCCGTGGGTCGAGATGAAGTACTGCAGGACGTTCAGGCCTTCACGGAAGTTCGCCGTGATCGGCGTCTCGATGATCGAGCCATCCGGCTTGGCCATCAGGCCGCGCATGCCGGCGAGCTGGCGGATCTGCGCCGCGGAGCCGCGCGCGCCGGAGTCGGCCATCATGTAGATGGAGTTGAACGACTCCTGGTCGACTTCCTTGCCGTTGCGGTCGGCCACCTTCTGCTTGGCGAGCTGGGCCATCATGACCTTGCCCACCTCGTCGCCGGTCTTGCCCCAGATGTCGACCACCTTGTTGTAGCGCTCGCCGGCGGTCACCAGGCCCGAGACGTACTGCTGCTCGATCTCCTTGACCTCCTTCTCGGCGCGCTCGATCAGGCCGTGCTTCTCCTTGGGCACCAGCATGTCGTCGATGGCGATCGAGATGCCGGCGCGCGTGGCCAGGCGGAAGCCGTTCTGCAGCAGCTTGTCGGCGAAGACCACGGTCTCCTTCAGGCCGCACTTGCGGAACGAGGCGTTGATGAGCCGGGAGATCTCCTTCTTCTTCAGCGCCTTGTTGATGTTGGAGAACGGCAGGCCCTTGGGCAGGATCTCCGACAGCAGCGCGCGGCCGACGGTGGTGTCGACCAGCTTGGTCTCGGGCACGAACTCGCCGCTGTCCTTGTCGCGCACCCATTCGGTCAGGCGCACGCTGATCTTCGCGGTGATCTCGACCTGGCCGTTGTCCAGCGCGCGCTGCACCTCGGCGATGTCGGCGAAGACGATGCCCTCGCCACGGCCGTTGATGCGCTCGCGGGTGGCGTAGTACAGGCCCAGCACCACGTCCTGGCTGGGCACGATCGACGGTTCGCCGTTGGCCGGGAACAGCACGTTGTTGGTCGCCAGCATCAGCGTGCGGGCTTCCATCTGCGCCTCGATCGACAGCGGCACGTGAACGGCCATCTGGTCGCCGTCGAAGTCGGCGTTGAAGGCCGAGCACACCAGCGGGTGCAGCTGGATCGCCTTGCCCTCGATCAGCACCGGCTCGAAGGCCTGGATGCCCAGGCGGTGCAGCGTCGGCGCGCGGTTCAAGAGCACCGGGTGCTCCTTGATCACCTCTTCGAGGATGTCCCACACCACCGGCGTGCCGCTCTCGACTTCCTTCTTCGCCGCCTTGATCGTGGTGGCGATGCCCATCGCCTCCAGGCGGCTGAAGATGAAGGGCTTGAACAGCTCCAGCGCCATCAGCTTCGGCAGGCCGCACTGGTGCAGCTTGAGCGTCGGGCCGACCACGATGACCGAGCGGCCCGAGTAGTCGACGCGCTTGCCCAGCAGGTTCTGGCGGAAGCGGCCGCTCTTGCCCTTGATCATGTCGGCCAGCGACTTCAGCGCGCGCTTGTTCGCGCCGGTCATCGCCTTGCCGCGGCGGCCGTTGTCGAGCAGCGAGTCCACCGCCTCCTGCAGCATGCGCTTCTCGTTGCGCACGATGATCTCGGGCGCCTTCAGCTCCAGCAGCCGCGCGAGGCGGTTGTTGCGGTTGATGACGCGGCGGTACAGGTCGTTCAGGTCGGAGGTGGCGAAGCGGCCGCCGTCCAGCGGCACCAGCGGGCGCAGGTCCGGCGGCAGCACCGGCAGCACCTCCATCACCATCCAGGCCGGCTTGATGCCCGACTTCTTGAAGGCCTCCATCACCTTCAGGCGCTTGGAGTTCTTCTTGACCTTCAGCTCGCTGCCGGTCATGTCGTTGCGCAGCTTGTCGATCTCGACGTCGAGGTCGATCTCCTCGAGCAGCTTCTTGACGCCCTCGGCGCCCATCAGCGCGACGAACTCGTCACCGTACTCGGTGCGCTTCGCGTCGTAGTCGTCCTCGGTCATGATGCTGAACTTCTTCAGCGGCGTCATGCCCGGGTCGACCACCACGTAGGCCTCGAAGTACAGCACGCGCTCGATGTCGCGCAGCGTCATGTCGAGCACCAGGCCGAGGCGGCTCGGCAGGCTCTTCAGGAACCAGATGTGCGCGCACGGCGCGGCCAGGTCGATGTGGCCCATGCGCTCGCGGCGCACCTTGGTCTGCGTGACCTCGACGCCGCACTTCTCGCAGATCACGCCGCGGTGCTTCAGGCGCTTGTACTTACCGCACAGGCACTCGTAGTCCTTGATCGGGCCGAAGATCTTGGCGCAGAACAGGCCGTCGCGCTCCGGCTTGAAGGTGCGGTAGTTGATGGTCTCCGGCTTCTTCACCTCGCCGAACGACCAGGAGCGAATTTTCTCGGGGGAGGCCAGTCCGATCTTGATGGCATCGAAATGCTCATCGGGCGTGAACTGGCGGAACAGATCAAGCAAACCCTTCATGTTCTGTTTCCTTCCTGCTTAGTTGCGCTCGAGCTCGATGTCGATGCCGAGCGAACGGATTTCCTTGACCAGCACGTTGAACGACTCCGGCATGCCGGCCTCGATCGAGTGCTCGCCCTTGACGATGTTCTCGTACACCTTGGTGCGGCCGTTCACGTCGTCCGACTTGACGGTCAGCATCTCCTGCAGGATGTACGAGGCGCCGTAGGCCTCCAGCGCCCACACTTCCATCTCGCCGAAGCGCTGGCCGCCGAACTGCGCCTTGCCGCCCAGCGGCTGCTGCGTCACCAGGCTGTACGGGCCGGTGGAGCGCGCGTGCATCTTGTCGTCCACCAGGTGGTGCAGCTTCAGCACGTGCATGTAGCCCACCGTGACGGGGCGCTCGAAGGCCTCGCCGGTGCGGCCGTCGTGCAGCGTGGCCTGCGTGCGCGTCTCGGTCAGGCCCTTGGCCTTCGCGATGTCGTCCGGGTAGGCGAGCTTGAGCATCGCGCGGATCTCGCTCTCGGCGGCGCCGTCGAACACCGGCGTCGCGAAGGGCACGCCCTTGGCGAGGTTGCCGGCCATCTCCAGCACCTCGGCGTCGCTCAGGCCGTCGAGCGATTCGGTCTTGCCGCCCGACTTGTTGTACAGCTCGTCGAGGAACTTGCGCAGCTCGGCCACGCGGGCCTGCTGCTGCAGCAGGTCGCCGATGCGCTGGCCGATGCCCTTGCCGGCCCAGCCGAGGTGCACTTCGAGCACCTGGCCGACGTTCATGCGCGAAGGCACGCCCAGCGGGTTGAGCACGATGTCGCACGGCGTGCCGTCGGCCATGTAGGGCATGTCCTCGACCGGAACGATCTTGGAGACCACGCCCTTGTTGCCGTGGCGGCCGGCCATCTTGTCGCCGGGCTGCAGGCGGCGCTTGACGGCGAGGTAGACCTTCACCATCTTCAGCACGCCGGCGGGCAGCTCGTCGCCCTGCGTCAGCTTCTTGCGCTTCTCCTCGAAGGCGAGGTCGAAGCTGTGGCGCGTCTGGTCGAGCGAGTTCTTGATCGACTCGAGCTGGTTGGCCACGTCGTCGTCGGCCGGGCGGATGTCGAACCAGTGGTACTTCTCGACCGAGGCGAGGTAGGCCTTGTCGATCGTCGTGCCCTTGGCGATCTTCTGCGGGCCGCCGTTGGCGACCTTGCCGGCCAGCAGCTTCTCGATGCGGTCGAAGGCGTCGGCCTCGACGATGCGGAGCTGGTCGTTCAGGTCGAGGCGGTAGCGCTTGAGCTCGTCGTCGATGATCTGCTGGGCGCGCTTGTCGCGCTGGATGCCCTCGCGGGTGAACACCTGCACGTCGATCACGGTGCCGCTGGTGCCCTGGTCGACGCGCAGCGAGGTGTCCTTCACGTCGGAGGCCTTCTCGCCGAAGATCGCGCGCAGCAGCTTCTCTTCCGGCGTCAGCGTGGTCTCGCCCTTGGGCGTGACCTTGCCGACCAGCGTGTCGCCGGGGCCGACCTCGGCGCCGACGTAGACGATGCCCGACTCGTCGAGCCGCGCGAGCTGCTGCTCGCTCAGGTTGGGAATATCGCGGGTGATTTCCTCGGCGCCCAGCTTGGTGTCGCGCGCCATCACCACCAGCTCCTCGATGTGGATCGAGGTGTAGCGGTCGTCGGCGACCACGCGCTCCGAGATCAGGATCGAGTCCTCGAAGTTGTAGCCGTTCCAGGGCATGAACGCGACCAGCATGTTCTGGCCCAGCGCCAGCTCGCCGATGTCGGTGGAGGCGCCGTCGGCGATGATGTCCTCGGCCGCCACCTTGTCGCCGCGCTTGACGATCGGGCGCTGGTGGATGTTGGTGTTCTGGTTGGAACGCTGGTACTTGATCAGGTTGTAGATGTCGACGCCGACCTCGCCGGCCACCGTCTCGGCGTCGTTGACGCGGATGACGATGCGGTTGGTGTCGACGTAGTCGACCACGCCGCCGCGGCGCGCCGCGACCACGGTGCCGGAGTCCTTCGCCGCCACGCGCTCGACGCCGGTGCCCACCAGCGCCTTCTCGGGGCGCAGCGTCGGCACCGCCTGGCGCTGCATGTTGGCGCCCATCAGCGCGCGGTTCGCGTCGTCGTGCTCGAGGAAGGGCACCAGCGAGGCGGCCACCGAGACGATCTGCGTCGGCGCCACGTCCATGTACTGGATGCGCTCCGGCGAGGTCAGGATGGATTCGCCGTTGTCGCGCGCCGAGACCAGCTCGTCGGTCAGCTTGCCGTCCTTGTCGAGCGTGGCGTTGGCCTGCGCGATGACGTACTTGCCTTCCTCGATGGCCGAGAGGTAGTCGATCTGGTTGGTGACCTTGCCGTCGGCGACGCGGCGATACGGCGTCTCGAGGAAGCCGTACTCGTTGAGCTGCGCGTACAGCGCCAGCGAGTTGATCAGGCCGATGTTCGGGCCTTCCGGCGTCTCGATCGGGCAGACGCGGCCGTAGTGCGTGACGTGCACGTCGCGCACCTCGAAGCCGGCGCGCTCGCGCGTCAGGCCGCCCGGGCCGAGGGCCGAGACGCGCCGCTTGTGCGTGATCTCGGACAGCGGGTTGGTCTGGTCCATGAACTGCGAGAGCTGGCTCGCGCCGAAGAACTCCTTGAGCGCCGCGCTGATCGGCTTGGAGTTGATCAGGTCGTGCGGCATCAGCGCCTCGGTCTCGGCCTGGCCCAGACGCTCCTTCACGGCCTTCTCGATGCGCGCCAGGCCCGAGCGGTACTGGTTCTCGGCGAGCTCGCCGACGCAGCGCACGCGGCGGTTGCCGAGGTGGTCGATGTCGTCGACCTGGCCGCGCCCGTTGCGCAGCTCGACGAGGATCTTCACCACGTCGAGGATGTCCTCGTTGGACAGCGTCATCGCGCCTTCCGGCGTGTCGCGGCCGACGCGGGCGTTGAACTTCATGCGGCCGACGCGCGACAGGTCGTAGGTGTCGGCCGAGTAGAACAGGCGGTGGAACAGCGCCTCGACGGCGTCTTCGGTCGGCGGCTCGCCGGGGCGCATCATGCGGTAGATGGCCACGCGCGCGGCGAGCTGGTCGGCGGTTTCGTCCGACGCCAGCGTCTGCGAGATGTAGGCGCCTTCGTCGAGCTCGTTGGTGTAGATCGCCGGGATCTCCTTCACGCCGGCGGCGCGCAGCTTCTTCAGCAGCGCCTCGGTCAGCTCGTCGTTGGCCTTGGCGATGATCTCGCCGGTGTCGGCGTCGACCACGTTGCGCGCGACCACGCGGCCGAGCAGGAAGTCTTCCGGCACGCTGATGAACTGCGTCTCGGTCTGCTCGAGCTGGCGCACGTGGCGCGCGGTGATGCGCTTGTCCTTCTCGACGATCACGTTGCCGTTCTTGTCGGTGATGTCGAAGCGCGCGATCTCGCCGCGGATGCGGTCGGCGACGAACTCCATCTGCGCGCCCGAATCCATCAGGCGGAAGTTGTCGAAGACGAAGAAGTGCGCCAGGATCGCTTCCGGGTTCAGGCCGATCGCCTTGAGCAGGATGGTCACCGGCATCTTGCGGCGCCGGTCGACGCGGAAGTACAGGATGTCCTTGGGGTCGAACTCGAAGTCCAGCCACGAGCCGCGGTAGGGGATGATGCGCGCGCTGAACAGCAGCTTGCCCGAGCTGTGCGTCTTGCCCTTGTCGTGCTCGAAGAACACGCCCGGCGAGCGGTGCAGTTGCGAGACGATGACACGCTCGGTGCCGTTGATGATGAACGAGCCGTAGTCGGTCATGAGCGGCACTTCGCCCATGTAGACCTCCTGCTCCTTGATCTCCTTGACGGTCTTCGCCTGCGGCGATTCA
The DNA here is from genome assembly GCF_047600445.1 of Piscinibacter sp. Taxonomy (GTDB): domain Bacteria; phylum Pseudomonadota; class Gammaproteobacteria; order Burkholderiales; family Burkholderiaceae_C; genus Piscinibacter. The sequence goes on from NZ_JASGKT010000001.1 coordinate 10,590, forward strand.
CGGTCGTAGATGATCATCTGCAGCTTGGCGCGCACCGCGGCGGCGTAGGTCAGGCCGCGCTGCTGGCACTCCCGCGTGTCGAACGCGGGCTTGGCCATGTTGAACTCGATGAACTTCATCTCGACGAACCCGTTGTGCGAGACGATCGGGAACGCGGACAGGAAAGCGGCCTGCAGCCCCTCGGGCTTGCGTTTGGCGGGCGGCACGTCCTTCTGCAGGAAGGCGACGTACGAGTCCTTCTGCATCGTCAGCAGGTAGGGGACGTTCAGGACGGCTTCTCGCTTGCCGAAGCTCTTGCGGATGCGCTTGCGCTCGGTGTAGCTGTAGGGGGTGGTTTGCTGCGCCATAGGTGATTTCTCACTCCGTCTCAGGAACGCCCACCCGGCCGTGGCGGGCGATTCCGTCGGCGACTGTCATCGAAGCTTGCGTTCGAAGCTTGGTGGCAGGCCACTACCTGCCGCTGGCGGACAACCCCGGCGTTGCACCGGAGTCCGACCAAACCCGTTCTCTGCAGTCGGATCAGAGAACACTTCCGAGCACAGCGCGCCATGCTCGGAAGTGCTCTCGCAGCGCCGCGAGGCGCCGCAAGAGCGACTGCCTTACTTCAATTCCGCTTTCGCGCCGGCTTCCACCAGCTTCTTCACGGCGGCTTCCGCGTCGGCCTTGGCGATGGCTTCCTTGACGGGCTTGGGCGCGCCGTCGACCAGGTCCTTGGCTTCCTTCAGGCCCAGGCCGGTCAGTTCGCGCACGGCCTTGATGACCGACACCTTGTTGGCGCCGGCTTCGAGCAGCACGACGTTGAATTCGGTCTTCTCTTCCACCGCGGCGGCGGCGCCGCCACCACCCGCGGCGGCCGGCGCGGCCATCGAGGCGGCGGACACGCCGAACTTCTCTTCGATCGCCTTGACCAGGTCGTTGAGTTCCATCACCGACATGCTGTCGAGGGCGGTCAGGAATGCGTCTTTGTCGAAAGCCATTTGGGGCTCCTAGATATCAGTTGGATTCGGTTCAAAAAAAGGATCGTCGTCTTCAGGCGGCCACGGGCGCTTCGGCGGCCGCCGGCTCGGCGGCACCGCCGCCGCGCTTCTCGGCCAGCGCGGCCACCACGGCGGCCATGCGCTGCACCGGCGACATCAGCAGGCCGGCGATCTGGCTGAGCAGGACTTCCTTGCTCGGCACGGACGCCAGCGCCTTCACGCCATCGGCGTCGAGCGCGCGGCCGGCATAGGCGCCGGCCTTGACGATCAGCTTGTCGTTGCCCTTGGCGAAGTCGGCGATGACTTTCGCCGCGGCAACGGCGTCTTCGGAAAAGCCGTAGATCAGCGGACCGACCATCGCCTCCGAGGCCACCTCGAACGGCGTGCCCTGCACGGCGCGGCGAGCCAGGGAGTTCTTCAGCACGTGAAGATAAACGCCCTTGTCGCGCGCCTGCTTGCGCAGCACGTTGAGGTGTTCCACGGTGAGGCCACGGTACTCGGCCAGCGCGAGCGTCTGCGAACGGGCCGCCTGCGCGGCGACGTCCGAGACAACGGCTGCTTTCTCGTTGCGGTTGAGACTCAAGGTCTGCTCCTCACTAACACGTGCGGTTCGGTCTCGCGACCTCCCCGCACACCGGGTTTCAGCGACCTACCGCTTCTGGAACCGAATCCATCACGGCGGGACCGCCATCTGCGCTGGCCATTAAGCGGAGGAGTTGGACTCCGCACCAGCGGTCTTCGATGGCCTGCGCGTCCCTTGCGAGGCGCGCAGCCCACCAAACTCTGTTGCTACGCCTGCACCGGCGCGGCGTTGATCGTCGCGACGTCGACGCGCGCGCCCACGCCCATGGTCGACGACACCGCCACCTTGCGCAGGTAGATGCCCTTGCTCGACGCCGGCTTGGCCTTGTTCAGCGCCTCGATCAGCGCGCGCAGGTTGTCGCCGAGCTTGTCGGCATCGAACGAGCGGCGGCCGATCGTGGCGTGCACGATGCCGGCCTTGTCGACGCGGAACTGCACCTGGCCGGCCTTGGCGTTCTTCACCGCGGTGGCGACGTCGGGCGTGACGGTGCCGACCTTCGGGTTCGGCATCAGGCCGCGCGGGCCCAGCACCTGGCCGAGCGTGCCGACGATGCGCATGGTGTCGGGCGAGGCGATCACGATGTCGAAGTCCATCTTGCCGGCCTTGATCTCGGCGGCCAGGTCGTCCATGCCGACGATGTCGGCGCCGGCGGCCTTGGCTTCCTCGGCCTTGGCCCCTTGCGCGAACACCGCGACGCGCTTGGTCTTGCCGGTACCGTTGGGCAGCACCACGGCGCCGCGCACGACCTGGTCGGACTTCTTGGCGTCGACGCCGAGCTGCACCGCGACGTCGATGGCCTCGTCGAACTTGGCGGTGGCGCATTCCTTGACGATGGCCAGCGCGCTGTCCAGCGGGTACAGCTTGGTGGTCTCGACCTTGCCCTCGAGGGCTTTCTGGCGCTTGGTCAGCTTGGCCATGTCAGACACCCTCCACGGTGATGCCCATCGAGCGGGCCGAGCCGGCGATCGTGCGGACCGCGGCGTCGAGGTCGGCGGCGGTCAGGTCCTTCATCTTGGTCTTGGCGATTTCCTCGACCTGGGCGCGCGTCAGCTTGCCGACCTTGTCGACGTGCGGCTTCTGCGAACCCTTGTCGACCTTGGCCGCCTTCTTGATCAGCACGGTGGCCGGCGGCGTCTTGAGGATGAAGGTGAACGACTTGTCCGCGAAGGCGGTGATCACCACCGGCAGCACGAGGCCCGGCTCCAGCCCCTGGGTCTGCGCGTTGAACGCCTTGCAGAACTCCATGATGTTCAGGCCGCGCTGACCCAGCGCGGGGCCGATCGGCGGCGAGGGGTTGGCCTTGCCCGCCGGGATCTGCAGCTTGATGAAGCCGACGATCTTCTTTGCCATGAATGGCTCCTGTCGAGTTCAAGCGCCTTCACCGCACGCGCGGCTTCGGCTCCTCGTTCCAAAACGACCCTGCTGTCGACGGCGCGCCCCGGGGTCGGGGCGGGGCGCGCCCGGGAAAACTCAGACTTTTTCGACCTGCGAGAAATCCAGCTCGACCGGCGTGGCGCGGCCGAAGATGGTGACCGACACGCGCACCTTGGACTTGTCGTAGTTGACGTCCTCGATCGCGCCGTTGAAATCGGTGAACGGGCCTTCCTTGACGCGCACCAGCTCGCCGACCGACCACTCCACCTTGGGGCGCGGCTTCTCCACGCCTTCCTGCATCTGGTGGACGATCTTCAGCACCTCGGCCTCGGAGATCGGCGCCGGGCGGTTCTTCGCGCCGCCGACGAAGCCGGTGACCTTGCTGGTGTGCTTGACGAGGTGCCAGGTCTCGTCGGCCATCTCCATCTCGACCAGCACGTAGCCGGGGAAGAAGCGGCGCTCGGTGACGGACTTCTTGCCGTTCTTCAGCTCGACGACTTCTTCCATCGGCACCAGGATGCGGCCGAACTTGTCCTGCAGGCCGGAGCGGTCGATGCGCTCGCGCAGGTTGCGCTCGACCGCCTTCTCCATGCCGGAGTAGGCGTGCACCACGTACCAGCGCTTGTTGGTGGCCGGCGCGACGGTCTCGGGGGTGACGCTCTGGGTTGCTTGCTCGGTGCTCATCGCTCGGTCGTCCTCAACGCTTCCAGCCCAGGATCAGGTCGTACAGCGCCCACTCGAGCGTCTTGTCGGTCAGCCACAGGAACAGCGCCATCACGAACACGAAGGCGAACACGTAGCCGGTCATCTGGATGGCCTCCTTGCGGGTCGGCCAGACGACCTTGCGGGTCTCCTTGATCGAGTCCTGTCCGTAGGCGGCGAGCTGACGGCCGGCCTCGGCGGTGAAGAACACGCCGATGGCCGCGGCCAGCAGCGCCAGCAGCGCCAGCACGCGGACCCACAGATCCTGCGCGCCCAGCGCGTAGAACGCCGCCACCGCGCCGATGACCAGCACGCCGGCGACGGCCAGCTTGGCCTTGTCGGCGCCGGTGGAAACGGTTTGGACTTCGGGATTCGCCATGTGATTCGCCTGGGTGAGCTTCGTGAGCGGGCCAATGCCATCGGTCAAGCGGGCCTGCCTTGGAGCAGCAAAGCCCGGGAGGGACTTTTCGTCGCCTCGCGGGCTGCTGCGGCCAGCCGGTGCGGCCCGTCAGGGCCTCGTTCTGGCAGGGGCAGAGGGTCTCGAACCCCCAACCTCCGGTTTTGGAGACCGGCGCTCTGCCAATTGAGCTATGCCCCTCTCGCCTTGCTCCTTACTCGATGATCTTTGCCACGACGCCGGCACCGACGGTGCGGCCGCCCTCGCGGATGGCGAAGCGCAGGCCTTCTTCCATCGCGATCGGCGCGATCAGCTTGACCGTGATGCTGACGTTGTCGCCGGGCATCACCATCTCCTTGTCCTTGGGCAGCTCCACCGCCCCGGTCACGTCCGTCGTGCGGAAGTAGAACTGCGGCCGGTAGTTGTTGAAGAACGGGGTGTGGCGCCCGCCTTCTTCCTTGCTCAGCACGTACACCTCGGCGCTGAAGTGGGTGTGCGGCTTGATGCTGCCGGGCTTGCACAGCACCTGGCCGCGCTCCACATCCTCGCGCTTGGTGCCGCGCAGCAGGATGCCGACGTTGTCTCCGGCCTGGCCCTGGTCGAGCAGCTTGCGGAACATCTCGACGCCGGTGCAGGTGGTCTTCTGGGTGGCGCGGATGCCGACGATCTCGATTTCTTCGCCGACCTTGACGATGCCGCGCTCGACACGGCCGGTCACCACGGTGCCGCGGCCGCTGATGCTGAAGACGTCTTCGACGGGCATCAGGAAGGCGCCGTCGACGGCGCGCTCGGGCGTGGGGATGTAGGCGTCCAGCGCTTCGGCGAGCTTGAGGATGGCGCCTTCGCCGAGTTCGCCCTTGTCGCCTTCCATGGCGAGTTTGGCCGAGCCTTTGATGATGGGGGTGTCGTCGCCGGGGAAGTCGTACTTGCTGAGCAGTTCGCGCACTTCCATTTCGACGAGTTCGAGCAGTTCGGCGTCGTCGACCATGTCGCACTTGTTCATGAAGACGATGATGTACGGCACGCCGACCTGCCGCGCCAGCAGGATGTGCTCTCGGGTCTGGGGCATCGGGCCGTCCGCGGCCGACACGACCAGGATGGCGCCGTCCATCTGCGCCGCGCCGGTGATCATGTTCTTCACGTAGTCGGCGTGCCCGGGACAGTCGACGTGCGCGTAGTGGCGGTTGGCGGTCTCGTATTCGACGTGCGCGGTGTTGATGGTGATGCCGCGTGCCTTCTCCTCCGGCGCCGCGTCGATCTGGTCGTAGGCCTTGGCCTCGCCTCCGAACTTCTGCGCCAGGATCGTCGTGATCGCCGCCGTCAGCGTCGTCTTCCCATGGTCCACGTGACCGATCGTCCCAACGTTCACGTGCGGCTTGGTCCGCTCAAATTTGCCTTTTGCCATCTTTTCGCTCCTCGAACACGAGAGTGAAGTTCAAACCTTTGGTGCCCATGGCGCGGATCGAACGCGCGACCTCTCCCTTACCAAGGGAGTGCTCTACCACTGAGCCACATGGGCCGATCAACGAACTGACCGTCGACACAGGCCTGGCTCCGGGAGGGGATACCAAGCCTCTGGCGACGTGGAGCGGGAGACGGGAATCGAACCCGCGTCATCAGCTTGGAAGGCTGGGGTTCTACCATTGAACTACTCCCGCCCGGGAGCACTGCTTCTATCGCTTGTTTCTGGTGGTGGAGGAGGCTGGATTCGAACCAGCGTAGGCGTAAGCCAACAGATTTACAGTCTGCCCCCTTTAGCCACTCGGGCACCCCTCCACGCAGAGCCCGCGACTATATCACATTGCCGATATCGCCCACCAATCGACCAAGTCGGCCGTGGCGAGGAAATGGCGGTCATCGGCCATGAAGCGGCGCTGGAAGTCGTTGGAGGGATGGCGTGTCGGCAGCGTGCGCACGGCCGCCCCCGGCGGGCAGGCGGCGTCGAAGAAGGCACGCGCCTTGTCGCCCCACAGCATGAACACCGGCGGATCGACACGCTCGCACAGAATCTTCACGATATCGGATGTGAGTGCCTGCCAACCACAATTCATGTGGCTGCCGATGCGGCCCACCTCGATGCTCAGCGTCGGGTTCAGCAGCAGCACGCCCTGGCGCGCCCAGCCGTCGAGCTTCCAGGCCGCCGGCGGCTTGAAGCCGGGCTTGTCTTCGGCCAGCACCTGGAAGACGCGCCGCAGCGAGGCCGGCTTGCCGTGCCCGGCCGAGAAGGCCAGGCCGTCGGCATGGCCCGGCTTCGGGTACGGGTCCTGGCCGAGGATGACCACCTTGACCTGCTCCGGCGTCGCGAAGCGCAGCGCGCGGAACGGATCGGCCGGGGCGATCTCGCGCCCGTCCGACACCGCGCGCACGCGCTCGACGATGGTGGCGAAGCGCTCGGGCGTCCACTGCGGCAGCGCCCGGCTCCAGGCGGCGGGCAGGCTCGCGAAGGCGGCCGGCAGGTCGTCGGCGGTCATGCGAACAGGTCTTGCAGCGCCGCGCCGGGGTCGCCCGCGCGCATGAAGGCCTCGCCGACGAGGAAGGCGTGCACGCCGGCATCGCGCATGCGCCGCACGTCGGCCGCGGCCAGGATGCCGCTTTCGGTGACCAGCAGGCGCTCGGCCGGCACGCGCGGCAGCAGGGCCAGCGTGGTGTCCAGCGTGACCTCGAAGCTGCGCAGGTTGCGGTTGTTGATGCCCACCAGCGGCGTCGCGAGCTTCAGCGCGCGGTCGAGCTCGGCGCCGTCGTGCACCTCGACCAGCACCGCCATGCCCAGCGCCTGCGCCTGCGCTTCCAGCTCGGCCATCTGCGCGTCGCCCAGGCAGGCGACGATCAGCAGGATGCAGTCGGCGCCCATCGCGCGCGCTTCGGCCACCTGGTACGAATCGACGATGAAGTCCTTGCGCAGCACCGGCAGCGCGCAGGCGGCGCGGGCCTGCTTCAGATACTCGGCCGAGCCCTGGAAGAAGCGTTCGTCGGTCAGCACGCTCAGGCAGGCCGCGCCGCCGCGCTCGTAGCTCGCCGCGATCTCGGCCGGCACGAAGTGCTCGCGCAGCACGCCCTTGCTCGGGCTCGCCTTCTTCACCTCGGCGATCACCGCGGCGCGGCCGGCGGCGGCTTTGGCGCGCAGCGCGCCGATGAAGTCGCGCTGCCCGCCCAGCGCCTCGGCCTCGCGCTGCAGCGAGGCCTCGCCGCGCACGCGCCGGGCGGCGGCGATCTCCTCGCGCTTGACGGCGACGATCTTCGCCAGGATGTCGCCGCCGCTCATGCCGCCGCCAGCTCCTTGGTGCGCGCGACGAACTGGTGCATCTTCGCCAGCGCCTTGCCCGAGGCCAGCGCCTCGCGCGCCATGCCGATGCCGTCGGCCATGGTCGCCGCCACGTTGGCGGCGTACAGCGCCACGCCGGCGTTGAGGATCACGATGTCGCGCGCCGGGCCGGCCTCGTTGTCGAGCACCGAGTGCAGCATGGCCTTGCTCTGCTCGGGCGTCTCGACCTTCAGCGCGCGGTTGCTCGCCATCGTCAGGCCGAAGTCCTCGGGGTGGATCTCGTACTCGCGGATGTCGCCGTCCTTGACCTCGCCGACCATCGTGGCCGCGCCCAGCGAGACCTCGTCCATGCCGTCGCGGCCGTAGACCACCAGGGCGTGCTCGGCGCCCAGGCGCTGCAGCGCGCGCACCTGGATGCCGACCAGGTCGGGGTGGAACACGCCCATCAGGATGTTGGGCGCGCCGGCCGGGTTGGTCAGCGGCCCGAGGATGTTGAAGATCGTGCGCACGCCCAGCTCCTTGCGCACCGGCGCGACGTTCTTCATCGCCGGATGGTGGTTGGGCGCGAACATGAAGCCGATGCCGGTGTCGGCGATGCAGCGCGCGATGTCGGCCGGCTTCAGCGCCAGGCTGACGCCCAGCGCCTCCAGCACGTCGGCGCTGCCCGACTTGCTGGACACGCTGCGGTTGCCGTGCTTGCTGACGCGCGCGCCGCAGGCGGCGGCGACGAACATCGAGCAGGTGGAGATGTTGAAGGTGTGCGAGCCGTCGCCGCCGGTGCCGACGATGTCGACGAGGTGCCGGCGGTCGGCCACCTCGACCTTGGTGGAGAACTCGCGCATCACCTGCGCCGCGGCGGTGATCTCGCCGATGGTCTCCTTCTTGACGCGCAGCCCGATCAGCAGCGCGGCCATCATCACCGGCGACATCTCGCCGCCCATGATGCGGCGCATCAGCGCCAGCATCTCGTCGTGGAAGATCTCGCGGTGCTCGATGGTGCGGGTCAGGGCTTCGTTGTCGGTGATCGCCATGCGGGTCTCCCTCAATGCGGCTTGTTCATGAATTCGCCGACGGCAGCAACAGCCCGATCGACGCCGGCCGCGTCGACGTCGAGGTGCGTCACGAAGCGCAGGCCGATCAGCCCGGTGGCGAGCACGCCGCGCTGCTGCAGGTGCGCGAGCAGCGCCTCGGTGCGCCCCGCGGCGCCGTTCGCCACCTCGGCGAAGACGATGTTGGTGTCGGGCGCGGTGACGCTGATGCCGTCGATCTTCGCCAGCCCGTCGGCGAGCCGCCTGGCCAGCGCGTGGTCGTCGGCGAGGCGTTCGACGTGGTGGTCCAGCGCGTACAGCGCCGCCGCCGCCAGCAGCCCGGCCTGGCGCAGCCCGCCGCCGAGCGCCTTGCGCACGCGGCGCGCGCGGGCGATGAAGTCGCGCGGGCCGGCCAGCACCGAGCCGACCGGCGCGCCCAGGCCCTTGCTGAAGCACACCGAAACGCTGTCGAAGCCGCGCACCAGCCGCGCCGGCTCGGTGCCCGAGGCGACGATCGCGTTGAAGAGCCGGGCGCCGTCGAGGTGCGTCGCCAGCCCGCGCTCGTGCGCCAGCCCGGTCGCGTCGTCGAGGTAGCGCTGCGGCAGCACCTTGCCGTTCCAGGTGTTCTCCAGCGCGAGCAGCCGCGTGCGCGCGAAGTGCTCGTCGTCGGGTTTGATGGCCGCGGCGATGTCGGACAAAAGCAGCGTGCCGTCGGCCTGCTGCGGCAGCGGCTGCGGCTGCACGCTGCCCAGCACCGCCGCGCCGCCGGCCTCGTAGCGGTAGCCGTGCGCGAGCTGGCCGACCAGCACCTCGTCGCCGCGCTGGCAATGGCTCATCAGCGCGCACAGATTGCCCTGCGTGCCGCTGGTGACGAACAGCGCCGCCTCCTTGCCGAACAGCGCGGCGACGCGCTCCTGCAGCGCGTTGACGGTGGGGTCGTCGCCGAACACGTCGTCGCCGACCTCGGCGCGCGCGATCGCCTCGCGCATCGCGGCCGTGGGCCGCGTGACGGTATCGCTTCGAAGATCGACGATCACGGCCGCAGCTCCACGAAGTTCTTCAGCATCGCGTGGCCATGCTCGGTGAGTATGGATTCGGGATGGAACTGCACGCCTTCCAGCGGCGTCCTGGTGCCGGCCAGCTCGCGGTGGCGCACGCCCATGATCTCGCCGTCCTGCGAGGTGGCGCTGACCTCCAGCACCTCGGGCCGCGAGGCCGGCTCGATCACCAGCGAGTGGTAGCGGATCACCGTGAACTGCGCCGGCAGCCCGGTGTAGACGCCGTGCCGGTCGTTGCTGATCAGGTCGGTCTTGCCGTGCATCTGCGTCTTCGCGCGCACGATGCGCCCGCCCAGCGCCGCGCCGATCGCCTGGTGGCCCAGGCACACGCCGAGGATGGGCAGCTTGCCGGTGAAGGCCTGGATGGCCTCGACGCACACGCCGGCCTCGGCCGGCGAACACGGCCCGGGCGAGAGCACCAGGTGGTCGGGCTTCAGCGCCGCGATGCCGGCCGTGTCGATCTCGTCGTTGCGGAAGACGCGCACGTCCTCGCCCAGCTCGCCGAAGTACTGCACCAGGTTGAAGGTGAAGGAGTCGTAGTTGTCGATCATCAGCAGCATGTGCGCTCCATCTCTTGGATCTTGCCGGGCCGCCGGCGCGGACCCGGAAGTCGTGCCCGCCGGGATGCCCGCAAGGCATGCAGGGCGGGGATCGAGGCGCCCGAGCGGGCGCGATGGGAAAGGGTCAGGCGGATGGCTTGCGCCAACGCCAGCCGGAGCGCGCTGCGGTGATCGGGCGGATCGCAGACATGGGGCGCATTATGGCTTGCGCGCCGACCACACCGATCAGTCGTCGCCGATCCCGATCGGGTTGGGCTGGCGCTTCTCGATCGTGTACCGCAGCAGCGCGGCGGCGCGAAAGACGCCATGGGCGAACTTGCCGTAAGGCAGCGTCGCGAACAGCGCCATCACGGCGCCCAGGTGCAGGCACAGGAGCGGCGCGAGGGCCGATGTACCGCGGCCGAGCCACAGTGCGAGGCCGCTCGCGCTGGTGAGGAACAGCAGCGCGATGAAGCCCAGGTCCATGGGCTTCTGGGCCGGGTCGCCCTGCAGCGCGTGCCGCGAACGGTTCAGCCGCCACAAGCCGCCCGTTCCGATCAGCAGGCTGACCCCGCCCACGGCGCCGAGCAGCTTGGGCAGGCTCGGCAAGTCATACGGTGCGGGCCAGCCGAGCAGGTAGTGGTACAGCGTGGCGACGCTCGTCGCGGCAAAGCACAGCAGGAAGCCGTAGAAGGTGAAATGGTGGAAGCGCTTGCGCGCCAGCGTCCAGGCGTCGTCCTCGTTGTGGCAGCCCTCGCCATGGCCCCCGTCGAGGTACCGGAGCTTCAGGATGGCATCGGTCGCCTCCGCAGCGGCCGGTGGGCTGAGCGCGGCTGCGCTGGTCGCCGGCGTCACCTCGCGCCAGAAGCGCCTGACGCCGAGCGCCAGCGCCAACACCGCGAACAGGAAAACGGGCGCGAACATCCCGACGAGCAGGTTGTGCGGGAACAGGTCGTAGAAGCCGGCCCCGGCCCGGGTTCGCCACGGCGAGCCGTGCAAGGCGGCCATCAGCATCAGGAATATCGCCAGCCCCGCCGCCAACGCCAGCGACAGCGTCAGGCCGTTGTGCCTGTACAGACGTCCGAGCGCGGGCGGCCAAGCGTAGTCGACATAGGTCTGGCGCCGCACCTCGGCCATGCTTCTGGGCACGTTCACCGCAAACTCGTGCGGCGGCGCGTACTGGCAGGCATGCAGGCAGGCGCCGCAGTTGTGGCACAGGTTGGCCAGGTAGTGGATGTCGGCCCGCGCGAAGTCCAGCCGCCGCGTCATGGCCGGGAACACGGCACAGAAGCCTTCGCAGTAGCGGCAGGCGTTGCAGATCTGCATCTGCCGCCCGACCTCGGCTTCGGCCTCGCTCAGGATCGGGATCACGGCGGGCCGCCCGTCAAGCGCCTGCATGTTCGACCCCTTCGCGCCATGCCGCCGCAGCCGCCTGCGTCCCCGCGATCCGCCCGAAGGCCGTGCCGATGGACATGCCGACGCCGGCGGTGTAGCCCTTGCCCAGCACGTTGCCGGCCATCATCTCGCCGGCCACGAAGAGATTCGGGCTCGGTTCGCCGGCAAAGTGCACGGCCGCCCGCTCGTCGACCTTGAGGCCAAGATAGGTGAAGGTGACGCCGGGCTTGAGCGCGTAGCCGTAGAACGGGGGCGTGTCGATCGGCCGCGCCCAGTGGGTCTTCGGCGGCGCCAGCCCTTCGGTGCGGCAGTCGTCGAGCGCGGTGTGGTCGAAGGTGCCCGGGCGACAGGCGGCGTTGTAGTCGTTCAGCACGCGCACGAAGTTCTCTTCCGGCAGATTCAACTTCCTGGCCAATTCGGCGAGCGAGCCGGCGACGACGCCGGGAAACACCGGCGGCATGAACCGGCCGATGGCCTTCTGGTCGATGATCGAGTAGCCGATCTGCCCCGGCTGCTGCGCCACCAGCCGCCCCCAGATCGCGTAGCGCTTGGGCCAGAAGTCCTCCCCCTCGTCGTAGAAGCGCCGGCCCTCGCGGTTGACCACCACGCCGAGCGAAACGCAGTCGATGCGCGTACAGATGCCGCCGTCGTACAGCGGAGCGCGCGCGTCGATGGCCACCATATGGGCCTGGGTCGGGTCCCCGATCGCATCGGCGCCGGCGTCGATCATGAAGCGAAGCAGCGTGCCGGTGTTGAAGCGCGTGCCCCGGATCAGGAAGTTGTCGGCCGGGTATTCGCCGCGCTCGTTCATGCCCCAGGCATCGCGCAGCCACTCCCGGTTGGACTCGAAGCCGCCGGCGGCCAGCACGCAGGCGCGCGCCTCGATGCGCTCTGCCTTCGTGCAGGCGGCGACGAAGCGCCCGTCGCGCAGCTCGATCCGGTCGACGGGGGACTCGTAGCGCACCTTCACCCCCAGGGCCTGCGCGCTGCGGTAGTACGCATTGACGAGCGCCTTGCCGCCTCCCATGAAGAATGCGTTGGTGCGCGCGGTATGCAGCGCGCCGGACAAGGACGGCTGGAAGCGAACGCCATGTCGCCGCATCCAGGGCCGGCAGGTGGAGGACGCACGGATCACCATTCGCGCCAGATGCTCGTTCGTATTGCCGCCGGTGACCTTCAGCAAGTCCTGCCAGTACTCCTCCTCGGGATAGGCATCGACCAGCACGTCCTGCGGCGCGTCGTGCATGCAGCGCAGGTTGCGCACGTGCATCGAGTTGCCGCCGCGCCATTCACGCGGAGCCGCCTCGAGCAGCATCACGGTGGCGCCCGCCTCGCGCGCCATCAGCGCCGCGCAGAGCGCGGCGTTGCCGCCGCCGATCACGAGAACATCGATCATCCTGGCAACGACTGTAGGAGGCCGCGGCGCCGGCGCACAGCCGCCACGCCGCAAGACGTCTTCATGATTCGTGAAGGGTGGCGCCGGGCCAGCGCCCTTCGGTGACCAGGCGTCGGGCCACGTCCGTCAGCACCACGCGCGCGCCCAGCGCGGCGGGCGACAGCTCGTCGTCCGAGAGGCTGGCCAGCAGAGTCTGCCGCCGGGCGTCGGCGTCGGCCACCGGGATGCAGCGCAGCATGCCGGGCTGCTCTCGCGCCGCGGCGGCGCCGGGCTGCAGCGTCGCCCCCAGCCCGGCCCGCACGGCGTCCATCAGCACCGACAGGCCGTCGATCTCGGCCGCGACGTTCGGTTCGATGCGGGCCCGCTCGAAGATCGCGTTGACGAGCGCGCGCAAGCCATGCGAACCGGTCGGCAGGATCAACGGCAGTCGCGCGACCTCGGCCATCGTGACGCTCGATCCTCTCGGCATGCCCGGCAAGTCATCCCGGCCGATGAGGAAGAGGCGTTCATCGAGCAGCGGCATCAGGCTCCAGCGCCGGCCGCCGTCGCCGCGAAACACCACGGCCAGGTCCAACTGGCGCGCGTTCAGCATGGACGACAGGTGGCCGGACAGGCCTTCGACGATGTGCAGGCGCACGTCGGGATAGCGCTGCGTCATCGCCTGGATCAACGGCAGGCCCAGAACCTTCGCCGTGCTGGTGGCCAGGCCCAGGCTGACGTGCCCCGACAGGCGGGCCTCCTGCGCCGCCTGCACCGCATCGGCGGCGTGGCGCAGCGTCAGTTGTGCCTGGCGCAGAAAGGCGAGGCCCGCGTCCGTGGGCACCACGCCGGTCTTGGTGCGCTGCAACAACCGGGTCGACAGCTCGCTTTCCAGCCGCGTGATCTGCTGGCTCAGCGCCGACGTCACGACGCCGAGCTCGGCCGCGGCGCGTCCCATGCTGCCGAGTTCGACCACCCGCACGAAGTAGCGCAGTTGCCTCAGTTCCACGGCGCGCTCTTCGTCTGCGAGAAGGAGTTCGGGTTCGACAACGGACATGCCGGGTCATCCGCCGCGGTCCGCGAGGCCTGGATCGCACCGATGTGCAGCCGATTGCGCCGGCTTACCATTGCGCATTGACTCGGCGCGCTGAGCTTGGAGACGACGATGGACATGCGGCAACTGAAGTATTTCGTGCAGATCGTCGAGAGCGGCAGTCTGACGAAGGCGTCGCGCCAGTTGTTCATCGCCCAGCCCGCGCTCAGCCAGCAGATGACGCGGCTGGAAGAGGAGGTCGGAAAGTCGCTGCTCGTGCGCTCGGCCCGCGGCGTGACGCCGACGGAGAACGGCGAGGCGCTCTACCACCACGCCAAGTTTATGCTGCGCCAACTCGACCAGGCCATCTCCGTGGCGCGCCAGGAGCAGGCCAGCATGAGCGGACGCGTGGCGCTCGGCCTGGCGCCCACGACCGTGTGCGCGCTCGGGCTGCCGCTGATGAAGCACCTGCGGGCGAAGTACCCGGGAATCGTGCTCAATGTCGTGGAAGGGCTGTCGGGCCACCTCGATCACATGACGCGCCTGGGCCAGTTGGACCTGGCCGTGTTGTTCAGCCCCACCGCGGCGGCCGAACTCACCTCCGAGCCGTTGCTGGAAGAAGAGCTGTTCGTGATCTTCCCGCGCGATACCCGGCTGGTGGCCGCGCACAAGCGGTCGCTCACGCTGCAGGAGGTTTCGGCGCTGCCGCTGATCCTGCCCAGCCCGGGCCATGGCCTGCGCCGGCGCATCGCCATCGAGTTCGAGCGCGTGAACCTCGCCGTCGACGCCGTCTCGGAAATCGACTCGCTGCCGCTGCTGATGCATTGCGTGGCCGACGGCGTCGGCGCCACGATCAAGCCGATGGCCGCCGTGCACGCGCTGGGCGATGCGCCTTCGCGCTGGCGCTGCCTGCCGATCGCCGACGCGCACATGACCCGCGCGAACTACCTCTACGCATTGCCCCCCGAGAAGCTGTCGCCGTGCGCCGCGATCGTGCGCCGCGAGGTCAAGCAGGTGGTGCGGCAGCTCATCGAGGATGGCCGCTGGGAAGGCGTCCGCCTCACCACGCTCGAATCGACGGACACCGGCACGCCGGAGTCGATCGAACCGGCCGACGACGAGAACGCCCACGCCCTTCACGGCGCCTGAACGCCCGCCTGGGCCTGGCATGCGGCCTGCGCCGCGAATCGACCCGCCCGGCGTCCCGAAGCGAAGGCCCACGCGAGGTGGTGGCCGTGGCCTTTGAGGAGCAAGCCGCCTTGGCCGGTCGAACCCGCGGCGCGGAGACCGGGCAGCGGCTGACCGGAGGCGTCCAGCACGCGGTGCTCCAGGTCGACGCTCAGGCCACCCTCGGCATGCACGAAGACGGCACGTACCGGGCCGAGCGCGATGTACGGCGCCGTCCCCGGCGCGCGGCCGCCCGCCGCCGACACGCTGCGCCGAAGCGCCTCGGGGTCCATCCCCGTCTTGGCAGCGAGTTGGTCGAGCGTCGCCGCCTCGCGGCAGACGTCGGGACGATTGCGCCTGTAGTCGTCGATGTAGGCGTATGCGATGCCCGGCGCGGTGGAGATGAAATGCGGCCAGGCCGAGTAGCGCTGCGCCAGCCGACCGTCGATCAGGATGTAGCCGATGCCGCCCGGCTGGTCGGCCAGCCGGTACGCCGGCCCGTCGGTTTCGCTGCCGAAGCGCTCTCCACGGGCGTTCACCAGCAGAGCGCCGTCGTCGAACAACGCGGTCGCCGGCGCCAGCGCGGTGGTCAGGAACTTCATCATGAACGGCCGCAGGATGAACGGCGGCACGTGCTCCAGCGCCCATTGCATGGTGACCGCGAGCGCGCGCCACGGCGGAAGCCGCCGCACGAAGTTCTCTTTTTCCGGGGCGATGAAGCGGATTTCCGGGCCGAGCGCCAGATCGCCGTTGACGACCTGCGCGCCCAGGGCCTCGGCCATGATCTGGCCGTCGCCGGTGGCGCCGGGGTTGACCGCCCCCACCTTGGCCTCCTGCGCGCCCATGAAACGCGCCTTGAGCACCGGGTTGTTCGTGAAGTCGCCCGCCGCCAGCACCACGCCACCGTGCCCGTCGATGCGGCAGCGCCTGCCTTTTGCGTCTTCGGCAACGACCCCCTGGACCCGCCCGTCCTCCCACACCAGTTCCAGCACGCGGATCGAACAGCGCAGTTGCACACCCGCGCGCAACGCGCGGCGACTCAGGTGATAGATGAACGAGCGCGAGTTCGGCAGCACGTTGTGCATGCGCGGCCGACGGTGCGGCGGCTCGGGCATCGGCCCCATGAAGCGGACGCCGGAGTCCAGCAGCCACTGGAAGGTGTCGGGCATCGCTTCGCACAGGACGCGACGCAGCGCGTCGTTGTCGCGCGCCGCCAGATCGCCCGCGAAGCCGGGCATGTCGGCCCAATGATCGTCGGGGTTGTCGACGATCCCCTTGGCTCGCTGGTGCGGCGTCCGGGTGGCGGTGACCGAACCGATGGACCATGCCGTCGACCCGCCGGGCTCGGCGTTCTTCTCCAGCAGCACCACGCGGGCGCCGCACTCCGCCGCCTCGATGGCCGCCGCCAGGCCGGCACCACCGCCGCCGACGACCACGACGTCGAAGCGCTCGTCGGCGGGTTCACTGCTGCGCGTCGGCATGCCTTCTCACACGAGCCCGCCGTTGGGTTGCACGACCTGACCGTGCACCCAGGACGCGGCATCGGATGCCAGGAACGCCACGACCTCCGCCACCTCCTCGGGCGTGCCGATGCGCTGGAACGGGCTCATCGCGGCCATCCGCTGCTTGGCCTCCTCCGTCTTGCCCGCATTGAACAGCTCGGTGTCCACCGGGCCCGGCGCCACGGCGTTCACGCGCACGCCGCGGCCCGCGAGTTCGCGCGCCATCGAGCGCACCAGCGATTCGACGGCCGCCTTCGTCGCGGCGTAGGGGCCCGCCCCGGGCACCGCATGGCGCACCAGCGACGTCGACAGCGCGACGATCGCGCCGCCGTCCTCGACCCGGCGCGCCGCTTCGCGCAGCACGTGGAACGCTCCCAGCAGGTTGACCTCCATGAGGCGCCGGAACCGATCGTCCGGGAACTGCGCCAGCGGCGCGGGCGGCACGTTGATGCCCGCATTGACCACCACCACACGCGGCGCGCGGCCGAAGTCGCGCGCGGCCTCGGCGAACATACGCGCCACGGCCTGCGGATCGGCCACGTCGAGCGCGTAGCTGCCCACCCGCGAGGCCGGCGGGCATTGCGCCTGCAATTGCCGGGCGTCGTCGGGCCGGCAGACATAGGTCAGCGCCACATCGAACCCATCGCGGACCAGCGCGCGCACGCTGGCCGCACCGATGCCGCGCGATCCCCCAACGACGAGCGCCAGCGGGCGAGCGGGAGCCGTCATTTCCCCTCCCTGTGCTTCGCCATCTCGATGCGCGTGATCGCTATCGTGGCCTCGATGCCTTTCTGGATGTCGTACTGCGGCCGATAGCCCAGTTCGGCCGTCGCGCGCCGGATGTCGAGCGCGCCCTTCCGGGCGCTCGGCACCGTGCCGCCGTGACGGTAGCCCTCGCCGCTGCGGCCCACCGTGATGCGCGCGCCCGGGATCGCGCGGTTCACCGCGTTCGCCACGTCGGCAATGCTCGGCGCCTGGCCGGTGGCGATGTTGTAGCTGTCGAAACGGTGCGTGTCCTTGTCGAGCGCCAGCAGCACGCCGGCCACCGTGTCGTCGATGTAGACCTGGTCGACCGCCAGCTCGCCGCCTTCGGGCAGGTGGTGGGGCTCGCCGCGCAGCGCGGCCTCGATGAAGGTGCGCGGCACGCGCAGGCGGGGCAGATGGGGTCCATAGACCCAGCAGGTGCGAACGTTGACACACTCCAGGCCGTGGTCGCGCGAATAGACCCGCCCCAGATGCTCCACGGCCAGCTTGGTGGCGCCGTAGATGCTGACGGGTTTCTGCGGGTGCTCCTCGTCGATTCGCTCGGCGTTGAAGTCACCGTAGGTTTCTTCGGTGCTGATGTGCACCACGCGTTTCACGCCGGCGATCCGCATCGACTCGAACAGGTTGATCGAGCCTTCGACGTTGACGCGATGCACCTTGATCGGGATGTCCGCGCACTGCACCACGCCCACGATGGCTGCGGCATGAACCACCGCATCGGGCCGGTGCTGCTCGAACAGCCGCGCCACCTGAGGCCATTCGCCCAGGTCCGCTGCCGCGGTCGTCAGGCGCGACTGGTCGCGGGCCAGCGCGTCCATCGCGGGGCTGATGGCCAGGTCGGTGGCCACGACCGCGTCGCCGCGGGCCAGCAGCGCACGCACGATCGCGGCGCCCAGCCAGCCGCAGGCACCCGTCACGAGAATCTTCTTCATCGGCAATCTCCGGCGTCAGCGCGGCTGGGGTTCGGCATCGGTGGGCGGGCTGGTGATCACCAGGAACACCAGCGTCTCGGTGCCGGTGCAGTGGAACTCGTGCACCACGCCGGGCGGGATGTAGGTCACGTCGTTGGCCCGCACGAGGCGGCGCTCGCCGTCGACGACCAGAACGCCCTCGCCGCCGAGCACGTGATAGATCTGCTCCTGCACCTGGTGCACGTGGCTCTCCACGTAGGCGCCGGGCTCGTAGCACGAGATGCGGTGGTCGAAGAAGCGGCTGCCCACCGTCTCCGGCGTGACGATGGCCTTGGACAGCGCCTGGTTGAAGTGGCCCGGGTACTGGACCCACAGCAGCTCGGCAAGGTTGCGCGTGACGGCGCGCTTCTCGGTGGCAGCACGGCTGTACTGCTTGTCGTCGGGCACGATGTTGGGCATGGTGTTCAGTTGTTCTCGAAGCCGGGCAGCCCGGCCAGCAGATGCCGCTGGTCGAACTCGGCGACGAAGCCGAG
Organism: Piscinibacter sp.; assembly: GCF_047600445.1. GTDB lineage: Bacteria > Pseudomonadota > Gammaproteobacteria > Burkholderiales > Burkholderiaceae_C > Piscinibacter. The sequence continues at coordinate 29,191 of NZ_JASGKT010000001.1, forward strand.
TTCCCGGGCGGCGTGGCTCAGGTCGTACAGCGGCGCGAACGGCTCGCGCGCGTAGACCGACGGGTCGCGCACCTCGACCGCATCGCCGTGCAGGCGGCGCAGGCGCGCCAGCGTGGGCTCGGGCGACAAGGTCACGCGGGCGGACAGGTAGAAGCGCTCGAAGGCGCCGGCCGGCATCGGCCGCTCCAGCGCCAGTCGGAACGCCCGCGCGAGGTCGCGGGGGTCGATGTGGTGGTGCAGCGGCCCGCCGCCCGCCGAAGATGGCCCGCCGACGGCCGGGCCCTTGTAGTGCGCCGGATCCTTCGCGCGCGCGACGATCTCGCCCGCCATCTCCGGGTAGGCCACGAACACGGTGCGCAGGGCCACGACCGACATGCCGCGCAGCGTGTAGGCCCGGCACAGGTCTTCCCCGAGGATCTTGCTGATCGCGTAGGGGTCGGTGGCCTGCAGCGGATGCTCGAGGCCCAGCGGCGCGTGGCGAGGCGGCAGCATGCGCCCCTCCCTCACGGTGTACCCGGCCACGGAGTCGCTGGAGCAGAACACGATGCGGCCGATGCCTTCCGCTTCCGCGGCGTCGAGCACCGTGTACGTGCCGAGCGTGTTCACGCGCATGATGGTCTGCCCGTCGCCCGACCAGATGTTCGGCACCGCGGCGATGTGCAGCACGGCCTCCATGCCCTTCACGGCCTTCCGGACCTCGGCGGGGTCGGTGACGTCGGCGACCTGCCACTCGATGTCGGCCTTGCCGGCGCGCCGGTCGAATCCACGCACCTGATGGCCACGGCTCAGAAGCTCGTCGACGACGAAGCGCCCCAGCAGGCCGGCCGCGCCGGTCACCAGAACGCGGCTCATGCGGCCTGCCCGGCGGGGCACGGCGCGAAGCCGCGGGATGCCAGGGCCCGGTGACTGCGCAGGATGGCGTCTTCGGGCTGCGGGTCGATGATTTCCAGCATGCACGTCCCTTGGAATCGAATGTCGTCGAGCGCATCGGCCATGCCGTCGAACGGCACGTCGCCGCGCCCGACCTCGTCATGGCGCCAGGCGGTCCGCGTGGTGTCGGAGAGGTGGACGACACGCACCAGGTCGCGCAGGCCGCGCAGCCCGTCGGCCGGCGCCTCGCCGATGAAGTGCGCGTTCGCCGCGTCGTAGCACACGCCCAATGCGGGCGAGCCGTAGCCTCGCACGAACGCGCCGAGCGAGGCGGCGTCCGGCAGCGCGGCGAATGGCACGTTCTCCAGCGCCAGGCCGACGCCGCGGCGCTCGGCGTGCGGCACCAGCGCGTCCAGGCTCTCGCGCAGCCACGCGTCGCGATCGGCGCGCGGCGGCGCCAGCAGCGGGTTGAGCCGGCCGGGCACGGTGACGACCTGCGCGATGCCCAGGTCCGCCGCCAGGTCGATGACGTCGCGGAAGACCGCCACCGAATACGCCCGCATTCGATCCAGGGGGCTGGCCAGGTTGGTGTCCAGGCTCGGCAGATTGAGCGAAGGCACGCAGAGCCCGTCCCTCGCCAGCGTGCCGCCGAAGTCGCGCCGCAGCGCGGCGCTCCAGCCGTCCAGCGGAAAATGCGGCGGGTTCACCACCAGCTCGAACGACCGGTATCCGAGCTCGCCCAGGCGCCGCAAACACGCCAGGGCCGGTGTCGACCAGATGTAGCCGTAGGTATTGACGCCCAGTTCCGGCCGCGCGCCGGTGCGACTCATCGGCCGGCCCCCGCGCCCGGGCTCTCGGCTTCGATCTCGGCGACGCCGAGCAGCCGCTGCTGCAGTGCCGGGTCCGCCGCCAGTTCGGCGGCGGTGCCGCCGAATGCCACCTTGCCGTTGACCAGCACGTAAGCCCGGTCGGCCATCGCCAGCACCGACTCGGCATGGTGCTCGACGATCACGAGGCTGGCCTTGGTGGTCAGCTTGCCCACCGCATCGCGCACCTCGTGCACCACGGCGGGCGCCAACCCCTCGAACGGCTCGTCCAGCAGGATCAGGCGGCTGGGCACCATCAATGCGCGGCCGATCGCCACCATCTGGCGTTCGCCGCCCGAGAGGTTCTCGGCGCGCGCGCGCATCAGCACCTTGAGCTTGGGGAACAGCTCGCACACCTCGTCCACCGATGCGCCGCCATGCCGCGCCGCCAGCATCAGGTTCTCGTGCACCGTCAGATTGGGGAACAGGCGGCGCCCCTCGGGCACGAGCGAGATGCCCTGGTGGTTGATGCGGTCCACACGCAGCGACGCCAGGTCCACGCCGTCGAACACGATGCGCCCCGCGCTCGGCCGCAGTACGCCGGTGATCGCTCGCAGCGCCGTCGTCTTGCCGACGCCGTTGCGGCCCAGCAGCGCCACGACCTCTCCCGCATGGACCGTCATGTCGACGCCTTCGAGCACGGTGCCGCCGCCGTAGCCCGCACGAACGCCTTCCAACTGCAGCAAGGGGCGGCTCGCCGCGGGCGCCGGCGCACGAGCCGCCACCGGCAGCTCGGCGTGCTCGCCGCGGTCGCGGCCCAGGTAGGCGCTGACCACGGCAGGGTCGCGCGCCACCTCGGCCGGCCTGCCGTCGGCGATGAGGCGCCCCTGGTGCAAGACGCTGATGCGATGCGACATGGCCAGAACGCGGTCGATGTCGTGCTCGATCAGCAGCACGGTGTGCGATTGCGCGAGGCGCTGGATGAGCGCGCCGACGACTTCGCGGTCGGACTCGGCCAGGCCCGCCAGCGGTTCGTCGAGCAGCAGCAGCCGGGCCCCCGATGCCAGCGACACGGCGATTTCGAGCAGGCGCTTCTCGCCGTGCGACAGCGCCATGCACAGGTCCGCGGCGCGGTCGGCCAGGCCCACCGCATCCAGCAGCGACCAGACCTTCGCGTTGGCGACCTCGTCGCCGTGCGCGTCGCGCCAGAGCCCGCCCCACTGGCCCTGAGCCGCCTGCACGGCGATGCGCACGTTCTCGAACGCGGAGAGGTTCGGGAAGACGCTCAGGATCTGGAACGACCGCGCCAGCCCCCGGCGCGCCCGCAGGTGCGGCGGCAGGCGGCCGATGTCCTCGCCTTCGAAGACGATGCGTCCGCCGTCGGCCGCGAGAAAACCGCTGAGCAGGTTGAAGAAGGTGGTCTTGCCCGCGCCGTTGGGGCCGATGAGGCTGTGGACCTGGTGGCGATGCACGTCGAAAGAGATGTCGTCCTGCGTGACGATGGAGCCGAAGCGCTTCGACAGGTGCTGGACCGACAGCACCGGCCCGGCCCCGGCGCGGCCGGTGTCGGCGGGGCGGTATGGCGCGATGCGCGCGGGGCGCGCCGGGATGCCGCCGCGCGTGAGCGTCCAGCGGCTGCGGCCGCGCAGGCGCTGCAGCGCGCCCTGCATGCCTTCGGGCGACAGCAACGCGAACAGGATGATCAGCGGCGCGAAGAAGAGCCACCAGTTCTCGGTGATCGCGCTCAAGCGGTCCTCGAGCACGATGAACGTGATCGCCCCCCACAGCGGCCCCAGCGCGTGGTGCACGCCGCCCAGCGCCGCCATCAGCACCGGGTCGCCGGCGTGCTGCCAGTTCAGGTTGTTCGCGTACACGCCCTGCAGCAGCAGCGCCATCAGGCCGCCGGCCACGCCGATCACGCCGCCGGCGATGACCAGCGCGCCCAGCTTGGTGGCATAGGCGTCGTAGCCCAGGCTCGCGACGCGCTGCTCGTTGTCGCGCAGCGCCTGCATCAGGCGCCCGAACGGCGCGTGGGCGACGCGCCACATGAACCACAGCAGTGCCAGCGTCAGCACGAGCGTGAAGCCATGAAACGCCCACGCCGATTCGAACAGGGGCCGCGCGACGTTCTGCAATCCGTTCTCGCCGCCGGTCACCGAGGTCCACTTGAACGCGATCTCGAAGGCGATCTGCGAACACGCCAGCGTCAGGAGCGAGAAGTACAGGCCGCGGCGACGCAGGATCACCGCGCCGACGACCAGCGCCAGCAGCAGCGAGAACAGCGCGGCGATGAGCACGCCGCTGATCTCGTTGCCGCCCCAGGTCAAGGCGGCGATGGCCACCGCGTAGCTTGCGCACCCGAAGAAGAAGGAGGCGCCGAACGGCACGAGGCCGAGGTAGCCGATGAGGAAGTTCACGCCCGCGCCGTAGAGCGTGTAGATCGCGATCTGCGTGATGCGGTTGACCGGCATGCCCATCATCCAGGCGGCCCCGGTCAGGCCGGCCAGCACCAGCGCGGCGATCGCGACCGGATGCTCCCAGATCGACGGACGAGGCGTCGCGCTCATTCGAAACGCTCCCAGCGTTCGCCGAACAGGCCTCGCGGACGCAGCAGCATCACGATGAACATCAACGCGTACATCGACGCGGCCGCGGCGTCGGCCTTGAACTGGATCGTGAGCGACATCACGACGCCGACCGCCAGGCCGGCAACCACCGCCCCCGGGAAGGACCCCAGGCCGCCGATCGCGACGACGACGAAGGCCGGCATGATCGCGTTGGCCGCCATCGACGGCGAGACGGTCCACAGCGGCGCGGCCAGCACCCCGGCCGTGGCCGCGAGCGCGCAACCCAGGCCGAACACCGCCGTCAGCACGCGCGGCAGGTTGATGCCCAGCAGCTCGACCATCTCGGGGTCGCGGCTGCCGGCGCGCAGGATGCGGCCGTACGGCGTCCACGCCAGGAAGGCCCACAGCGCCAGCAGCGTCGCCACGGTGGCCGCGAGCACCGCGACGCGGTACTTCGTGATCAGCAGCGGCCCCAGCTCGACGATGCCCGTCAGGAACGGCGGCGGGTTGAACGGCTTGCCGTCCGCGCCCCAGAAGAAGCGGATCAGCGCCTCGATCAGCAGCGCCAGCGCGAAGGTGACGATCAGGCTGAGCAGCGGCTCCTTGCCATACAGCCGGCGGATCAGGGTGACCTCGACCACCATGCCGATGAGCCCGACGATGGGCGGCGCCAGCAGCACCGCCGCCCAGCCCCACAGGTGAAACAACTGGTAGGCCACGTAGGCGCCGAGCGCGAAGAACGCGCCATGGGCGAAGTTGATCACGCCCAGCAGGCCGAACGTGATCGACAAGCCCACGGCGATCAGCACATAGATGAACCCCAATACCAAGCCGTTGGCCGACTGGGAAACCAGCGTCTCGAGCACGATCGGAACGTCCGCGTCAGAGGCGTCAGAGTGCGGGCATCGCGCAGCCGATCTCGGCCTTGCTGCCGAACGCCGCCTCCGTCTCGGCGGCGCTGGCCGACGTGTCCTTCAGCACGTCGAAGTAGTCCCACTTGTCGGCGACCTTGGACTTCACCTTCACGATGACCGCCGGGCGCACGAGCTGGTGGTCCCACTCGCGGAAGTAGAACGGGAACGCGCCCTCGGCGTTCTTCCACTTCTCCAGCGACTCGACGATGGCCTTCGGCTGGGTGGACTTCGCGGCGTTGATCGACTCGAGCAGCGATCGCATGGCGATCCAGCCCGACCACGACTTGTCGGAAGGCGGCTTGCCGTACTTCTTCGTGAAGTCGGCCGTGAAGCGCTTCTCCGCCGCCGTGTTCCTCGCGTCGTTGTAGTACCACGGCTTGATGTAGATGCCGGTGGACGCCTGGGGCCCCACATCCCAGAAATCGGTATCGGTGACTGCGACGGCGACGAAGGGAATCTTCTCGCGCATGCCCATCTCGTTCCATTGCTTCAGGAAGTTCGAGAAGTCACCGCCGACCAGGCCACCGACGATGACGTCGGGCTTGGCCTGGCGGATCTTCAGGATGTACGAGCTGTAGTCCGCCGTGTTGACCGGCACCTCGTCGACGCCGACTTCGGTCAGGCCGTTCTCCTTCAGCATCGAGCGCGACGCGCGCAGGATGTCCTGCCCGAAGGCGTACGACGCGGTGATGAAGTAGACCTTCTTGCCGAGTTGCCCCACATAAGGCATCAGGCCGCGCATCTGCACCGGCACCGTGGCCTGGGTGCGGAAGGTGTAGCGGCTGCAGCTCTTGCCGGTGATGTCGCTGGCGGCCGCGCCCGGCAGGATCAAGGGGATCTTCTCGCGGTTGGCCACGCTCATCATCGCCAGCGCCGACGAGCTGTAGTTGCCGCCCACGACGGCGACGACCTTGTTCTCGTCGATCAGCTTCTGCATGTTCTGCTGCGACACCTGGGGGTTCGGCTCGTCCAGCCAGACCAGCTCGATGGGGCGGCCCAGCACCTTGCCGCCCGCCTGCTCGACGGCGAACTCGCTGCCGCGCTGCAGGTATTCGCCGATGGCCGCGCCGGGGCCTTGCTTGGCGTAGATCAGGCCGATGCGGACGGGCCCGGTTTCCTGGGCCATGGCACCGAAGCCGAGCGCCAGGCCGGCGCCCAGCGCCGCCAGGTCGCGGCGACGGATGAACTTCAAGAAATTGCGCGAGGTCATGTTGTCTCCTGTTGTTGTGCGATGGTTGCGAGTGGAAATCAGCACTGCAGGCGTCGCGGAGGAAGGGGGCGCGTTCGAGTGTAGGAAGTGCCTCGTGCGCGGAGAACTACTGTTTTCCGACGCCCGTCATAGCGCAGCCTTATGTGTCGTCATCGCGCCCGTCCTTTGCGCGGACTCAGGGGCGATGCGGCTTGCCGAAGGCCGGTTCCTTGAAGGGAATCGGCGGCAGTTGCCAGGTGCCGGTCGACGGCGGCCTGACCTCGGCGTCGACATGCACGTCGATCACGCAGGGCCGCTTGTTGCGCAGCGCCAGCTCGACGGCCTGGCCCAGGTCCTGCGGGCGGGTGACGGTCATGCCGTCCGCGCCGCACGCGCGGGCCCAGGCGGCGAAGTCCGGGTTGTAGCGCTCGCCGCTGCTGCCCTTGTAGAAGGCGGTTCCGATCTCGCGGCCATCGAACAGGCCGTATTGCAGATCCCGGATCGCGCCCCAGGCGAAGTTGTTCCAGATGATCCAGACGACCGGCAGGTTGTACTCGACCGCGGTGCACAGCACGTACGGCGCCATCGTGAAGCCGCCGTCGCCCACCACGGCCACGCACGGCCTGTCCGGGGCGGCCAGTTGCGCGCCCATCACGCCGCAGACGCCGAAGCCCATCGACGAATAGCCCCAGCTGTTCAGCATGCTCTGCGGCCGCTGCGGGCGCCAGAACTGCATGAACCAGTTGTGGTGTACGCCGGAGTCCAGCGAGAGGATGACGTCGCGCGGCAGGGTCTTCTGCAAGGTGCCGACGACGAACTCGGGGCGAAGCGGGCTGGTGGAGTCCTCGAAGTGCGGCCGCACGAAGGACTCCCACTCCCGCACCCAGCCCTTCACTTCGTCGCGCCACGGCGCGTAGCGCGGCGCCTGCACCGCCGTCTGGGCGCGCAGCGCGCTCAGCAACTGGCGAACGAACACCTTGGCGTCGGCCACGATGCCCAGCGTGGTGGCGTAGTTGCGCCCCAGCTCCTGCGGGTCGATGTCGACATGCACCAGCTTCGTGGTCGGGAAGTTCCACGAGTAGCCGGGAAGCCAGGTCGACGACGACCGGTCGTCGAAGCGCGTGCCCACCGTGATCACCAGATCGGCATGGCGGCCGGCCTGGTTCGCGGGGTAGGCGCCGTTGCGGCCGATGAAGCCCAGCGTGAGCGGGTCATCCGCCGGCACGCAGCCCATGCCGTTGGGCGAGGTGATCACCGGCAGGCCGAGCGAAGCCTGCAGCTCCGCGAGCTCGGGGCCGGCCTCGGACAGCGTGGCGCCGTGGCCGATGAACAGCACCGGCTTGTGCGCCGCGGCCAACAGGTCCACCACCGCCCGGATGTCGTCGTCGTTGGCGCCCGGGCGATGCGGGCGGTCCAGGTGCGACGCGGGCGGCAGCTCGACGTCGGCCTCCTCCTGGAACACGTTGTACGGAACGTCCATGTTCACCGGCCCGGGCCGGCCGGTCACCATGGTGTCCAGCGCCTGGCGCAGCGCCAGCGGCAGCATGTCCACGCGCGTCGGCTGGAAGGCGCGCTTGACGACGGGTCGCATCACCTGCGCGAAGTCCGCCTGGTTGTGCTTGTACAGCTCCTGGAACGGCGCGCGGTTGTGCTGAGAGGTCGGCACGTTGGCCGTGATCGCCAGGAACGCCGACGAGTCGGACAGCGCGGTGGCCAGCGACATCACCATGTTCGCCGAGCCCGGCCCGGTGGAGGTGAGCGTGGCCACCGGCCGGTGCTTCACGCGGAAGTAGGCATCGGCCATGTGGCCCGCGCACTGCTCGTGGCGGGGCGAGATCAACTGCAGCCGGTCGCGCACGTCGTACAGCGCATCGAGGATGCCCACGTTGCCGTGGCCGCAGATGCCGAAGACGTACGGCACCTTCTCCTTCACCAGCGTCTCGGCGATCAGTCGACCGCCCTTCATCGTCGTCATTGTCTGCTCCGTGGTTCTCAGACGGTCAGCGTGATCAAGCGCTCTTCGCTCATCTCCCGCATGGCGTACCGCGGGCCTTCGTGCCCGAAGCCCGAGTCCTTCGCGCCGCCGTAGGGCATCAGGTCGACGCGCGAGCTCGAGGTCTCGTTGATGTGCACGCCGCCGACGTGCAGGCGCCGCGCGGCCTGGAAGGCGGCGTCGAGCCGATTCGTGAACAGGCCGGTCGCCAGCCCGTACGGCGTGGCGTTGACGCGGGCGACCGCCTCGTCCAGCGTGTCGAAGGGCACGATGGACATCACCGGGCCGAAGACCTCGCAGCAGCCGACCGACATCCGCTCGGTGATGCCGGCCAGCAGCGTCGGGGGCACCACCGCGTTGCGTCGCGCGCCGCCGGCCAGGCGGCGGGCGCCCGACGCCACCGCCTCCTCGATCCAGCGCTCGATGCGCTCGGCCGCGGCCAGGCTGATCACCGGGCCGACCTGCGTGGCAGGGTCGCGCGGGTCGCCGTACGGCAGCGCCTGCACCTGCCGCGCCAGGCGCTCCTCGACCTCGGCCAGGCGCCCGCGCTGGACCAGCAGCATCTGGACCGACGTGCACACCTGACCGGCCTTGCGGTAGGCGGCCGCCGTCACCTTGGGCAATGCGACGTCGAGGTTGGCGTCGTCGCAAAGGATCGTGAAGGCGATGCTGCCGAGTTCCATCTGGGTCCGGCGCAGTCCGGCGCGCTGCTGGATCGACCGGCCCACCTCCGTGCTGCCGGTGAAGGCGAAGAAGCGCACCGCCGGCTCGTCGAGCAACCACGAGGCAACGTCGGCGCCGCCGTGCAGCACGGTCATCAGGCCGGGGGGAAGGCCGGCCTCCAGCAGCACCTCCGCCATCAGGTTCGCCGGCGTGGGCGTGTGGGTCGACGGCTTCAGCACCACGGCGTTGCCGGCCGCGAGCGCGGGCGCGACCTTGTGGGCCACCGTGTTGAGCGGCGCATTGAACGGCGTGATCGCGCACACCACGCCGAGTGGAACGCGCATCGTGAAGCCGAGCCGCCCGGCCTGCTGCGGCGCGCCTTCCAGGGGCACCATCTCGCCGACGACGCGGCGCGCCTCTTCCGCCGAAAGGTGAAAGGTCTGGATGCACCGCTTGAGTTCGCCCTGCGCATCGGCCAGCGTGAAGCCGGCTTCGGCCTGCAGCGCCTTGACGAAGCGCTCGCCGTCCCGCTCGATCAGCAAGGCCGCGCGTTCCAGGACCGCTCCGCGCTCGTAGGCCGCCCGGCCGTCGGCGGCGAAGGCGCGCTGCGCCGCCGCCACCGCGGCGCCGACCTGCTCGCGCGACGGCAACTGCAGGCGCGCGCAGGCCTCGAGGCGATACTTGTCCAGCACGGCCGTCTGGGCTGCGCCGGAGACCCAGTTGCCGTCGATGAGCAGGCGGACTTCGGGCAGCGAAGCGGAGAGTTCGGTCATCGTGGTTCCTTCGGTCCACTGGAGCCCGCGCTCGCAGAGGTCATCCGATCCATGGCGACGCAGTGTAGGAACCGCTCCACGCGTGGAGAACTACTGTTTTCCGAGGCCTGCCATAGCGGCGGCTTATGCGTGCCGGCATCGCGCGCGCCGAAGGATCAATGTTCCATGGCGCTATGCGCTATCGCGCATCGAGCGGAGGCAGTCCGAGTGCATGCCGCGCCGCGATCACGCCGAAGACCAGCGCCGGGCCGAGCGTGATGCCCGGCCCCGGGTAGGCCCCGTTCATCACGGAGTGCATGTCGTTCCCGCACGCGTACAAGCCCGGAATCGGCGACTGGTCCGGACGCAGGACGCGGGCGTGCTCGTCGGTGAGCAGTCCCGCGGACATGCCCAGGTCCGCCGGCGCCACGCTCACCGCGTAGAACGGCCCCTGCTCGATCGGCGCGACGCAGGGGTTGGGCCCGTGGTCGGCATCGCCCAGGTGGCGCTGGTAGATGTTCTCGCCGCGCCCGAATTCGGTGTCCCGCCCGTTGCGCGCATCGAGGTTGTAGGCCGTCACGGTGGCAACGAAGCGCTCGACCGGCACGCCGATTTCCCTTGCCAGCGCTTCCAGCGTGTCGCCCCGCTTCAGATAGCCGCAGGCGAGGTCGGCCCGGGTGGTCAGGGCGAATGGCCGCACCCGGCCGAGGCCGTACTTCCACAAGAAGCGCCGATCGCAGATCAGCCAAGCCGGTATGGCGCTTTCGGCGCGGCGCAACTGGGCACGCACGAACTCGTGATAGGAGACCGCCTCGTTGACGAAGCGGCGCCCCGCCGCATCGACCGCGATCAGCCCGGGCTTGGCGCGATCCGTCACGGTGTGGGGAAACAAGGCCGTGGCGCCATCGTCCCGCTGCCAGGACGAGGTAGGCACCCAGAAGGCCAGGGCGTCGTCGACCCCGCTCGCCGCAGCGCTCCGGGCCGCGCCGCACTGGAGCGCGAGACGCATGCCGCTGCGCGGAGCGCCAGACGCGATCGTGGCCGACCGATCGCCTGCGGCAGCGGGCACGTAGTCGCGCCGCAAGGCGGCGTCGTGCGACATGCCGCCCGTCGCCAGCACCACGCCGGCCCCTGGGCGGGCGACTCCGCCTGGATCATCGCCGCGCCGCCATTGCACGCCTGCGACCCGACCCTCTTCGACCAGGAGACGCTCGACCCGCGCACCCCGAACGATCGTGACGCCGAGATCGAGCGCCGACTTGAACAATCGCGCGACGAGCGCGTTGCCCAGCACCAGCGTCGTCCCCCGGTGAGCACGAACCCTTTGCAAGGCATAGCGGGCCAGCAGCTTGCCGACGTGCCAGGCCGCCGGGATCGAGCGACCAGCCTTGCGCAGCTTGGGGATGTCCTCGCGGCTGATCATCATGCCGCCGAACAGCATGAACTCGGGCAGCGGGTCGCGCAGGTGCGCGAACTCGCCCCCCAGTTCGCGGCCGTCGAACGCGACGGGCTCGAGCACGCGGCCGCCCGCCGTGGCGCCAGGCAGGTCGGGGTAGTAGTCGGGGTAGCGGCGCACCGGTTGCAGTCTCAGCAAGGTGTGCTGCTCGAGGTGGCGGACCACCGCATCGCCTTGATCGACGAAGGCCCGCATGCGCGGGTCGCCGGGCGCACCCGGTACGGTGGCCTGCAGGTATGTCAGGGCCAGGGCGCGGCTGTCTTCGACGCCGACCGAGCCCATCTTGTGGTTGGCCGGCACCCACACCATCCCGCCCGACACGGCCGTGGTGCCGCCGATGCGGTCGGTGTGCTCCAGCAGCAGCACGCGGGCACCCGCCGCCGCGGCAGCGCAAGCCGCGGCAAGGCCGGCAGCGCCCGAACCGATCACGACGAGATCAGGTTCCTTGTGTTCCATCGTCTGCGCAGAACTCGAGAGCGCCGTCCCTTGTGCTTCCATGCCTCGTCGGCGGGGCCGACTGTAGGCCGGGACCGCGGGGCCGACGACTACCGTTTTCCGATTGCAGCCATCGCGCCGGCATATGCCTGCCGAGGCGAGGGCACCCGCCCTCACCGCCCGTCGAAGAACTCCCACATCACGTCGTTCGCCGAGATCGCCTTCGACGACTCGCCGCCGCGCTTGCGCCGGGCGCCGGGCCACGAGTGGCCGCCGCTTTCGGTGACGCAGAGCGCGACCTTCGTCCCGCCGGCGCACGGCGCGTGGCGGTCGCAGTAGGCGCCGGGGACTTCCAGCACGCGCTGGGGCCCGACCGGGCAGCGGTCGCGCTCGACCCAGCGCGCGATCGTCGCCGGCACCGCGGTGAAGCCGGTCACCTGGCGGCGCCTGCTCTTCTCCCCCAGGCCACCGTCGAACGGCACGTGGTCGTCGTCGCGCGCGTGGATCTGCAGCACCGAGACCGGCCGCTGCGGGCTGCAGGCGACGGTGTTGTCGGTCCCGGCCACGGCGGCGACGGCGCGGAACACGTCCGGGGCCTCGCAGGCCAGCCGGTGCGCCATCATCCCGCCGTTCGACATGCCGGTGGCGTAGACGCGCTCCGGGTCGATCTTCAACTGCCGCTTCAGGTTCGAGACGACGAGCCGGATGAAGCCGACGTCGTCGATGTTCTTTTCCTTCGCCTGGCCGCAGCAGCGACCGGCGTTCCAGGTCGCGAGCTCGTCGCCCAGCGCGCCGACGCCGTTCGGGAAGACGACGACGAAGCCGGTGCGGTCCGACTTGGAGATCTGGCCGTAGCGTTCCTCGGACGCCTGGTATTCCATGTTGCCGCCGCCGCCGTGCATCGAGACCAGCAGCGGCAGCGGCTTCGACAGGTCGACGCCCGGCGGCACGTGCACCCGGTACTTGCGCGCCAGGCCGCCGTGCCGCACCGTGTAGCGGTAGTCGCCCGCCTGCGTGATCGGCGCGGTGGCATCGGCCGGGGGAACCGCCCCCATGGCCGCGGCGGCGGCCAGCGCCAGCAGCGCGGCGCCGATGGTGTGGATGCGTGACCCGGTTCCGCTCATGAGCCCAGCGTGCCGCTGCCGTCAGAAGCCTTCCTCGACCAGCTCCGCCGCGCGGATCAGCGCGCGCGCCTTGTGCTCGGTCTCCTTCCACTCCATCTCCGGCACCGAATCGGCCACGACGCCGGCGGCGGCCTGCACGTACAGCGTGCCGTCCTTGACGATGCCGGTGCGGATGGCGATGGCCACGTCCATGTCGCCGGCGAAGCTGAGGTAGCCGCAGGCGCCGCCGTAGATGCCGCGCTTGCTCGGCTCCAGCTCGTCGATGATCTCCATCGCGCGGATCTTGGGCGCGCCGGTCAGCGTGCCGGCCGGGAACGTGGCCTTCAGCACGTCGATGTTGGTCATGCCGTCCTTCAGCAATCCCTCGACGTTGCTGACGATGTGCATCACGTGCGAGTAGCGCTCGATCGCGAAGGCCTCGGTCACCTTGACGCTGCCCGTTTGGGCGATGCGGCCGATGTCGTTGCGCGCCAGGTCGATCAGCATCACGTGCTCGGCGCGCTCCTTCGGGTCGGCCAGCAGCTCGGCCTCCAGCGCCTTGTCCTGCTCGGGCGAGGCGCCGCGCGGGCGCGTGCCGGCCAGCGGGCGGATGGTCACCTTCTCGCCCTCGGCCACGTGCTCGTGGCGCACCAGGATCTCGGGGCTGGCGCTGACGATCTGGAACTCGCCCATGTCGTAGAAGAACATGTAGGGCGAGGGGTTCAGCGAACGCAGCGCGCGGTACAGCGACAGCGGGCTCTCGGTGTAGCGCTTGCGCAGCCGCTGGCCGATCTGCACCTGCATCATGTCGCCGGCGGCGATGTACTCCTTGCTCTTGTCCACCGCGGCCAGGTAGTCGGCCTTGGCGAACTCGCGCTCGACGCTGCTGGCCGCCACGCGCCGCACCTGCGGCGCGGTGACGCTGTAGCGCAGCTTGTCGCCCAGCTCGGTCAGGCGCCGCTTGGCCTTGAAGTAGGCCTCGGGCTCGGACGGATTGGCGTAGACGATCAGGTACAGGCGCCCCGACAGGTTGTCGATCACCGCCAGCTCCTCGCATTGCAGCAGCAGGATGTCGGGGGTGTCCACGCCGCCTTGCTTCCAGGTCTTGGCCAGCTTCGGCTCGATGTAGCGCACCGCGTCGTAGCCGAAGTAGCCGGCGAGGCCGCCGCAGAAACGCGGCAGGCCGGGGCGCAGCGCCACCTTGAAGCGCTTCTGGTACTCGGCGATGAAGTCCAGCGGGTTGCCTTCGTGCGTCTCGACGACGGCGCCGTCGCTCACCACCTCCGTCCTGAAGCCGCTGGCGCGCAGCAGCGTGCGCGCCGGCAGGCCGATGAAGGAGTAGCGCCCGAAGCGCTCGCCGCCCACCACCGATTCGAGCAGGAAGCTGTGCTTGCCGCTGCCGTTGGCGCAGGCGAGCTTGAGGTAGAGCGACAGCGGCGTCTCGAGGTCGGCGAAGGCCTCGGTCAGCAGCGGGATGCGGTTGTAGCCCTGCGCGGCCAGGCTCTTGAATTCGAGTTCGGTGATCACGGCTCGGGGCCCTCCACGGCCCGGCGAGGGCGCGGCGCCCTCGCATGACGGTTCGATTCGGTGCTGGGTTGGAGCCGGCGGGCGCGCTTCGGGTCGTCGACGACGAACGCGGCGCCCGCGGCCAAGCAAACGTGCCGGCGCTCAGCGCCCGGCGTGGCGGCGGGAGCAGCGGCGCCAGGGCCAGGCTCCCCGGTCGTTCGACCCCGTGGTTTGCTTGCGCGTCGAGAACATGATGGCGCCGAGTGTAGCAGCGGGCGCCGCCGCACCGAGGCGCCATCCCGGATCGTGCAATGCGTCATGGACAGCGGCGCCGCGCCTTTGCCACACTTGCCGCTTTGGCGGCCCGGTCGGTCCGCGCACACAGACTCCAACCATCCAGGAGAGCGCCGTGATCCGTCGCAGCCTCGTCGTCTCCGCCGCGCTGGCGGCCCTGCTCGCCGCGCCGCTGGCGCGTTCCCAACCCGTCACCGAACTGGCCGGCGTCAAGTACGAGCCGAGCGCGCAGGTCGGCAACACCCGGCTGCTGCTCAACGGCGCCGGCATCCGCTACAAGGCGGTGTTCAAGGTCTACACCGCCGGGCTGTACCTCGGCGCGAAGGCGCCCACCACCGAGGCGGTGCTGGCCGCGCCGGGCCCGAAGCGCATGCACATCGTGATGCTGCGCGACATCGACGCCAACGAGCTGGGCAAGCTGTTCACGCGCGGCATGCAGGACAACTCGCCGCGCGAGGAGTTTTCCAAGTCGATCGCCGGCACGATACGCCTGTCGGAGCTGTTCTCGGCCAAGAAGAAGCTGAGCGCCGGCGAATCGTTCTCGGTCGACTACGTGCCCGGCCAGGGCACCACGGTGCTGATCAACGGCAAGGCCTCGATCGAGCCGATCAAGGAGCCGGAGTTCTTCGCCTCGCTGCTGAAGATCTGGCTCGGAGCGTCGCCGGCCGACGCGCAGCTGAAGGACGCGCTGCTCGGCAAGGCGCCGGCGCCGCGCGACCCGTTCAACAACTGAACGAAGCGCGCTGACGCGCATCAAGGGCGCGCGCCGGGCGGCTGCTAGGCTGCTCGCAATGGCACCGGCTCGCCGTCGGCGGCGGCGTTCCGCGCATACCGCGCGGGCGCGTCGATGCGGCTGCTCGAACGCAGCCATTCAAGCCCGAAGGAGGATTGACATGTTCCCTCTGTTCCCGTTCGCGCTGGGCGTGCTCACCGGCGCGGCGGCGCTGCGCCTGCTCAAGCGCCAGGGCGGCGACGCGCCCGAGGCCGACGTGCCGATGGCCGAAGAAGCGGAAGAAACGGAAGAAGCGGTCGAAGCAGCGGCGCCGCCGCCCGCGCCGCGCAAGCGTGCGGCGGCGAAGACGGCGGCGAAAAAAGCGGCCGCGAAGAAGACGCGCAAGGGCGCCGGCGCATGAAAACCGCACGACGCCTGAGCGACGGCTTCGTCACCGGCTTCGTCACCACCGGCTGCGTCTCGGCCTTCCGCGACCAGGCCGCGCCGGCCACGCCGGCGCAGGCGAAGCGCGTGCTGCGCCATGCGCTGCAAGGCGGCGCGGCGCTGGCGGCGGGCCAGCAGGCGGCCGCGTGCTGGCAGCGCGGCGACGTCGCCCGCGCGCTGGCGGCCACCGCCGCCGGCGCCGCCGGGGTGCTGTTGATCGAACGGCTGCTGCGCGACGACGGCGCGCCGCGGCGGCAGAAGACACGGGAGAAAAGCGATGGGCAAGAAGCGTGACAAGCGCAACGGCGCCGGCCGGCGCGACGACGGCGATGCCGGCAACGGCTGGGGCAACGGCAACCCGGACGCCGCATCGAGGCCGGGCCTGCTGGGCTCGCTCGGCAGCACCGAGCAGTTCCTGCTCGGCGCGGCGGTGGGCGCGGCGGCGGCCTGGGTGCTGTCCGACGCCGAGCTGCGCGGCAGGCTGCTCAAGGCCGGCATGAGGCTTTACGCCGGCGTGGCCGGCGGCTTCGAGGAGATGAAGGAGCAGATGGCCGACCTGAAGGCCGAGGTCGAGGTCGAACGCCACCAGGGCGAGTGAGCCGCCGACGATGGGGGTCTGGTTCGCCGCCGTCGAGCCGCTGCACCGCTCGCGCGGCCGCGTGCGGCTGCGCTACCGCTGCCGCGCCGGCATGCCGCTGGAGCCGGCGCGCATCGCGCGCGCGGTGGAGTCGCTCGCCGGCGTGCTGGCGGTGCGCGTCAATGCCACCGCGCGCTCTATCGTCGTGGCCCACGAGCCGGCGCGTACCGACGCCGGGCGGCTCGCCGCGGCGATCCTCGCGCTGGAGCCGCCGGCCATGCACCAGGGCGCGGCGGCGGCGCACGAGCCGGGCGCCGAGCTGGGCATGGTGGCGGCCAGCGGCGCGCTGGCGCTGGCCAGCAACCGCCTGAGCCCAGGGCTGCGCGCGCCGCTGGCGCTGGCCACCGCCGTGCCGCTGCTCGGCAAGGCGGTCGACGACCTGCTGCGGCGCGGCATCACCTCGCACGTGCTGGAAGCGCTGGCGGTGACGATCTCGATCGGCCGGCGCGACTACCTCGCCGCCAACACCACCTCCTTCCTGCTCGCGCTGGGCGAGTACCTGGAGCACTCGATCGAGCGCCGCTCCGACGAGTTGCTGAAGTCGCTGCTCAAGCCGTCGAGCAGCGAGGTCTGGGTCGAGCGCGACGGCGCGGAGGTGCTGGTCGACGCGGCCGCGCTCCGCGTCGGCGACACCGTGATCGCCGCCACCGGCAGCGTCGTGCCGGTG
Organism: Piscinibacter sp.; assembly: GCF_047600445.1. Taxonomy (GTDB): domain Bacteria; phylum Pseudomonadota; class Gammaproteobacteria; order Burkholderiales; family Burkholderiaceae_C; genus Piscinibacter. The sequence continues at coordinate 46,199 of NZ_JASGKT010000001.1, forward strand.
GACGGCACGGTGCTCGGCGGCGAGGCGCTGCTCAACGAGGCAACGATGACCGGCGAGAGCGTGCCGGTGGCGCGCCGCCGCGGCGACCGCGTGCTCTCGGGCACGCTGGTCGAGGAAGGCCGGCTGCGCATCTACGCCGAGCAGGTCGGCGGCAACTCGGCGGCGGCGCGCATCGCCGACTACGTCGAGCAGTCGCTGGCGGCCAAGAGCAACACCCAGCTCGAGGCCTCGCGCCTGGCCGACCGGCTGGTGCCTATGGTGCTGGGCCTGGCCGGCGCCACCTGGGGCGTGTCGGGCGACTGGCGGCGCGTCGCCGCGGTGCTGCAGGCCGACTACTCGTGCGCGCTCAAGCTCTCGACGCCGGTGGCCTTCAAGGCGGCGATGTACAGCGGCGGCAACGGCGGCATCCTGGTCAAGGGCGCCGGCGCGCTGGAGCGGCTGGCCCAGGCCGACACCTTCGTGTTCGACAAGACCGGCACGCTGACCAGCGGCAAGCTGCACGTCACCGACGCGATCGCCTTCGACGCGCGCTACACCGCCGAAGACCTGATCAACCTGGCCGCCTCGGTGGAGGAGCACTACTTCCACCCGCTCGCGCTGGCGGTGGTGGAGGCGGCGCACCACCTCGCGCACCCGCGCCACTTCGACCACAAGGAGGTCGAGTTCATCGTCGCGCACGGCGTGGCCAGCGTGATCGGAGGGCGCCGCATCGTGGTCGGCTCGCGCCACTTCGTCGAGGACGACGAGGCGATCTCCACCGCCGCGCACGCCGACGTGATCGAGCGGCTGCACCGCGAGGGCAAGACGCTGCTGTACATCGGCTTCGGCGGCGAGCTGCTCGGCGTGCTGGCGCTCAAGGACAGCCTGCGCGACGACAGCGCCGCCACCGTGGCGCGGCTGCGCGAGCTGGGCGTAGCGCGCATCCTGATGCTCACCGGCGACCACCCCGAGCGCGCCGCCGCGATGGCCGCGGAGCTGAAGCTCGACGGCTTCCACGCCGGGCTGCTGCCGCACGAGAAGGCCGACATCCTGGCCGCGCTGGCCGCCCAGGGCGCGCGCATCGCCTTCGTCGGCGACGGCGTCAACGACGCGCCGGCGCTGACCGGCGCGCACGTCGGCATCTCGATGCACCACGGCGCCGACATCGCGCGGCTGGCCTCCGACATCGCGCTGCTCGAGGACGACATCGGCAAGGTGGCCGACGCGATGGCGCTGGCGCAGGCCACGCGCGCGCTGATCGCCAGCAACTTCAAGCTGACCGTGGGGCTGAACACCAGCATCCTGTCGGCCGCCGCGTTCGGCCTGCTCAGCCCGGTGGCGGCGTCGATGCTGCACAACGGCAGCACCATCGCGATCCTGCTGCGCGCGCTGTCGGGCGCGGGGCTGCCGCGGCGACCGCGCGCGACGAAGCCGCCGCTATCGAAGCAGGCGGCGCCGGTGCGTCGTCAGGTGAACGCCTAGGCAGGCGAGAAAGACGCAGCCGGCGGCGGCGTGGCCCTTCTTGCTGCCCGCGGCCACCAGCGCCATCGAGGTCGCCAGGCTGCCCAGCATGCCGAGCTTGGCGGCCTTGTTGACGCGCATGCGCCGGTCGCCCTGGCTCTTGGCGCGCGCGGCCAGCGCGTCGACGAGGCGGTCTATCCTCGCCTCCAGCGCGGCCACGTCCAGGCGCGCGGCGTCGAAGCGCAGCAGCACGCTGCCGGTCACGGCATTCGACTCGACGGCGCTCACGCCGGCGATCCGCTCGACCTGGGCGTGGATCTGCGCGAGGCTCGCCGCGTCGCGCAGCGTCTTGTCGCGCACGCGGATGCGGCCGGGAAGCGAAGAAACGATGCGGCTCATGGCCCGGATGCTGCGCCGCCTCGGCGCGCGGCGCCCTGCGCAATCTCAATGTCGTCGAGCCGCGCGACGAAGCCGTCGGCATCGACGCCGCGCACCGGCTCGCCGTGGTTGTAGCCGTAGGTCACCAGCAGCACCGGGCAGCCGGCGGCGCGCGCCGCGGCGGCGTCGTTGCTGGAGTCGCCGATCATCAGCGTGCGCGCCGGGGCGCTGCCCAGCGCGCGGCAGGCTTCGAGCAGCGGCAGCGGGTCGGGCTTGCGGCGCGCGAAGGCATCGCCGCCGAAGGTGTGGGCGAAAAAGCGCGCCAGGCCGGTGGCGGCGAGCAGTGCGCGCGCGAACTCGCCCGGCTTGTTGGTGACGCAGGCCAGGCGCCAGCCTGCATCGGCCAGGCGCTGCAGGCCCTCGGCGGCGCCGGGGTAGACGGTCGCGGCGCGGCCGTTCAGCGCGCGATAGTGGCGCTGGTAGGCGGCCCAGGCGCGTTCGTAGAGCGCCTCGGGCGCGCCCACCTCGGCCAGCGTGCGGCGCAGCAGGTGCTCCGAGCCCTTGCCGACGCTGCGCGCGACGAAGCCCGGCTCGATCGCGCGCAGGCCCAGCTCGGCCAGCATCGCGTCGAGCGCGGCGACGAAGTCGGGCAGCGTGTCGACCAGCGTGCCGTCGAGGTCGACGATGGCCGCCTCGCAGCGCGACGGATCCACGCTCACTTCGCGCCGTCGTCCTTCAGCAGCGGCAGCAGCTCCGAGCCGCCCGAGGGCAGCAGGCCCACCTGCGAGTAGGTGGCGAGCTTCTCGCGCGTGTCGGCGATGTCGAGGTTGCGCATCGTCAGTTGGCCGATGCGGTCGGCCGGCGAGAACGTGGACTCACCCTTCTCCATCGTCAGCCGCTCGGGCTTGTAGGTCAGGTTGGGCGACTCGGTGTTCAGGATGGTGTAGTCGTTGCCGCGGCGCAGCTCCAGCGTCACCTCGCCGGTGACGGCGCGCGCCACCCAGCGCTGCGCGGTCTCGCGCAGCATCAGCGCCTGCGGATCGAACCAGCGGCCCTGGTACAGCAGCCGGCCCAGGCGCCGGCCGTTGTCGCGGTACTGCTCGATGGTGTCCTCGTTGTGGATGCCGGTGACGAGCCGCTCGTAGGCGATGAACAGCAGCGCGAGGCCGGGCGCCTCGTAGATGCCGCGGCTCTTGGCCTCGATGATGCGGTTCTCGATCTGGTCGCTCATGCCCAGGCCGTGGCGGCCGCCGATGCGGTTGGCCTCCAGCAGCAGTTCGACCGGGCTGGCGAAGCCCTGGCCGTTCAGCGCCACCGGCACGCCTTCCTCGAAGCGCACCGAGACTTCCTCGCGCTTGACCTCCACCTCGTCGCGCCAGAAGGCCACGCCCATGATCGGGTTGACGATGCGCATGCCGCTGGAGAGGTGCTCCAGGTCCTTGGCCTCGTGCGTCGCGCCGAGCATGTTGGAGTCGGTGGAGTAGGCCTTCTCGGCCGACATCTTGTAGCCGAAGCCGGCCTGGGTCATGAAGGCCGACATCTCGGCGCGGCCGCCCAGCTCGTCGATGAAGGCCTGGTCGAGCCAGGGTTTGTAGATGCGCAGCGCCGGGTTGGCGAGCAGGCCGTAGCGGTAGAAGCGCTCGATGTCGTTGCCCTTGAAGGTGCTGCCGTCGCCCCAGACGTGCACCTCGTCCTCCTTCATCGCGGTGACCAGCATGGTGCCGGTGACGGCGCGCCCGATCGGCGTGGTGTTGAAGTAGGTGACGCCGGCGGTGGAGATGTGGAAGGCGCCGCATTGCAGCGCGGCGATGCCCTCGGCGACGAGCTGCGCGCGGCAGTCGATCAGGCGCGCTTTCTGCGCGCCGTACTGCATCGCGCGGCGCGGGATGTCGTCGTAGTCGGGCTCGTCGGGCTGCCCCAGGTTGGCGGTGTAGGCATAGGGCAGCGCGCCCTTGAGCTTCATCCAGTGCAGCGCGGCGCTGGTGTCCAGGCCGCCGGAGAAGGCGATGCCGACCTTCTGGCCGGCGGGAAGCGATTGGAGGATGGTTGCCATGTGATCGGGAAGGCGGGAGCGGGGCGAAGCCGCGTATTTTCGGGCCAATTCGAGGCGCCGGCCGGCCACCTCCGGGTCCGGCGCCGATTGACATCGGTCAGGAATAGCGTACTCTGTATACAGAGTTCAGAAACCACCCCGCCATGAACGCCCCGCTGCTGAAGCTGCACGTCGCGCCCGACCTGGTCGACCAGGTCTACCAGGCGCTGCTCGGCGCGATCAGCGACGGCACGCTGGCGCCCGGCGCGCGCATCACGCAGGAAGACCTGGCGCGGCAGCTCTCGGTGTCGCGCCAGCCGGTGCTGCAGGCGCTGCGCCTGCTCAAGCAGGACGGCCTGGTGCTCGACGCGCCCGGCCGCGGCGTGCTGGTCGCGCCGCTGACGGCCGAGGGCACGGCGGCCGTCTACCAGGTGCGCGGCGCGCTCGACGCGCTCGCGGCGCGCCTGGCCGCGCAGCAGCGCGCGCAGCTCGACGCGAAGCTGGTCGAGCGCGGCCGCAAGGCGGCGCGCGGGCGCAACGTGCAGGCCATGATCGAGGCCGACGCCGCCTTCCACAACGCCGTCTACGCCGCCGCGCGCAACCCGCTGATCGCGCGCAGCGCGCACCTGCACTGGGCCCACATCCGCCGCGCGATGGGCGCGGTGCTGCAGGCCTCGTCGCAGCGCGAGACGGTGTGGGGCGAACACGCCGCCATCGCCGAGGCCATCGCCGCCGGCGACGCGGCGCGCGCCGAGCGCCTGATGCACGAACACGACGCGCGCGCCAGCGAACACATCACCCGCCACCTCGACGCCGCCATCGGCGCCGAGGCCCGACACAACGCCTGAGGAGACACCGATGAGACTGACCCCCGAGCAGATCGCGCAATTCGACCGCGACGGCTACCTGTTCTTCCCCGGCCTGTTCAGCGCCGAGGAGACCAGGACGCTGACCGACGCCGTGCCCGAGCTGTATTCGCGCCGCGAGGCCTACAACGTGCGCGAGAAGGGCTCGGACGCGGTGCGCACCAATTTCGCCGCGCACCTGTACAGCGAGCCCTTCGCCCGGCTGGCGCGGCATCCGCGCATGGTCGAGCCGGTGGAAGACCTGTTCGGCGAGAAGCTCTACATGCACCAGTTCAAGATCAACGGCAAGATGGCCTTCGAGGGCGACGTCTGGCAGTGGCACCAGGACTACGGCACCTGGCTGAACGACGACCTGATGCCCACCGAGCGCGCGATGAACGTGGCGATCTTCCTCGACGAGGTCAACGACTTCAACGGCGGGCTGATGTTCATCCCCGGCAGCCACAAGAAGGGCGTGGTCGAGGCCAGGCACGACCTGACCACGACCAGCTACCCGCTGTGGACGGTGGACAACGAGCTGATCGGCAAGCTGGTCGAGCGCGCCGGCGGCCGCAACGGCGGCATCGTCTCGCCCAAGGGTCCGGCCGGCTCGATGATCCTGTTCCACTCCTGCCTGGTGCATGCGTCCAGCAGCAACCTCAGCCCGTGGAACCGCGTCAGCGTCTACCTCAGCCTGTGCGCGGTCGGCAACCACATCCGTCGCTTCAAGCGGCCGGAGTACATCGCGCACCGCGACTTCACGCCCATCGAGTGCCTGCCCGACGACTGCCTGCGCAAGCCCTACCCGGTCGATCTGCCGTGGAAGAACGGCATGCCCGGCAGCGCGCTGGTGACTTCGTCTGAACCCTTTGCCACCACCAAGGCCGCCGCATGAACCTGCACGCCAAGCTGCTTCAGCGCCAGGCCGACGGCAAGCCGGTGCGCGTCGGCCTGATCGGCGCCGGCAAGTTCGGCTCGATGTACCTGGCGCAGATTCCGCGCACGCCCGGGGTGCAGCTCGTCGGCATCGCCGACCTGTCGCCGGCCGCCGCGCAGGCCAACCTCGCGCGTGTCGGCTGGGAGGCGGCGCGCACGCAGGCCGGCTCGCTGGACGAAGCGCTGAAGACCGGCGCCACGCACGTCGGCGACGACTGGCGCGCGCTGGTGCGGCACCCGGCCATCGACGTGATCGTCGAGTGCACCGGCAACCCGATCGCGGCGGTGGAGCACTGCCTGGCGGCCTTCGAGCAGCGCAAGCACGTCGTCAACGTCACCGTCGAGGCCGACGCCTTCTGCGGCGCGCTGCTGGCGCGGCGCGCGGCCGAGGCCGGCGTCGTCTACTCGATGGCCTTCGGCGACCAGCCGGCGCTGATCTGCGACCTGGTCGACTGGGCGCGCACCTGCGGCTTCCCGGTCGTCGCGGCCGGGCGCGGCCACAAGTGGCTGCCGCACTTCTGCGAGTCCACGCCCGAGACGGTGTGGGGCCACTACGGCCTGACGCCCGAGCAGGCGCGGCGCGGCGGCCTGAACCCGAAGATGTTCAACAGCTTCCTCGACGGCTCCAAGCCCTCGATCGAATCGACCGCCGTCTCCAACGCCACCGACCTGGCGGTGCCCAGCAACGGCCTGCTCTACCCGCCGGCGAGCGTGGAGGACATTCCCTACGTGACGCGGCCGAAGAGCGAAGGCGGCGTGCTCGAGAAGAAGGGCATGGTCGAGGTGATCTCCTCGCTGGAGCCGGACGGCCGCAGGATCCCCTACGACATCCGCATGGGCGTGTGGGTCACGGTCGAGGCCGAGACCGAGTACATCAAGAACTGCTTCGAGGAATACAACGCCCACACCGACCCGAGCGGGCGCTACTTCACGCTCTACAAGCGCTGGCACCTGATCGGGCTGGAGGTCGGCGTCTCGGTGGCCAGCGTGGCGCTGCGCGGCGAGCCCACCGGCGTGGCGCGCGGCTGGAACGCCGACGTGGTGGCCACCGCCAAGCGCGACCTCGCCGCCGGCGAGATGCTCGACGGCGAAGGCGGCTACACCGTGTGGGGCAAGCTGCTGCCGGCGGCCGCCTCGGCGGCGATGGGCGGCCTGCCGCTCGGCCTGGCGCACAACGTGAAGCTGGTGCGCGCGGTGAAGAAGGGCCAGAGCCTGACCTGGGACGACGTGGCGATGGACACCGGCACCGACGCCTACCGCACGCGCCGCGCGATGGAGGCGATGTTCGGCGCGAGCGCGGCCCGCTGACGCCTCACCAGCGGTAGCCGACCGTGCCGGTGAGCGTGCGGCGCGCGCCTGCAACACATTCGTCGTAGGAACAGGTCGCCCAGTAGATCTTGTCGGCCAGGTTGACGACATTCAAGGCCAGACGCCATGGCCCGGTCTCGTAGCTCAGGCGCAGGTCGACCAGCGTCGCGGCCGGTGTCTTGCGGGCGCGCGCATCGCTCATCTCCTCGTTGCGCTGCTCGCCGACGTGGCGCAGGCCGAAGCCGACGCTCGCGCCGGCCAGGCCCCAGCCGTCCAGCGCCGCATCGGCCCACAGCGAGGCGCTGTGGCGTGGCAGGCCGGGGCGCACGTCGCCGAGCACGGCAGGATCCAGGCTGCGACTGATCACCGAGTCGATGTAGGCGTAGGCGGCCGTCAGATCGACGCGCCGGGCGATGCGTGTCTTCGCCTCCAGCTCGAAGCCGCGCGAGCGCACCTCGCCGATCTGGCGCGGGTGCAGCGGATCGGCCGGGTCGGTGGTGCTGACGTTGGTCTGCTTCAGCTGGAACAGCGAGGCGCTGACCAGCGTGTCGGCGTCGGCCGGCTGCCAGCGCAGGCCCAGCTCGTATTGCTCGCCGCGCGTCGGCTCGAGCCGCTTGCCGTCGGGGTCGTAGCCGGACACCGGCTCGAAGCTCTGCGAATAGCTGGCGAAGGGCGCGAAACCGCCGCCGAGCTGGTAGACAGCGCCGAGCCGACCGGTGGTGGCGCGGTCGCGCTCGTTGCCGCCGAAGTTGTCGGTGGCATGCACACGGTCGTGGCGCACGCCGGCCAGCAGCGTCCAGCGCGAGCCGATCTGGATCTGGTCCTGCAGGTACAGGCCGGTCTTCACGCTCTTGCTGTGCCAGTCGACGTCGGGCTCGCCGTAGACCACCGGCTGGCCGTAGACGGGCGCGTAGAGGTCGAAGTCAGCCATCTGCACGTTCCAGTTCGCGTCAACCGTGTCGTCCTTGATGCGCGAGGCGTCGAGCCCGGCGATCAGCGTGTGGCGCATGTCGGCGCCGCCCAGCTTCCATTCGAGGAAGGTGTCGCTGGTCAGCATCGCGGTGCGGTCGCGGCGGTCGTAGGCACTGCGGTGCGCGGTGCGTTCGTCGGCGTCGATGCCGGTGATGTACGAGTAGCGCCAGTGCACCTTGTTGACGCCGTAGCGCAGGCGGTGGTCCAGGCGCAGCGTGTCGTCGAAGCGGTGCTCGAAGAGGTAGCCGAGGTAGTCGGAACTATCCTTGCCCGTGTCCCAGCCGGGTTCGCCGGTGAACAGGCGCGTCGGCAAACGCCCGTTGACGCTGGGCAGCAGCGAGCCGAGCGCCGGCAGGCCGTTGATGAAGGTGACGTCGCTGCGCTGCAGCTGGCCGAGCAGCGTCAGTGAGGTCGCCGCCGAGGGCCGCCAGGTCAGCGCCGGCGCGAAGTAGACGCGATCGTTCGGCACGTGGTCGACCTGCGTGTCGCCTTGGCGCGCCAGCATCGTCAGGCGGTAGCTCCATGGGCTGCCGGCCTCGCCGAGCGGCCCGCCGATGTCGGCCGCGAGATGCCGGGTCGAATAGCTGCCCAGCGAGGCCTCGATTTCGCCGAACCGCTCGCCGGTGGGCCGCTTGCTGATGGTGTTGACCACGCCGCCCGGGCTGGCCTTGCCGAATATCACCGAGGCTGCGCCCTTGAGCACCTCGACGCGCTCCACGCCCCACGGCTCCTGACGCGAACCCCAGGCACCGCCGTAGTAGAGGCCGTCGCGGAACATGTCGCCCCAGCTCGCGAAACCGCGCAGCGAATACTTCTCGCCGGCCGGGTTGAAGCCGCCGTTGTCGATCACGCCGGCCGCGTAGGCGAGCGCGCCGACGATGCTGGTCGCGGCCGTGTCGCGGATCTGGTCGGCGGTGATCACCGTCACCGACTGAGGCGTTTCGATGAGCGGCGTGTCGGTCTTGGTCGCACTGCTGTTGCGCCGCGCGAGGTAGCCCTCCACCGGCGCGGTGGCCTTTTCCTCGACGCTGCCGGCGCGCACCGGCACGGCGGGCAGCACGGGTTCGGCAGCCGGCGCCGGAGCGACCTGGGCGCGCACGGCGGCGCCGGCGCAGAGCATCGCCAGGCCGGCGAGCGAGCAGATGGTTCGTTGGCGCATGGTAAGTCAATAATGATAACGATTCGCATTCTATTCAATACCAACACACCCTCCGCCATCCACCTCCGCCCATGGCAAAAAAACATCGCCACACCTGCGCCGCCGCGCTTAGCAGGTTTCTTCTGAGACGGGATGTAAGCCAATTGCCGTTTGCCAAGTTTTGACGCAATTTGGCCCCGAACAGGCCCCAAGATGCGCCGCATCAATCACAGGGGCGGGTTTTGGCATTGTTCGGCTTGACGTTCGGCAGACGAGCCGCGGCGCAGATCGCGCCGCCGGCGGCCATTGCCACGCCGTCCGCGCGCGGGAGCTGGTTCCAGCGCGAGGAAGCCATCATGGGCACGGCGATCCGCGTCGAGCTGTGGGGCGAGGACGAGCGCGACGCGCAGTGCGCCATCACCGCGGTGATGGACGAGATGCACCGCATCGACCACGCGATGAGCCCGCACAAGCCCGATTCCGAGCTGTCGCGCATCAACCGCGACGCGGCGCGTGAAGCGGTGCCGCTGTCGCCCGAGATGTACGGGCTGATCGAGCGCGCGCTGGCCTTCTCGCGCTTTTCCGACGGCGCCTTCGACATCAGCTTCGCCAGCGTCGGCAACCTGTACGACTACCGCGCCGGCACCGCGCCGAGCGAGGAGGCGCTGGCGCGCGGCCTCGCGGCGATCGGCTGGCGGCACCTGGCCCTCGACGCGAAGACGCGCACGCTGCGCTTCGGCCGCGAGGGCATGCGCATCGACCTGGGCGGCTTCGCCAAGGGCCACGCGGTGGACAACGCCGCGGCCATCCTCACCGAGCTGGGCGTGAAACACGCCATCGTCAGCGCCGGCGGCGACAGCCGCGTGCTCGGCGACCGCCGCGGCCGCCCCTGGAGCATCGCCATCCGCGACCCGCGCCGCGAGGACGGCGTGGTGGCGGTGCTGCCGCTGGAGGACACCGCCATCTCGACCTCGGGCGACTACGAGCGCTACTTCGAGCGCGACGGCGTGCGCTGCCACCACCTGATCGACCCGCGCAGCGGGCGCTCGCCCGGCGCGGTGCGCAGCGTGACCATCCTGGCGCCCGACGGGCTGATGGCCGAGGGCCTGTCGAAGACGGTGTTCGTGCTCGGCGTCGAGCGCGGGCTGGCGCTGGTCGAGTCGCTCGACGGCGTCGACGCCGTGGTGGTCGACGCGCGCGGCGCGCTGCACTATTCCCCGGGCCTGCTGGCGGGCGGCCCGCAGCAGACAAGACAGATCGAAACGGCGCGGCAATGACCGCGCCAACTCAGTGGAGGTGAAGATGAGGACACTCACGCACAAGCAGGGCTGCATCGCGTCCTTGGGCTGCGCGGCGGCGGCCGCGGCGCTGCTGGCCGGCTGCTCCGGCGGCAGCACCAGCGAGGGCACGGTCACGGTCGAGGGCAACGTGCCCATCGTCTACGCCAAGCGCTCGACCACGCTGACCATCAACCCGACCAACGGCGCGCCCTTCGCGGCCGGCGGCGACCTGATCCTGCGCGAGAAGTCCAGCCCGAGCGCGCCCGAGCACAACCTGACCGCGCGTTTCACGCAGGGCAAGGGCGACGCCTCCGACCCCGAGGTGTCGTACGACGGCAAGAAGGTGGTGTTCACCATGCGCTGTCCGACCACGAACACCGCGCAGATCGACGGCGCGCCGGCCTGCACCGGGCGCTGGAACATCTGGGAATACGACATGAGCACGGGCGGGCTGGCCGGCGGCACCTACCGCCGCATCACCACCTCGACCACCGACGACGACGTCGATCCGGCCTATCTGCCCGGCGGGCGCGGCTTCGTGTTCACGTCCAACCGCCAGGGCAAGACCAAGTCGGTGGAAGGCGGCCAGACCCACTACGCGCTCGACGAGTACGAGCGCGAGCGCGTGCTGCAGCTCCACACGATGGACAAGGACGGCGGCTCGATCACGCAGATCTCGGCCAACGCCAGCCACGACCGCAACCCGGTGGTGCGCAGCAACGGCGAGATCATGTTCTCGCGCTGGGAGCACGTGGGCATCCGCAACCGCTTCGCGATCTTCCGCGTCAAGCCCGACGGCACCGACATGTTCGTGCTGTACGGCGCGCAGAGCCCGGGCAACAGCTTCCTGAACCCGCGCGAGATGGACCCCAAGGGCAAGTACAAGGGCTTCGTCTCCTCCGACCTGATGGCGCTGTCGCGCACGCAGGAAGGCGGCTCGCTGATGTTCATCGACGCGGCCAACTACTCCGAGCACAACACGCCGGCCAACAAGACGGTGTCGGCCTTCGGCGGCCAGGCCGAGGTGACCGACAAGCCGCTCAACCAGGAGCGCGGCCTGTCGCCCTACGGCCGCATCACCACGCCCTACCCGCTGTGGGACGGCACCGACCGCGTGCTGCTCGGCTACCGCCCCTGCGAGGTGACGCGCAACGGCACGGTGATCCCCTGCGCCAACCTCACCGCCGAGGAGCGCGCCTTGCTGGAAGACGAGTCGATGACGCGCGAGCAGATCGCCGCCGCCCCGGTGCAGGACAACGCGCCGGCCGCCTACAGCATCTACATGTTCGACCCGGCCAAGCAGACCTTCCTGCCGGTGGCCACGCCGCCGGCCGGCTTCATGTACGTCGACCCGGTGGCCATCGAGGCGCGCCCCGAGCCGAACGCCACCGACCCGACCAGCGTCGACGCCACGCTGGCCGCGCAGGGCCTGGGCGAGATCGAGGTGCGCTCCGTCTACGACACCGACGGCCTGGACCGCAACGGCGAGACCATGCTGGCGGCCTCCGACCTGCCGGCCGGCTGCTCGGCCGGCATCGCCAAGACCGCGCCGGCCAGCGACGCCGACACGCGCGCGCAGGTGGCCGACCTGCTGAAGCTGAAGAACCCCGCCGACGCCGCCTACGGCTGCTCGCCGATGCGCTTCGTCCGCGCCACGCGCGTGGTGCCGCCGCAGGCCGGCAGCACCGGCATCCGCGAGGCGCTCGGCGAGACCGACTTCGAGCCGCAGCAGATCCTCGGCTACGCGCCGATCGAGCCCGACGGCTCGTTCAAGCTGCACGTGCCGGCCGACACGCCGATCGCGCTGACGGTGATCGACAACAAGGGCCGCGGCATCCAGACGCACCTGAACTGGATCCAGGTGCGCCCCGGCGAGCGACGCACCTGCCTGGGCTGCCACAGCCCGCGCCGCGGCGCCTCGATCAACTCCGGCACGGTGGTCGACACGCTGCCGGCCGCGCTCAACCCGGCGCTGGCCAGCCAGCACCAGTCGGGCGAGACGCTCGCCTCGCTGCGCACGCGCCTCGACCCGGCGCGCCTGAAGCTGGTCGCCGACATGGAGTTCAGCGACGTCTGGGCCACCGGCGGCAGCGCCCGCGCGCCGGTGACGATCCGCTACGCTGGCAACGCCAACGCCGCCGACGACCTGCAGACGCCGGCGCCCGTCAACGGCTTCATCAACTACCCCGACCACATCCAGCCGCTGTGGACGCGCGACCGCGGCGCCAACACCTGCACCACCTGCCACGCCGACACCGCCAAGCTCGACCTGCGCGCCTCGATCGCCGGTACCGGCCGCACCGTCTCCTACGAGGAACTGGTGCTGGGCGACCCGGTGATCGACCCCAGCACCGGCCTGCCGCAGACGCAGATGCGCGACGGCGAACCGGAGATCGTGCGCGGCGCGGCGCTGGTCGAAACGATGGCGCCCGGCGTGTTCGGCATGGCGCGCGCCAGCCGCCTCGGCGAGATCCTGTTCGGAGAGAACCTGAAGGCCAGCGACGAGGCGCGCACCACGCACCCGAACCCGCCGGCCGGCGCGCCCGACCACTCGACCATGCTCAACCTCGCCGAGAAGCGCCTGGTGTCGGAGTGGATGGACCTCGGCGGCCTGTACTACAACGACCTGGTGGCCAACGGCAGCCCGGTGCGGCTGACCACGCTGAGCGAAGCGGCCTTCGAGCGCGACGTGTTCCCGATCCTGCAGTCCGACTGCGCGAGCTGCCACCAGCCGACCGGCAACTCGGGCGCGGCGCAGACGGCGCAGACCTTCGCCGGCAACCGCTTCGTGCTTGCCGGCAGTGTCGAGGGCGACTACAACGTCAGCCTCACGATGATCTCCGACGTCTGCAACGGGCCCTCCAACGCGCTGCTGCGCCGCCCATCGACCGTGCCGCACCCCAGTGGTGCGAGCGGCCAGGCGACGGCGCTGCTGCCGGCCGGCAGCGCCAAGTACAACACCATCGCCGCCTGGATCGCCAGCGGCTGCGGGAATCCATGACCCCACGCCCGTCCCCGAGCCTGTCCCTGATCGCCGCCGCGCTGCTCGCCGCTTGCGGCGGCGGCGGCAACCCGCTGGCCAACCCCGACTCGGTCGCGAACCCGGGGCAGACCACGGGCCAGAAGCTGTCGTTCATTTATTTCCAGCGCTGCATCAATCCGATCTACCTGATGCCGCTGTCGGTCAACCAGAATGGCGTGGTGACCACCAACACCTGCGCCAGCGTCGGCTGCCACGACGACGCCAAGGGCACCGGCGGTGCGCTGCGCCTGATCGGCGCGGCGCAGCCGGTCGACCTGGCGGACCCGGCCAACACGCCCGACGCGGTGCGCGCGACCGACATGTACAAGAACTTCTATTCCTCGCAGGGCGCGACGGTGATCGGCGCGCCCGCCGAGAGCCGCCTGCTCGCCAAGCCGCTGCTGACCACGCTGCACGGCGGCGGCCGGATCTTCTTCGACCTCGACGACGCCAACGCGAAGCGCATCGCCTACTGGATCGGCCGGCCCATGCCGCAGGGCCAGGACGAGTTCAGCGTCGCCGGCAACAGCATGCTCTCCGCCAGCGGCGAGTGCCTCGACCAATGACGCGGCCCTCGCACCGGGGGGCACGCGCCCTCGCCGCGCTCGCGCTCGGCATGGCCGCCGCCGGCGCGGCGCTGCCCGCCCTCGCCGCCGACGAGGCGCCGCGCACCGAGCGCCTGCAGGTCACCGACCCCTACCTCGAAATGCGCACCGGCCCGGGCCGCGGCTACCCGATCCACCACGTCGCGGCGCGCTCCGAGTGGGTCGAGATCGAGCTGCGCTACACCGACTGGTACAAGGTGCGCGCCGAGAACGGCCGCGAGGGCTGGGTGCACCGCCGCCAGCTCGCCACCACGCTGACCGACGCCGGCGTGGCGCGCAGCTTCCGCGACATCGCCTTCGACGACTACCTGCGGCGCCGCGTCGAGTTCGGCGCCGCCTGGGGCCACTTCAAGAAGGAGCCGATGCTCAAGTTCTGGGCCGGCTACAAGCTGTCGGAGTCCATCGGCATCGAGGCCACGCTCGGGCAGGTGCAGGGCGTGTACTCCGGCACCACCTTCTGGCACGTCAACCTGCAGCTCGAGCCCTTCTCCGACCAGCGCATCTCGCCCTTCTTCGCGGCCGGCGTGGGCAACTTCAAGAACATCCCGAACACCAGCCTGGTCTCGGCGACCACCACCGACGCCAAGCTCGCCAACGCCTCGATCGGCGTGCGCTACTACCTGACCGAGCGCTTCGTGCTGCGCGCCGACTACTCGATCTACACCGCCTTCCTGAACGACAACCGCTCGGGCGAGTACCGCGCGCTGACCGGCGGCCTGTCGTTCTTCTTCTGAGCCCGACTTCGAGAACAACACCCACCATGCGCCTGCCTCTCGCCCTCCTCGCCGCCGCGCTCGCCGCCCCGGCCCTCGCCCAGACCGCCGCGCCCGCGCAGCCCGCCAACGAGCAGGTGATCGTGCCGGAGGTGCAGCGCCGCGACGTGCGCATCCCGCAGTTCCCGTCCAAGGACTTCGAGGTCGGCCTGCTGGTGGGCACCTACGCCACGCAGAGCTTCGGCGCCAGCGCGGTGGGCGGCGTGCGCCTGGGCTACCACCTGAGCGAAGACTTCTTCGTCGAGGGCGTCTACGCGCAGACCAAGGTCAGCGACAAGACCTTCACCGAGATCTTCCCCGGCTCCGGCCCGCTGGCCGACACCGACAAGAAGCTCAGCTACTACAACGTCTCGGCCGGCTACAACCTGTTCCCGGGCGAGATCTTCCTCGGCAGCAAGTACGCCAAGGCCTCGTCGATCTACGTGATCGGCGGTGTCGGCAGCACCAAGTTCGCCAACCAGCGCAAGCAGACCTTCAACGTCGGCTTCGGCTTCCGCGTGCTGTTCAGCGACCGCTGGGCGGTGCGCGTCGACGTGCGCGACCACATCTTCAGCTACGACCTGCTGGGCGCGCGCCAGAACACCCAGAACATCGAGCTGACCACCGGCTTCGCCTACTACTTCTGAACCCCGCCATGAACCCCGCATCGACTCTTCCCGCCTCACCGTCGCGCCGCCGCCTGCTCGGCAGCGCGCTCGCGCTGTCGGCCGGCGCGGCGGTGTGCGGCACCGGCCGCGCCGCCGTCGGCAACGGCCCGGCGCCCGACTTCACGCTGCCCACCACCGCCGGCGCCAACCTGCGCCTGCTCGAGCAGCGCGGCCGGGTGGTGATGGTCAACTTCTGGGCCACCTGGTGCGGACCGTGCAAGGTCGAGATGCCGCACCTGGTGCGCCTGTACGACAAGTACCGCGCCTCGGGTTTCCAGTTGCTGGGCGTCAACATCGACGACGACCCGCGCAACGCCGCCAACAGCGCCGCCAAGCTGGGCATCACCTTCCCGGTGCTGCTCGACGGCGAGAAGCGCGTGGCCAAGCTGTACGACCTGAGCACGATGCCGACCACGCTGCTGATCGACCGCGACGGCAAGCTGCGCCACGTGCACCGCGGCTACCGCGACGGCTACGAGCTGACCTACGACCAGCAGGTGCGCGAGCTGCTGAAGGCATGATGGACACAAAACGCTCCGCCTTCCTCGCCGCGCTGGGCGCCACGGCCCTGCTGGCCGGCTGCTCGTCGTGGCGCATGCCCTCGCTGCCCGAGCCCTGGGTCAAGCCCTACGAGCGCGAGCGCCTGGCCGACCCGATCATGAAACCCGGCAGCGACGGCCTGGCCGCGCGGCACCGCGAGCACGTGCTGGTGGTGCGCGAGGCGGCGCGCGGCGCGAACTCGGCGCAAGGAGGCGGCTGTGGCTGCAATTGACAGCCCCCCCCGGAGCGCCCGTGGCGCGCCCCCCAGGGGGGCGCCGCCAGCGGCCCGGCAAAGCCGGTTCCGCGGCGGCCGCTCGACGCGTATCGGGCCCGCATGACCGGACTCTCCGGCATTTGGCAACGAGTGGCGGGTTTGTTCGGCAGCCTGCTCGCGGTGGGCGGCGCCAAGGCGATCGAACTGCCCGAAGACCGCGCCGAGGGCCTGTACCACCTCTACAAGGGCGGCGGCGTCACCGCCGACGGGCCGGCGCTGCTGGTGCGCAAGAGCCTGGCCGACAAGGTCTCGCTGTCGGGCTCGTACTACGTCGACGCGGTCAGCAATGCCTCGATCGACGTGGTCACCACCGCCAGCCCCTTCAAGGAGACGCGCAAGGCCTACGACTTCGGCGTCGACTACGCCTACCGCGACTCGCTGATGACGCTGGGCGTCTACCGCAGCAAGGAGCCCGACTACCAGGCCGACAGCGTCAGCATCGACGTGGCGCAGGAGGTCTACGGCAACATGACCACCGTGGCGCTGGGCTTCACGCGCGGCGTCGACAAGGTGTTCAAGGCCGGCGAGCCGAGCTTCTCCGACAGCGCCAAGCACTGGCAGTACCGCCTGGGCATCACGCAGGTGCTGACGCCGCGCCTGCTGGGCAGCGCCAACCTCGAGGTGGTGTCGGACGACGGCTACCTCGGCAACCCCTATCGCGTGGCGCGCGTCTACGGCGCCACGGTGGCCGAGCGCAACCCGCGCACGCGCACCAGCCGCGCGCTGAAGTTCAAGCTGATCGGCGACCTCGGCGAGCGCAACGCCGCGCGCGTCGAGTACCGCTACTTCTGGGACACCTGGGACATCAAGGCGCACACGCTGGAGGCCGGCTACAGCCGCTACGTCGGCAGCGACTGGCTGGCCGACGGCTTCGTGCGCTTCTACAAGCAGGGGCAGGCGCTGTTCTATTCCGACAACGCCACCAGCGAGACGCTGTACCTGTCGCGCAACCGCCAGCTCAGCGCCTTCCGCAGCTTCGGCCTGGGCGGCAAGCTGAGCTACACGGCCCGGCGCGTGCCCGGCCAGTACGAGCTGAAGATCGTCGGCGCCATCGAGCGCATCCGCTTCAACTACGGCAACTTCACCGACCTGCGCACCGGCAAGGCCTACGACTTCGACGCCAACCTGCTGCAGTTGTACGTGACGGCCACCTTCTGAGTCGACAAAAGAACACCATGCCGCTCTTCCACCGCCTCCACCGCGCGCTCGCCGGCCTTGCGCTGGCGCTCGCCGCGCTGCCCTCCCTCGCCCAACCCGCCGCCCAGCCGGCGGCCGCACCGGCCAGCGCGGCGCCCGCCGCCAGCGCGCCGGCATCGGGCGCGCTCGACACGCGCGTCCAGGAGGTCAAGGGCGACGTGATCCGCCTGAACCGCGACCTGCTGGTGCTGGAGGAGGAACTGCTGTTCCCCGCCAACACGCAGGTGGCCCTGTTCGTCTCGATGGACGTGGGCAAGCTGTTCCAGCTCGATTCGGTGCAGATCCGGCTCGACGACAAGCCGGTGGCCAACTACCTCTACACGCCGCTGGAAGTGACCGCGCTGCACCGCGGCGGCGTGCAGCGCATCTACCTCGGCAACCTGCGCGCCGGCACGCACGAGCTGGTGGCCTTCTTCACCGGCCAGGGCCCGCACGAGCGCGACTACAAGCGCGGCGCGACGATCAAGTTCGACAAGGGCACCGAGCCCAAGTACATCGAGCTGCGCATCAAGGACTCCACCGGCAAGCTGCAGCCCGAGTTCGACGTCAAGGTCTGGCAGTAGGCGTGCGCATGTCCGTGAAACCCCTGCTGGCCGCCGCCGCGCTGCTCGCCTGCGCGGCCGCCGGCGCCGCGCCGCCCAGACCCTGGCCGGTGCCGGCCAACGAGTCGGCGCGCCCGGTCGAGGCGCCGCACTACGGCGACGCGCTGTTCCATTTCTTCCAGGACCGCTACTTCACCTCGATCACGACGCTGATGGCCTCGCAGCAGTTGCAGCGCATCGCGCCGCACGACGACGAGGCCGAGGTGCTGCGCGGCGGCATGCTGCTGTCGTACGGGCTGCACCAGGAGGCGGGCGAGATCTTCACGCGCCTGATCGACCAGGGCACCGCCGCGCCGGTGCGCGACCGCGCCTGGTTCTACCTCGCCAAGATCCGCTACCAGCGCGGCCTGCTGGCCGAGGCCGAGGACGCCATCGCGCGCGTCGGCGATGCGCTGCCGGCAGCGCTCGAGGAAGACCGGCTGCTGCTGCAGTCCAACCTGATGATGGCGCGCGGCGACCATGCCGGCGCCGCCGCGCTGCTGGAAAGCGTCGACCAGCGCAGCCCGCTGGGCCAGTACGCGCGCTTCAACCTCGGCGTCGCGCAGATCAAGAGCGGCGAGGAGGACAAGGGCGTCAAGCTGCTCGAGGCGCTCGGCCGCGCCCCGGCGCCCGACGAGGAGATGCGTGCCCTGCGCGACAAGGCCAACCTCGCGCTCGGCTTCGCCGCGCTGCAAGGCGGCAAGCCCGACGAGGCGCGCAACGCGCTGCAGCGCGTGCGCCTGCACGGCATGCAGTCGAACAAGGCGCTGCTCGGCTTCGGCTGGGCCGCCGCCGAGCTGAAGGAGCCCAAGCTCGCGCTGGTGCCCTGGCTCGAGCTGGCCGGCCGCGACCCGAGCGACGCCGCGGTGCTGGAGGCGCGCATCGCGATCCCCTACGCCTACGCCGAGCTGGGCGCCTACGGCGAGGCCACCGAGCAGTACAACAACGCGATCGCCGCCTACGACGGCGAGGCCGTGCGGCTCGACGAGTCGATCGCCGCGATGCGCTCGGGCCAGTTGCTCGACGGCCTGATCGAGCGCAACCCCGGCGAGGAGATGGGCTGGTTCTGGAGCATCCGCACGCTGCCCGAGATGCCGCACGCCGGCCACCTGGCGCAGGTGATGGCCGGCCACGAATTCCAGGAGGCGTTCAAGAACTGGCGCGACCTGCGCTTCCTGGACCACAACCTGAAGGACTGGGACGACAAGCTCGGCGTGTTCGGCGACATGCTCGACAACCGCCGCCGCGCCTACGCCGAGCGGTTGCCGGCGGTGCAGGCGCAGGCCCGCGCCGTCAACCTGCAGGCCTTGCAGCAGCGCCGCGACGCGGTGGCCGGCGAGGTCGAGCGCGCGCTGCGCGAGCAGGACCCGCAGGCCTTCGCCAACACGAAGGAACACGAACTGCTGGCAGTGATCGGCGGCCTCAGGCAGGGCCTGGCCGACGTGGCCGACGCCGCCGAGGCCGAGCGCATCCGCGAGCGCACGCGGCTGGTGTCGGGCGCGCTGACCTGGCGCCTGGCGCAGGAGTACCCGGCGCGCTCGTGGGAAGCGCAGAAGGACATCAAGACCATCGACGCCGAGCTGGCGCTGGCCGGCGAGCGCGAGGCGGCCGTGGCGCGCGCGCAGGTCGAGGAGCCGGCGCGCCACGAGGCCTTCGCCAAGCGCATCGCCGAGCTGGGCCAGCGCATCAGGGCGCTGATGCCGCGCGTGGCCGCGCTGTCGGACGAGCAGCGCCGCGAGGTGCAGGAGATCGCCGCGGCCGAGCTGGGCCAGCAGAAGGAGCGCCTGGGCGTCTACTCGCAGCAGGCGCGCTTCGCGGTGGCGCAGATGTACGACCGCGCCACCTCCGGGTCGCAGAAGAAGGACAGCGATGCGCCGGCCCAATGACGCCATGAGCTTCGCGCTGCGTCCGCTCGCCGCGCTGATGCTCGCCGGGCTCGCGGCCTGCGCGAGCAAGCCCAAGAGCTACCCCGGCGACGACGAGCCGACGCTGGCCTCGCTGGCCGGCCGCACGGTCGAGGTGCCCAAGGATCGCGAGATCGTCGCCGACGAGGCGCAGACGATCGCGGCCTACCGCCGCTTCCTCGAGGTGGCGCCCAAGGCGCCGCAGCGCGCCGAGGCGATGCGCCGCCTGGGCGACCTGGAGATGGACATCGCCGACCAGCGCGCCGCCACCGGCGAGACGGCCGGCGGCAACCCCGACTACCGCGCCGCGGTGAAGCGCTACGAGGACTTCCTCAAGGCCTACCCCGACGACCGCGGCAACGACCGCATCCACTACCAGCTCGCGCGCGCGCAGGAGCAGGCCGGCGAGCTGGAAACCTCGCTGAAGACGCTCGACCACCTGGTCGCCAACTACCCGAACACGCTGTACCGCGACGAAGCCAACTTCCGCCGCGGCGAGCTGCTGTTCTCGCTGAAGGACTACGCGCGCGCCGAGCAGGCCTACGCCAGCGTGCTGGCCACGCCGTACCGCTCGGAGTTCAACGAGCGCGCGCTGTACATGCAGGGCTGGTCGCGCTTCAAGCAGGGCAAGCTGGAAGAGGCGCTGCAATCCTTCTTCGGCGTGCTCGACGCGCGCGCGCTCGGCCTGGGCGCCGAGGGCAGCCTGGAGACGCTGCCCGGGCTGACGCGCGCCGACCGCGAGCTGCTGGAAGACACCTTCCGCGTCACCAGCATCAGCCTGGCCAACCTGCAGGGCGCGCAGAGCATCCCGGCCTACATCGACGACCCGAAGCGGCGCTCCTACGAATACCGCGTCTACGAGCAGCTCGGCGAGCTGTACCTGAAGCAGGAGCGCGTCAAGGACGCCGCCGACACCTTCGGCGCCTTCGCGCGGCTGCACCCGCTGGACGGCCAGGCGCCGCAGTTGCAGGCGCGCGTGATCGAGATCTACCAGGACAACGGCTTCCCGGCGCTGGCGCTGGACGCGAAGAAGGACTACGTCTCGCGCTACGGCGCCGACAGCGAATTCCGCCTCGCCAACCCGCCCGGCTGGGCCAAGGCGCAGCCGCTGGTCAAGACGCACCTGACCGAGCTGGCGCGCCACTACCACGCCAGCGCGCAGAAGAGCAAGGCGAGCGCCGACTACCAGGAGGCGGTGAAGTGGTACCGCGCCTACATCGCCGCCTACCCCGACGACCCCGAGACCGCGCAGAACAACTTCCTGCTCGCCGAGCTGCTGTACGAGGACAAGCGCCTCGCCGAAGCGGCCGTGGAGTACGAGAAGGTCGCCTACCGCTACCCCGACCACGCCAAGGCGGCGGACGCCGGCTACGCCGCGCTGCTCGCCTACGCCGGGCAGGAGAAGGCGGCGCAGGGCGAGCAGCTCGCGGCCTTGCAGCGCGACGGCGTGGACAGCGCGCTGCGCTTCGCCAAGACCTTCCCGAAGGACGCGCGCACCGGCACCGTGCTGACCAACGCCTCGGAGAAGCTGTTCGCGCTGCGCGACCCCGAGCGCGCTGAAAGCGTGGCGCAGCAGGTGCTGCGGCTCGACCCGCCGGCCGCGCCGGCGCAGCGCCGCGTGGCCTGGACGGTGGTCTCGCACAGCGCCTTCGACAAGGGCCGCTTCGACGAGGCCGAGAAGGGCTACCGCGAGGTGCTGGCGCTGGTGCCCGAGAAGGACCCGGCGCGCGGCGAACTGGTCGAGCGCCTCGCCGCCGCGGTCTACAAGCAGGGCGAGAAGGCACGCGCGGCGGGCGACAACGCCGCGGCGATCGGGCACTTCAACCGCGTCGCCGCCGTCGCGCCGGCCTCGACGACGGTGCGCGCCACCGCGCAGTACGACGCCGCCGCCGCGATGCTGGCGATGCAGGACTGGGAGGGCGCCTCGCGCTCGCTGGAAGACTTCCGCAGCCGCTTCCCCAACCACCCGTTGCAGGCCGAGGTGGGCAACAAGCTCGCGCTGGCCTACCTGGAGCGCAAGCAGTGGGCCCAGGCGGCCGGCGAGTTCGAGCGCGTGGCGGCCACCAGCAAGGACCCGAACGTCGCGCGCGAGGCGCAGTGGCAGGCGGCCGAGCTGCACGAGAAGGGCGCCGACAACCGCCTCGCGCGCGCCAACGCCGCCAAGGCCTACGAACGCTACCTCAGGCAGTACCCGCAGCCGCTGGAGCGCAACCTGGAGGCGCGCGCGCGCCTGGCCAAGATCGCGCACGCCGACGGCGACCTCAGGCGCGAGACCGCCCTGCTCAAGGAGATCCAGCAGGCCGATCTCACCGGCGGCAGCGCGCGCAGCGACCGCACGCGCTACCTCGGCGCGAGCGCGACGCTGGCGCTGGCCGAGCCGGCGGCGGCCGAGTACCGCCGCGTGGCGCTGGTCGAGCCGCTGGCGCGCAACCTGAAGACCAAGAAGGCGAAGATGGAAACGGCGCTGAAGGCCTACGCGGCGGCGGCCGACTACGGCGTGGCCGACGTGGTCACCGCGTCGACCTTCCACATCGCCGCGCTGTACCAGGATTTCGGCCAGGCGATGCTGAAGTCGGAGCGGCCGAAGAAGCTCTCCAAGGCCGAGCGCGAGCAGTACGACGTGCTGCTCGAGGAGCAGGCCTTCCCCTTCGAGGAGAAGGCGATCGAGCTGCACGAAACCAACACGAAGCGGACCTCGCAGGGCATCTACGACAAGTGGGTGAAGCAGAGCTTCGAGGCGCTGGCGAAGCTGCGCCCGGTGCGCTACGGGAAAGCCGAACGCGCGGAAGGAGTGGTCGATGCGATCCGCTGATGCATGGATCCTCGCCGCGGCGCTGGCGGCCTCGGGCTGCTCGACGATCGAAAGCGGCATGAAGGCGATCCAGGACACCGTGGTCGCGCCGGTGGCCAAGGCCTTGACGCCCGAGCCGGCGGCGCCGGCCGCGTCGGCGGCCCCCGCGGCATCGGCGCCGGCCGATCCGGGCCCCACCTTCTCGCCGAACCTGAAGCTGCTGCGCCCCCAGGCGGCCGTGACGCCGGCCGCGCAGCGCGCCTTCGACGACGCGCTGCGCCTGCTGCGCGCCGGTCGCGGCGACGAGGCCGAACGCGCCTTCAAGGCGCTGGCGCAGTCCAACCCGGAGTTGGGCGGGCCGCACGCCAACCTGGGCCTGATCTACCGCCAGGCCGGCAAGTTCGACGAATCGGTCGCCGCGCTGGAGCGCGCCGTCGAGGCCAGCCCCGACCAGCCGGTCTACCTGAACCAGCTCGGCATCAGTCGCCGCCACGCCGGCCAGTTCGCCAAGGCCCGCGAGGCCTACGAGCGCGCGCTGTCGCTGGACCCGAACTACGCCGCCGCGCAGCTCAACCTCGGCATCCTGTTCGACCTCTACCTGGGCGACGGCGCGCGCGCGCTGGCCGCCTACGAACGCTACGCCGAGCTGTCCGGCGGCAAGGACGCCACGGTGGCCAAGTGGGTCACCGACCTGAAGAACCGCAAGCCGGCGCAAGGCAACGCGCCGGCGAAGAAGGAGCAGTCATGAAGCACGCGATCGCTTCCGCCCTGCTCGCGCTCGCCTGCGGCGCGGCGCTGGCGCAGGGCGCGAAGAAGCCGGCCGCCCCGGCAGCAGCCGCGTCGGCGCCGGCCGCCGCCGCGCCGGTGCAGGACAGCGCCGCCATCGACCGCCAGCAGATCATCGGCAACCGCGAGCTGCCCAAGGTGCTGTACATCGTGCCGTGGAAGAAGCCGCTGCCCGGCGACCTGGCCGGCCGCCCCGGCGGCGGCGTGCTCGACGAGGCGCTCGCGCCGGTCGACCGCGACGTGTTCCGCCGCCAGGTCCAGTACGACGCGCAGATCGCGCCGAAATAACCCACCCGAATCCAAGAGAGTCTTCACAGGAGTCACCCATGAGCGTGTTCGAGTTTGCCGTCAAGTTCTTCCAGGACAGCGGCGTCGCCATCTACTTCAGCATCGCGATCATGGCGGTCGGCCTGGCCATCGCCATCGAGCGCTTCGTCTTCCTCAGCCGCGCGCGCGCCGAGAACCGCCGCCTGTGGGCCAAGGTGCTGCCGATGCTGCAGAACGGCAAGTTCAAGGACGTGCTGAACGTCGCCTCCGGCTCCGACGCCGCGATCGGCAAGATCGTCGCCAACGGCCTGGAGCGCATGCAGAGCCCGGCGCGCCGCGAGGACATCGACAACGCGATGGAGGAAGGCATGATGGAAATCGTGCCGCGCCTCGAGAAGCGCACCCACTACATCGCGACGCTGGCCAACGTGATCACGCTGGTCGGCCTGCTGGGCACCATCATCGGCCTGATCAAGGGCTTCACCGCGGTGGCGGCGGTCAACCCGGCCGAGAAGGCCGAGTTGCTGTCGGCCTCGATCTCGATCGCGATGAACAACACCGCGTTCGCGCTGTCGGTGGCCATTCCCTTCCTGCTGATCCACGCCTTCCTGCAGGCGCGCACCAGCGAGATCGTCGACGGCCTGGAGGCCGCCAAGATCAGCTTCCTGAACGTGGTGCAGCGCGTGCGCAGCGACGCGGCGCCGGCCGCCACGCGATGAGAGTGCGTCGGCCGCGCAAGCCGGTTGCGCATCTCGAGGTCACCGCGTTCATCAACGTGATCGTGGTGCTGGTGCCGTTCCTGCTGTCGACGGCGGTGTTCTCGCGCCTGGCGGTCATCGAGCTGTCGCTGCCGGCGCAGAACTCGGGCGCCGTCGAGCAGCTCAAGGTCGACGACCTCAAGCTCGAGGTGGTGATCCGCCCCGACGCGCTGGACGTCGGCGACCGCATCGGCGGCCTGATCCAGCACATCCCGAACGATGCCCAGGGCTACGACCTGGCCTCGCTGGCCACGCTGATGCATCAGGTCAAGGCGAAGTTCCCGGACACCAAGGCGGCCACCGTGCTGGCGCAGCCCGACACCTCCTACGACGTGCTGGTGCACGTGATGGACACGCTGCGCGAGGGCGTCCCGCCGGGGGTCGACCCGCACGCCAAGGACGCGGCGGTCGAGCTGTTCCCCGACATCTCCATCGGCGACGCGCCGTTGAGCGTCGCCAAGAAATAGCACAGGGGCCGAGCGTGAAGCTGACGCCACTCGAAAAGCGCGCCGCCCGCAAGGAGCGCAACCATTCCGGCCTCGACATGAACCTCGTGGCCCTGATCGACATCTTCACGATCCTGATCTTCTTCCTGATGTCGAGCACCGGCGTCGAGATCCTGTCGACCGCGCAGGCCATCAAGCTGCCGCAGTCGACCGCCGAGAAGATGCCGCGCGAGATGCTGGTGGTGACGGTCAGCGCCACCGACATCCTGGTCGACGGCCGCAAGGTCGCCAGCGTGGCCGAGGCGATGGGCGGCGACGGCGACCTGATCCCGGCGCTCAAGGCCGAGCTGGACCTGCACGCCGGGCGCACCGTGCTGCGCAAGGAGAACGAGGCGCCGCCGAGCCAGTCGGTGACGATCATGGGCGACAAGGAAATCCCCTACCGGCTGCTGCGCAAGGTGATGTTCACCGCGGCGCGCGCCAACTACAGCGACGTGTCGTTCGCGGTGACGCAGAAGGCGGGCAAGGCATGAGCGCGGCGGCCATTTCCTTCCGTCCGAAGATCCTGCCCTGGGCGGTGGCGCCCGAGGACGAGGCGCGCTTCCGCCGCATCCTCAACATCGTGCTGGCGGTGTGCGCGATCGTCTGCCTGGTGCTGCTGTTCAGCCCCAAGCCGCAGGTCGACCGCGCCGCGCCGCCCGAGGTGCCGCAGCGCCTGGCCAAGCTGGTGCTGGAGCAGCGCGAGACGCCGCCGCCGCCCAAGCCCGCGCCGGTGACGCCGGCCGAGCAGCAGGCCAAGAGCGCCGACCGGCCCGAGGTCGCCAAGCCGCTGCCCGACGCCAAGCCGCTGCCCAAGGCGGTGGCGCCGGAGGCGCGCCGGCCCATCCCCGGCAAGCCGCCGGGCGAGATCGAGGGCGCGCGCCGCAAGGCCGCCGGCGTCGGCCTGCTGGCGATGAAAGACCAGCTCGCCGAACTGCGCGGCGCGCCGGTGGCGGTGCAGCTCAACCCGAACATCAAGGCCGGGCCCGGCGTGGGCGCCGGGGTCGGCGTGGGCGTCGGCGCGGGCAAGGACCCGGGCCTGCCCGACCGCAACCTGATCACCTCCAACGCCAGCGGCGGCTCGGGCGGCATCAACACCGCCGCCTACAGCCGCGACACCGGCGGCGGCGGCCTGGCCGGGCGCGCCACCACGCTGGTCGAAGGCGTGGCCGGCGGCGGAGGCGGCGGCGGGCCGGGCGGCGGCGGCAGCTCGGGCAAGGGCGGCACGGGCACCGGCGTGGGCGGCGGCGGCGGCTCGGGCGGCAGCGTCGCCAAGGGCGGCGGCGGCAAGGCCTCGCGTTCGCTGGAGGAGATCCGCCTCGTGTTCGACCGCAACAAGGGTGCGATCTACGCGATCTACAACCGCGCGCTGCGCGACGACCCCTCGCTGCAAGGCAAGGTGGTGCTGAAGCTGTCGATCGCGCCCTCGGGCCAGGTGACCGACGTGCGCGTCGAGTCGAGCGAGTTGAAGGCGGCGGACCTCGAAGCCAAGCTGCTGGCGCGCATCCGCAGCTTCGACTTCGGCGCGAAGGACGTCAATCCGATGACGGTGACCTACCCGCTGGACTTCCTGCCGTCCTAGTCAGTCGTCAGCAGTAGTCAGGCGCGCCGCAACACCAGCACCTGCGCGCTGCGCCGCGGCGGCAGCGCCGGCTCGTCGCGGCGCGCGGCGGCGAACCACGTGGCCATGCGCTCGGCGAGCCCGGGCCGCGCCAGCGTCGGCAGCGGCGTCGGCGCCGGCATGCGGCGGCGCGCCGGCAGCCCCGGGCTCACGAGGCAGGCGTGCGGCAGGCTGGAGGCGCGAAGCGTGGTCATGGATGTCACCGGTGGTGGAGCGGTGCAGCGAAGGTAACCGCGGGTTACCGGCGTGCCCATCCCCTGAAACGGGGACGGCGCCACAGTGGCGCCAACAAGGCCCGACAAGGGCTCAGCGCGGATCGCCGTCGGGCAGCCCGGCCATCCACAGGCCCACCGCCAGGCAGATCGCGCCGGGCAGCCAGCGCCAGGGCGACGGCATCATCCACCAGGCCCAGGCGCTGCCGACGCTCATCATCGTCCAGGCGAGCTGCTTGGCGCGGCGCGGCACCGCGCGGCGCGCGCGCCAGTCGGCCACCATCGGACCGAAGCGCGGATGCGCGAGCAGCCAGGTCTCGAAGCGCTCGCTGCCGCGCGAGAAGCAGAACGCCGCCAGCAGCACGAAGGGCGTGGTGGGCAGCAGCGGCAGGAAGATGCCGACGATGCCCAGCGCGAGGCTCGCGAAGCCCGCCGCCGTCCAGCAGGCGCGCTGCCACGGCGGGCGGTGCGGCGGGGACGGCAGGCTGCTCATCGCGGCATTGTCGCCGCGGCGTGCCGGATACTCCGTGCCCATGAGACTCGCCCTGCTGACTTCCTGCGCCTTGCTGCTCGCGCCGTCGTGGGTCGGCGCGCAAACCACGCAAGACAGCGCCGCCGACTGCGTCGCGATGGCCGAGCCGGCCGCGCGCCTGGCCTGCTACGACCGGCTGCACGGCCGCGGCGAGGCCGCGTTGCTGCCCGTGGCGCCGGCGCCGGCCGCCGCCGCGAGCGCCGCGGCACCGAGCGCCAGCCTGTCCGACGACGACACCACGCTCGGCACGCGCTGGGACCTGGACGGCCAGCGCGGCGCGCTGTTCGCGCCGCGCGCCTACAAGCCGGTCTACCTGCTGCCCGCCACCTGGACCGACCGCATCAACCGCGCGCCCGAGTCGCCGTCGCCGCGCAACCAGGTGGGCGATCCGATGGTGCTCAAGGCCGTCGAGGCCAAGTACCAGATCAGCCTGAAGGCCAAGTTCGCGCATTCGCTGGCCGGCACGCCGCTGAGCCTGTGGGGCGGCTACACGCAGTCCTCGCGCTGGCAGGTCTACAACGGCGCCGATTCGCGCCCCTTCCGCGAGACCAACTACGAGCCCGAGCTGATGGTGGTGGCGCCGCTGAAGCTCGAGCTGCCGGGCTGGACGCTGCGCATGGCCTCGCTGTCGCTGAACCACCAGTCCAACGGCCGCGCGCTGCCGCTGTCGCGAAGCTGGAACCGCGTGATCGGCGGCGTGGCGGCCGAGCGCGACGACTGGATCGCCGAGCTGCGCGCCTGGCGGCGCGTCCGCGAGGACGCGGACGACGACGACAACCCCGACATCGCCGACCACGTCGGCCGCGCCGAGCTGCGCCTGGCGCGCTACTGGGGCACGCACGCGCTGGCGCTGCAGGTGCGCCACTCGCTGCGCGGCGGCGGGCGCTCGCGCGGCTCGGCGCAGCTCGACTACGTGTTCCCGCTGGCCGGCGCGCTGCACGGCCAGCTCCAGATCTTCAGCGGCTACGGCGAGAGCCTGATCGACTACAACCTGCGCCAGACCAAGGCCGGGCTGGGCGTGACGATCGCGGGATGGCGTTGAGCGCCGCCCCGAACGCGCCCGTGCGGCCGCTGGCGATCGCGCTGGCCGGCCTGCTGGCGCTGGCCACGGCGATGGGCATCGGGCGCTTCGCCTTCACGCCGCTGCTGCCGATGATGCTGCACGACGGCCTCGTCGACCTGCCCGGCGCGAGCTGGCTGGCCACCGCCAACTACCTCGGCTACTGGCTCGGCGCGATGGCCTGCGCGCTGCAGCCGGCGCTGTGGCGGCGCTGGGGGCGGAGCGCGCTCGCGCACACCGCGGCGGTGCGCGCCGGGCTGGTCGCCACCGTGCTGCTGACGCTCGCGATGGCGCTGCCGCTGCCGGCGCTGTGGCCGTCGGCGCGTTTTCTCGCCGGCGTGGCCAGCGCCTTCGTGTTCGTCTACGTCTCCGGCTGGTGCCTGGCGCGGCTGGCCGCGCTGAGCGCGCCGGCGCTGACCGGCATCATCTTCGTCGGCCCCGGGCTGGGCATCTCGGCCAGCGGGCTGGCCGCCGGCGCGATGGTGGCGCAGGGCGTGGGCGCGACCACCGGCTGGGCGGTGTTCGCGCTGCTGGCCGCGCTGCTGACCGCGATCGCCTGGCCGCACCTGCGCGGCGCGGTGGCCGCCCCGGCGGCGGACGACATGCACGACGCGGCGCCGCCGCGCGGCACCATCGCCGCCTTCACGCTCGCCTACGGGCTGGCGGGCTTCGGCTACATCGTCACCGCGACCTTCCTGCCGGTGATCGCGCGCCAGGCCTTGCCGGGCTCGGTGTGGCTCGACCTGTTCTGGCCGCTGTTCGGCCTCGGCGTCGCGATCGGCGCGCTGATGACGCTGCGCGTGCCGGCGCGCATCGACCGCCGCCACCTGCTGATGGCCTGCTACGCGATGCAGGCGGCCGGCGTGCTGCTCAGCGTGTGGCTGCCGACGCTCGCCGGCTTCGCTTTCGGCAGCCTGCTGCTCGGCCTGCCCTTCACCGCGATCACGCTGTTCGCGATGCAGGAGGCGCGCCGGCTGCGCCCGCACGGCACCTCGGCGCTGATCGGTTTGCTGACGGCCGCCTACGGCCTCGGCCAGATCGCCGGGCCGCCGATGGTGGCCTGGCTGCTGGCGCGCACGCGCAGCCCGGCCGAGGGCTTCGCGCTGGCCTTGGAGACGGCCGCGGCGGCGCTGCTGGCGGGGCTGGCGATCTACGGACTGCTGGCGCGGCGCCAGCCGCTCAACGCCGCGGAGTGCCGGCCGGCGGACCGCGCCGCTCGAGGTGGCGGAAGGTGATGCGGCCCTTCGACAGATCGTAGGGCGAGAGCTCCAGCGACACGTTGTCGCCGGCCAGCACGCGGATGTGGTGCTTGCGCATCTTGCCGCCGGCGTAGGCGATCAGCGCGTGCCCGTTGTCCAGCGTCACGCGAAAGCGCGAGTCGGGCAGGACTTCGTTGACGACGCCTTGCATCTCGATGAGTTCTTCCTTGGCCATGCGGTATCACTCCGGGAACGTGGTGGATGGGGCTAAGGCGGGCGCGGGCCGGCCGATCCAGGCCAGCGCCTGCTCGGTGGCGAAGCGGGTCGCCTGCTCGCGGCTGTCGAAGGCGGGCACGAAGCGCATCACGCGGTCGTGCGTCATGCTGCCGCGGCCGCTGCGGATGGAGACGGCGGCGGCATAACGGCCGCCGCCCAGGGGACGGGTCAGGGGAGAAACGAGGTACTTCCCGATCTGGAGGGAGGATTGAATGGAGATTCCTTGTGGGGCCGGCATGCCGCAGCGCGAGCTGCTGGCGGACCGGCGTGGACGGCGCGCATTCAGCGCGTGCGTGGCGGGGAGATCGACTCGCGATCCCGGCGATGGGCTTCATGCTTCACAGCAGGTACACCATCGCGATGAGCGGCGCAGTTTACCACGCGGGCCCATCGCTCGACCGAGCACCTCGCCACGAGCGGCTGGGCCGTTGATCCGCAGGCGGGCTTGACACCTGCCAAGAGTCACCTAAGATTTAAACACTCGTTTAAACCAATCGGTGAACAATGCCCTCGAAGATCGGCGCCGGCCCAGCCCGGCCCGCCTCGCAGTCGTTGCACGACGGTGACGCCACGCAGACGCGCGAGCGCATCCTCGACGCCACCTTCCGCCGCCTCGTGGCCGAGGGCTACGCGGCGCTGAGCGTGCGCGAGATCGCCCGCGACGCGGGGGTCAACCACGCGCTGATCAACTACCACTTCCGCAGCAAGGACCAGTTGGTCATCGCCGTGCTCGACGCGGTCAACCAGCGCCTGCTGGCGCGCCAGGCGTCGATGTACGAAGGCAGCGGCGGCTTCGCGCAGAAATGGGCCGCGGCGCGGCGCTTCTACGAGGACGACCTCGCCTCGGGCTTCGTGCGCCTGCAGGCCGAACTGTGGGCCGCCAGCCTGTCCAACGCCGAACTGCGCGAGAAGTTCCTGCCGCGCCTGCTGGCCTGGAAGAAGCTGGTGCTCGTCGGCGTGCGCGAAGCGCTGGCCGCGTGGCAGGCCGAGGGCGGCAAGCTGCCACCGCCGTTCACGGCCGAGGTGATCGCCTGCTGGGTCTCGGAGTTCTGGCTCGGCATGGAGTTCGCCGACCTGCTGGGCGTGAAGGAAGAGCAGACGCAGCACCGCGCGGCGCTGGACGCCGTGGGCTGGCTGCTCGAAGCGCTGGACGCCAAGGCCGCCAAGGCCGGCAAGCCGCGCCGGAGCCGCCCATGAGCACGAGCAAGCGCCCGCCGCCCGAACGCCTGAGCCTGATCGCCGGCCCCCTGCCCGAGCCCGGCGCGGTGCCGCATGCCGGCGCTTCGCCCTACGAGACCGTGCAGCCGGCGCACGAAGGCTTCGTCGAGCGCGGCGGCGTGAAGCTCTGGTACGCGGTGTGGGGCGACGGCGGCCCGTGGCTCGCCTTCGCGCCGGCCTTCCAGATCGTGCACAGCCAGATGCTCAAGAGCGCGGTGCCCTATCTCTCGCGGCACTTCCGCGTGATCACCACCGACGGTCGCGGCAGCGGCCGCTCCGATCGTCCATCGGGGCAGGCCGCCTACAGCTTCGAGCACTTCCACGACGACTTCGTCGCGGTGCTCGACGCGGCCGGCGCCGAACGCGTCGCGCTGGTCGGCATCTCGGCCGCGGCGATGACGGTGCTGCGCGTGGCGGCCGAGCAGCCGCGGCGCATCACGCACGTCGTCACGGCCGGCGGCTTCGCCGACTCGCTCGTCAGCGATCCGAAGCTCGCGCAGCGCGTGCAGGCCGAAGGCGAACTGCTGCACGGCGACTGGCCGGCTTACGTCGACTGGTTCATGGGCACGATCTTCAGCGAACCGCACTCGACCAAACCGTATGAAGACGGCGTGCACTACGCCTGGGCCACCAACGCCGAGTGGCTGGGCTGGTGCCGCCAGGCCTGGATGGGGCAGGACGTGCGCGGCTTCGCGCGCCGCGTGCAATGCCCGACGCTGGTGATCCACGGCGACGACGACCGGCGCGTGGCCCATGCGCGCGGCGAGGCCATCCACGCGCTGGTGCCGGGCGCGAAGCTGCTCATGGTGGGCGGCGGCGGCCACGTCACCGCGGCGCGCGACCCGGTGCTGTTCAACCGCGCGCTGCGCGAGTTCATCGCCGGCGCGCCGCAGCGGCGCCTCTGGACCCGTGCGATGAAGCGCCCGCGCCGCGCGCTTTTCATCTCCAGTGCGATCGGGCTCGGCCACGCGCAGCGCGACCTGGCCATCGCGCGCGAGCTGCGCAAGCTGCAGCCCGACCTGGCGATCGACTGGTTCACCGTCGACCCGGCGGCGCGCTACCTCGAGCGCGAGGGCGAGCGCATCCACCCGATCACGCGGCGCCTGGCCAACGAGAGCCGCCACTTCGAGCGGGTGGCCGGCGAGCACGACCTGAACGCCTTCTTCGCGCTGCGCACGATGGACGAGGTGATGAACCACAACGTCATGACCTTCCTCGACCTGATGGAGGCCGAGCACTACGACATCGTGATCGGCGACGAGGCCTGGGACGTGGACTACCACTACCACGAGAACCCCGAGCTGAAGCGCCAGCCCTACGTCTTCCTCACCGACTTCGTCGGCTGCCTGCCGATGGAGGAAGGCAACGCGCGCGAGGCCGCGCTGTGCGCCGACCGCAACGCCGACGACATCGAGCACGTGGCGCGCTACCCCTATCTGCGCGACGCGGCGATCTTCGTCGGCAACCGCGAGGACGTGACCGAGCAGCCCTTCGGCCCCGGCCTGCCGGGCATCCGCGAGTGGACGGATCGCAACTTCTGTTACTGCGGCTACTGCCTGCCGTTCGACGCGAGCGCGCTGGCCGACACCGAGCGCCTGCGCGACCGGCTCGGCTACCGGCGCGACGAGAAGATCGCGATCGCCGCGGTGGGCGGCACCGCCGTCGGCGCGCACCTGCTGCGGCGCATCGCGGCGGCGTTCCCGCGCATGAAGCGCGAGCTGCCCGAGCTGCGCCTGATCCTGGTCACCGGCCCGCGCCTGGACACCGAGGGCTTCGCGCCGCAGCGCGGGCTCGAGCTGCGGCCCTACGTGCACAACTTGTTCGAACACCTGGCCTGCTGCGACCTCGCGCTGGTGCAGGGCGGCCTGTCGACCACGATGGAACTGGTGGCCACGCGCCGGCCCTTCCTGAGCTTTCCCTTGCAGCGCCACTTCGAGCAGTGCGTGCACGTGCGCCGGCGCCTGGCCAACTACGCCGCCGACCGCTCGATGGACTACGCCGCCACGCTCGACCCCGAGGCGCTGGCGCGGCGCGCGCTGGAGGCGATGCACCAGCCGGTGCGCTACCGGCCAGTGGAAACCGACGGCGCGGCGCGCGCCGCGCTGCGCATCGCGCAGGTGCTCGACAACCGCGGCTGACTCGCGCCGTCACCGCTCACGAACCGGAGGCCTCTCATGGCAATCCTTGCCGTTCTTTACGCAGTGCTGGTCTACGTCTTTTTCCTCGCCACCTTCGTCTATGCGATCGGCTTCGTCGGCAATTTGCCGCTGCTGCCCAAGACCATCGACAGCGGCGCCGTCGCGCCCTTGTTCGAAGCGCTCGTGATCAACCTCGCGCTGCTGGCGCTGTTCGCCGTACAGCACAGCGTGATGGCGCGGCGCGGCTTCAAGCGGTGGCTGACCAGCGTGATTCCCGAATCTATGGAGCGCGCCACCTTCGTGCTCGCCGCCAGCGCCGCGCTCGCGCTGCTGCTGTGGCAGTGGCGGCCGATCGCCGAGCCGCTGCTGTGGTCGGTGAACGACCCGGCCGGCCGCTTCGTGCTGCAAGCCGTGTTCTGGCTCGGCTGGGGCGTGCTGCTGATCAGCACCTTCCTGATCAACCACTTCGAGCTGTTCGGGCTGCGCCAGGCATGGACGGCGCTGCGTGGTCGCGCGCTGCCGGCGCCGGAGTTCCGCACGCCGCTGTTCTATCGCCACGTGCGGCACCCGATCTACCTCGGCTTCTTGCTCGCCTTCTGGGCCACGCCGGAAATGAGCGCCGGCCACCTGCTGTTCGCCGCGGGCAGCACCGGCTACATCCTGCTCGGCATCTGGTTCGAGGAACGCGACCTGATCGCGCAGTTCGGCCAACGCTACCTCGCCTACCGCGAGCAGGTCGGCATGCTGCTGCCGAAGCCCGGCGCACGCGGCGACAAGAGGCACACACAGCCCTGATCCGCACGCCCCGCTCAGCCGCCGCGGCGCGGCCGCTGCCACGCCCACAGCCGCGCCGCCCAGCCCAGCATCGCCAGCGCGAACAGCACCGCCGCAAGCACCAGCACGAGCGACGGCTCGCCAGCCAGCGCCGCCGCCACGCGCAGCAGCGCGGCGGCCTGCAGCACGACGAACAGCGCCCAGGCCGGGCCGTCGGCGGCGATCGAGCGGCCGGCCTGGCCGCTGGCCACGCGCGTGACCATGGCCATCATCATGGTGGCCAGGAAACCCGCCGCGAAGGCGTGCTGCGCGGCGCGCGGCAGGCCCAGCGCGGCGAGCGCGAAGGCGGCGGCCAGCCACACGATGCCGGCTTGCAGCATCACGATCAGCCTGAGCCGCGCGCCGCCTTGCAGGCGCAGCCAGCGCGCCGCCAGTGCCAGCAGCAGCAGCGCGGCGGCGCCATCGACGCCGATGCGCAGCGCAGGCCACGGCTCGGCCAGCGCGAACAGCCCTTGCAGCAGGCACAGCGCCAGCAGCGTGGCGAGCAGCCAGTGCGGCGCGCGCGCCGCCAGGCGCGGCGCCACGTCGTCGTCGAACACCGGCAGCATGCGGTGCAGCGCGGTGACGAACACCGGCGCGACGAAGCCCCACAGCCCGAGCTGCAACACGGCGCGGGCGATGTCGTCGCGGCCGGCGGCGAGCGCGGCGGCGGCGGCCAGTTGCAGCGCGCCGCCCAGCCACGAGGCCGCGGCGATGAGGCGCAGGTGCACTCGCCCGGGCGCCGCCGAGCGGCGCAGCAGGCCGGCGAGGCGGCCCACCAGCCGCAGCCAGGCGAGCGCCGCGAGCGCGATACCGAACGCCGCCAGCCACGCATGCCCATGCACACCCGGCATGAAGACCAGCCAGCCCAGCGTCTGCAAACCCACCGGCACGCGCAGCGCACGCGCCGGCAGCGGCGCCACGCGCAGCCACTTGGGCCCGGCGGTGAACAGGAAGCCGGCGAAGAACAGCGGCATGAAGCCGAAACCGAACAGCAGCCCGTGCGCCAGGCCGGGCGGCACGGCCCAGGGCCAGGCGAGGCCGGCGGCTCGCGCCAGCAGCCAGGCCAGCCACCACAGGCAGGCGCAGGCCAGCACCAGCGCCGCGGCCGAGAAGCCGAGGCGGTGCGGCATCGCCTCAGGCCGGCTGCGCGGCCTCGGCGCGGGTCAGCAGCCGTTCCATCAGCTCGCGCACGCTCTTGATCTGCTCGCCGAAGGGCAGCGCGCCGGCGCCGCGGAAGAACAGGCCCTTCTTGAGGTCGCCGCGCAGCGCGGCGGCGAGCTGGTTGTCGATGCAGAACTGGCCCCAGCCCTTCAGCCCGTCGCGCAGGCCGCATTGCGCCAGGCAGTCGAAGGCCTTGGTGCAGCGTGCCTTGACGTGGGTGACGGCCTGCAGCCTGTGCTCGATCTTCAGGTAGGCGCGCAGCCAGGGCGTGGCCACCGCGCGCGCCGGCAGGCCGGCGACGCTGGTGAACTCGACCATGTCCTCGTCCCCGGCCCCGGCCAGCACCTGCTTGAAGGCCTCGCTGGCATCGCTCTCGGCGGTGACCGCGAAGGGCGTGCCGAGCTGCACCGCGGCCGCGCCCAGCGATTGCAGCCGCGCGATGTCCTCGAAGCGGCGGATGCCGCCGGCGGCGATGAGCGGCACCTCGCGCTCGATGCCGGCGCTGCGCAGGAACTCGCGCGATTGCGGGATCGCGTTCTCGAAGTCGAAGCGCGGGTCGCCGAGGTCGGCGATCTTCGCCGCGCCGAGGTGGCCGCCGGCCAGGCGCGGATGCTCGATGACGATGGCGTCGGGCAGGCGCTTCTTGCGCTCCCACTTCCTGACGATCAACTGCACGCCGCGCGCGTCCGACAGGATGGGCACGAGCAGCGCGTCGGGATGCTCGGCGGCGAGGTCGGGCAGGTCCAGCGGCAGGCCGGCGCCGACCACCACCGCGTCGATGCCGGCTTCCAGCGCGCGCCTGACCGACGCGGCGTACTCGGCCACCGCGCGCATCACGTTGATGGCCAGCAGGCCGCGCCCCTGCGACAGCCGGCGCGCGGCGACGATCTCGCGCTCGATGGCTTCGAGGTTGGCGGCGTCGATGCGCGCCTTGGTGTCGGCGTCCATGCCGGGGCGCGCGGCCAGGCCCTGCGTGCGCGCCATCAGGTCGGGATGGTGGCGGCGCAGGTCGACCGACGAGATCGTTCCCACGCCGCCGAGCGCGGCCACGCTGCCGGCCAGCCGGTGCGCGGACACGCCCACGCCCATGCCGCCCTGCACCACGGGCAGCAGCGCGCGGCCGCGCAGGCGCAGCGCCGCCAGGCCGCTGCGCTCGAAATGCGGCCGCATGCGCGGGTCGATGGCGTCGTGGCCGGTCTGGGGGGTCTGGGTCTGGGTCTCGGTCTTCAACAGCATGGGCAGTCGATCCTCCAGGCTGCGACTGTCGCGGCGGCGCGGCCGGCCCGCGTTGAGAGCCGTCAAGCACGGTTCACACGCGCGGCGACAATCGTGCGATGAATGTTTTTGGCATCGCCGGCCACTCCGGCATGGGCAAGACCACGCTGCTGGAGCGGCTGATCCCGCTGCTGACCGCGCGCGGGCTGGCGGTCTCGCTGGTCAAGCACAGCCACAAGGCGATCGAGGTCGACCGCCCCGGCAAGGATTCGTACCGCCTGCGCGAAGCGGGCTGCCAGGAGGTGCTGCTGCTGGGCGAAGGCCGCTGGGCGCTGATGCACGAGCTGCGCGGCGCCGCCGAGCCCTCGCTGCCCGAGCTGCTCGGGCGCCTGCAGCACTGCGACCTGGTGCTGATCGAGGGCTTCAAGTCGGGCGACTTCCCGAAGCTCGAGGTGTGGCGCCCGTCGCTGGGCCGCGAGATGCTGTGGCCGGCCTGGCCGGGCATCGTCGGCATCGCCTCCGACGCGCCGCGGCCCGCGAACGCGGCGAGCGGCCTGCCGTGGCTGGACCTGCACGACGCCGGCGCGCTGGCCGGGTTCGTGCTGGCCAACGCGCGGGCGCGCTCAGGCTGAGGTCACTTCGACGGCGCCCGCGAGGCCGCCGGCAGCGCCGCCGCGCCTTCCTTCTCCGCGCCGATGAACTGCTCGATCGGCGGCAGCGTGTGCGCGATGCCCTTGTGGCAGTCGATGCAGGTGAGCCCGGCGTTGAACGCCTCCTGGTGGGTGTTGGCCGCGCGCCGGTTCTGCTCGGCGTAGTCCATCGAGTTGAAGTTGTGGCAGTTGCGGCACTCCTGGCTGTTGTTCTTCTTCATGCGGTCCCACTCGTGCTGGGCCAGCACCGCGCGCTTGGCGTTGAACTTCTCGGGCGTGTCGATGGTGCCCAGCGCCTTGTGCAGTAGCTCGTTGCTCGCCTGGATCTTGCGGATGATCTTCGGCACCCACTCCTTGGGCACGTGGCAGTCCGGGCAGGTGGCGCGCACGCCGGTGCGGTTCTGGTAGTGCACCGTGTTGCGGTACTCGACGTAGACGTTGTCCTTCATCTCGTGGCACGAGATGCAGAAGTCCTCGCGGTTGGTCCATTCGAGCACGGTGTTGAAGCCGCCCCAGAACAGGATGCCGAACACGAAGGCGATGCCCACCGCGCCGGTGGCCAGCCCCCACACCCACAGGCCGAGGCGGCGGATGTTGCCCTTCTCGTCGTTGTTGCCGGCCATGCGATTCACCTCACTGCAGCCCGCGGGCGCGCTGGAAGCCGTTCTCCACCAGCGGCTTGGCGTCGGTCTGCGGCACGTGGCACTGGGTGCAGAAGTAGCGGCGCGGGCTGATGTTGTCCAGCTCCTGCCCCTCGCGGGTGCGGAAGTGCGTGACGCTGACCTTGGTCGCGCCGCTGGCCTTGGCCTTCTGCCAGGCGTGGCAGTCCATGCACTTGTTGAAGTTCTTGGTGATCTGGTAGCCGGCGGTGTTGTGCGGGATCAGCGGCGGCTGCTGCACGAAGTCGCGGTCGGCCACCGAGTGGTCGCGCTCCTGGTGCGAGGCCACCGGCGGGTTGTCCTGCGTCACCGGCGTGCCGTCG
Source organism: Piscinibacter sp. (assembly GCF_047600445.1). Taxonomy (GTDB): domain Bacteria; phylum Pseudomonadota; class Gammaproteobacteria; order Burkholderiales; family Burkholderiaceae_C; genus Piscinibacter. Next base: position 84,238 of record NZ_JASGKT010000001.1, read on the forward strand.
CGCAGGCCGCGCAGCTTCACCGGCTCGTCGGCGGCCGGGGCGAGCTGGGTGCCCAGCGCGAAGATGCCCGCGGCGAGTGCGTACTTGAGGAGGTCGTGGACTCTCATGGTCAGTCCCTTCGGGTGTCGAAGCGGTGGGTGAATCGGAAGACGTTCGGGCCGCACACGTCGATGCAGCGCCCGCAGTTGCTGCACTCGCGCTCGGTGATCACGGGCGCGGCGCCGTCCTTGCCCTTCAGCGGGATCACGATGACCTGCGGCTCCGGGCACACGGCGTAGCAGTCGGCGCAGTCGTTGCAGCGGCTCGAATGCGCGGCGCTCACGCGCAGCAGGCTCTTGCTGCCGATCAGCGCGTAGGCGGCGCCCATCGGGCACAGGTGGCCGCACCAGCCGCGCGGCGCGACGAGCAGGTCGAACACGAACACCGCCGCCGCCGCGCCCCAGGCGAGCGTGCCGCCGAAGATCAGCGCGCGCTGCGTCAGCGAGACCGGGTTGACGCTCTCCCACACCATCTGGCCGGCCAGCGCGCTGGCCGCCAGCACGGCGGCGAGCAGCCAGTAGCGCAGCCCGCCGCGCGGCGCGCGGCCGGTGGTGATGCGCAGGCGGCGGCGCAGCCACGAGGCCGAATCGGTGACCACGTTGACCGGGCAGACCCACGAGCAGAACACGCGCCCGCCGGCCAGCGCGTAGAAGGCGACCACGATGGCCGCGCCGGTCAGCGCCGCGGCCTCGGGCCAGTGCCCGGTGGCCAGCGACTGCGACAGCACGAAGGGGTCGGTCAGCGGCAGCACGCCCAGCGTCAGGCTGGACGCGAGGTTGCCCTTGACGATCCACAGCCCGGCCAGCGGGCCGGCCAGGAACAGCGCGAGGATGCCGAGCTGCGACAGCCGGCGCAGCAGCAGGAAGCGGTGCGCCGCCCACCAGCCCTTGCTGCGCACGGCCTCGCGCCCGGGCGTCTTGACGGCGCCGGCGCGGTGCAGGCCGAAGCTGCGGCTGACGGCGGGCGTGCTCACTTGGCCGCTCCCGACGCCGCGGGCGGCGCCGCGTAGGGGTCGCGCCCCGAGCGCAGCGGCACCAGGTCGCCCGGCACCGCCTGCTCGGGCAGGTTCTGCACCGGCTGCTCGAACGTCGGCCGCCCGGGCTGGTTGCCGGCCTCCCAGCCCTTGCGGTAATGGTGGCCCAGCTCGCCGCGCGCGATCTGCGGCGGCAGCACCTTGATCGCCGCCTCTTCGAGCACGCAGCTCTTCTCGCACTTGCCGCAGCCGGTGCAGGCCTCGGCGTGCACCGTGGGCAGCAGCATCGCGTGGCGGTCGCTGCGCGGGTTGCTGAACTTCTCCAGCGTGATCGCCTCGTCGATCACCGGGCAGACGCGGTAGCACACGTCGCAGCGCAGCCCGAGGAAGTTCAGACAGTTCTCCTCGTCGATCAGCACCGCCACGCCCATCTTCGCCTGGGTGATGTCGGTCAGCGCGTGGTCGAGCGCGCCGGTCGGGCAGGCCTTGACGCAGGGGATGTCCTCGCACATCTCGCAGGGGATGTCGCGCGCCTCGAAATACGGCGTGCCGATCGCCACGTTGCGCGCCAGGCCGTCGCCCCACTTCGAGAGCTTCAGGTTCTGCGGCGGGCAGTCGCGCACGCACAGCCCGCAGCGCACGCAGGAGGCGAGGAACAGGTCCTCCATCAGCGCGCCGGGCGGACGCAGCGCCTGCGCCGGCCGCGCCGCCGCGGGCCGGCCGACCAGCGCGGCGCCGCCGGCGATCAGCACGGCGGTGCCGGCGCTGGCGGCGCCTTGCAGCAGTTCGCGGCGATTGACGTTCATGGCTCGGTTGTTGCGCACTCTTCAAGCGGACGCCGCGGAACCGGCTTTGCCGGGCCGCTGGCGGCGCCCCCTCGAGGGGGAGCACCGAAGGTGCTCCGGGGGTGGGTCATGTCAGGCGCGCGTCACCTTCACGGCGCACTTCTTGAAGTCGGTCTCCTTCGAGATCGGGCAGGTGGCGTCCAGCGTCAGCTTGTTGACCAGCCGGCCCTCGTCGAAGAAGGGGATGAACACCAGCCCGCGCGGCACCTTGTTGCGGCCCTTGGTCTCGACGTGCGCGGTGATCTCGCCGCGCCGCGACGCGAGCTTGACCTGCATGCCGCGCTGGATGCCGCGGTCCTTGGCGTCGTCGGGGTGCATGAACACCACCGCCTCGGGCACCGCGCGGTGCAGTTCGCCGACGCGGCGCGTCATCGAGCCGGTGTGCCAGTGCTCCAGCACGCGGCCGGTGCACAGCCACAGGTCGTAGTCCTTGTCGGGGCTCTCGGCGGCGGGCTGGTAGGGCAGCGCGAAGATGTTCGCGCGGCCGTCCTTGTTGCCGTAGAAGCGCACGCCCTCGCCTTTCTTGACGTAGGGGTCGTAGCCCTCGCGGAAGCGCCACAGCGTCTCCTTGCCGTCCACCACCGGCCAGCGCAGGCCGCGCACCTCGTGGTAGGTGTCGAAGGGCGCGAGGTCGTGGCCGTGGCCGCGGCCGAACTCGGCGTATTCCTCGAACAGGCCCTTGTGCAGGTAGAAGCCCAGCTCCTTGCTCTCGGCGTTGGCGTAGCCCTTGATGTACTTGCCGTTCACCTTGGACAAATCGGCCAGCGGGTACTTGTCGACCTTGCCGTTCCTGTAGAGCACGTCGAACAGCGTCTTGCCCTTCAGTTCGGGCTTCTTGGCGATCAGCTCGGCCGGCCACACCTCCTCGACCTTGAAGCGCTTGCTGAACTCGATGTACTGCCACAGGTCGCTGCGGGCCTGGCCGGGCGCGTCGACCTGCTGGCGCCAGAACTGCGTGCGGCGCTCGGCGTTGCCGAAGGCGCCTTCCTTCTCGACCCACATCGCCGAGGGCAGGATCAGGTCGGCGGCCATCGCGCTGACGGTCGGGTAGGCGTCGCTGACCACCACGAAGGTGGCCGGGTTGCGCCAGCCGGGCAGGATCTCGCCGTTGATGTTCGGCCCGGCCTGCATGTTGTTGGTCGTGCTGGTCCAGTAGCACTTGAGCTTGCCGTCCTTCAGCGCGCGGCTCTGCGCCACCGCGTGCAGGCCGATGTTGCCGGGCAGCGTGCCTTCGGGCAGGCCCCAGATCTCCTCGCTGTGCTTGCGGTGCTCGGGGTTGGTGACCACCATGTCGGCCGGCAGCCGGTGCGCGAAGGTGCCCACCTCGCGCGCGGTGCCGCAGGCGCTGGGCTGCCCGGTCAGCGAGAACGGGCTGTTGCCCGGCTGGCTGATCTTGCCGGTCAGCAGGTGGATGTTGTAGACCATGTTGTTGGCCCAGGTGCCGCGCGTGTGCTGGTTGAAGCCCATCGTCCACAGCGACATCACCTTGACCTTGGGGTCGGCGTACAGCTTGGCCAGGTCCTCGAGCTGCTTGACCGGCACGCCCGAGAGCTTGCTGACCTTCTCGGCGGTGTACTCGCCGACGAACCTGGCGAACTCCTCGAAGCTGCTGGGCGTCGAGTCGTTCGGGTTGCCCTTGGGCTTGCCGTCGGCGCCGGGATAGCCGTTGCTCTTGGCGTCCTTCTCCAGCGCGTGCGCCGGGCGCAGGCCGTAGCCGATGTCGTCCACGCCCTTCTTGAAGTTGACATGCTTCCTGACGAAGTCCATGTCGACCTTCTTGTTCGTGATCAGGTAGTTGGCGATGTAGTTCAGGATCGCCAGGTCGGTCTGCGGCACGAAGATCAGCCCCGAATCGGCCAGGTCGAAGCTGCGGTGCTCGAAGGTGGACAGCACCACCACCTTGACGTTCGGGTTCGACAGCCGCCGGTCGGTGATGCGGCTCCACAGCACCGGGTGCATCTCGGCCATGTTCGAGCCCCACAGCACGAAGGCGTCGGCCTGCTCGATGTCGTCGTAGCAGCCCATGGGCTCGTCGATGCCGAAGGTGCGCATGAAGCCGGTCACGGCGCTGGCCATGCAGTGGCGCGCGTTCGGGTCGAGGTTGTTGGAGCGCAAGCCCGCCTTCATCAGCTTGGCCGCCGCGTAGCCCTCGAAGATCGTCCATTGGCCGGAACCGAACATGCCGACGCCGGCCGGGCCGTCGCTCTTGAGTGCTTCCTTCCACTTCACGGCCATCAGGTCGAAGGCCTCGTTCCAGCTCACCGGCACGAACTCGCCGTTCTTGTCGTACTTGCCGTCCTTCTTGCGCAGCAGCGGCGTGGTCAGGCGGTCCTTGCCGTACATGATCTTGGACAGGAAGTAGCCCTTGATGCAGTTCAGCCCGCGGTTGACCGGCGCGTCGGGGTCGCCCTGCGTGGCGACGACGCGGCCGTCCTGCACGCCCACCATCACCGCGCAGCCGGTGCCGCAGAAGCGGCACGGCGCCTTGTCCCAGCGCACCGCGGCGTCGCGCGAAGGCGCGGCGGCGGGCGCGCCGACGGCGGTGATCGGGATGCCGGCCGCGGCGGCGCTGGCGGTCAGGGCCTGGGTCTTGAGGAAGTCACGGCGGGTCGCTTGCATCTGGCGTTCTCCATGCGGCGCGGGGCGCCTTCGGGGGGTCTGTTCGTTTCGGTTCGATCCTGTGCTCGCGACAGGGTCTTGTCGTTGAAGCAGTTCAAGAACCGCCTGCGCTGGAGCCGCCAGCCCAATCCTTCAGGCTGCCGCGCCAGGCTCGGTAGTCCTCGACGGCGGCGCCGCCGGCCGGCGGCGCGTCGGGGCCGGAGTATTCGTAGACCAGCGAGGTGTCCAGCACCTCGGGCCACAGCGCGATGCTGGCCAGCGTCGCGGCGGCGCTGGCCGCCGTGCCGTCGAGCTCGGCGTCTTCCAGCACCAGCACCAGCCGGCCGTCGCCGGGGTTCAGCGCGATGTCCACGCCCGGCAGCACGCCGGCGCGCGCCAGCACCGCATCGAGATCGCGCGGGCGGGTCCGCACGATTGCGCCGAGAATGCTCACCCTGTGCTCCGTTCTTGTGTGATGCCGCACTGTGCGGGCACAGCCGGCGCACCATCTTGATGCGCATCAACTCCCGGACCGCCCCTGAATCGAGCACGATGGACCCGCGACGCCGATCATTCCTGCGCGGCCGCATCGCCGACACCGAGGCGCCGCGCGCCGCCGAGCGGCCGCGCCCGCCCTGGTCGCTGCGGCCCGGCGACGCCTTCCGCGCCGCCTGCACACGCTGCGGCGACTGCCTGCGCGCCTGCCCGCGCGGCGTGCTGCACGCGGGCGACGGCGGCTACCCGGAGATCCGCTTCGACAGCGCCGGCTGCAGCCTGTGCGGCGAGTGCGCCGCCGTCTGCCAGAGCCACGCGATCGACCGCGAGCGGGTGGCGCAGGCCTTCGCCTGGCGCGTCGAGGTCGGCGCCGCGTGCCTGAACCGGCGCGGCGTCGAATGCCGCGTCTGCGGCGACGCCTGCGAGGCGCGCGCGCTGCGCTTCGCGCCGGCCTTGGGCGGCATCGCGCAGTTGCGCGTCGATGCGCAGGCCTGCACCGGCTGCGGCGACTGCGTGGGCGTCTGCCCGGTGGGCGCGATCGGCCTGCGCTGAGCGCGGCGCGGCGGGTCAGCCCGCCAGCCGCGCGCGCATCGCGTCGATGACGGCCTTGTAGTCGCGCTGGCCGAAGATCGCGCTGCCGGCGACGAAGGTGTCGGCGCCGGCATCGGCCACGGCGCGGATGTTGTCGACCTTGATGCCGCCGTCGACCTCCAGGCGGATGTCGCGGCCGCTCGCGTCGATGATCCGGCGCGCCTTCTCGACCTTCTTCAGCGCCGCCGGGATGAAGCTCTGCCCGCCGAAGCCCGGGTTGACGCTCATGATCAGCACCAGGTCGACCTTGTCGATCACCCACTCCAGCACGTCCAGCGGCGAGGCCGGGTTGAACACCAGGCCGGCGCGGCAGCCTTCGGCCTGGATCAACTGCAGCGTGCGGTCGACGTGTGCGCTCGCCTCGGGGTGGAAGCTGACCAGGTCGGCGCCGGCCTTGGCGAAGGCGGCGGCGAGCGCGTCGACCGGCTGCACCATCAGGTGCACGTCGATCGGCGCCCGGCTGCCGTCGGGCTTCACGGCATGCGGGCGCAGCGCCTCGCAGACCATCGGGCCGAAGGTCAGGTTGGGCACGTAGTGGTTGTCCATCACGTCGAAATGGACCCAATCCGCGCCGGCCGCGAGCACGTTGCGCACCTCCTCGCCCAGACGCGCGAAATCGGCGGACAGGATGCTCGGGGCGATGCGGTAGGTACTCATGGGAAGAATTCTAGGTGCGCTCCTAGAATGCGCCGCCATGGCACGACCCGAGTTCACCAACACCGTCGTGGTACGCCCGCTGCCCGAGCAATCCGACCCGGCCCGCGGCCAGCACGCCTTCGCCTACACGATCACGATCCGCAATACCGGCGACGTCGCCGCGCAGCTGATCGCGCGCCACTGGATCATCACCGACGGCGAGGGCCGCACGGAGGAAGTGCGCGGCCTCGCGGTGGTCGGCCACCAGCCGCTGCTGCGCCCCGGCGAGCACTTCGAATACACGAGCTGGACGCGCATCGCCACGCCGCACGGCAGCATGCGCGGCACGTTCTTCTGCATGACGGAAGACGCGCAGCCCTTCGACGCCGCGGTGCCGGAGTTCGCGCTGGCCGCCGCGGCGACACTGCATTGAGCGCCGGCGCCGCGGGCGGCGGCCGGGCGCGCGCCGCCGGCTGGGACCTGACCGCGCTGCTCAACGCCGCCGACCCGAAGGCGCCGCTGGCCGAGCGCCAGCTCTGGCTGGTGCGGCTGATGGAGTGGCTGCGCCGCGCGCCGCTGGACGGCGAGGCCGAACGCGCCACGCCGCTGCCGGTGCTGCGGCTGAAGCACCTGCTCAACGTGCTGCAGCGCCACGACGAGCACCGCCTCGCGGTCGGCGCGCTGCTGGCGCGCTTCTGGCGCGAGGTCGACACCGTCGCGCTGCTGGCCGACTTCGGCTTCGCGCCGCGCATGAACTTCTTCGGCGAGCTGGGCCAGCGCCTGCGGCTGCGCCTGCTGCCGATCACGCCCGAGACGCAGGACCTGGGCGAACTGTTCGCGCTGCTGTTCCCGAGCGGGCGCGACGCGCAGTGGCTGGCGGAGATCGACGACGACACGCTGGCGCGCCTGAGCGGCGCGCTGGCGCCGCTGGCCGCGCAGGCCGGCGACTGGCGCGAGCCGCTGCTCGACGGCATCGCCTACCTCGCCGCGGCGGTGCGCGCCTCGGGCCACTCGGGCGCTTTGCGCCAGCGCATGAGCGCCGAGCTGCTCGCCGACGACCCGTTCCGCCAGCTCGCGCGCAGCGCCGAGCGGCTCGGCGAGCACGCGCGCTCCGGCGACGGCGGCGCGCTGCTGCAGGAGGCGCAGTACCTGCGCGCGGCGCTCGAGGCCTGCCGGCGCGCCGCGGCCAGCGTGAGCGCGCACCTCGAGCAGTACGGCGTGTCGGTCAACGTGGTGTTCGAGAGCGACCAGTTGCGCGCGCGCTGCGAGCGCATCGAGGCGCTGCTGAACACGCTGCTCGCGCCGCGGCCGGCGCGCGAGATGCTGCGCCTGATCGCCGCGCTGGCGCAGGAGGCGCAGGCGCGGCGCGGCATCCGCAGCCTGTTCGAGCGCCACTACTCGCTGCTGGCGCGCAAGGTGGCCGAGCGCAGCGCCGAGACCGGCGAGCACTACATCACGCGCGACCGCGCCGAGTACCGCGCGATGCTGCGCGCCGCCGCCGGCGGCGGCGCGGTGATCGCCGGCACCACCTTCGTCAAGTTCCTGATCGGCGCGCTCGGCCTGGCGGCGTTCTGGGCCGGGCTCGCGGCCGGCCTCAACTACGCGGCCAGCTTCGTGCTGATCCACCTGATGCACTGGACGGTGGCGACCAAGCAGCCGGCGATGACCGCGCCGGCGATGGCCGAGAAACTGAACGACGTCAGCGACGACGCGCGCGTCGAGGCCTTCGTCGACGAGGTGGCGCACCTGATCCGTTCGCAGGCCGCCGGCATCTTCGGCAACCTGATGCTCGCCGGCCCGCTGGTGCTGGCCGCGCAGCTCGCGGCGCGGGCGGTCTTCGGCGCGCCGCTGGTCGGGCCGCACGAGGCCGAACACGTGCTGCACGCCATCACGCTGCTCGGCCCGACGGCGCTCTACGCCGCCTTCACCGGCGTGCTGCTGTTCGCCAGCTCCATCGTCGCCGGCTGGGCGGAGAACTGGTTCGTGTGGCACCGGCTCGACAGCGCCATCGCCTGGAACCCGCGCTCGATCGCGCTGCTCGGCGCGGCGCGCGCGCAGCGCTGGGGCGCCTGGTGGCGCGCCAACGTCTCGGGGCTCACGGCCAACGTCTCGCTGGGCCTGATGCTGGGCCTGGCGCCGGCCGTCGCGAGCTTCTTCGCCCTGCCGCTGGAGGTGCGCCACGTCACGCTGTCCACCGGCCAGCTCGCCGCGGCGCTGGGCGCGCTCGGCGTCGGGCTGCTGCGCGAGGGCGCGTTCTGGTGGTGCGTGGCCGGCATCGCGGCCACCGGCGTGCTGAACCTGACGGTCAGCTTCGCGCTGGCCTTCCGGGTCGCGCTGCGCTCGCGCGGCATCCGCCTGGCCGACCGCAGCCGCATCTACCGCGCGATCCGCGCGCGGCTGCGGCATGCGCCGCTGTCGTTCCTGTTCCCGCCGAAGGACTCAGCCTGAATCGCGCTCGTCGTCGCGCCGGCGCTCGCCCTTGCGGCGCCCGGAGAACATCGTCCACCACACGATCAGCAGCAGGACGGCGAGCGCGCCTAGCGCTTCCAGCAGAATCAACCCCATGACGATGTCTCGATGCCGCGCATTGATGGGCGCGGCGATTCTAGGAGGGCTGGCGGCCTGCGCCGTGACGCCCGAACCCGACCCCCCGCGCGCACCCGCTCCCGAACCCGCCGCCGCCGCGGCGCCGGCGGCCAGTGCGCCCCTGGTGCGCAACCGCGCGCGCTGGCAGCCGGCCGACTGGAGCGAACTGCCCGGCTGGGACGCCGACACGACGCGCGAGCTGTGGCCCGCCTTGCAGCGCGGCTGCGAGAAGCCCGCGCCGGGCTGGGAGGGCGTCTGCGCCGCGGCGCGCGGCTTCACGCCGGCCGGCGACGCCGAGGCGCGCGCCTGGCTGCGGCAGCGAGTGCGGCCCTACCGCGTCGAGAGCCTCGACGGCAACGCCGAGGGCCTGGCCACCGGCTACTTCGAGCCGCTGGTGGCGGCGCGGCGCGAGGCGCGCGCGCCCTACCGCGTGCCGCTGCACGCGCTGCCCGACGACCTGGCCGCGCGCAAGCCGTGGTGGACACGCCGCCAGATCGACTCGCTGCCCGCCGCGCAGGCCGCGCTGCGCGGCCGCGAGCTGGCCTTCGTGGCCGACCCGCTCGACGCGCTGCTGCTGCAGGTGCAGGGCTCGGGCCGGCTGCTGCTGACCGAGGCGAACGGCAGCAAGCGCCAGGTGCGCGTGGCCTACGCCGGCCACAACGACCAGCCCTACAAGTCGGTGGGCCGCTGGCTGATCGAGCAGGGCGAGCTGAAGCCCGGCGAGGCTTCCTGGCCGGCCATCAAGGCCTGGGCGCGCGCCAACCCCAAGCGCCTGAACGAGCTGCTGTGGAGCAACCCGCGCTACGTGTTCTTCAAGGAAGAGGCGCTGCCCGACCCGAACGTCGGCCCCAAGGGCGCGCAGGCCGTGCCGCTGACGCCGGGGCGTTCGATCGCGGTCGATCCGCAGTCGATTCCCTACGGCACGCCGGTGTGGCTGGACACCACCGAGCCGCTGTCGGCCACGCCGCTGCGCCGCCTCGTGATGGCGCAGGACACCGGCAGTGCGATCACCGGCGCGGTGCGCGCCGACTATTTCTGGGGCTGGGGCGAAGACGCCGAGGCGCAGGCCGGGCGCATGAAGCAGCCGCTGCGCATGTGGGTGCTCTGGCCACGTTGAAGCGAGTCATGCGCCGCCCGCCGCCTTGAGGTGGCCCAGCGGCAGCACGCCGCCCGACTTCACCTCGCCGAGCGAGAAGCTGGTGTGCACGTCCTTCACGTGCGGCAGGCTGATCAGCGCGTCGAGCGCGAAGCGCGAGAAGGCGTCGAGGTCGGTGGCCATCACCTGCAGCTCGAAGGTGCCCGAGCCCGAGATGTAGTGGCACGAGATCACCTCGGGCTGGCGGCGGATCGCCTCTTCGAGCACGCGCGTCGCCTCGGCGGTGTTGCGGTCGGCGTCGATGCGCACGAAGGCAAGCACGCCCAGGCCGATCTTGCGCCGGTCGATCTCGGCGCGGTAGCCGGTGATGAAGCCCTGCTCCTCCAGCCAGCGCACGCGCCGCCAGGTGGGCGCGGCCGACAGGCCGATGCGCGCGGCCAGCTCGGCGTTGGACAGGCGCGCTTCGTGCTGCAACTCGCGCAGGATGGCGATGTCGAAACGATCGAGGTTCGCGCCATGCGCTTCGGCGGGCCCGGCGGGTGCCGGCGCCGGATCTGGGGTTTTCCCTTGAGTGCGCATGGACGGCGAGATTTTGCTTGTTCAAGGCGTCCAGACGCAAGATCGTTTCTCGACCAATGCCTGACACGGCAACGAAAGAAAGCACTTCACCGCGGCGAATCCCTACACTCGTCCGAGCCCAACCAAGGAGCGACGCCCCATGAACGCACCCCTGCCCGAGGCGGTCCGCAAGGCCCTGGAAAGCGCCTCGCTCGACGACAAGTACAGCCTGGCCCACGGCCGCGCCTTCATGAGCGGCGTGCAGGCGCTGGTGCGGCTGCCGATGCTGCAGCGCCAGCGCGACCTCGCCGCCGGGCTGAACACCGGCGGCTTCGTCAGCGGCTACCGCGGCTCGCCGCTGGGCGGCTACGACCAGGCGCTGATGGCGGCGAAGAAGCACCTGGAGGCCAACCACATCGTCTTCCAGCCCGGCGTCAACGAGGAGCTGGGCGCCACCGCGGTGTGGGGCACGCAGCAGCTCGACCTCTACCCGCAATCGAAGAAGTACGACGGCGTGTTCGGCATCTGGTACGGCAAGGGCCCGGGCGTGGACCGCTGCTCCGACGTCTTCAAGCACGCCAACATGGCCGGCACCGCGAAGCACGGCGGCGTGATCGCGATCGCCGGCGACGACCACGTCGCCAAGAGCAGCACCGCGGCGCACCAGAGCGACCACATCTTCAAGGCCTGCGGGCTGCCGGTGTTCTTCCCGTCGAGCGTGCAGGACATCCTCGACATGGGCCTGCACGCCTTCGCGATGAGCCGCTACGCCGGCGTCTGGGCCGGCATGAAGACCATCCAGGAGGTGGTGGAGTCGTCGGCCTCGGTGAGCGTCGACCCCGACCGCGTGAGGATCGTGCTGCCCGAGGATTTCACGATGCCGCCCGGCGGCGTGCACATCCGCTGGCCCGACGCGGCGCTGGAGCAGGAGGCGCGCCTGTTCGACCACAAGTGGTACGCGGCGCTGGCCTACGTGCGCGCCAACCGGCTCAACCACAACGTGATCGAGGGGCCGAACGACCGCTTCGGCATCATCGCCAGCGGCAAGGCCTACAACGACACGCGCCAGGCGCTGGCCGACCTGGGCCTGGACGACGCGCGCTGCCGCCAGCTCGGCATCCGGCTGCACAAGGTCAACGTGGTGTGGCCGCTCGAAGCCACCATCACGCGCGAGTTCGCGCAAGGGCTGCAGGAGATCCTGGTCGTCGAGGAGAAGCGCCAGGTCATCGAATACCAGATCAAGGAAGAGCTGTACAACTGGCGCGCCGACGTGCGGCCCAACGTGCTGGGCAAGTTCGACGAGCCCGAGGGCGACCTCTCCGGCGGCGAATGGTCGATGCCCAACCCGAGCGACAACTGGCTGCTGCGCGCCAAGGCCGACCTGACGCCGGCGATCATCGCCAAGGCGATCGCCAAGCGGCTCAGGAAGCTCGGCTTCGCGCCGGCGGGCAGCGAGGTGGCGGCGCGCATGGACGCGCGGCTCGACGTGATCGCACAGCGCGAGCGGGCCATGGCCGCGCTGAAGATCGACACCGGCGATCGCGCGCCCTGGTTCTGCAGCGGCTGCCCGCACAACACCAGCACGCGCGTGCCGGAAGGCTCGCGCGCGATGGCCGGCATCGGCTGCCACTTCATGTCGGTGTGGATGGACCGCAGCACCAGCACCTTCAGCCAGATGGGCGGCGAGGGCGTGGCCTGGGTCGGCCAGGCGCCGTTCACCAAGGACGCGCACGTGTTCGCCAACCTCGGCGACGGCACCTACTTCCACAGCGGCCTGCTGGCGATCCGCCAGTCCATCGCCGCCGGCGTCAACATCACCTACAAGATCCTCTACAACGACGCGGTCGCGATGACCGGCGGCCAGCAGGTGGGCGAGCGCCCCGAGGGCCACTCGGTGATGCAGATCCAGAAGAGCCTCGCCGCCGAGGGCGTCAAGAAGATCGTCATCGTCAGCGACGAGCCGCAGAAGTACGACGGCCCGGACGTGAAGGGAAGGCTGGAGCCCGGCATCACGGTGCACCACCGCGACGAGCTGGATGCGATCCAGCGCCAGTTCCGCGAGATTCCCGGCACCACCGCGATCATCTACGACCAGACCTGCGCCACCGAGAAGCGCCGCCGCCGCAAGCGCGGCAAGCTGGCGACGCCGGCCAGGACGGTGGTGATCAACGAACTGGTGTGCGAAGGCTGCGGCGACTGCTCGGTGCAATCGAACTGCCTGAGCGTGGAGCCGGTCGAGACCGAGTTCGGCCGCAAGCGCCGCATCAACCAGAACACCTGCAACAAGGACTTCTCCTGCCTGAAGGGCTTCTGCCCGAGCTTCGTCACCGTCGAAGGCGGCGCCTTGAAGAAGGCGAAGAAGGAAATTCGCGGCGACCTGTCATCGCTGCCGCCGCTGCCCGAGCCGGCGCTGCCCGTCACCGAGCAGCCCTGGGGCATCGTGGTCGGCGGCGTCGGCGGCACCGGCGTCATCACCATCGGCCAGTTGCTCGGCGTGGCCGCGCACCTGGAAGGCCGCGGCGTCGTCACGCAGGACGCCGGCGGCCTGGCGCAAAAAGGCGGCGCCACCTGGAGCCACATCCAGATCGCCAACCGGCCCGAGGCGATCCACACCACCAAGGTCGACACCGCCAAGGCCGACCTCGTGATCGCCTGCGACGCCATCGTCGGCGCCAACAAGTACACGATGAGCGTGATGCGCGAGGGCCGCAGCTTCGTGGCGCTGAACACCCACGGCACGCCGACCGCCGCCTTCGTGCGCAACCCCGACTGGCAGTTCCCGGGCGGAAGCTGCGAGGCCGCGCTGGCCGCGGCGGTGGGCGCGCAGATGGTCGGCAGCTTCGACGCCGAGCAGGCCGCGGTGCAACTGGTGGGCGACTCGATCTTCACCAACCCGCTGCTGCTGGGCTATGCGTGGCAGAAGGGCCGCGTGCCGCTGAGCCACGCGGCACTGATGCGCGCCTTCGAGCTCAACGGCGTGCAGGTGCAGAACAACCAGGCCGCCTTCGAGTGGGGCCGGCGCTGTGCGCACGATCTCGCGGCGGTGCGCTCGCTGTTCGCGGCGGCGGCGGTGATCGAGTTCGTCAGGAAGCCCTCGCTCGACGAAGTGATTGCCAAGCGCGTCGACTTCCTCACCGGCTACCAGAACGCGGCCTACGCGGCGCAGTACCGGGCCTTCGTCGACAAGGTGCGGCAGGCCGAATCCGGCCTCGGCGGCACGAAGCTCAGCGAGGCGGTGGCGCGCTACCTATTCAAGCTGATGGCCTACAAGGACGAGTACGAAGTCGCGCGGCTGCACACCGACGCCGCCTTCACGAAGAAGCTGGCCGACATGTTCGACGGCGACGTGAAGCTGGTGCACCACCTCGCGCCGCCGCTGCTGGCCAAGACCAACGCCCAGGGCGAGCCGCTCAAGCAGGCCTACGGGCCGTGGATGCGCTCGGCCTTCGGCGTGCTGGCGAAGTTGAAGGGCCTGCGCGGCACGGCCTTCGACCCCTTCGGCCGCAGCGAGGAGCGCCGCGCCGAGCGCGCGCTGATCGGCGAGTACCGCGAGTGCATCGAGGAAGTGTTGCGCACGCTGTCGGCAGCCAATCTCGCGCTGGCCGTCGAGATCGCGCGCATCCCGGAAGAGATCCGCGGCTACGGCCACGTCAAGGCGCGCCATCTCGCGGCGGCGCGGGTCAAGTGGAGCGGGCTGATGGGGCAATGGCGCGACGGCGGCGAGGCCAGGCGCGCCGCTTGACTGTTGACATCGGCGCGGCGCGGGCGCCCCGGACGGCCCTTTTGCCGCCTCGAGGACCCGCCAGTCCATTTGAACGCTCACGTCAAGCGACGTGAAACGCGATTGAACGGTCGCGGCTAAAGTCCCGGGCATCGGTTCACGCCATGCCCGACGACCATGCCCGACACCTCCACCCGCTACACCCTGCCCGCCATCGCGCTGCACTGGCTGCTCGCGCTGGCGCTGATCGGCGCCTTCTGCATGGGCCTCTACATGAGCGGCCTGCCGATGTCGCCGCAGCGCCTGAAGCTCTACAACTGGCACAAGTGGGCCGGCATCTGCATCCTGACGCTGTCGGCGCTGCGCCTGCTGTGGCGGCTCACGCACCGCCCGCCGCCCGACGTGCCCATGCCCGCGTGGCAGCGCCGCGCCTCGCACGCCACCCACATGCTGCTGTACCTGCTGTTCTTCGCCGTGCCGCTGGCCGGCTGGGCCTACAGTTCGGCGGCGGGCTTTCCGGTGGTGCTGTTCGGCGTGCTGCCGCTGCCGGATTTTGTTTCACCCGACAAGGAACTCGCAGAGGCCATCAAGCCTCTGCACAAGATCCTCGCCTTCACGATGGCCGTGCTGGTGCTGGGGCACGTCGGCGCGGCGCTCAAGCACCACTTCGTCGACCGCGATGGCCTGCTGAACCGCATGCGCCCCGGCCGCGCCTGAACACCGACAAGAAAGAAGCCACACCATGAGAACCCTCCTCGCCACCGGCACGCTCGCGCTGGCCGCCGTCTTCATCGCCGCGCCGGCCGGCGCGCAGCAGCTCGTCGGCGCGGGCAGCGAGATCGCCTTCACCAGCAAGCAGATGGGCGTGCCGGTGGACGGCAAGTTCCGCAAGTTCGACGCCAAGGTGGCGTTCGATCCCAAGAAGCCCGAGGCCGCGGCGATCGCCTTCACCGTCGACCTGGCCAGCGCGTCGCTGGGCTCGGCCGAGACGGAGGCCGAGATCGTCAAGCCCGACTGGTTCGATACGAAGAAATTCCCGCAGGCCACCTTCAAGAGCACCGCCGCCAAGGCCACCGGCCCCGGCAGGTACGAGGTGGCCGGCACGCTGACGATCAAGGGCACGGCGCAGAACGTCGTCGTGCCGGTGACGCTGGCGCAGTCCGGCGCCAACACCACCGCGACCGGCAGCTTCGTTCTCAAGCGCCTGGCCTTCCGCATCGGCGACGGCGACTGGAAGGACACCTCGATGGTCGCCGACGACGTGCAGGTGCGCTTCAAGCTCGCGCTGACGGGCGTCGGCCCGATCTGACCGATTTCCCAACCACCCTACCCAGGAGAACACCCGCTCATGACCAAGACCCTGCTCGCCACGGCCCTGCTGGCCGCCGCCGGCCTCGCCCAAGCGCAGAGCGCGACCTACCACGTCGAGCCGACGCACACCTTCGTCTACTTCGAGGCCAAGCACGCCGGCACCTCGACGCTGCGCGGCCGCTTCGAGAAGAAGGACGGCAGCGTGCAGATCGACCGCGCCGCCAAGACCGGCAAGGCCGAGATCACCATCGACCTGAGCTCGGTCAGCACCGGCGTCGGCCCGCTCGACGGCCACCTGAAGGGCAAGGACTTCTTCGACGTCGCCAGCCACCCGAGCGCGAAGTTCGTCGGCGACAAGTTCGTCTTCGACGGCGACAAGGTCAGCGAGGTGTCGGGCACGCTGACGCTGGCGGGCAAGAGCAACCCGGTGACGCTCAAGGCCACCGGCTTCAACTGCTTCCAGAGCCCGATGCTCAAGCGCGAGGTGTGCGGCGGCGACTTCGAGACCACGCTGGTGCGCAGCCAGTACGGGCTCGTCTACGGCCTGCCGGGTATTCCCGACAACATCCGCCTGCTGATCCAGATCGAGGCGATCAAGCAATAAGAGTCGGCGAGGCATCCCGCGCGGCGCGGGCGCAGCGGCTGTTCATATCTTGAACAGCAGTTCGAAGGGTTTTACCCACTTGATGCGGCGGTGGCCGGACGAGAGAGTCAGGGCTCGTTCTTCCACAGCCGCACCAACAACGGAGACCCCTCGATGAGCAAGCCCACGCCCGCCCCGCGCCGCCGCTTCCTGAAGTCCGCCGCCACCACCACGGTGGCCGCCGGCGCGATGGCCGCGCCGATGGTGTCCAACGCGCAGACCACCACGCTGCGCTTCCAGAGCACCTGGCCCGCCAAGGACATCTTCCACGAGTACGCCAACGACTTCGCCAAGAAGGTCAACGACATGGCGGGCAACCGCCTGAAGATCGAGGTGCTGCCCGCCGGCGCGGTGGTGCCGGCCTTCCAGTTGCTCGAGGCGGTGGCCAAGGGCACGCTCGACGGCGGACACGGCGTGGTGGCCTACCACTACGGCAAGAACTCGGCGCTGGCGCTGTGGGGCTCGGGCCCGGCCTTCGGCATGGACCCGAACATGGTGCTCGCCTGGCACTACTACGGCGGCGGCGAGGCGTTGCTCGTCGAGATCTACAAGGCGCTCGGCCTGGACGTGAAGTCCTTCCTCTACGGCCCGATGCCGACCCAGCCGCTGGGCTGGTTCAAGAAGCCGATCGCTCGCGTCGAGGACATCAAGGGGCTGAAGTACCGCACCGTCGGCCTGGCGGTCGACGTGTTCACCGAGCTGGGCGCGGCGGTCAACCCGCTGCCCGGCGGCGAGATCGTGCCGGCGCTGGACCGCGGCCTGATCGACGCGGCCGAGTTCAACAACGCCAGCTCCGACCGTGTGCTCGGCTTCCCCGACGTGGCCAAGAACTGCATGCTGCAGAGCTTCCACCAGTCGGGCGAGCAGTTCGAGATCCTGTTCAACGGCCCGAAGTACAACGGCCTGCCGGCCGAGCTGAAGAAGGCGATCGACGTCGCCGTCGAGGCCTCGAGCGCCGACATGAGCTGGAAGGCCATCGAGCGCAACTCGCGCGACTACCAGGAGATGAAGAAGGCCGGCGTCAGCTTCTACAAGACGCCCGACGCGATCCTGCGCGCGCAGCTCGACGCCTGGGACAAGGTGGTCGCCAAGAAGTCGGGTGAGAACCCCACGTTCAAGAAGGTGCTCGACTCGCAGCGCGCCTACGCGCAGCGCGTGATCCCGTGGCAGAACGACTACATGGTCGACTACAAGATGGCCTACAACCACTACTTCGGCAAGAAGTAAGGCCGCCGCAACGGCAGCACGCCGCCCCACCACGGCCATCCGTCGACCGGATGGCCGATTTCTTGTCTGCGCGGGCCTCGCGGCCCACCTCCGATGAACGTCCAATCGCTCCTGCATACCGCGGACCGCATCAGCACCTGGGTCGGCAAGGCCGCCTCGTGGCTGATCGTCGCGCTCACGGTGGTGGTCTGCGCCGAGGTGTTCAAGCGCTACGCGCTGAACGCCCCGACGGCGTGGATCTTCGACGTCAACAACATGATGTACGGCTCGCTGTTCATGCTGTGCGGCGCCTACGCGCTGGCGCACGACGGCCACGTGCGCGGCGACTTCCTGTACGGCAGCTTCAAGCCGCGCACGCAGGCCGCGCTCGACCTCGTGCTGTACGGCGTCTTCTTCCTGCCCGGCGTGCTGGCGCTGACGATCTCCGGCTGGGACTACTTCGGCGACTCGCTGCGCATCCACGAGCAGACCTTCAACGCGACGCCGCTGCCGGTGTACCCGTTCAAGTTCGTGATCCCGGTGGCCGGCGCGATCCTGCTGATGCAGGGCATCGCCGAGATGATCCGCTGCGTGGCCTGCCTGAAGACCGGCCAGTGGACCGAGCGGCTGAAGGACGCCGAGGAGATCGACGTCGTCGAGCAGCAGCTCGCCAAGAGCGAGTACGTCGACGACGAGGCGCGCCGCGCGGCGATCGAGAGCGCGAAGCACATCGAGGAAATGGCGGCGCAGCAGCGCATCAGCGGAGCGAAGTCATGAGCAACGCGGCACTCGGGCTGACGATGCTCGGCCTCATCGTCGTGGTGATCCTGCTCGGCTTCCCGACGGCGTTCACGCTGATGGGGCTGGGCATGTTCTTCGGCTTCATCGCCTTCTACAACCCGGCCGCGCACTGGCTGGACAACCAGGTGTTCGACCTGATGGTGCAGCGCGCCTTCGGCGCGATGACCAACGAGACGCTGCTGTCGATTCCCTTGTTCGTGCTGATGGGCTACGTGATGGAGCGTGGCGCGCTGGTCGACAAGATGTTCCACAGCGTGCAGCTCGCGTTCCGGCGCGTGCCGGCCTCGCTGGCGGTGACGACACTGATCGTCTGCACCTTCTGGGGCATCGCCAGCGGGCTGGTCGGCGCGGTGGTGGTGCTGATGGGCGTGATCGCCTTCCGCCCCATGCTCAAGGCCGGCTACGACACCCGCCTGGCGGCCGGCGTGATCACCGCCGGCGGCACGCTGGGCATCCTGATCCCACCCTCGGTGATGATCATCGTCTACGCGGCGGTGGCCGGGCAGTCGGTGGTCAAGCTCTACGCGGCGGCGATGTTCCCCGGCTTCTTCCTCTCGCTGCTGTACCTCGCCTACATCCTCGGCTGGGCGCTGCTCAACCCGAAGGTGGCGCCCAAGCTGCCGCCCGGGCAGATGAGCGTGCCGATCTCGCCGTTCGTGGCCTGGCTGCGCGACCACCAGTCGCGCTTCATGCTGCCGGCGCTGCTGCGCGCGCTGCTGCTGCCCTCGCGCGCCGCCGCGCCGGCCGAAGCGCAGGTCGGCTTCGGCATGCTGCTGGCCAACCTGGTGCGGGCGCTGGTGCCGCTGCTGCTGGCGCTGGTGTGCCTGGGCACGGTGTGGTGGTACGTGACGATCTATTCGCTGAAGGACAACGTGCCGCAGGCCGCGCCGGCGGCGGTGAGCGCCGTCGCGGCCACGCCGGCCGCCGCAGGCGTGCAGGAGCCGCCCGGCGCGGGTGGCGGCCTGCAGGAACCGCCCGGCGCCGACAGCGGCGGGCTGCAGGAGCCGCCCGGCTCGGAAGCCCCCGCGCGCAGCGGCGGCGGCGACGAAGGCGGGCTGCAGCAGCTCGGTACCGACATCCGGCCCGACCAGCACATCACGCTGGTGCCCGACGGCTTCTACAGCGGCTTCGCCGCGGTGTGCGTGGCGACGCTGCTGCTGCTGGCGTACTACTACCGCAACCTCGACGCCGAGCAGTTCGAGATCCTGCGCATGCTGATCACCTCGGTGATGCCGCTGACGGTGCTGACGCTGGTGGTGCTGGGCGTGATCCTGTTCGGCATCACCACCGCCACCGAGTCGGCCGCGGTGGGCGCGGCCGGCGCCTTCCTGATGGCCTGGCAGGCGCGCACGCTGACCTTCCAGCGCATCAAGGAGGCGGTGTTCCTGACCGCCAAGACGACCGCGATGGTGTGCTGGCTGTTCGTCGGCTCGGCGCTGTTCTCTGCGGTGTTCGCCATCCTCGGCGGGCAGAGCCTGGTGGAGCAGTGGATCATGGCGATGAACCTGACGCCGGTGCAGTTCCTGCTGCTGTCGCAGGCGATCATCTTCATCCTCGGCTGGCCGCTGGAGTGGACCGAGATCATCGTGATCTTCGTGCCGATCTTCCTGCCGCTGCTGTCGCACTTCCAGATCGACCCGCTGCTGTTCGGCACGCTGGTGTTCGTCAACCTGCAGGCGGCCTTCCTGTCACCGCCGGTGGCGATGTCGGCCTTCTACCTCAAGGGGGTGAGCCCGCCGCACGTGACGCTCAACCAGATCTTCGCCGGCATGATGCCGTACATGCTGATCGTGATCGCGTGCATGGTGATCATGTACCTCTGGCCCGGCCTGACGCTCTGGCTGCCGAACTACCTGTACGGCTGATCCGCAGCCCGTCGGCGCGGCGCGCAGCCTGTCGCAACGGGCTCGCGCGCCGTGCGGCGCGGCCGTACAGTCGGCCGCGATGACGAGCCACCCTTCCGACCCCGGCCGCTGGGCCGCCTTCAAGGCCGCCGTGGTGCGCGGCTACCACGCCTACGGCGGCTGGCTGGCGGCGGTGAGCTGGTGGAAGTTCATCGCGCTGTCGCTGCTGCTGCTGGTGGTCGCCGGCGTCGCGCAGAACGTGCCGCCGTTCAACATCCGCATCCCGCAGTGGACGCCGGCCGACGCCGCGCCGCCGCCCTCCATCGTGCACATCGAGCGCAGCCGCAAGGCGGTGCCGCCCGCGGGCGCGGCCAGCGCGGCGTCGGCACCGGCGTCCGCCGCCGGGCAAGCCGAGGACGCCGAAGACACCGCCGAGGCGCGCGACGACGACATCACCGTACACATCGCGCCGCGCCGCCAGCGCGACTACTTCACGCTCGGCGACGAGCTGCCGACCCTGGCCTTTCTGTGGATCGCGATGTCGATCATCCTGAAGATCACCTACAAGGGCCGCCTGCAGGCCGAGGTGAAGGCGGCGCAGGCCACCGAGACCGCCGAGGCCGAGCAGCTCAAGCGCCAGGTGGTGGAGGCGCGCATGGCGGCGATGCAGGCGCAGGTGGAGCCGCACTTCCTGTTCAACACGCTGGCCTCGATCGACCACCTGATCGAAACCGACCCGAAGCGCGCCTCGGTGATGCAGAAGAACCTGATCGCGCTGCTGCGCGCCAGCATGCCGACGATGCGCGAGGCCAGCGGCGCCGGCGGCGGCGTGCGCGACCTCGGCCGCGAGATGGCGGTGATCACGCCCTACCTCGAAATCCTCAAGGTGCGCATGGAAGACCGCCTGGCCACCGCGATCGACGTGCCCGAGGGCCTGCGCTCGGCGGCCTTCCCGCCGATGATGATCCAGAGCCTGGTGGAAAACGCCGTCAAGCACGGCCTGGAGCCCCAGCCCGAGGGCGGCACGCTGTCGGTGGCGGCGCAGATCGTGCACGGCAAGCTGGCCGTGACGGTGGCCGACAGCGGCGTCGGCTTCGGCCGCGCGGCCACCGCCGGCACCGGCATCGGGCTGAACAACATCCGCGAGCGGCTGGCGCTGCTGTACGGCGCCAAGGCCTCGCTGACGGTGGCCGAGAACCCGGGCGGCGGCACCCGGGTGACGATCACCGTGCCCTACGTGGCGCGTCCGGCCGACGGCAGCGACGACGCTACGATGAGCGCATGAAGGCCCTGATCGCCGACGACGAACGGCTGATGCGCGAGCAGTTGCGCGCGCGGCTGGCCGAGGCCTGGCCCGGGCTGGAGATCGTCGCCGAGGCGAAAAACGGCGCCGAGGCGGTGCAGCTCGCCGCGCAGCACCGGCCGGACGTCGTGTTCCTCGACATCCGCATGCCGGGCATGACGGGCGTCGAGGCGGCGCGCGCGATCGCGCAACTGCCCGCCGAGGGCGACGCCGGCAGCGACGACAGCGGCGGCTGGGCCGGCTGCGAGATCGTCTTCGTCACCGCCTACGACGAATACGCGGTCCAGGCCTTCGAGCAGGGCGCGGTCGACTACGTGCTCAAGCCGGCCGAGCGCGAGCGCCTGGCGCGCACCGCCGAGCGCATCCGCAAACGCCTGGCGCAGCGCGAGCGCGGCGAGGGCCCGTCGCTGGCCGGCATGCAGCCGCTGCTGCAGAAACTCGCCGCGCACATGAACCCGGCGGCGGCGCCGCGGCTGAAGTGGGTCCAGGCCAGCGTCGGCCAGAGCATCCAGATGATCCCGGTGGAAGACGTGCTGTTCTTCGTCTCCGACGAGAAGTACACGCGCGTGCAGACCGCGAGCGTGGAAGCGCTGATCCGCAAGCCGATCAAGGAGCTGGCCGAGGAGCTGGACGCCGAGCTGTTCTGGCAGATCCACCGCTCGACGCTGGTCAACGTGAAGGCGATCGCCGGCGTCGCCCGCGACCTGCGCGGCCGCCAGATCGTCAGCGTCAAGGGCCACCCCGAGAAGCTCGAGGTGAGCCGCGGCTTCGCCGGGCTGTTCAAGGGCATGTAGCGCGCCGGGGCCGGCGGCGCCGGCACGCCGCTCTACGCTTTTGCGGTCCCCGCCGCGCGCGCGGCGGCGGCCTCGCGCAGCGCCTTGAGCTTGGCGCGCGGGTCTTCCTTCTGCCGCGCCTCGTGCAGCTTCATCTCGGCGATGAAGCGGCTGGGCACGCCGGCCACCGTCTCGCGGCCGCGCTTGCGCCGACGCAGCGTGCTGACCAGCAGCGTCCGGCGCGCGCGCGTGATGCCGACGTACATCAGCCGCCGCTCCTCCTCCAGGCGCTGCGGGGTCGTCTCGTCGGCCCCGCTGCCGTCACTGCGAAAAGGCAGCAGGCCTTCGTTGACGCCGGCCAGCAGCACGTGCGGCCACTCCAGGCCCTTGGCGGCGTGCAGCGTCGACAGCGTCACCACGTCCTGCTCGTCGCCGCGCTCGGCCAGGCTGATGATCACCGAGATGGCCTGCGCCACCTCGAGCACGCTCTTCTTCTCGGTCTCGACGGACACGCCGCCGTCGTTCTCGATCTCGCCGCCGCAGCGCTTGGCGACCCAGTCGACGAAGTCCAGCACGTTGGCCCAGCGCGCCGCGGCGAGCTTCTCGCTGTCTTCGCCGTCGTGCAGGTGCTGCTCGTAGCCGATGTCCTTCAGCCAGCCCGTCAGCAGCGCCTTCGCGTCCTCGGCGCCGACGGTGTGGCGCGCACGGTATTCGAGATCGCCCACGTAGCGGCCGAACTCGTGCAGCGAGCCGACCGCGCGCGCGTTCAGCACCGTGCCCAGGCTCTCGGCGAACAGCGCCTCGTACAGGCTGGTCTTCCATTTCGCGGCGAACTCGCCCAGGCCGGCCAGCGTCTGGTGGCCGATGCCGCGCCTGGGCGTGGTCACCGCGCGCAGGAAGGCCGGGTCGTCGTCGCTGTTGACCAGCAGGCGCAGCCAGGCGCACAGGTCCTTGATCTCGGCGCGGTCGAAGAAGCTCTGCCCGCCCGACACCTTGTACGGAATGCCCGCGCGGCGCAGCGCCTGCTCGAAGACGCGCGCCTGGTGGTTGGCGCGGTACAGCACGGCGAAGTCCTTGAACGCCACCTCGCCACCCTTGGCCCGCTCGCTCTGGATGAAGGCCACCGCGCGCTCGGCCTCGTGCTCCTCGCCGTCGCACTCGATCACGCGCACCGGCTCGCCGTCGCCGAAGGCGCTCCACAGCTTCTTCTCGAACAGCTTGGGGTTGTGCCCGATCACCGCGTTGGCGGCGCGCAGGATGTGGCCGCTCGAACGGTAGTTCTGCTCCAGCGGAATCACCTTCAGCGCCGGGTAGTCGGCCGGCAGGCGGCGCAGGTTCTCGATGGTGGCGCCGCGCCAGCCGTAGATGCTCTGGTCGTCGTCGCCCACCGCGGTGAACATCGCGTCCTCGCCGGCCAGCAGCTTGAGCATCTCGTACTGCACGGCGTTGGTGTCCTGGTACTCGTCGACCAGCAGGTAGCGCAGCCGCTGCCGCCACTTCGCGCGCACCTCGCCGTCGCGGCGCAGCAGCGCCACCGGCAGGCCGAGCAGGTCGTCGAAGTCGACCGCCTGGAAGGCCGCGAGGCGCTCCTCGTAGCGCTGCATCACCTGGCGCGCGACGCGTTCGTCGTCGTCGGCCGGCTCGACCTGGCCGCTGGCCAGCCCCTGGTTCTTCCACAGGCTGATGGCCCATTGCCAGCGCCGCGCCAACGCGTTGTCGGTGCTGCCGCCGGCGTCCTTCAGGATCGCCAGCACGTCGTCGCTGTCGAGGATGCTGAACTGCGGCTTCAGCCCGACGCGCTGGCCGTCCTCGCGCAGCAGGCGCACGCCCAGCGAGTGGAAGGTGCTGACCACCAGCGGCTTGGCGGCGCGCGCGCCTATCAGCGCCTTGGCGCGCTCGCGCATCTCGGCCGCGGCCTTGTTGGTGAAGGTGATCGCGGCGATCTGCGCCGGCGCGTAGCCGGCCTGCAGCAGCCGCGCGACCTTGTGCGTGATGACGCGCGTCTTGCCCGAGCCGGCGCCGGCCAGCACCAGGCAGGGCCCGCCGAGGTGGTGCACCGCCTCCATCTGGGCCGGGTTGAGCGAGGCGGGTTCGGACACGGGAAGCGCGAGGCGGGCAGCAAGAAGGGCGCGCCATGATAGCGACGGCCCACGGCGGGCCCGGACGGCGGGCGCCGCGCTGCGATACTCGCCGCCATGCAGGCGATCCTGGCCGTCACCTTCCCGTTCTTCGCCCTCGTCCTGCTCGGCTACCTCGCGGTGCAGCGCCGCTACCTGCCCGAATCGGCGATCCCCGGCCTGAACGGCTTCGTGCTGTTCTTCGCGCTGCCGTGCATGCTGTTCCGCTTCGGCGCGGGCACGCCGGTCGCGCAGTTGATCGACCCGGTGCTGATCGCGATGTGGGGCGGCAGCGCGCTGCTGCTGGTGGCGCTGACCATCGCGCTGACGCTGCGCCGCACGCCCGGCGGCGCCGGCGTGACGATGAAGGACGCCGCCTTCGGCGCGCTGGTGGCGGCCTTCCCGAACACCGGCTTCATGGGCTTTCCGCTGCTGCTCGGGCTGCTCGGCGAGGCCAGCGCGGGGCCGCTGATCGGCTGCCTGCTGTTCGACATCGTCGTCACCAGCTCGCTGTGCCTGGCGCTCGCGCAACTGCGCCCGCGCAGCGAGACGGCGACGCGCCACGGCCTGGCCGTGCCGCTGGCCCGCGCGCTGCGCGGCGCGCTGACCAATCCGCTGCCGTGGGCCATCGCGCTGGGCGTGCTGGCCTCGGCGCTGTCGCTCAAGCTGCCGGCGCCGGTGATGGAGATCGTGCGCATGCTCGGCGACTCCGCCACGCCGGTGGCGCTGTTCACCATCGGCGCGGTGCTGTGGCGCGCGCAGCAGCAGGTGCACACGCGCACGCCGGCGCGCGAGTTCGTGCCGGTGGCGCTGGTCAAGCTGCTGGCGCACCCGCTGCTGCTGCTCGGCGCGGGCCTGCTCGCCAACGCCGCCGGCGCGAACGTCTCGCCCTTCGCGCTGACCGTGCTGGTGCTGGCCGCCGCGCTGCCCAGCGCGAGCAACGTGTCGCTGCTGGCCGAGCGCTACGGCGCCGACAACGGCCGCATCACGCGCATCATCATGGTCAGCACCGCGCTGGCGTTCGTGAGCTTCTCGCTGATCGCCTGGCTGTTCGGCCTGCACCGGGGCTAGTCCGAGCGCGCCTAGGGCCTGTTAACACATTCTCGGCCCATCAGCGACGAGCACGAAGCTGATGAAGCCGAGGAACATGAGGTCGAGCTTCTCGAAGCGAGAGAAGATGCGGCGGTAGGCCTTCAGGCGCCGGAACAGGCGCTCGACCTCGTTGCGCCGCTTGTACATCTCACGGTCGTATTCCCAAGGCTCGACGCGGGTGCGCAGCGGCGGCACGACCGGGATGTAGCCCAAGTCGAGTGCCAACTGTCGGGTTTCGTTGCCCTCGTAGGCCTTGTCCATGAGCAGATGCAGTGGCCGATTCGGCGGCCCCAGGCGGGTGAGCAGTTCGCGGCCTTGCGGAGCGTCGCCTGCCTGGCCTGGCGACAGCGAGAACGTTATGGCCGTTCGAGCATCCGCGGCAACCATATGAATCTTGGTGTTCCATCCGCCGCGGGACTTGCCGATGGCTTGGGGTCCGTTTTTTTAGAGCCCCCGTGCCGTCGGGGTGAACCTTGATGCTCGTGGAGTCCAGCGACACCGCCTCGATCTTGATGCGCACAACCTGGGCCTTCTGCAACTCCTCGAACATGCGATCGAGCACGCCGGCCTTGGTCCAGCGGTTCATGCGCGTATAGATCGTGTGCCAGTTGCCGAAGCGCTTGGGCAGTCCGCGCCACTTGCAGCCGTGCTCGGCCACGTAGAGGATGGCGTTGACCACCTGCAAGTTGCTGAGGCTGACATTGCCGCGCTGCGTCGGCAAGCAGTGCTCGATCTTCGCGAATTGTTCGGGCGTGATCTCCATGCCCAGCAGTCTGCAACATGTCAGCCGTGAGTGACATTAGTGTGAACACGCCCTAATCGTCTGCACGGGCAAGATGCCGTCGGTCCTGCCGAGGCGGCTCAGGATGTCAAGGTTTGTGGGATGTGGCATTCAGCTTCACGCCTTCCCCGACGACTCAACCGCCCGCTTGACGCGCGCCCAAACATCGTCAGCTATCGCGTTCTGCCAGACAGCGGCAAGCATCTCGCGGAACCTTGCGTTCATTGAGGCCGTTTGCTCAACGCGATCGATGAGATCTCGCCCATGCCTTGCCAGCAAGTCCTCCAGCGCACCCGACGCAAGACATGCGAGCTGGTAGTCCGAACGAGCAAGCATGAAAAGTTCCATGACAAGTCGCCAGCCATCCTCCGGATACTTGGTGACAACATCGTCAAGTCGCTCGATTGCCCATAGGTACTCGTCGGCAACATTTGTGCTTCCCGTTAGATCGCCCGCCTGCTCCAGACGCTCGTGGTACTTCAACCAAGCTTCGACAAGCCGCTGCGATTCAGTTTGGCCTAAGGGTTCTATCAATTGATCACCGTGCAGGGCAAATGGGTGGAGGCATGTTGCTGAGTCGCTCGTACTCAGGGTTCACTGGGCAGCCCTTCGCTTTCGCTTGGGCGATCAACTTCTGAAGTCGCTTCTGCTTTTGGTTGTACTGCAACTGATGACCCAACCACGAAAACTGACCGATGGGCCGCGCGCAATAGAGGTTCCCTGCGTCCGCCGTCATTTGCACGAATCGAAGGCGCAACTCCGCCGCAAGCTCAATGATCTGGCTCTCAAGCTCGAAGCAATCTGGCTCACAGAACAACCTATCAAGGCCTCGCTGCAGTATGCGAGCGAGGTCTCGTTGCGCGGCGGCACTCGGATCCGGAATACCGACGCCTGGCGATGAGGGGCGGTCCTCTCCGGAAGATTGCAGCCCCATTAGATCGGTGAACCTTGTGGGCTGGCCTGCTACGTAGGCATAGGTATTGATGCCCCCCGCGAGCCCGATGGGATCGGACTGAGCGTACCTGCCTGTGGAGGCATCGTAGTCTCTGAAGTAGTTGTAGAACAGCCCGCTCTCGGCGTCGGCGTACTGGCCTGGGTGACGCAGGTTGAAGGCGAAGGCCCCGAGGTTCTGCGGGTTGGTGTTCGGCGCAGTGGTGCCGAAGGGCTCGGCGAGCCAGCTCCAGCGCTGCTGCCCAGCGGTGTTGAGCACGATGCGCGGCGTGGCCAGGTGGTCGGTGTGGATGTAGTACACCAGCGGCGGGTTAGCCGCGTTGGCCGGGTCCGGCGTAAAGACCGCCACCGGCACGTTGCCCAGCCAGACGTACTCCCGCAGGGCCGTGCCCGAGCCGTTGTACTCGCCCAGCAGCTGGCCGAGCTGGTCGTACACGAACAGCACCGTGCTGGCGGCTCCGGTGCTGTCGAACTTGCGCACCCTTCGCCCGAAGCCGTCGACGCTGTAGGTGGTGGTGGTTGCCGCCTTGAGCAGCGTGGCCAAGCGCCCGGCCAGGTTGTAGGTGGCGGTGTAGGTGTCGCTGACGGTGTTGCCGGCGTTGTCGTAGCCGAAGCTGCGGGCCGGGTTGGTGGTGCTGGTCAGCCGGTTGCTGGTGCTGGCGGTGGTGTAGGCGCTGGTGGTGCCGTTGAGGGTGAGGCCGGTGCGGTTGCCGTTGGCGTCGTAGCCGATGCTCCAGCTGGCCGATGCCGTGGTGATGCCGCTCAGGCGCCCCAGCTCGTCGTAGCTGAAGCTCTGGTCCAGCGCCGCCTGGGCCGCGCCGGTGGTGGCGTCGTAGTGCTGGTAGCCGGTGATGCGGTCGGCCGCGTCGTAGCTGATGTCGCGCAGGCTGTCGCCCAGGTTCTGGCGCACCAGGCGGCCCGAGCTGTCGTAGATCCAGTTGTGCTGCCGCGTGCCGCTGGCCATCTGCCACAGCCAGCTGCGCGGGCCGCCGAAGGGCTCCCACTGGATCTGGCTGAGCAGGCTGGTGGCGGCGCTGCTGCCATCCGGCGCCAGGGCGAGCGAGCTGGGCTGGCCGCCGGTGTAGCCGATGACCAGCTTGCGCCCGCTCGGGTAGGTCAGGCTGGTGAGGTTGCCCGCCGCGTCGTAGGTGTAGGTGACGGTGCTGCTCACCTGCGCGGCGTTGGCGCCGCTGGCGGCGCTGACGCGCTGCGTCTCGGTGAGCAGCCGGCCCTGGGCGTCATAGGTGTACTGGCTCGAGCCGGCCGGGTGGGTGGCCGAGGTGAGGCGGCCCACGCCGTTGGCGTAGCCCGTTCCTGTCTGGTCGTAGCTCCAGGTCTGGGTGATCGAGGTCTGGCCGCTGAGGCTGTAGACGATCTTGGTCAGGCGGTTCAGCGCGTCGTAGCTGTAGGTGGCCAGCACGCCGCGGCTGTCGGTGCGGGTCTTGAGGTTGCCCGCCGCGTCGTAGGTGTGGGCAGCCGTGCCGGTGTCCGGGCTGACCAGGCTGGTGGCGTCGCCCAGGCCGTTGCGCGGGTACTGGGTGACCAGGTTCCTCGGGTCGGTGAGCTGCGTCAGATCCTCGCGCCCGTTGTAGCCGAACTGGGTCTTGCCCGCCTTGGCGTCGGTGCTGTCCTTCAGGCGGTTCAGGCTGTCGTAGGTGTTGGTCGTGGCGAAGTTGTAGCCCGCCACACCAGGCGCCTGGATGGTCTTGGTCGGGTTGCCGTTGGCGTCGTATTCGTAGTTGGTCACCGGTGCGGGCGAGACCGGCGGGGCCGGCGGCGTCTGTGCGTGCACGCCCAGCGCCCAGCCCGCGGCCAGTGCGACAGCGATGCGGACCGTGTTCATGATCAGTTCCTCCCGGTGGTCTGCTGAACACGGCCGAGCGCGTCGATGCTTCTGGCGAGCTGGCGTCTGAGTGCGCCGCTGTTGTCTTTCACGGTCTCCGCGATGCGGTTGCCGGCGTTGTCCAGCAGGTACTCGATGCGGTTGCCCAGGTTGTCGTACACCGCCGTCTGTCGGTGCGCCGGGTCGTAGTCGTAGCCGATCCAGCTCGCATCGGGCCGGGTCACCCGCTTGAGCTGGCCGGCCAGGTCGTAGCTGTAGCTGGTGGTCTGGCCGCCCACGCTGGTGCTCAACAGCCGCTGCCGCAGGTCGTAGCTGTTGGTCGTGATGATGCCGTTGGGGTCGATGCTCTGGATGACGTTGCCGTGCTTGTCGTACTGGGTGTACTGGGTGAGCTGGCCCGCCGCGTTGCTCACGCTCTGCAGGTCGCCCGTGGTGTGGCCCACGGCCGCAGCGCCCGTGCCGGTGAAGCTGGTGTCGCTGTAGTAGGTGTAGGTCGTGATGTCCGCGATGTCGGTGCGCGGGCCGTCGTGGGTCAGCACCTGGCCCCACTGGTTGTAGCTCCAGCGCTGCTCGCGGTTGGCCACCGTGCCGTCCAGCGTCGCACTGAAGCCCGCAGCGCCGTTGGCATCCGTGGTGGCTTGCTCCACCTGGCGGCACAGCACCGCGATGGGCTTGCCGTCGGGCAGCAGCGCGCCTGCCGGCGCGCACGAGGCAACCGCTCCCCCAGCGAGCGGGTCCGGCTGGCCGTTGTACACGTACGTGGTGATTCGGCCGGGCTCGGCTACCTTCGCCTGCAGCCTCCAGTCAGGGTGCCATTGGCTGCTGATCTTGCGGGAGCCAGCAGGCAGCGTCGCGCCGCTGCCGGTTACCGTCGGGCAGTTCGTGCCGCCGGCCAGGCCCTCGACTCGACTCGTCTCCAGGTTGCGGGTCAAGTCATTGGCATAGCAGATGCGCTTGCCGTTGAAGTCGTTGGCGCTCGCGAGATTTCCGTTGGCGTCGTAAGTCAATGATTTGCTGCCAGCCACCGAGCCCGAACCAGCAGGCTGCGAGGAACCAGCGTTGTGCAGAATCCCACGAACATTCGTGTTGTAGACGAGACTTTGGATTCCCAGTGGATCAGTCACGTAGGTGGACGAACCGGAGTACGCGAAGGAGTACTTGCCCACCCCTCCGGCATGCTCAGTCCGAACGGCCTGTGAGTCCAGGTAGCCGAATGTCACGTACCGAACGCCCAGTTCATCGGTAATCCCAGTCAACGCATTGAGCGGATTGCTTCCGGATGTCGTGTGTTGGGCCTCGTTGTAGTGATACGCTTTGTTGGAGCCATCGGGGTATGTCACTGATGTCAACGCGTTCAAGCGGAATCGACCATCCGTCGAGAACGCTGTTGCGCCGCCATAGTCAAACAGCGTCTCTTGGCCAGCCGGATTCACGATCGCCTTCATCCGCCCATAAGCGTCGAACCGAAACTGCATGGCGCGTCCAGACGCCCCATCTAATGCAGCGATCAGAAGTCCCGGCCGAGGTGCCACGGATAGCGGAGTAGCGGCGTCTGAGTAGACGAAGCTCTGCCGACCCCCCGACGCTCGCTGCAATTGAGTCAGACGCCCCCCGCTGTCAAAGACTTCCCATTGGTTGGCTCCGTCGGCATAGCGCCAACCTGCCGGACCACCGGAGGAGCTCAGCATTGTCTGAAGTCGACTTTGCCTGTCGGTCCGAGGCGCCCATTCCCCATTCGTCAGCACGAATGATTTCACAGGTCCGTCGAGCCGCTCTACATGCGCAACGGTGTTCGCGCCTGCCATCGCGATCGAGATGGTTCGATCTAAATTTATTCTCCAGTAGTTGCCGAGCATGCCGCTAATGCGGCTGGTATCGCGCGCAGCGTGGCCGTAACTTCTATAGTGGCGAGTGACATTGAGATCCGTTGAATTACCAGAGATGTAGTCAATCTCGGTTTGCACCTTCTCGGCGCTGAGCACATTGACAGGATTTCCTCTCTTGTCACAAGGCCCGCAGTCGGCCTGCGTCGGACGCAAGCAATAGCTCCACGTCACATCCGGCTGATAGCCGAATGGGCACTGTACGCGACGATCTTTTCGGATGGTGGCCCCGGCGGTACCTTGGCGGTCGCAATTGGGGGCCACGTTGTTGTAGAAGGTCGTAACGTAGTTCAGCCTCCTCCGAAGGCTCATGGGGTATACGGGGAAGTTGTAGCCTACGACGACCCAGGGATCTTCAGACACAGGCGTCGTCGCGCACACTGCAGGCGACGCGCAGATCAATATGCCGAGTGCAGCTTCCTTCGCTTCCTCTTCCGATGCGAAAGGGCCGACATTGTTGCAGGCTGGGGGCAATGGTCCGCCGGGTTCGACGACATAGACAAACTCACTTATGTCAGGTGGCCTGCAATCAGCTGTACCGTCTGCATCTCCAATACAAAGATCCGAAGCGGCCTGAGCTTGGCTGTGCGCGAACAACTGGTACAACACCAAGAAAAGAACTACCCGAACTCTGGTTGAGTCGATGCTTATCACTCCTCTCACTCCCTGCCTATAGTTTGTTTAGATCGCTCGCGCGCACCGATGCTTCTAGATGATCAGACGGTCCGTTTGTCCGCCCCTTGTCTTGATGCGGTGTCATGGACTAGGGCCTGTTAACACATTCTCGGCCCATCAGCGACGAGCACGAAGCTGATGAAGCCGAGGAACATGAGGTCGAGCTTCTCGAAGCGAGAGAAGATGCGGCGGTAGGCCTTCAGGCGCCGGAACAGGCGCTCGACCTCGTTGCGCCGCTTGTACATCTCACGGTCGTATTCCCAAGGCTCGACGCGGGTGCGCAGCGGCGGCACGACCGGGATGTAGCCCAAGTCGAGTGCCAACTGTCGGGTTTCGTTGCCCTCGTAGGCCTTGTCCATGAGCAGATGCAGTGGCCGATTCGGCGGCCCCAGGCGGGTGAGCAGTTCGCGGCCTTGCGGAGCGTCGCCTGCCTGGCCTGGCGACAGCGAGAACGTTATGGCCGTTCGAGCATCCGCGGCAACCATATGAATCTTGGTGTTCCATCCGCCGCGGGACTTGCCGATGGCTTGGGGTCCGTTTTTTTTAGAGCCCCCGTGCCGTCGGGGTGAACCTTGATGCTCGTGGAGTCCAGCGACACCGCCTCGATCTTGATGCGCACAACCTGGGCCTTCTGCAACTCCTCGAACATGCGATCGAGCACGCCGGCCTTGGTCCAGCGGTTCATGCGCGTATAGATCGTGTGCCAGTTGCCGAAGCGCTTGGGCAGTCCGCGCCACTTGCAGCCGTGCTCGGCCACGTAGAGGATGGCGTTGACCACCTGCAAGTTGCTGAGGCTGACATTGCCGCGCTGCGTCGGCAAGCAGTGCTCGATCTTCGCGAATTGTTCGGGCGTGATCTCCATGCCCAGCAGTCTGCAACATGTCAGCTGTGAGTGACATTAGTGTGAACACACCCTAGTCCAGTTGCGCACCGTCCCGATTCAGCAGCGCGCGAATTTCGGCGCCGGATATGGCGCGCGGAGCAATGCGATCGCGCACGGCGAGAACAGCGGCGTGACCGATCGCGTGTCCGTACGAGAAGCACTGGGCGGTGACTCTGGCCGACGCCATCGCCTCGTGTTCTGCCGACAGGCAGCGCCCGGCCATCAGGATTGATTCGCCGAACTCGGGTACGAAACACTCATAGGGGATCTCGTAGTAGTCATCGAAGAGCCAGACCAGTTGCGGCTTTTCACCGCTGTGCAGTTCGATCGGCCAGGGACTGCGCGCTATCGCACTCGCGAAGCGGGCCTTGCCGGTTACGTCGGTGTTGTGGAGGGTCTGCATGCCGGCGATCTGGCGCGTCTGGCGGACCCCGACCTGTACGCCGGTGTCGTTGAGCCAGGCGTTCTCGCACCCTGGCACGTGGCCACGCAGGAAGCGCTCGTACTCGCGCACCTGCTTTCTGCCCTCGATCTCGGCCTCGGTGAAGTCAGCCGTCAGCACGGCGTTCAATTCGCGGCCATCACGGCCGATGATGCGAGTGGCGTTGCACAACAGCTCATTCGGGCGCGGCGTTTCGAACAGGAAGATCTTTGCGCGCGGTAACTGGTACTCGTTCGCGCGATGCAGCCGCTGAATGGTTTTCGAGACCGAGTCATCCATGATGCTGTCGGGCCCGCGCGCGGCCAGGAAGCGCGGCATGTCGACGCCGCTCAGGCGGAAGATCATCGTCGGGTTCTGAATCCGGCCGTTGTCGCCCATGAAGGTGGCCAGGCCGGCCATCGCGGCAATGTCGGCATCGCCGCTGGCATCGATGGTCAGCCGCGCACGGATGTCGAGCTTGCCCTGTTTGGTGCTCGCGATCGCACCTGCGATGCGTTCGCCCCCCTCGGTGAGCACCTCAGTGACCAGGGTATGCAGGAGCACGCGCACGCCGGCTTCGGCCAGCAGGCGGTCGGCGGTCTCGCGCCAGACGTGGGGTTCATGCACCCGGGTATAGGTCTGCCCGTAGCGAACGGGGCTCGTCACTCCACCCTTGTCCGCGAGACGCCGAAGAAACTCGTCGGCGAAGCCGAACACTACCTGCCGCGGCACCGAGCCGGCATTGCGTGAGGCCTCGTAGAGGCCGCAAACCGTTCCCGACAAACCGGCGACGGCGCCGCCACCGCAGAAGCCATATCGCTCGACCAGCAGCACATCCAGCCCTTGCCGCGCTGCCGTGGTGGCCACGGCGACACCCGCCGCGCCGCCGCCGACGACGAGCAGGTCGCACTCAAGGTGACTGGCAGGACGACAGTCGTTGACGCGGATGCCGGAAGCGGGATCCCGATGCGAAACCTTCATGTTGACAGCTCCTCGCGATGCTAATATTCTTCTCATATCTTACTGACATATTAGAACGATGTCATGTGCCATGCGGCACGCGACACTGACACCCCGACGGAGACACCTGTGTTCAAAAACCTTCCCTATCGTTGGATCACAGCCCTCGTGCTGTTCGTGGCCTACAGCATCCAGTACCTGGATCGCGTCAAGAGCAGCGTGCTAACGCCCGCGATTGCGCACGATGTCCATCTGAGCACCACCGACATCGGCACCGGTGCGTTCCTGATGTTGCTCTTCTACGGACCGGCTCAGTACATCTCGGGCTTCCTGACCGACAGGTTCGGCGCCAAGAAGATCCTGATCTTCTCGGTGCTCGCCTGGTCGGTCATGACGGCCTGGATGGGGATGCTCGCGACGCGCGAGGAGTATCTGTTCCGCATGGCCCTGTTCGGCTTCTTGGTCGGTACCGAATACGTGCCCTCCGCGCGCATTCTGATGCGCTGGTTCAACAAGGACGGGCGGGCGCGTGCTCAGTCGCTGCTGTCCTGGGCCTGGATCCTCACCCCGGCCTGGGCCGCGGTGCTTGCGACCCAGATGGCCGCTCATGCCGGCGACTGGCGTTTTGTCTTCTATGTCACCGCCGCTCTGGGCGTGATCCCGTTGCTGATGATCGGTCTGCTGATCTTCGACCGTCCGGAGCAATACCCAAAGGCGACCCGCGAGGACCTCGAGTACGCCTACGCCGACGAAATCAGGGCCGGCACCGTGCAGGCAGGCCACTACGAGAACGCACAGAAGCAGATCCTTAGCCACAACAAGATCGGCTTCCTGGACTTCTTCAAGAACCCGAGCTTCGTCGCTGTAGTGGTCGTCAATATCGCCATGCAGATCGTCTACTACGGCGCAATGGTCTGGATCCCTCTGTACCTGTCCGACGTTTTCGGCTTCAAGTTGACCAAGATGGGCTTTTGGAGTGCTGCCTACTTTCTCTCCGGCGCGCTCGGCAGCTTCGTCTCCGCCTACCTGTCGGATCGAGTCTTCAAGGGCAACCGCCGGGTGATGATCCTGGCCTGCTTCATCGGACTGATTCCCTTCATCCTGCTGCTCGCCACGGTGACCGCGGCCGAGCCCGCCATGCTCCTGGTCGCCCTGTGCGGCATGGGCTTCTTCGGCAACATGGCCTGGGGCCCATTCCTGGCCGTTCCGGCGGAAATCTTCTCGCCTGAGCTCTACGGAAAGGCGGTCGGCTTCTCGAATGGCGTGGGCTACACCTGCGCCGCCTTCACGGCGAAGATTTTTGCGGCGCTGATCGTGGTGCAGAACGGCGCCAAGGTCTACACCAACGGCTGGTACTTCATCGCCGCCTGCGTGGTCGTTGGCATCGTCGCCGCCTGGTTCATCCGGCCCGAAAAACGAGTTCGCGACGGCAGCGCGAGCGCCAGTCTCAATGCGGTTGCCGGTACCTGACCGCCACCGCCAGGGCCACATCCGACAACTTCGATTCCAAAACAGAAATTAGCGAATGAACAGCGAAATCCTCGTCGAGCGCCACGGACCGGTGGCGGCCCTGACAATCAATCGACCGCAGCGCCGCAATGCACTGAGTGACGCCCTGGTCGCTCGATTGCGTGAGCTGCTGCAACGCAACGACTCGGATGCAGCCATTCGGGCAACGGTACTCACGGGTTGCGCACCTGGCTTCTGCGCGGGCAGTGACCTCAAGGAGCTCGCCCACATGTCCTTGGACGAAATGTGTGCCCACGAGGCACGCACCGCGGCGTTCTGTCGTGAGATCGCGCAATTGGACAAACCGGTGATCGCAGCCGTAGAAGGATTCGCGCTCGGCGGAGGATTCGTGCTGGCTGCCTCCTGCGATGTGATCGTCGCCGGGAGCTCGGTTCGATGGAATCTGCCGGAAGTCGAAATCGGCTGGATTCCGCCCTGGGGCCTCGAGACCTTGGTCAACCGGGTCGGTGTCTCGCGTGCGCGCCAGTTGAGCTGGGGCGGCCAGGTCTTCACGAGCGACGAGGCATTGCGCCTCGGCCTTGTCGATCACCTCGCGGAGAACGGCCAGGCGCTGCCGCGCGCGATCGAGATCGCGCAAATGCTCGCGCGACTGCCGCTCGAGGCCGTGGCCTCGACCAAGCTCTATTTCGCGGCGCACGCCGCGCGCAACGGCGAGAGCGGCGATGCGCTCGCGTCCCGGATGTTCAAGGAAAACTGCCGTACCGAGACCGCCAAGGCGACCTTGCGCCGTTTCGGCGTCAAGGCATGAGCGGCAGCGCTGCAAACAATGAAAGCAATGGAATGAGCAAGATCTGTACGGTGGAAGAAGCGGTCGCGCTGGTGAAGAGCGGTGACTCGGTGGCCTCGGTCGGCGTGATCGGCTGGATCACCCCGGATGCCCTGCTCGCAGGGCTGGCTCGCCGCTTCAAGTCCACGGGTGACCCGGCCGGGCTGACCTTCTACTTTCCCTGCGGCACCGGCGATGCGATGGACATCAAGGGCATGGATCATGTCGCGATCGAGGGGCACATGAAGCGGATCGTCGCCGGCTCCTATGTCAATCCGGTCGATCCGAAGACCGGCAAACGTCCGGAACTGATGCGACTGATCCGCGAGAACCGCATCGAGGCCTACAGTTGGCCCATCGGCGCCAGCATGCACTGGCTGCGCGAGGTCGCGCGCCGCGGACCCGGATACCTGACCAAGATCGGCCTCGACACCTATGCCGATCCGGCCCAGGGCGGCGGCAAGTTCACCACGCTCGCCGAGGAGGACTTGATCCAGCGCGTGAACTTCAAGGGCGAGGACTATCTCTTTTATCCGACCTGGCCGTTGAATGTGGGCTTCATTCGCGCCAGCACCGCGGACGAGTTCGGCAACCTCTCCTTCGAGGATGAACCGATCCATTCCAGTTCGCTGCAGATCGCACTTGCGGTGAAGGCCTGCGGGGGCACGGTGATCGCCCAGGTCCGCAAGGTCGTGGAACGTGGTTCGCGCCCGGCTGCGCAGGCCAGGATCCCGGGCGTGCTGGTGGACAAGGTGGTGGTCGACGCGACGCAGATGATGAGTACCGACGTCGCTCACGACTCATCCTTTCTCGGCGGACAGTCCTGGGACGGGCAAACGTCTGATCGGCTCGCCTATGGCGCCGACAAGATCGTGGCGCGCCGCGCGGCACGCGAGATTCGCCCGGGCGTAACCTCGATCTTCGGCTTCGGCGCATCTTCGGATGCCCCGACCATCTTGCTCGAAGATGGCCATCTCACCGGTGGTCACTATCGCGACTACCAGTTCACCACCGAGCACGGCCCCTTCGGCGGTTTGGTCATGAGTGGCTGGCAGTTCTCCGCGAACAAGTACCCCGAGGCGCTGCTGGACGGCGTCACTCAGTTCGACTTCATCGACGGCGGCGGCTGTCCCTTCGCGGCTCTGGCTTTCGCTCAGTTCGATCAGCAGGGCAACGTCAACGTCTCACGCTTCGGCGTCGCCAATCCGGGCGCCGGCGGCTTCATCGATATCGCCTACAACGCCACCGACCTGGTCTTCGCCGGCACGTTCACCACCGGCGGTCTGGAAATCGGCTACGAAGACGGCAAGCTGCGCATCATTCGCGAGGGCAAGGTGCGCAAGTTCGTGCGCCGCGCCGACCATATTACTTACCCGGTGCGCCGCAATGTGATGGAGCGCGGACAGCGCGCGAAACTCATCACCGAGCGCGCGGTGTTCGAGGTCGATGCCGAGGGGCTGGTGCTCATCGAAGTGGCGCCGGGCATCGATGCGCGAAGCCAAGTCCTGGACCTGATGGAGTTCAACAATGTGCGCGTGGCCCCCGAGCTTGCCCTGATGGATGCCGACCTGTTCCGGGTGGGCTGAGGCCGCTCGCGCTGCCGCTCAGTCGTGGTAGGAATCGAGCGTCGCGAGCGTGAACTCCTTGACGTTGTCGAGGAGCTGGTCGAGCGATTTCTCGGCGGCACTTTCGTCCTTGCGCGCGATTGCATCGGCGATCGCCGCATGCAACTGCGCTGCGCGGTTGAGGTCCGCTGACTTCTGATAGAAGGCGAACCAGAAGCGCCTCGACAAGCCCTGGGTCAGCTTCATGGAGGCCACGGCGAACTCGTTGCGCGACGCCGCGAGCACGAGTTGGTTGAACTCACCGTCCAGCGCAAGGAATGCTTCACCATTTTCGCTGGCGCCGGCCACCGTCATCTCGGACGCGATGGCCGCGAAGTGGGCGCGCTCCGTGTCGTTGGCGTTGCGGGTCGCGAGCAGCACGATGCACCGCTCCATATAGCGCCTGACCTCGAGCAGACGCAGCTGTTTGCGAACGTCGATCTCGGATATCACGATGCCGCGCTTGGGCAGGATCACCACCAGCCCTTCGCGCGCGAGTTGCTGCAGCGCCTCGCGTATGGGCGTGCGCCCGATCTCGTAGCGGCTCGCGAGCATGTTCTCGGACACCACTTGCCCTGGCGCGAGTTCCAGCCGGGCGATGTCGTTTTCGATGCGCAGGTAGGCTTGCTCAACCAAGCTTTCGGGCGCCTCGGCGTCGACGGGCATGCGGCCTGGTCGCGCTTGCGCCTTGGTTTTCTTCGCTGCGGATCTCGACAGGCTCAATGGATCTTCCTTGGTTCGCGGGCGGGGCATGGATCGTCTCGGTCGGCGGCTGTGACCTTCGGGAACCGCGCTATCTCGGGTGGGCATTGCCTACCGGACGATGCCGCGCGAATGGTAACGCCCAGCACTGCGGGTGAGCGCCTATCGAAGCGCACCCCATCGTTCGCGAACATCATGCAATCGAGAAACGCCCGCCATCACCACCGCACGCACCCATAGAAAAACCCGCCGGGCGTCGCCGCCGGGCGGGTTCTCGTGAAGCAGGCGGCAGGCGACTTACTTCTTGCGCAGCTTCTGGATCGCCGCGAGCTGCGCCGCCATCGTCGCGAACTCGCTTTGCGCGGCGGCGAAGTCGATGTCGCTCTTGGCGTTCTTCATCGCTTCCTCGGCGAGCTTCTTCGCCTCGGTGGCCTTGGCCTCGTCGAGGTCGTGGCCGCGGATCGCGGTGTCGGCGAGCACCGTCACGCAGTTCGGCTGCACCTCGAGGATGCCGCCGGCGACGAAGACGAACTCTTCCTGCCCGTTGTCGGCGCGCTCTATGCGCACCGCGCCCGGCTTGATGCGGGTGATCAGCGGCGTGTGGCGCGGCAGGATGCCGAGCTCGCCGCCCTCGCCCGGCAGCGCGACGAACTTCGCCTCGCCGGAGAAGATGCTCTCTTCGGCGGAGACGACGTCGACGTGGATGGTGGCCATCGCGCGGCTCCTTTAGTTGATTTTCTTCGCCTTCTCGAAGGCCTCGTCGATCGTGCCGACCATGTAGAAGGCCTGCTCGGGCAGCGCGTCGCACTCGCCGTTGACGATCATCTTGAAGCCGCGGATGGTTTCCTTCAGCGGCACGTACTTGCCGGCCGTGCCGGTGAACACCTCGGCGACGTGGAAAGGCTGCGACAGGAAGCGCTGGATCTTGCGCGCGCGCGCCACCGCCAGCTTGTCTTCCGGGCTCAGTTCGTCCATGCCCAGGATCGCGATGATGTCGCGCAGTTCCTTGTAGCGCTGCAGCGTGGCCTGCACGGCGCGCGTGGTCGAGTAGTGCTCCTCGCCGACGACGTTCGGGTCGATCTGGCGCGAGGTGCTGTCCAGCGGGTCCACCGCGGGGTAGATGCCCAGCGAGGCGATGTCGCGCGACAGCACCACGGTGGCGTCCAGGTGGGCGAAGGTGGTGGCCGGCGACGGGTCGGTCAGGTCATCCGCCGGCACGTACACGGCCTGGATCGAGGTGATCGAGCCGACCTTGGTGGAGGTGATGCGCTCCTGCAGGCGGCCCATTTCCTCGGCCAGCGTCGGCTGGTAGCCCACCGCCGACGGCATGCGGCCGAGCAGCGCCGACACCTCGGTGCCGGCCAGCGTGTAGCGGTAGATGTTGTCGACGAAGAACAGCACGTCCTTGCCCTCGTCGCGGAACGACTCGGCGATCGTCAGGCCGGTCAGCGCGACGCGCAGGCGGTTGCCCGGCGGCTCGTTCATCTGGCCGTACACCATCGCCACCTTGGACTCGGACAGGTTCTCCTGCACGACGACCTTGGAGTCGCTCATCTCGTGATAGAAGTCGTTGCCCTCGCGGGTGCGCTCGCCCACGCCGGCGAACACCGACAGGCCCGAGTGCGCCTTGGCGATGTTGTTGATCAGCTCCATCATGTTGACGGTCTTGCCGACGCCGGCGCCGCCGAACAGGCCCACCTTGCCGCCCTTGGCGAACGGGCAGATCAGGTCGATCACCTTGATGCCGGTTTCGAGCAGTTCCTGCGAGGGCGACAGCTCGTCGTAGGCCGGCGCCTTGCGGTGGATGGGGGCCGTCAGGGTCTGGTCGACCGGGCCGCGCTCGTCGATCGGGTTGCCCAGCACGTCCATGATGCGACCCAGCGTCGCCTTGCCCACCGGCACGGTGATGTTGGCGCCGGTGTTGCTGACCATCAGGCCGCGGCGCAGGCCGTCCGACGAACCGAGCGCGATGGTGCGAACCACGCCGTCGCCGAGCTGCTGCTGCACTTCCAGCGTCAGCGCCGAGCCTTCGAGCTTCAGCGCGTCGTAGACCTTGGGCATGCGGTCACGCGGGAACTCGACGTCGACGACCGCGCCGATGCACTGGACGATCTTGCCCTGGGCTTGAGTGTTGGCCATTTGTCTTTCCTTCAATCGGTATTCGTGTGCGTGATCAGACGGCGGCCGCGCCGCCGACGATCTCGGAGAGTTCCTTGGTGATCGCGGCCTGGCGGGTCTTGTTGTAGATCAGCTTCAGTTCGGCGATCAGGTTGCCGGCGTTGTCGGTCGCGGCCTTCATCGCGACCATGCGCGCCGACTGCTCCGAGGCCATGTTGTCGGCCACGGCCTGGTAGACCAGCGCCTCGACGTAGCGCGTCAGCAGCTCGTCGATGACGGTGGGCGCGTCCGGCTCGTAGAGGTAGTCCCAGCCGTACTGCGCCTTCTCGGCGGCGCTCTGCTCCAGGTGCGAGGCCGACAGCGGCAGCAGTTGCTGCACCTGCGGCTCCTGCTTCATCGTGTTGATGAACTGGGTGAAGCACAGGTAGACCGCGTCGAGCTGGCCGGCGACGAACTTGTCGAGCATCACCTTGACCGGCCCGATCAGTTTCTCGAGCTGCGGCGCGTCGCCGAGCTGGATGGCGTGCGAGATCACCGCGGCGCCGATGCGGTTCAGGAAGCCGAAGCCCTTGTTGCCGATCGCCACCGCCTCGACGCCCACGCCCTCGCCCTGCAGCTCGCGCATCTTGGCCGTCACGGCGCGCAGGATGTTGGTGTTCAGGCCGCCGCACAGGCCCTTGTCGCTCGTGACGACGATGAAACCGACCTTCTTCGCGTTGCCGCCCTGGCGCATGTAGGGCGAGTGGTACTCGGGGTTGGCCTGCGACAGGTTGGCCGTGATGTTGCGGATCTTGTCGCTGTACGGGCGCGCTGCGCGCATGCGCTCCTGCGCCTTGCGCATTTTGGACACCGACACCATTTCCATGGCCTTGGTGATCTTCTTGGTGTTCTCCACCGACTTGATCTTGTCGCGGATTTCCTTGCCGACTGCCACGGTCCAGCTCCTTTCGCTGTGCTCAGGCGAACGACTTCTTGAACGCCGCGATGGCGTTGTTGAGTTCCGCTTCGGCGTCCTTGTCCATGGCCTTGTCCTTCTCCAGCTTGGCCAGCAGGCCGGCGTGGCTGGACTTCAGGTGCTGGTGCAGGCCGTGCTCGAAGGGCAGCACCTTCTTGACGTCGAGGTCGTCCATGTAGCCCTTGTTGACCGCGAAGATCGAGGCGGCCATCAGGCTGATCGGCAGCGGCGAGTACTGCGGCTGCTTGAGCAGCTCGGTCACGCGCGCGCCGCGGTCGAGCTGCTTGCGCGTGGCGGCGTCGAGGTCGGAGGCGAACTGCGCGAAGGCGGCCAGCTCGCGGTATTGCGCCAGGTCGGTACGGATGCCGCCCGACAGGCCCTTGACCAGCTTGGTCTGCGCCGACGAGCCCACGCGCGACACCGAGATGCCGGCGTTGATGGCGGGGCGGATGCCGGCGTTGAACAGGCTGGTCTCCAGGAAGATCTGGCCGTCGGTGATCGAGATCACGTTGGTCGGCACGAAGGCCGACACGTCGCCGGCCTGCGTCTCGATGACGGGCAGCGCGGTGAGAGACCCCGTCTTGCCCTTCACTTCACCCTTGGTGAAGGCTTCCACGTAGTCGGCGTTGACGCGCGCGGCGCGCTCTAGCAGGCGGCTGTGGAGATAGAACACGTCGCCGGGGAAGGCTTCGCGGCCCGGCGGGCGGCGCAGCAGCAGCGACACCTGGCGGTAGGCCACGGCCTGCTTGGACAGGTCGTCGTAGATGATCAGCGCGTCCTGGCCGCGGTCGCGGAAGTACTCGCCCATCGTGCAGCCCGAGTAGGCCGACACGTACTGCATCGCCGCCGATTCGGAGGCCGAGGCGGCGACGACGATGGTGTACTCCATCGCGCCGTTCTGCTCGAGCGCGCGCACCACGTTCTTGATCGACGAAGCCTTCTGGCCGATCGCGACGTAGACGCAGGTCATGTTCTGACCCTTCTGGTTGATGATCGTGTCGATCGCCACCGCGGTCTTGCCGGTCTGGCGGTCGCCGATGATCAGCTCGCGCTGGCCGCGGCCGATCGGCACCATCGTGTCGATCGACTTCAGGCCGGTCTGCACCGGCTGGTCGACGCTCTTGCGCGCGATCACGCCCGGGGCGACCTTCTCGATCACGTCGGTCATCTTGGCGTTGATCGGGCCCTTGCCGTCGATCGGCTGGCCGAGCGCGTTGACGACGCGGCCGATCAGCTCGGGGCCGACCGGCACTTCCAGGATGCGGCCCGTGCACTTGACGGTGTCGCCCTCGGAGATGTGCTCGTACTCGCCCAGGATCACCGCGCCGACCGAGTCGCGCTCGAGGTTCAGCGCCAGGCCGAAGGTCGGCTGGCCGTCGCTGCCGGCGGGGAACTCGAGCATTTCGCCGGCCATCACGTCGGACAGGCCGTGCACGCGGCAGATGCCGTCGGTCACCGACACCACCGTGCCCTGGTTCTTGATGTCCGCCGAAGCGCCTAGGCCCTCGATGCGGCTCTTGATCAGTTCGGAAATCTCTGCGGGATTCAGATTCATGTCGTTCTCCGGGACGTTCCTGGCCGCGCGCTTACGCGGACAGCACCGCCTTCATTTGTTCGAGACGCGCCTTGACCGAGGTGTCGAGCACCTCGTCGCCGACCGTCACGCGGATGCCGCCGATCAGCGACGGGTCGACCGCGACGCTCGCCTTGAGCTTGCGGCCGAAGCGCTTCTCCAGCGAGGCCACCACCTGCTGGAGCTGCGCGGCGTCGATCGGGAAGGCGCTGAGCACCGAGGCGTCGGACACGCCGGAGCGGGCGTTGACCAGCGCGTGGAACTGCGCGGCGATCTCCGGCAGCGCCGCGAGGCGGCCGTTGTCGATCACGGTGCGCAGCAGGTTCTTCGCGCCGTCGCCCAGGAAGGCCTTGGCCGCGGCGGTGACCAGCTCGAACACCTGCTGCGGCGGCACCTTCGGGTTGTCGGCGAACTGGCGCACCTGCTCGTTGCCGGCGACCGCGGCGAGCGCGTTCACCTGCTCGGAGACGGCCGCCGCGTCGTTCGGCGCGATCGCCTTGAACAGCGCTTCGGCATACGGCCGGGCGATGGTTGCCAGCTCGGCCATGCTCAGAGCTCCGCCTTGAGACGGTTGAGCAGTTCGGCGTGCACGGAGGCGTTGACCTCCTTGCGCAGGATCTGCTCGGCGCCCTTGACCGCCAGCGCGGCGACCTGGTCGCGCAGCGCCTCGCGCGCCTTGACGGCTTCCTGCTCGGCCTCGGCGCGGGCGGCGGCGATGATCTTGGCGCCCTCGTCGGACGCGCGGCCCTTGGCCTCCTCGATCATCTGCTGCGCCAGGCGCTCGGCGTCGGCCAGGCGCTGCTGGGCGTCGTTGCGGGCGGCCGAGAGCTGCTCCTCGACCCGCTTGTTGGCGGCGGCGAGGTCGGCCTTGGCCTTGTCGGCGGCCGACAGGCCGTCGGCGATCTTCTGCGCACGCTCGTCGAGCGCCTTCGTGATCGGCGGCCACACGAACTTCATCGTGAACCACACCAGGATCAGGAAGACGATCAACTGCGCAATCAGCGTAGCGTTGATGCTCACGTTGTTGCCTTTGAAACGTCGGGGGATGTCGCGCGAAGGCGGCGACGGCTTACTTCGGCAGGTTGGCGATCTGGGCCAGGAACGGGTTGGCGGTGGCGAACCACAGCGCGATACCGGTGCCGATGATGAAGGCCGCGTCGATCAGGCCGGCCAGCAGGAACATCTTGGTCTGCAGCTCGTTCATCAGCTCGGGCTGGCGCGCGGCCGACTCGAGGTACTTGCTGCCCATGATGCCGATGCCGACGCAGGCGCCGATGGCGCCCAGACCGATGATCAGGCCGGCGGCGAGGGCAACAAAGCTAATGACTTCCATGGTGGCTCCTTATTGGATTGAGAAAGAAAAGGGGGAAGGAAAAGAAGGTGCGCGGATCAGTGCGCGTCGTGGGCC
This sequence comes from Piscinibacter sp., assembly GCF_047600445.1. Taxonomy (GTDB): domain Bacteria; phylum Pseudomonadota; class Gammaproteobacteria; order Burkholderiales; family Burkholderiaceae_C; genus Piscinibacter. Next base: position 128,519 of record NZ_JASGKT010000001.1, read on the forward strand.
TGACCGACGTAGACCAGCGTGAGCATCATGAACACGAAGGCCTGCAGCGTGATGATCAGGATGTGGAAGATGGCCCACACCGAGCCCGCGACGATGTGGCCGAGGAACAGGGCGATGCCGGTGCCCGACAGCGCGAAGGCGCCGCCCATCAGCGCGATCAGCATGAAGATCAGCTCGCCGGCGTACATGTTGCCGAACAGCCGCATGCCGTGCGAGACCGTCTTGGCGACGAACTCGATGATCTGCATCAGGAAGTTGACCGGGTACAGCAGCGGGTGGCTGCCGAACGGCGCGGTGAACAGCTCGTGCACCCAGCCGCCCGCGCCCTTGATCTTGACGTTGTAGACCAGGCAGACGATCAGCACGCCCAGCGACAGGCCCATCGTGATCGACAGGTCGGCGGTCGGCACGACGCGCATGTAGGCGTCGTGGTTGCCCTGCAGCTTCTGCCACAGCCAGGGGATCAGGTCGACAGGCAGCAGGTCCATCGCGTTCATCAGGAAGATCCAGACGAACACCGTCAGCGCCAGCGGCGCGACCAGCTTGCGGCTGGTGGCGTTGTGCACGATGCCCTTGGCCTGGGAATCGACCATGTCGACCAGCACCTCGACGGCGGCCTGGAAGCGCCCCGGCACGCCGGAGGTGGCCTTGCGCGCGGCCAGCCACAGCAGCCAGCAGCCCAGCGCGCCCAGCAGCACCGACCAGAAGACGGAATCGAGGTTGATCACCGAGAAGTCGACCACGGCCTTCTGGTGGCCGGCCTGCAGGTGGTGCAGGTGGTGAACGATGTATTCACCGGCGGTCGGCGCGTGCGCTGTGCCTTCTGCTGACATCTCGTCTTCCCGAATTCGTTGTCGATCAACGGGCGCGCCACAGCAGCGCGACCCAGTTCACTTTCATGCACACCACCATCGTGATCAGCAGGACGGGCCAGCTCAAGCCGGGCACCACCCTCGCCGCGATCACGAGCATGGCGATGGCCACCCCGATCTTCAGCATCTCCCAGAACAGGAACCCCGCGGCCGCAGCCACCGGGGAGCCCGCCCCTCTTCTTCTTGTCATGCCGCGCGCCAGCAAGGCGCCCGGCAAGGCCACGGCCAGCGCACCGTAGAGCGCCGACCAGGCCGACCCGCTGTGTTGCGTGACCAGCCAGACGATGGCCGTGCACAACAACCCCGCCGCGGCCTGCGCCGCGACGACCCGCCAGGGCGAGACCTGCGGGAGACGCGCCCTCAAGGCCCGCGCTTCCTCGCGCGACAGGGTCTTGAACGGCTCGTCCTGTGCCTCACCTGCAAGGCTGGCGTACTTCTTCGCACCGTGGTCGATCGTGTCGGTCATGGTGCGCGGTCACGTCTGCTTGCAGCAAAGCCTCGGAATTATACGTGGTTACCCGGTCTTTTCGACCGCCCCCGGATCCGACGGCTTCGGCCGGGCTGCGGCGCGCATGGTGGGGCGGTTGCCTTACGTCACGCTTGACCATTCATCCGGATCGACAATCCGGCCCGGTCCCGCCTTCCGCCCACCACCTGCCCGCCACGCCATGCGTCTGCCGCGCGTCCTGCTTGCCGCCCTCGTCTCGCTGCTGCCGCTGGCCGCCGCCGCCCTGCCCGGCGGCAGCGCGACGGTCGCCACCGAACAGGTGCGCGCCGAACTGGTGGCGCACGCGCCGCAGGGCGTGGTGCCGGGCCAGCCGCTGTGGCTGGGCCTGGCCCTCGAACACCAGCCGCACTGGCACACCTACTGGAAGAACCCGGGCGACTCCGGCCTGCCCACCACGCTGGCCTGGACGCTGCCAGCCGGCTTCGCAGCCGGCGAGATCGAGTGGCCGACGCCACGCCGGCTGCCGATCGGGCCGCTGATGAACCACGGCTACGAAGGCCGGGTGCTGCTGCCGGTCAAGGTCGAGGTGCCGGCGGGCTTCAGCGGCGAAGTGCTGAGCGTCAAGCTGCGCGCCGACTGGCTGGTGTGCAAGGACGTCTGCATTCCCGAGGGCGGCGACTTCGCGCTCGACATCCCGGCGCGCACCGCCTTCGCGGCCCACGGCGCCGACTTCGAGGCGGCGCTGGCCGCGCGCCCGCGCGCGCTGGCCGAGGCCAAGGCGTCCGCCACGGTGGGCGCCGACGGCCTGGCGCTGGAAGTCGGCGGGCTGCCCGCGGCCTGGGCCGGCCGCGAGATCGCGTTCTTCCCCGAAACGGGCGGCGTGCTCGACAACGCGCTGCCGCGCCCGGCCGCCTGGGACGGCACGCGCTGGCGCGTGCGCGTGCCGCTGTCCGACCAGCGCTTCGAGGCGCCGGCGCGCATGGACGCGGTGCTGGTCGCCGCCGGCGACGAGGCCGGCGTGCGCATCGGCTTCGACATCGCCGGCTCCTGGCCCACGGCCGGCGCGACGCCGGCGCCGGCGCCCGCCGCCGCGCCCGGCGGCGGCACCGCATCCCCCGGGCTGGGCCTGGCGCTGCTGTTCGCCTTGCTCGGCGGCGCGCTGCTCAACCTGATGCCCTGTGTGTTCCCGGTGCTGTCGCTGAAGGTGCTGGGGTTCGCCGCGCATGCCGGCGACCGGCGCGCGCTGGCGCTGGGCGGCCTCGCCTACACGGCCGGCGTGCTGCTGTCCTTCGTCGCGCTGGCCGGCCTGCTGCTGGCGCTGCGCGCCGGCGGCGAGCAGCTCGGCTGGGGCTTCCAGTTGCAGTCGCCGGCGGTGATCGCGCTGCTGGCCGCGCTGTTCACGCTGATCGGCCTGAACCTCGCCGGCGTGTTCGAGTTCGGCTCGGTGCTGCCCAGCGGCCTGGCCAGCCTGCGCGCGCGCCACCCTATCGTCGATTCGCTGCTGACCGGCGTGCTCGCGGTGGCGGTGGCCTCGCCCTGCACCGCGCCCTTCATGGGCGCCTCGCTGGGCCTGGCGGTCACGCTGCCGGCCGCGCAGGCGCTGGCGGTGTTCGCCGCGCTCGGGCTGGGCATGGCCCTGCCCTACCTGGCGGCCAGCCTGTGGCCCGGCCTGGCGGCGCTGCTGCCGCGGCCCGGCGCGTGGATGGCGCGTTTCAAGGCGCTGATGGCCTTCCCGATGTTCGCCACGGTGATCTGGCTGGTGTGGGTGATCGGCCAGCAGAGCGGCATCGACGGCGCCGCCGCGCTGCTGGCGCTGCTGCTGGCGCTGGCCTTCGTCGCCTGGGCGCTGGCCACGCCGGGCATGGGCCGCATCGCGCGCGCCGGCCTCGGGCTGCTGGGCGCGCTGGCCGTCGCGGCGGCGCTGTCGTGGATGCTGCCGGCCTTCCAGGCCTCGGCGGCCGGCGGCCCGGCGCGCGGCGGCGCGGCGGAGACGCTCTGGCAGCCGTGGAGCGAGCAGCGCGTGGCCGAGCTGCGCGCCGCCGGCACGCCGGTGTTCGTCGACTTCACCGCCGCCTGGTGCGTGACCTGCCAGTACAACAAGCGCACCACGCTGGCCGACGCGGCCGTGCTGGCCGACTTCGCCGCGCGCGGCGTGGTGCTGCTGCGCGCCGACTGGACGCGCCGCGACCCGGCCATCACCGCCGCGCTCGCCACCTTCGGGCGCAACGGCGTGCCGGTGTATGCTTTTTACGGTCGCGACGGCGCGCCGCGTGTGCTCGGCGAAATCCTCAGCGTGCGCGAAGTCCGCGACGCCCTGGCCAGCCTCTGAAGCAGTACAAGGAGATGCCCCCATGAAGACCTTGCTCCGCAGCGCCGCCGCCGTGGCCGCGCTCGCCGCCTCGGCCTCGGCCTTGGCCGTCTCCGTGGGACAGGCCGCGCCGGCCTTTAGCGCCGTCGATGTCAGCGGCAAGACCGTCTCGCTGGCCGACTTCAAGGGCAAGACGGTGGTGCTGGAATGGTTCAACCCCGGCTGCCCCTTCGTGCGCAAGCACTACGACAGCGCCAACATGCAGGCCACGCAGAAGAGCGCGGCGGCCAAGGGCGTGGTGTGGCTGGCGATCAACTCCACGCACCGGGGCTCGGCCGACTACCGCGAGCCCATCGTGCTGGCCGCCTGGATGAAGGACCGCGGCGCCGCGCCGAGCGCGACGCTGGTGGACACCGAGGGCACGCTCGGCCGCAGCTACGGCGCGCGCACGACGCCGCACATGTACGTGATCGACCCGAAGGGCACGCTGGTCTACGCCGGCGCGATCGACAGCAAGCCGGGCACCAACCCGGCCGACATCCCGTCCGCCACCAACTACGTCGAGCAGGCGGTGGCCGAGGTGAGCTCGGGCCAGCCGGTGAGCAAGCCCGTCACGCAGGCCTACGGCTGCCCGGTCAAGTACGGGGCGACTGATCACGCGGCGAAGTTGACCGGCAGTCCCGGCACGTCGACCTCGAAGGCCAGCACGCAGCCGGCCCAGGGCTGGGCGGCGAGTTCGGCCGCCGGGCGATTCTGGCGCGCGGTGGTCAGGTAGACGGTCTTCAGGTCGGCGCCGCCGAAGCAGGGCATGGTGGCGCAGCGCACCGGCAGCGTGATCTCGCGCAGGATTGCGCCGTCGGGCGCCAGGCGCAGCAGGCGCTGGCCCTCGAACATCGCCACCCAGTAGCAGCCCTCGGCGTCGACGGCCGCGCCGTCGGGCCGGCCGCCGTAGCGGTCCAGCGACTGGCCCGCGCGCTTGGGCTCGAAACGAGCGAACACGCGCCGGCCGCTGAGCTCGCCGGCGGCGGGGTCGAAGTCGAAGGCGTGGATGGTGTGCGCCTTGGTGTCGGCCCAGTACAGGGTGCGGCCGTTCGGGCTCCAGGCCAGGCCGTTGGCGACGGTGGCGCCGCCGGCGCGCTCGACCAGCCGGCCGTCGGTCCAGCAGTGCAGCGTCGCCCGCGCCGCATCGCGCGGCTCGTAGAGCGTGCCGGCCCAGAAGCGCCCCTGCGGGTCGCACTTGCCGTCGTTGAAGCGCTCGTGCGCCGGGTCGTAGGGCGGCGGCGCCAGCAGCGTGCGCGCGCCGCGGGCCGGGTCGAAGCGGTACAGGCCGTCGCGCATCGCCAGCAGCAGCGTGCCGTCCAGGCAGGGTGCGCAGCTTCCGGGTTCGCTGTCCAGGTCCCAGTGCCGCAGCGCGCCGCGCGCGGCGTCGAAGCGGCACAGGCGCCGGCCGGCGATGTCGACGTAATAGAGCGCCGCCTCGCGCGGATGCCAGAACGGCGATTCGCCGAGCAGCGCCGGCTCGGCGACCGCGACGCGGATCCGCGGCGCGTCGCTCACAGCACGCCGACGTCGAGCTGCATCCAGGCGCGCAGGCTCTCGCCCGGCGCCAGGCTGCGCAGGCCGTGGGCGAGCGCCTCGGCCATGTGGATCGCGTTGCTGACGTGGCTGACCGGCTCGACGCAGAAGTAGTCGCGGGTCTGCGGCGTGTAGACCACCAGCCGGTCGAGCGACGAGCTGAGCTGCAGCGAGAAGCGCTCGTCGCGGATGCGCGCGGCGCCGCGCCAGCCGTCGAAGCAGTGGTCGAAGTCGAGGTGCGCGATGTCGCCGTCGATGCCCGGCTGCGCCACCTTGCGCACCGGCAGTTGCAGCGCGTCCTTGTCCCAGCGGCCGGCCACCTCGGCGTGCAGCCGGCTGCGCGCGCGCTTGGGGAAGTACGGGTGCCAGCCCAGGCCGGCCGGCTGCGCCGTGTCGGCGAGGTTGGTCAGCACCATCTCGACGTGCAGCGCGCGCGGGCTCAGCGTGAAGTACTGGCTGGCCTCGAACGCGAACGGCCAGTCGGCATCGGGCGCGTGGCGCAGGCGCAGCACCACTTCGAGCGCGCTCGACGACACCGTCTCCCAGGCGCGCTGCCAGCCGACGCCGTGCACCGAGTGCGGGCCGTCGCCGAAGTTGGGCCGCGTCGTGTGGTCCTGCCCCTTCCAGCGGAAGCGCGCGTGGCCGATGCGGTTCGAGTACGGCAGCAGCGGATAACAGGCCGAGGCGCGCGCGCTCGGCAGCTCGGTGGGCTCGCTGCTGCGCAGGATGGGCGTCTCGCCGTGCCAGAAGCCGGCGATGCAGCCGCCGAGATCGGGGCGCAGCGCCAGGCGCAAGGCGCCGGCATGCAGTTCGAAGCTGTGGTCCGTCGAAGCGTGTGCGGTCATGACGACAGCTCCTGGGCCGGCTTGGGAGCGGCCCGGCGCTCGGCCCGCGACAGCATGACGAAGGAAGTCTTCATGGATCAGTCGCCCCGTGTCCCCGACGACACCGAATGCACGTGCTCGCTGCCGGCCGTGCGCAGCGCCGCGATCGCCGCGCGCGCCCCCTGCATGTACAGCCCGAGGTCGGAGCCGACCGCGACGTAGTCGAAACCCGCCGCGCGGTACTGCGCCACCGTCTCCGGGCTGGCGCCGATGGTGCCGATCGGCTTGCCCACGGCCTTGCAGCGCAGCACCGCCTGCGCCATCAGGTCCATCACCGCCGGGTGCGCGCTGTGGCCGGTGTGGCCCATCGAGGCCGACAGGTCGGCCGGCCCGATGAACAGGGCGTCGACGCCGTCGACCGCGGCGATCGCCTCGAGCTGGCCGATCGCCTGCGCGCTCTCGAGCTGCACGATCACGCCCATGCCCTTGTTGGCGTTGGCGATGTAGTTCGGCGCGGTGCCGAAGCGGCTGGCGCGGCTCATCGCCGAGATGCCGCGCACGCCCTGCGGCGGGTAGCGCGTGGCGGCCACGGCGCGCTGCGCCTCGGTGGCGTTCTGCACGAAGGGGAACATCACCGTGGTCGCGCCGGCGTCGAGCACGCGCTTGACCAGCACCGCGTCGTTCCAGGCCACGCGCACGATGGGAACCATCTTCGTGCACGACAGCGCCTGCAGCATCTGCAGCACCTCCATCACGTCCAGCGGCGAGTGCTCCATGTCGAGCACGGCCCAGTCGAAGCCGGCGTGGCCGGTGGCCTCGGCCACCAGCGGGCTGGCGGACATCACCCAGGTGCCCACCGGCGGATGGGCGCCGGCGGACTTGAGCAGTTGCCGGAACGGGTTCATGGCGGCCTCCTTTCGGCGTTCGTTCGGGGTCTCGGCAGCGGCGCTCAGTAGCGGCTCGAGACGTCCCCGAGGTCGGCGCGCAGGTAGTGCGCGCCAGGCAGGGGGTTGAAGTAGTAGGGCGCGGTCTCGAAGAAGCCGAGCGAGGCGTACAGCTCGCGCGCGGCCTCCATGTCGTCGAGCGTGTCGAGCAGCATCACCGAGTAGCCGCAGCGGCGCGCCTCGTCCATCAGCGCCTCGGCCAGGCGCCGGCCCAGGCCGAAGCGGCGGAACGCCGGGCGCACGTACAGGCGCTTCATCTCGCAGGCGTTGGCGTGGTCGACATCGTGCAGCGCGCGCAGCGCGCCGCAGCCGGCCACCTCGCCGTCGACCAGCGCCAGCAGCAACTGCCCGGCCGGCGCGGCGTAGTCGCCGGGCAGCGTGGCCAGTTCGTCCTCGAAACCCTGGAATTCCAGGTCCACGCCCAGGCCTTCGGCGTACTCGCGGAAGATCGTGCGCACGGCCGCGAGCGCTTCGGGGCCATCGGGCGTGACGAGCCGTATGTCGGGGCCCATGTCAGCGGTCATGCCGCGACGATAACCGCTCCGGCGCCGCGCCCGGCGCGGCATGCGGGTTTGTATGCGTTTTGTCAGCCCGTGGCCAGCACGCGCGCGAACACCGCGCTGTCGACGTTGCCGCCGCTGAGCGCCAGGCCGACGCGCCGGCCCGCCCAGTGCGCGCGCTGCCGCAGCAGCGCGGCGAGCGCGGCCGCGCCGGCGCCTTCGGCGACGTTGTGGGTGTCGGCGAACAGCGCGCGCATCGCCGCGGCGACCTCGTCGTCGCTGACGCTCACGACCGCGTCGACCTCGCGGCGGATGATGTCCAGCGCCTGCGGCTCGGGCACGCGGCAGGCCATGCCGTCGGCGAGCTGCGTCGTCACCGGCGCCTCGACGGGCCGGCCGGCCTCGAACGACAGCCGGTAGGCCGGCGCGTGCGCCGACACCACGCCGACGATGCGCGTGGCCACGCCGCTGGCGGCGCGCGCCGCCGCGCAGGCGCAGATGCCCGAGCCCAGGCCGATGGGCACGAACACGACCTCGGGCGCCTCGCCGCGCGCGAAGTGGGCGAAGAACTCCATCCAGCAGGTCGCCACGCCGCGCACCAGGTCGACGTCGAACGAGGGCACCATGTGCGCGCCGCGTTCGGCGGCCAGCGCCACGGCGTGCTCGCGCGCCGCCTGGAAGTCGTCGCCGTGCTCGACCAGTTCGGCGCCGAGCGCGCGCATCGCGGCGTTCTTCTCCACCGAGTTGCCGTGCGGCACGACGATGGTGGCGCGCAGGCCGTGGCGCGCCGCGGCGAAGGCGATCGACTGGCCGTGGTTGCCGCGCGTGGCGCTCATCACGGCGCGCACGCCGGGCTCGCGCCGCAGCAGCGCGTCCATGTAGACCAGCCCGCCGCGCAGCTTGAAGGCGCCCACCGGCGTGTGGTTCTCGTGCTTGACCCATACCTGCGCGCCGCAGCGCGCGTCCAGCAGCGGCCAGCGCTGCTGCGGCGTGGGCGGCATGGCCTGGCGCACCAGTTCGAGCGCGCGCAGCAGCGAATCACGGTCGGGCAGCGTCATGCGAGGAGTCCTTCGAGGTGGATGCGGCCGTGCGGGGAGTCGATCTGCGCGACGACCGCCGCCGCGTCGAACGCGGCCAGCCGCAGCGGGCTGGGCGGCAGGTGGTCGGCGGGGTGCATGTCGCCCCATTCGATCAGCGTCGGCTGCGTGCCGCCGGCCGGGCGGCGGCCGTCGGCGCGCACCGCGATGCGCCAGCGCAGCAGCCCGTGCGGCGTGGCGCGCTCGGCGGCCAGGATCTCGCCGCGGTCCAGCCCGGCCGCGGCCGAGGCGGCGCATTCGGCGGCGAGGTCGTCGCAGCGCGCCACCCAGTGGATCAGGCGCGGGCCGCGCGCCAGCGCGGCTTGCAGCGCCGCGTCGTCGAGGTCGAACCAGCGCCGCCGCGCGGGCGCCGGCGCCTCGGGGTCGATCGCGATGATCTCCAGGTAGCTGCGTGGAAAGTCCGGCGACGACAGCGCCAGCAGCCGGTTGTGCGTGCCCATCAGCGCATGCTTGCCGCCCGGGCCGGGCGCGACGCCGAAGCTGGCTTCGCACCACGCCGCGCCCTGCTCCAGCGTGGCCGCGCCGATCACCAGGTGGTCGAGCGGCCGGTTCACAGGCTCACCCGCCCGTCGACCAGCACGACGCTGTCGCCGCCGACCCAGATCCCGCCGTCGCGCTGCTCGACGTGCACGCGCCCGGCGCGCCCCAGCGCCGTGCCCTGCGAGGCCAGGTAGCGCGGCGGCAGCACGCCGCTGCCGATCAGCCACTGCGCCAGGCCGGCGTTCAGGCTGCCGGTGACCGGATCTTCCTGCACGCCCAGCGTCGGCACGAAGGCGCGCACCTCGATGTCGGCCTCGCCGCCCGGCCAGGGCGCGACGACACCCAGTTCCAGCTCGCCCAGCGCGGCGAAGTCGGGCGCCAGCGCCAGCAGCTCGTCGCGCGAGCCGAGCATCACCGCCACCCACTGCGGACCGTTGGCGACCCAGTTCGACGCGCGGATCGCCTCGCGCGGGAGCTTCAGGCCGCGCGCGATCTGCGCGAGCGTCGCTTCGTCGACCGCGCCGGCGCGGCGCAGCGGCGGCGCGGCGAAGGCCAGGCGCGTGCCATCGCGGCGCACGCGCACCCGGCCGACGCCGCACTCCTGCACCACCTCGGCGTCGCGCTGCGGCCGGCCGCCGGCGGCCAGCCAGGCGTGGCAACTGCCCAGCGTCGGGTGGCCGGCGAAGGGCAGCTCGCGGTCGGGCGTGAAGATGCGCACGCGGTAGTCGGCGCCTTCTCGCGTCGGCGGCAGCAGGAAGGTGGTTTCGCTCAGGTTGGTCCAGCGCGCGAAGGCGGCCATCTGCGCGTCGCCCAGGCCCTGCGCGTCGTGCACCACCGCCAGCGGGTTGCCTTTCAAGGGCTGGGCCGTGAAGACATCGAGCTGGGTGAAACGCCTGCTGCTCACGCGTTCTCCTTCAAGGTCTGCGCCAGCAGCGCCACGCCGCGCTCGATGTCGTCCGGCGGCACGGTGACGAAGCTCAGCCGCAGCGTGTTCGCCCTGGCGTGGTCGGCGAAGAAGGCCGCGCCGGGCACGTAGGCCATGCCCCTGGCCACCGCCGCCGGCAGCAGCGCGGTGGCGTCCACGCCCTCGGGCAGCTCGAGCCAGAAGAACATGCCGCCGGCCGGCACGCTCCAGCGGCAGCCCGCCGGCAGGTGGCGCTGCAGCGCATCGCGCATCGCGTCGCGCTGCGCCCGGTAGCGCGCGCGCACCGCCGGCAGGTGCTCGCGCAGGAAGCCGTCGCGCACCACCTCGTGCACCACGCGCTGGTTGAAGCCCGGCGTGTGCAGGTCGGCCGCCTGCTTGGCCTGCAGCAGCTTGGGGAAGATCGCCTTGGGCGCGACGATGTAGCCCAGGCGCAGCCCGGGCGCCAGCACCTTGGAGAAGGAGCCGAGGTAGATCGTGTTGCCGGGCGCGCGCGCGGCCAGCGGCGGCGGCGGCGCGGCGTCGAACCACAGCTCGCCGTAGGGGTTGTCCTCGACGACCGGCAGGCCCAGCGCCTGCGCCGCGTCGGCCAGCGCGTGGCGCCGCGCCGCGCTGAGGCAGCGCCCGCTCGGGTTCTGGAAGTTCGGCAGCAGGTACACGAAGCGCGCGGCGGCCAGCGCGTCGGGCAGCGGGCCGTCGTCGTCGCCCTCGATAGAGATCACCTCGGGTTCGTAGGGCGCGAAGGCCTGCAAGGCGCCCAGGTAGGTGGGCCGCTCGACGGCCACGCTGCTGCCGGCGTCGATCAGCAGCTTGCCGGCCAGGTCCAGCCCCTGCTGCGAGCCGGTGGTGATCAGCACCTGCGAGGCCTCGCAGGCCAGCCCCTGCGCGCCCATCTCGGCGGCCACCCACTCGCGCAGCGGGCCGAAGCCCTCGCTGGCGGCGTACTGCAGCGCCTCGCCGGGAGTGTCGCGCAGCACGCGCTCGCAGGCCGCGCGCATCGCCTCGACCGGAAAGCCCTCCGGCGCCGGCAGGCCGCCGGCCAGCGAGACGATGCCGGGCTTCTCGGTGAGCTTGAGGATCTCGCGGATCACCGAGGGGTTCATGCGCTCGGCGCGGCGGGCAAGGACGAAGCTCATGCGTGGGTTCTCCGAAGTGCTGCCCGCAGTCTAGGCACGCCACCAGCACAGCAGCAGTACACTTTGCCGAATCTGACATCGCACTGTACCGATGAGCCGGCCAGCACACGCCCTGCCCGCCGCGCCGCTCTCGCGCGGCGCCGACAGCACGCTCACCGAGCAGCTCGCCGCGCGCTTCGCCGAGCGCATCCGCGCCCGCCTGCTGGCGCCCGGCGCGCGGCTGCCCTCGGTGCGCGAATGCGCGCGCCGCCACGCCGTCAGCCCGACCACCGTGGTGGCGGCCTACGACCAGTTGCTCGCGCAAGGCCTGGTGGAGGCGCGCGCGCAGCGCGGCTTTTTCGTGCGCGCGCCGCTGGGCGAGGCCGCGGCGCGCCGCCCGGCCGCGCCGCGTTCGCCGGTGCCGGTCAGCGCCACCACGCTGATCCGGGGCATGTTCCAGCCGCCCGGCGCGCAGACCATGCCGGGCCTGGGCACGCTGCCGGTGGAGTGGCTCGACGCCCCGCTGCTGGCCGCCGCGATGCGCAAGGCCGGCGCCCAGCTCGGCCGCGGCGCCTTGCAGTACGGCGAGCCGGCCGGCGAGGCGCGGCTGCGCCGCGCGCTGGCGGCGCGGCTGGCCGAGCACGGCATCAACGCCGGCGGCGAGCAGATCGTCACCACCGTGGGCGCGACGCATGCGCTGGACATCGTCACGCGCACGCTGCTCAAGCCCGGCGAATCGGTACTGGTCGACGAGCCGGGCTGGTCGGTGGAGTACGCGCGGCTGGCGGCGCTGGGCATGCGCGTGCTGCCGGTGCCGCGCGGCCCCGAGGGGCCGGACCTCGCGGCGATGCAGCGCCTGATCGAAGCCCAGCCGGAAGCGGCGCGGCCGCGCCTGTACGTCACCGTCTCGGTGCTGCACAACCCGACCGGCGCCTCGCTCAGCCTGCAATCGGCGCACAAGGTGCTGCAACTGGCGCAGGCGCACGACTTCGCGATCGTCGAGGACGACACCTACGCGCACCTCGCGCCGGCGCACCTGCCGCGCCTGGCGGCGCTGGACGCGCTGGAGCGCACCGTCTACGTCGGTGGCTTCTCGAAGATCCTCACGCCGAGCTGGCGCGTCGGCTACATCGCCGCGCCGGCGCGCTGGGTCGACCGGCTGATCGACACCAAGCTGCTCAGCACGCTGACCACGCCCGCCCACACGGAGTTGGCGCTGGCTCACTGCCTGGAGCAAGGCCTGTTGCGGCGCCACGCCGAACGTGTGCAGCGCCTGCTGGCGGCGGCACGCGAGCGTTCGGTGGCGCTGGCGCGCGCGCACGGCTGCCGCTTCGCCGCCGAGCCGCGCGGGCTGTTCGGCTGGGTCGATACCGGCGTGGACACCGAGCGGCTCGCCCAGGCGATGCACGACGACGGCTGGCTGATCGCGCCCGGCGCGCTGTTCCACGCCACGCACCGGCCGACGACCCTCATGCGCATCAACTTCGCGACCACGCAGGACACGCGCTTCTGGCAGGCCCTGCAACGGGCCCGGGATGCGCTGAAACCGCTTTCGTAACCACAAGTAACGAGAGAGAATCGCCGCTCCGATGGACAGCGACCTCTTCCAGCCCACCCTGCCGCTCGGCGAGCCCGAGCTGATGCGCGCCAGCGCCTACCAGCGCTACCTCGACGAGCTGCGCAGCACCTCGGGCGGCATCAGCACGCGCATCTCGCAGCTCAGCCCCTCGCTGCGCGCCGACCTGCTGCGCTTCGGCGACGACGGCGGCGCGTCCGAGGTCGTCGAGGTGGTGGCCGCCTGCGTGCGCCACGGCAAGCGCGTGACCATCCACATCCAGACCGGCGAGCGCGTGGTGCCGCTGACGGTGTTCGCGCGGGAACGCCTGGTGCACTGCCCGGTGCCGCCGCAGGAACTGGTCGGCAAGCCGCTGCTCGACCTGAAGGTGATGCACGTCGAGCCGGCGCTGCTGCAGCCGCCCGGCGAGCCGGGCGCGACGCTGGTGGGCGCCGAGGACGCGCACTACCCGCTGGCGCCGCTGCTGTGGGAACTGGCGATGCGCGGCCTGCGCCGCGAGCTGCTGCCCGAGATCGCCGGCCCGGCGGTGTACCGCGTCGCCCCCGGGCTGGACACCGACTCGCTGCCGGCCAGCGGCGCGGTGATGGCCGCCGTGCAACGCCTGGCGCGCCAGGGCGCCTCGCTGAAGGAGCTGTCCGACTGGCCGGGCATGGACCGCGAGCGCGCCACGCGGCTGCTCAACGCGCTGTACCTGCAAAGCGGGCTGATCATCAGCCGCTCGCATCCGGATGCGGGGCGGGATGGGTGGTTCTAGAAACCCGTTCGGCCTGAGCCTGTCGAGGGGCTCCGCGCCTCACCCTGGACGGGCTTCGACAAGCTCAGCCCGAACGGGGTCTGTGCAACGAACGGGGGGTGTGCAACGAACGGGGGCTGTGCAACGGACGCGAAGCGGTCTGCATCGCCCCTAACGCGCCCCGAGTTCTTCCCAGCGCTCCAGCGCCGCCATCAGCAGCTCGTCGATCTCGGCCACCCGCCGGTGGGCGTCGGTCATGCGCTGCGCATCCTTCGTGTAACCCGACGGGTCGGCGAGCAGTTCGTTGAGCGTCTTCTGCTCGGCTTCCAGCGCCTCGATGCGGACGGGCAGTTCGTCCAGCTCACGCTGCTCCTTGTAGCTGAGCTTGCGCGGCTTGGCGGCGCCGGCGGCGGCGGGGGCCGGCGCGGGCGCGGTTTTCCCGGCGGCCGGCGCCGGCGCCGCCTTGGGCGCGGCGCGCTGCGGCTCGCGCAGCGCCCGCGCACGCTCCTGCTGCACGCGCCACTCCTCGTAGCCGCCTTCGTACTCGCGCCACAGCCCCGGCGACTCGTCGCCTTCCCACGCGATCGTGCTGGTGACCACGTTGTCGAGGAAGCGCCGGTCGTGGCTGACGAGGAACACCGTGCCGGCGTAGTTCTGCAGCAGTTCCTCCAGCAGTTCTAGCGTGTCGATGTCGAGGTCGTTGGTCGGCTCGTCGAGCACCAGCACGTTGGCCGGCAGCGCGAACAGGCGCGCCAGCAGCACGCGGTTGCGCTCGCCGCCCGACAGCGTGCGCACCGGCGAGTTGGCGCGCTCGGGCGAGAACAGGAAGTCGGCGAGGTAGCTCATCACGTGCTTGCGCGCGCCGCCGATCTCGACCCACTCGCTGCCCGGGCTGATGGTGTCGGCCAGCGTCGCGTCGAGGTCCAGCGCGCTGCGCATCTGGTCGAAGTAGGCCACCTCCAGGCGCGTGCCGCGCCGCACCGTGCCCGAGCTGGCTTGCAGTTCGCCGAGGATCAGCTTGAGCAGCGTGGTCTTGCCCGCGCCGTTGGGCCCGATCAGGCCGACCTTGTCGCCGCGCAGGATGGTGGCGCTGAAGCGCTCGACGATGGTCTTGTCGCCGAAGCGCATCGACACGTCGCGGAGTTCGGCGACGATCCTGCCGCTGGCCGTGCCGCTGTCGACCTCCAGCTTCACCTGGCCCAGCGATTCGCGCCGCGCGCGGCGCTGCGCGCGCAGCACCTCGAGGCGCTGGATGCGCGCCACGCTGCGCGTGCGCCGCGCTTCCACGCCTTTGCGGACCCACACCTCCTCCTGCGCCAGCAGCTTGTCGGCGCGCGCGTTGGCCAGCGCCTCGGCGGCGAGCTGCTCCTCCTTCGCGCGCTCGTAGGCGGCGAAGTTGCCCGGGTAGCTGCGGATCAGGCCGCGGTCCAGCTCGACGATGCGCGTGGCCACGTTGTCGAGGAAGGCGCGGTCGTGCGTGATCAGCATCACCGCGCCGCGGAAGTCGCGCAGCAGTTCTTCCAGCCAGGCGATCGAGTCGAGGTCGAGGTGGTTGGTCGGCTCGTCGAGCAGCAGCACGTCGGGCACCGCCACCAGCGCCTGCGCCAGCGCCACGCGCTTCTTCATGCCGCCGCTGAGCGTGCCGACGACACGGCCGCCGTCGAGGTGCAGTTGCTGCAGCGTGGTGGACACGCGCTGCTCCCAGTTCCAGGCGTCGAGCGCCTCGATGCGCGTCTGCAGCGCGTCGAGGTCGCTGCCCGGCGCGTGCGCCTCGTACTCGGCGCGCACCGCCCTGGCCTCGGCCACGCCGAGGCTGACCACGTCGAACACGCTGGCCGCGTCGTCGAAGGCCGGCTCCTGCGGCACGTAGCGGATGCGCAGGCCCTGCGTCATCTGCAGCAGCCCGTCGTCGGGCTTCTCCAGCCCGGCGACGATCTTCAGCAGCGAGGACTTGCCGGCGCCGTTGCGGCCGATCAGGCCGAGGCGCTCGCCGGCTTCGAGCGAGAACGATGCGCCAGCCAGCAGCGCGACGTGGCCGAACGCGAGCTGCGCGCCGGAAAGGGAGAGAACCGCCATCGCGCGATTGTCGCCGCCGCCGCGCGGGCGGCCGGCCTCAACCCAGGCGGTCCATGCACCACTGCGCCGCGGCGAGCAGGCGGTGGTCCTCGCCGTGGCGGCCGACGAGTTGCAGGCCCACGGGCAGGCCGCGCGTGCCGCGCGCGAAGGGCAGGTGCACGCAGGGCAGGCCGAGCAGGCTCCACGGGCGGCAGAACAGCGGATCGCCGGTGAACCGAAGGCCTTCGGGCGCCTCGCCGCCGGTGCTCGGCGTCAGCAGCACGTCGTGGCGCTCGAACAGCGCATCGACCTCGCGGCGCCAGCGTTCGGCGCGGGCGCGGTGGGCGGCGAGCGTTTCGGCGTCCACCGCGCGGCCGCGGTCGAGCAGCGCCAGCAGCGCATCGCTGAGCGCCGCGCGGTGCCGGCGGTGCTCGAAGGCCAGCGCCTGCGCCGTCTCGGCGGCCTGGATCGCCGCCTGCACCTCGGCCACGTCGGCGAAGCCGGGCGGCAGCACGGCGTCTTCGCAGCGCGCGGCGCGCGGCGCCAGCGCGCGCACGGCCTGCGCCCAGCAGGCGGCCACGTCGGCATCCGCATGAGCCCAGTCCGGGCCGGGCACGAGGCCGATGCGCAGGCTGTCGGGCACCGTCCATTCGCGCAGCCGCGCGTCGCCGGTCAGCACCGAAGCGAGCAGCGCCGCTTCGGCCACCGTGCGGCCGAAGCCGCCGACCGTGTCCATCGACTCGGCGTTGGCCTTCACGCCGGCGCGCGGCACGCGGCCGAAGCTCGGCTTGATGCCGACCACGCCGCAGTACGCCGCCGGCCGGATGATCGAGCCGGCGGTCTGCGTGCCCAGCGCGAGCGGCAGCATGCCGTCGGCCACCGCGGCGGCCGAGCCGCTCGACGAGCCGCCGGGCGTGTGCGCCGGGTTCAGCGGATTGCGCGTGATGCCTGCCGTCATGTTGGCGAACTCGGTGGTGACGGTCTTGCCGACCACGACGGCGCCGGCCGCGCGGCACAGCGCGACGGCGGCCGCGTCGGCGCGCGGGCGGTGGCCCGCGTAGAGCGGCGAGCCCATCGCGGTGGGCATGTCGTGGGTGTCGAAGATGTCCTTCACGCCCAGCGGCAGGCCGTGCAGCGGGCCGCGCACCGGGCCGGCGTCGAGCGCGCGCGCCTGCGCCAGCGCGCCTTCGACGTCGAGGTGCACGAAGGCCCGCACCTCGCCCTCGCGCGCCTCGATGCGCGCCAGGCACTCGCGCAGCCGCGCTTCGGCGTTCATGCTCCGCGCAGGGCCGCTTCCAGCGCGTCGACGAACACCTTGGCCACGTCGAAGCCGGTCTGGTCGGCGATCTCGCGGAAGCAGGTCGGGCTGGTGACATTGATCTCGGTGAGGCTGTCGCCGATCACGTCGATGCCGGCCAGCAGCAGCCCGCGCGCGGCCAGCACCGGGCCCAGCGCCTCGGCGATCTCGCGGTCGCGCGGCGACAGCGGCTGCGCCACGCCCTTGCCGCCGGCGGCGAGGTTGCCGCGGATCTCGCTGCCCTGCGGGATGCGCGCCAGGCAGTAGGGCACGGGCTCGCCGGCGATCACCAGGATGCGCTTGTCGCCGTGCACGATCTCGGGCAGGTAGCGCTGCACCATCACCGTGGTCGCGCCGTGGCGGTTCAGCGTCTCGGTGATGCTGCCGAGGTTCAGCCCGTCGGGGCCGACGCGGAAGATGCCCATGCCGCCCATGCCGTCCAGCGGCTTGAGGATGACGTCGCCGTGCTCGGCGTGGAAGCGCTTGATGGCCCCGGCGTCGCGCGTCACCAGCGTCGGGCCGATCAGCTCGGGGAACTCGAGGATCGCGAGCTTCTCCGGGTGGTCGCGCAGCGCGGCCGGCTTGTTGAAGACGCGCGCGCCCTCGCGCTCGGCCTGCTGCAGCAGGTGCGTGGCGTAGAAGAACTCGCTGTCGAAGGGCGGATCCTTGCGCATCAGCACGGCGTCGAGGTCGGCCAGCGCGGTGTCGGGCACCTGCTGCTCGGTGAACCAGTAGACCGGGTCGCCGCTGAGCGCCACCTGGCGCAGCGCGGCGCCGACGCGCCCGCCGCGCCGCCACGTCAGGTGGCGCGGCTCGCAGGCGAACAGCTCGTGGCCGCGCGCGGCGGCCTCCTTCATCATCGTGAAGGTGGTGTCCTTCTTGATGTCGAAGTTCTCCAGCGGGTCGGCGACGAAGAGCAGGCGCATGGCGGTCGGCGTGTCGGTGGGGGCGTCAGGCGCCACTGTGGCACAAGCGCGCGCGGCGCGTCGGGGCCGGGCCTCGAACGCCTAGAAGCGCCAGCGCTGCACCGCCAGCGCCAGCGCGCCGGCCACCACGCCCCAGAACGCCGAGCCGATGCCCGCGATCGTCACGCCCGACAGCGTGACGAGGAAGGTGATCAGCGCCGCCTCGCGGTGCGTCTCGTCCTTCACCGCCACCGCGAGGCCGCCGGCGATGCTCGACAGCAGCGCGAGCCCGGCCACCGCCACCACCAGCTCGCGCGGGAAGGCGGTGAGCACGCCCGTCACCGCCGCGCCGAACAGGCCGATCACCACGTAGATCGCGCCGCAGCTCACCGCGGCGGTGTAGCGCTTGGCCGGGTCTTCGTGCGCCTCGGGCCCCATGCAGATCGCCGCGGTGATGGCCGACAGGTTGAGCGCATAGGCGCCGAAGGGCGCGAGCAGCAGCGTCGCCGCGCCGGTGAGCGTGACCAGCTTCGAGATCGGCATGCGGTAGCCGGCGGCGCGGATGGCCGCCACGCCGGGCAGGTTCTGCGAGGCCATCGTCACGACGAACAGCGGCAGCGCCAGGCTCACCGCCGCGGCGAGCGTGAACTCGGGCATCACCGCCACCGGCCGCGTCAGCGTCAGGCTCACGCCGCCGAGATGGAGCTGGCCGTTCAGCGCGGCGAAGACGGTGCCCGCGGCCAGCACGCCCGGCACGGCGTAGCGCGGCCAGAAGCGCCGGCCGGCGAGGTAGGCCGCCAGCATCGTCAGCACCAGCGGCAGCGCGCTCTTCGCGGCGAGGAAGGCGTCCATGCCGAAGCGCGCCAGCACGCCGGCCAGCAAGGCGCTCGCGATCGGCATCGGGATGCGGTCCATCACGCGCTCGAAGGCGCCGCTGGCGCCGGCGGCGATCATCAGCAGCGCGCAGACGATGAAGGCGCCGGTGGCCTGCGCCAGCGTGAAGCCGCCGGCCGCCGCCGCGGTGGCCAGCACCGCCGCGCCGGGCGTGCTCCAGGCCACCATCACCGGCTGGCGCAGCACCAGCGAGGGCAGCGCGGTGCACAGGCCCATGCCCAGGCCCAGCGCCCACATCCACGAGGCGATCTGCTCGCTCGTGGCGCCCAGCGCCGTGGCGGCCTGGAACACGATCGCCACCGAGCTGGTGAAGCCCACCAGCACGGCGACGAAGCCGGCGGTGACGGCGGGCAGGGAGATGTCGCGGAAGAAGCTCATGGTCCGGCACCGGGCCGCCCCAAGCCGGACGGCGCCCCTCGGGGGCAGGAGCGAAGCGACTGGGGGGCCGTCAAATCTGCACCTTCGCGCCCAGCTCGACGACGCGGTTGACCGGCAGGTGGAGGAAGTCCGCCGCGGCGGCGGCGTTGCGGTGCATGCTGGCGAACAGCTTCTCGCGCCACAGCGCCATGCCGCCGCCGAGCGTCGGGATGACGATGTCGCGCGACAGGAAGTAGCTCGTCTCCATGTCGTCGAGCCGCACGCCGTGCTCGCGCAGCAGCCGCAGCGACGCCGGCACGTCGGGGTCGTTCTTGAAGCCGAAGTCCAGCGTCACCTGCCAGCAGTCGTTGCCCAGCGGCTCCATGCGCGCGCGCCTGTCGAAGCCGACCCACGGCACCTCGTGGTGGCGCACGGTGACGAACAGGTTGGTCTCGTGCAGCACCTTGTTGTGCTTGAGGTTGTGCAGCAGCGCGTTGGGCGCGTTGCCCTGCTCGGCGACGAGGAACACCGCCGTGCCCGGCACGCGCGCCGGCGGGCTGATGAACACCGCCTGCAGGAAGCTCTCCAGGTCGATCGCGTCCTCGCGCAGCCGCCCGGTCATCAGAGCGCGCCCCTGCTTCCAGGTCATCAGCAGCAGGAACATCGCCGCGCCGATCACCAGCGGGAACCAGCCGCCGTCGATCACCTTGACGACGTTGGCGGCGAAGTAGGTGAAGTCGACCAGGAAGAAGAAGCCGGTGGCCGCCACGCACAGCCACCAGGGGTACTTCCAGCCGTAGCGGATCACGAAGAAGGTCATCGTCGTCGTGATCAGCATGTCGATGGTCACCGCGATGCCGTAGGCCCCCGCGAGGTTGCTCGACGACTTGAACAGCACCACCGCGAGCAGGATGCAGGCGTACAGCCCCCAGTTGACGAAGGGCAGGTAGATCTGGCCGGTCTCGCGCACCGAGGTGTGCAGCACGCGCAGGCGCGGCAGGTAGCCGAGCTGGACGGCCTGCTTGGTGACCGAGAAGGCGGCGGTGATCAGCGCCTGCGAGGCGATCACCGTGGCCGCGGTGGCCAGGGCGATCAGCGGGTACAGCGCCCAGGTCGGCGCCATCTCGTAGAACGGGTTCTTCGCGTTCTCGGGGTGCGCGAGCAGCATCGCGCCCTGGCCGAAGTAGTTGATCACCAGCGCCGGCATCACCAGGCCGAACCAGGCCAGCCGGATCGGCTTGCGGCCGAAGTGGCCCATGTCGGCGTAGAGCGCCTCGGCGCCGGTGACGCACAGCACCACCGAGCCGAGCGCGACGAAGGCCACGCGCGGCTGCGCGCTCAGGAACTCGATCGCGTAGGCCGGGTTCAGCGCCACCAGGATGGCCGGCTGCGCGGCGATGTGCATCGCGCCGAGCAGCGCCAGCACCGCGAACCACAGCGCCGTCACCGGCCCGAACCAGCGCCCGACGCTGGCCGTGCCGAAGCGCTGCACCATGAACAGCGCGGTCAGCACCGCCAGCGTGAGCGGCACGACCCAGTGGTGCAGCGCCGGCGCCGCCACCTCCAGGCCTTCGACCGCCGAGAGCACCGAGATCGCCGGCGTGATCACGCCGTCGCCGAAGAAGATCGCGGTGCCGAAGATGCCGATCACCACCAGCCGCGCGTGCAGCGCCGGCCGGTCGGCCACCGCGCGCGAGGCCAGCGCCAGCATCGCGATCAGCCCGCCCTCGCCGTTGTTGTCGGCGCGCAGGATCAGCAGCACGTACTTGAGCGAGACGACGACGGTCAGCGTCCAGAACATCAGCGACAGCACGCCGTGCACGTTCTGCGCGCTCATCGGCACGTGGCCGTGCGCGAACACCTCCTTGAAGGCGTACAGCGGGCTGGTGCCGATGTCGCCGTAGACGACGCCGAGGGCGCCCAGCGTCAGCGCGGCGAGGCCGGACTTCGCGCCGGGGTGGCTCACTCGTAGATCTCGGCGTCGGGGTCGGTGGCTTCCAGTTCGTAGCTCGCAGCCACCGTCGCCAGCCGCGCGATCACCCCGTACATGTAGAAGCGGTTCGGCGCGCTCGCGCCCGGCTTGGCGCCCGGGCGCGGCAGGTGGGCGCTCTCGTCGAAGGCCAGCGGCACGAAGCTCGCGCCCGGCGAGTTCAGGTTCTCGTCGATGCCGCGCTCGGCGTTGACGCGGTAGAAGCCGCCGACCACGTAGCGGTCGATCATGTAGACCACCGGCTCGGCCACCGCGTCGTTGACGCGCTCGTAGGTCGGCACGCCTTCCTGCAGGATGACCTCGCTGACCTCCTGGCCGTCCTTGATGACGCTCATCTTGTTGCGCGTCTTGCGGTTCAGGTCGACCAGCTCCTTCGGGTCGCGCACGGTCATGATGCCCATGCCGTAGGTGCCGGCGTCGGCCTTGACGATGATGAACGGCTTCTCGTTGATGCCGTATTCCTTGTACTTGCGGCGGATCTTGGCCAGCAGCGTCTCGGCGTTGCTCATCAGGCAGTCGCTGCCGGTGCCGTCGCCGAAGTTCACCTCGCCGCAGCGCGCGAACAGCGGGTTGATCAGCCAGGGGTCCATGCCCAGCAGCTTGGCGAACTTCTTCGCCACTTCCTCGTAGGCCTGGAAGTGGTTGGTCTTGCGGCGCACCGCCCAGCCGGCGTGCAGCGGCGGCAGCAGGTACTGCTCGTGCAGGTTCTCGAGGACCCTCGGGATGCCCGCCGAGAGATCGTTGTTGAGCAGGATGGTGCAGGGGTCGAAATCCTTCAGCCCGAGGCGCCCGCGCGTGCGCACCAGCGGCTCGAGCTTCAGGCCGCTGCCGTCGGGCAGCGCGATCTCGGTCGGCGCGGTGATGGCCTCGTCGAGCGTGCCCAGGCGCACGTTCAGTCCGGCCTGCGTGAAGATCTGCACCAGCCGCTGCACGTTGGTCAGGTAGAAGGTGTTGCGCGTGTGCTTCTCGGGGACCAGCAGCAGGTTCTTGGCCTCGGGGCAGATCTTCTCGATGGCCGCCATCGCCGCCTGCACCGCCAGCGGCAGCATCGCTTCGGTGAGGTTGTTGAAGCCGCCGGGGAACAGGTTGGTGTCCACCGGCGCCAGCTTGAAGCCGGCGTTGCGCAGGTCGACGGAGGTGTAGAACGGCGGCGTGTGCTCCATCCACTCGAGCCTGAACCAGCGCTCGATGGCCGGCAGCGACTCGAGGATGCGCTGCTCCAGCTCGTTGATCGGCCCGGTCAGGGCGGTGATGAGATGAGGAACCATGGCTCGGCCCGGTCGACCCGGTCGTGGCGCTGCGGAAGCGGAATTCTAGGCATGCGGGGTGGGATGCGTTTTCCGGGGCGGCAAAGGGCCGTCCGGGGCGCCCGCGGCGCTTCGATGAGGCGGTCGGCTGGCGCCGACTCCCCTGCGGTGCTCGGGCTTGCGGCCCCGCCGCGTAACTCACTGCGCAAGCTGCGCTTGCTCCGTTCAGACACCCGCGACGCGACCCCGGTGTCGAGCATCGCAGCGAAGTCGGTGCGCAGCACCGACCGCCACCGCATGAGCCCCCACGGGGCCGCGCCTGCCGCGCCGCTCGGTGCTCGCCGTCTCCGCCTCAACCATCCACCGGCTGCGCCGGCGTGTCGAGCAGCAACTGGTAGAAGGCCAGGTCGAGCCAGCGGCCGAACTTGAAGCCCACCTGCGGCAAGGTGCCGGCGTGGCGGAAGCCGAGCCGCTCGTGCAGCGCGATGCTGCCGGCGTTGCTGGCGTCGATGGCGCCCATGATCGCGTGCACGTCGGCGCGGCGCGCCGCGGCGATCAGCTCCTGCAGGACGATGCGGCCCAGGCCGCGGCCGCGCTGGTCGGCACGCACGTAGACGGAATGCTCGACCGTGTACTTGTAGGCCGGGAATGCGCGGAAGGTGCCATAGCTGGCGAAGGCGAGCAGCGCGCCGCCTTCGTCCTCCAGGCCGATCACCGGGAAGCCGCCGCGCCGCTTGGCCTCGAACCATGGCCCCATGCTCTCGGGCGGGCGCGGCCGGTAGTCGTACAGCGCGGTGGAAGTCGCGATGGCCTCGTTGAAGATCGCCAGGATGGCGTCGGCGTGGCGCTCGAAGCTGCATTGCACCAGGGTGGGTGGGTTCATCGGCTCGTCCTTTTCGATGTCGGCATTCTGTTCCATCGCCGCCCCACGAAAAGGGCCGCCCGAAGGCGGCCCGTGAAGCGAGGCGACGGCGCGATCAGTTGTGGTACGCCGTCTCGCCGTGCGCGGTGATGTCCAGGCCCTCGCGCTCCTCGTCTTCCGGCACGCGCAGGCCGATGAGCACGTCGGTGATCTTGTAGGCGATGAAGGCCACCACCGCCGACCACACCACCGTCAGCAGCACGCTCTTGACCTGCACCCACACCTGGTGGCCCATCGCGAAGTCGGCGCCCTGCGTTCCGCCCAGGCCCGGCGCCGCGAACACGCCGGTCAGGATGGCGCCGACGATGCCGCCGACACCGTGCACGCCGAACACGTCGAAGGCGTCGTCCGCGCCGAGCATCTTCTTCAGGCCGGCCACGCCCCACAGGCAGACCAGGCCGGCGATCAGGCCGAGGATGATCGAGCCCATCGGGCCGACGAAGCCGGCCGCCGGCGTCACCGCCACCAGGCCGGCCACCGCGCCCGAGGCCGCGCCCAGCATCGAGCCCTTGCCCTTGATCAGCGCCTCGCCGGCGATCCACGACAGCGTCGCCGCCGCGGTGGCCAGCACGGTGTTGACGAAGGCCAGGCCCGCCAGCGCGTTGGCCGCGCCCGCCGAGCCGGCGTTGAAGCCGAACCAGCCGACCCACAGCAGCGAGGCACCGACCATGGTGAGCGTCAGCGAGTGCGGCGTGAACGCCTCCTTGCCGTAGCCCAGGCGCTTGCCGAGCACGTAGGCGCCCACCAGGCCGGCCACGCCGGCGTTGATGTGCACCACCGTGCCGCCGGCGAAGTCGAGCGCGCCGTCCTTGCCGAGCAGGCCGCCGCCCCAGACGATGTGCGCCATCGGCACGTAGCTGAAGGTGAACCACAGCACGCTGAACAGCAGCACCGCGCCGAACTTGATGCGCTCGGCGTAGGAGCCGACGATCAGCGCCGTGGTGATGGCCGCGAAGGTGCCCTGGAAGGCGACGAACACGTACTCGGGGATGGTGGTCAGCGCGCCGAAGGTCTCCTGCGTCACGCCCTTGAGGAAGATCTTCTCGAGCGAGCCGAAGTAGTTGCCCTCGCCCGCGAAGGCCAGGCTGTAGCCGTAGATGGCCCACAGCAGGCTGATCAGCGAGAAGATCACGAACACCTGCATCAGCACCGAGAGCATGTTCTTCGAGCGCGCCAGGCCGCCGTAGAACAGGGCCAGGCCCGGGATCGTCATCAGGATCACGAGCATGGTCGAGGTCAGCATCCAGGCGGTGTCGCCGGAATCGACCTTGGGCGTCGGGGCGGCGGCGGCAGCGGCAGCGGCGGTGTCCGCGGCGGCCAGCAGCGTGATCTCGACCTTGCGCGCCTGCTCGCCGTCGCCGGCGGTCACGTCTTCGGGCTTTTGCAGCACGATGCGGTCCTCGGCCACGCCGATGGCCTTCAGCGCCTCGTGCACCGCGGTGGCGCGGTTCTTGGCCAGTTCCTTGTTGACGTCGGCCGGGCCGGTGGAGTCGACGAAGCCCGACACCTGGACCTTGGCCTCGGTGTGCGCCGCCAGGTATTCGGCCACGGCCTTGAGGTCGGCTGCGGATTCGGCCGGCAGCTCGGCCTTGCCGCTCTCGAAGAGCAGCTTGGTACCCGGGAATTCCGCCGCCTGGGCCCAGACGGGGCCCGTGAAGCCCAGGACGGCAAGGCCCAGGGCAAGAGTCGCTATGAGTTTTTTCATGGGTTATCTCTTGGGTTGGAGCATCGCTTCAGAGGGCGTCCTTGCCGGTCTCGCCGGTGCGGATGCGCACCACCTGCTCGAGCGGCGCGACGAACACCTTGCCGTCGCCGATCTTGCCGGTGCGCGCCGCGGCTTCGATCGCCTCGATCACGCGGTCGACGATCGCGTCGTCCACCGCCGCCTCGATCTTCACCTTGGGCAGGAAGTCGACGACGTACTCCGCGCCGCGGTACAGCTCGGTGTGGCCCTTCTGGCGGCCGAAGCCCTTCACTTCGGTCACCGTGATGCCCTGCACGCCGATGGCGCTGAGAGCCTCACGCACTTCGTCGAGCTTGAACGGCTTGACGATCGCGGTCACCATCTTCATGGCATTCCCCTTTGTTTTGTTACATGGCCTTGGTCAGCGTGACCATCACGCGACCCTTGTTGATGTCACCCCACACGCCCTTCTTGTTCGCGGCGGCGTAGGCGCCGGCCACGCTGAAGCCGTTGCCGAGGTCGTAGGTGGCGCCGAGCTTGTAGTCGGTGTAGTCGGCCAGGCCGGTGGCGCTCTTGGCGTCGCCGGGCAGGCGGGTGAAGCCGACGTGCGCGTTCAGCGTCAGGCCCGGTGCCAGCGCGTAGTTGGCGGACAGGTCGAGGTAGCCGGTGCCGCGGCCCTCGACGATGCCGAAGTACTTGCTCGACACGGTGTGCGAGTACTTGGCGGAGAGGAATTCCCAGCTCAGCGCGCCGTAGATCTCGGTGGTGTTGAGATCCGAGGTGCCGTTGCCCGGGTAGTAGTACTGCAGCAGGCCCACGTCGTAGCCCAGGCCCGAGCCGAGGTCGCCCTTGTAGCCGCCGTAGACGTCGACCTCGGTGCCGCCGCCGAAGCCGATCGAGGAGTTCCAATTGCCGATGTACAGGCCGCCGGCCGTGTAGTCGAAGCCGCCCTGCACGGCGGGCAGGAAGCTCTTGGCGGGGTCGCTCTGGTCCTGGCCGCGGTACTTGTACTTGGTGGTGAGCGAGAGATTGGCGCTGAGGCCATCGTCGGCCAGCGCGGGGGCGGCATACGCCGCCAACATCGCCAGCGCCGCGGATGCAAAAACCGTCTTCTTCATGGGATGGATCCTCCGGTGGGTGGTTTGAATGAACTCCACCCGCCGGTTTGCAGCTTCCGTGCCACGAAGCGCCCACCCGCGCATGCCCCAGGACGGCGCCGCGCGAACGTAAAAAAGCCCGCCGGCGCACGCAGAACGTGCGCGGCGGGCTCGATCCCCGATTTGGTGCGTCAGCGCCGCGGGCGCTGCGCGGGGGTCATGGATTCTCGAACAGCATCAGCCCGGCGGCCGTGTTCGAGATCGGGATGTGGTAGTTCGAGTGCAGCGCGGTCGCGCCCCCGTCCAGCGCGGCGCGCGTGATCAGCCACATCAGCAGTTCGATGCCCTGGGTGCCGGTTTTTTCCACCAGTTCGGCGTTGCTGTAGCGCGTGGCCCATTGCGGATCGGACGCCAGGCTGGCCATGAAACGCTGGTCGAAAGCCTTGTTGACGAAGCCGGCGCGCTCGCCGTCGAGCTGGTGCGACAGCCCGCCGGTGCCGATCACCACGACCCTGGCGTCGCTCTTCCACGACCGCAGCGCGCGGCCGATCGCCTCGCCGAACTTCCAGCAGCGCGCCGCGCTGGGCAGCGGGTACTGCACGGTGTTCACGCACACCGGCACGGTACGCACCGGCCACGCGCCGCGGCCGGGCCAGAGCATCGCCATCGGCAGCGTGAAGGCGTGGTCGACCAGCATTTCCTGGCAGGTGGTGATGTCGAACTCGTCGCCCACCAGCGACTCGATCAGGTGCCACGACAGGTCGACGTCGCCCTCGAAGGGCGGCAGCACCGGGATGCCCCAGCCCTCGTCGGCGTTGCGGTACTGCGGCGCCGCGCCGACCGCGAAGGTGGGCATCTTGTCGAGGAAGAAGTTCAGGCCGTGGTCGTTGTAGACCATCAGCGCCACGTCGGGCTTCAGCTCGGCGAGCCAGCGGTGCACGGCCGGGAAGCCGTCGAACCAGGGCTTGAAGTAGGCGTCTTCCTGGAGGTTGCGCGCGATGGCGCGGCCCAGCAGGGGCACGTGCGAGGTCATGATGCCGCCGACGATCTTCGCCATGATCAGGCCTCCCGCCGGGCCGCCCCAAGGGAGGCCTGCGCCCCCTCGGGGGGCTGCGAACGCAGTGAGCTTGCGGGCACCGTGTCTGCCCTCCCCGCTTCGAGCAGCCTGGCCTTGAAGGCGTCCTTGCTCATGCCGGTCTGCTGCGCGCCGATGTCCTGCATGTCCAGGCCGAAGATGCCGGCCAGCTTGGCGAGGTAGTAGGCGTTGCCGCCGGCGGCGATCATCGCCAGCACGTTGCGCGAGCGCACCGCCTCGCGCTGCGGCGGCGTGAGCCGGTAGCGCGCGCAGTAGCCGTCCTCGTCGCGCAGGAAGGCCTCGCGGTTGGCGGCGTCGTTGAACGAGAAGCACATCTTGTTCAGCGCGTAGCCCTTGCGGGCCGCCGCGCCGTCGAACAGCGTCGTGCCGGGAATCGAATGGCTCATGGGTTTGTCTCCTCGTCGAGCGGGTGATGCGTGAAGCGTGAGACCCGATTGGGCCGCGCTCCGCGCCGCCGGGCCTTGACCCGACTCAAGCTCGGCTCACGCTTTCGCGGGGCGGGCCAGCCACTCGCGCAGCGCGGCGTTCACCGCCTCGGGCCGCTCCATCGTGCTCATGTGGCCGCAGCGCTCGATCACCGCCAGCGTCGAGCCGGCGATGCGGGCGTGCATGAACTCGTGGCGCGCCGGCGGGCTCCAGGCATCGTCGCGGCCGCACAGCAGCAGCGTGGGCACGCCGATCGCCGCCAGCAGCGGCGCGGCGTCGCGGCGCGCCAGCAGCGCGGCGATCTGCGCCGCGAAGACCTCGACGCTGGCGCGCTCGAACATGTCGAGGATGGCGTCGAACAGCGGCGTGCCCAGCCGGCTCGTATGCACCATGCCCTGGGCCCATTCCTGCGCCATCGCGCGCAGGCCCCGCGCGCGCGCCAGGTCGAGCAGCGCGTGGCGGCCGGCGCGTTCACGCTCGCCGTCCGCGCCCGGCGCGAGCGGGTGGTACGAGGTGTCGAGCAGCGCGAGGCGCTCGATGCGCCGCGGCGCCTGCAAGCACATCTCGAAGGCGACGCGCCCGCCCATCGAATGCCCGGCCACCGCCAGCGGCCCGGGCGGCGCCTCGGCCAGCACCCGCGCGGCCATCGCGGCCAGCGAGTCCAGCGTGCCGTAGTGCGGCACCACGCACTCGTGCGTGGCCGAGAAGGCCTCGACCTGCGCCGTCCAGACGGCGCCGTCGCACATCAGGCCGGGCAGCAGCACGAGGGTCGGGCGCGGGCTCACGGCGTTCGGAACTCCTCGGTGTCGACGCCGGCCTGCGTCGCGGCGTCGTAGCGCGGGCCCGCGACGGTGCGCTGGTTGATCAGCGCGTCGAGCTGCGCCAGCGTCGAGGCCGACAGGCCGATCTCGGCCGCGCCGGCGTTGTCGCGCAGGTGCGCTATGCGGGTCGTGCCGGGAACCGCCAGCACGTGGTCGCCGCGCGCCAGCACCCAGGCCAGCGCGAGCTGCGCCGGCGTGCACTGCAAGCCCCGGGCGATGGCCGTGAAGCCGTCGAGCAGCTTCAGGTTGGCGGCGTAGTTGGCCGGCGCGAAACGCGGCATCGTGCGACGCAGGTCGCTCGCTTCGAGCGTGGACGGGTCGCGCAGCTCGCCGCCGAGGAAACCGCGCGCCAGCGGGCTGAAGGCGACGAAGGCGGCGCCGATCTCGCGGCAGGCCTGCAGCACCGCGATCTCCGGGTTGCGCGTCCACAGCGAGTACTCGGTCTGCACCGCGGCGATCGGGTGCACCGCGTGCGCGCGCCTGAGCGTCGCGGCGGACACCTCCGACAGCCCGATCGCGCGCACCTTGCCCTCGCGCACCAGATCGGCCAGCGCGCCGACGCTGTCCTCGATCGGCACCTTGCGGTCCCAGCGGTGCAGGTAGAACAGGTCGATGCGGTCGGTGCGCAGGCGCTTCAGGCTCTGCTCGCAGCTCCACTTCAGCGTCTCGGGCCGGCCGTCGACGACACGCTTGACGCCGCCACCGTCATCCACGCCGTGCAGCCCGCCCTTGCTGGCCAGCACGAAGGCCTCGCGGTGCGGCGCCAGCGTGCGGCCCAGCAAATCCTCGTTGGCGCCGAAGCCGTACAGCGCGGCGGTGTCGAAGAAGGTGATGCCGAGATCGAGCGCCGCGCGCAGCAGCGCCTGCGCGGCCTCCTGCGGCGGCGGCGCGCCGTAGGCATGGCTCAGGTTCATGCAGCCCAGCCCGATGGCCGAGGCCTCGAACGAGGCGATGCGCCGCGTCTTCACCGCCTCAGCCCTGCGCGAGCTGGCGCTCCAGGTCGTGCAGCACCTCGTAGCAGGGCAGCACCTGCGCCGCGCTGGCGTTGGGCTCGCGGCCCTCGCGGATCGCGGCGAAGAACTCGCGGTCCTGCAGCTCGATGCCGTTCATCGAGACGTCGACCTTGGAGACGTCGATCTTCCCGTCCTTGCCGTCGACCAGGTCGTCGTAGCGCGCGATGTAGGTGCCGCTGTCGCCGATGTAGCGGAAGAAGGTGCCCAGCGGGCCGTCGTTGTTGAACGAGAGCGATAGCGTGCAGATCGCGCCGTTGGCCGCCTTCAACTGGATGCTCATGTCCATCGCGATGCCCAGGTTCGGATGGATGGGCCCCTGCACCGCGTTCGCCTTCACGATCGGGCTGCGCGCCTGGTAGGCGAACAGGTCCACCGTGTGCGCCGCGTGGTGCCACAGCAGGTGGTCGGTCCAGCTTCGCGGCTGGCCGAGCGCGTTCATGTTCGTGCGGCGGAAGAAGTAGGTCTGCACGTCCATCTGCTGGATGTCGAACTCGCCGGCGACGATCTTCCTGCGCACCCACTGGTGGCTGGGGTTGAAGCGGCGCGTGTGGCCGCACATCGCCACCAGCCCGGTCTGCTTCTGCGTCTCGACCACCGCATAGGCGTCGCGCAGCGAGTCGGCCAGCGGGATCTCGGCCTGCACGTGCTTGCCGGCCTTCATGCAGGCGATCGCCTGCGCCGCGTGCATCTGCGTCGGCGTGCACAGGATCACCGCGTCCACGTCGGGCCGCGCCAGGCTCTCGGCGAGGTCGGTGGCGCAGTGGCCGATGCCGTACTTGGCCGCGGTTTCCCTGGTCTTCTCGATGTCGCGGCTGACCAGCGAGGTGACCTGCACGCCGGCTATCAGCTTGATCGCGTCGAGGTGCTTGATGCCGAAGGCGCCGGCGCCGGCCAGCGCGACGCGGATGGTCTTGCTCATGACTGCCCCTCGTCCGACGAGTACGTCGGCCGGTCCCCCGAGGGGACGCGGGCCGGCTTGGGAGCGGCCCGGCGCTCGGCCCGCCTCGAAGTATGCGAAAGATGCTTCATGCGTTCTCCAGAATCAGGTGCCCCACGGCGGTATTGCTCGCCGGCACGTGGAAGAAGCGGTGAGCCACGCGCGGCGGCTTGCCGCTGCCGGCCACATCCGACATCGCGCCACGCGCGATCAGCCACATCACCAGCTCGATGCCTTCCGAGCCGGCCTCGCGCACGTAGTCGATGTGCGGCATGGCGGCGAGGTCGGCCGGGTCGGCGATCAGGCGGTCGAGGAAGCGGTTGTCCCACTCGGCGTTGATCAGTCCGGCGCGCGCGCCCTGCAACTGGTGGCTCATGCCGCCGGTGCCCCAGATCTGCACGCGCAAAGGCTCGTCGTAGCTCTCCACCGCGCGGCGGATCGCCTGGCCGAGCATGAAGCAGCGCCTGCCCGAGGGCACCGGGTACTGCACCACGTTCACCGCGAAGGGGATCACCGGGCAGGGCCAGGCCTGCGGCTGGCCGCACATCAGGCTCAGCGGCACGGTCAGGCCGTGGTCCACGTCCATCCTGTTGACGATGGTGAGGTCGAAGTCGTCCTGGATCACGCTCTGCGCGATGTGCGAGGCGAGCTCCGGGTGGCCGATCACCTTGGGCACCGGGCGCGCGCCGTAACCCTCGTCGGCGGGCTGGAACTCGGCCGCGCAGCCGATCGCGAAGGTCGGGATCAACTCCAGGCTGAAGGCGGTGGCGTGGTCGTTGTAGACGAGGAAGATCACGTCGGGCGTGTTGTCCTTCATCCACTGCTTGGAGAACTCGTAGCCCTTGAACAGCGGCTGCCAGTAGGGCTCGCCGGCCTTGCCCAGGTCGATGGCCGCGCCGATGGCCGGCACGTGCGAGGTGTAGACGGAAGCGGTGATGCGCGCCATGGTCAAGCCTTGTTCCTTCCCGCCGCGCCCTGCGGCTGGCGATGCGCCTGCGCGTCGCCGTCCTCGCCGATCGCGCGGTTGCCCTCGGGCGACCGCCCGCCCTTGATCATCATGTCGCGGTACTCCTCTTCGGTCATGCCCGTCATGCTGCCGGCCATCTGCTGGAAGCTCTTGCCGTCGGTGGCGCCGATCTTGGCCAGGAAGTAGATGTTGCCGCCCAGCGCGATGCAGCGGTTCAGGTCGCGCGCCAGCACGGCGAGCTTCTGCTCCTCGGTCATCGCCCATTCGTCGAGGTAGGCGCGCTCGTTCGCCTTGAAGCGCGCGCGGTTCTCGGCCTTCATCAAGCTCATGCAGAACTGGTTCAGCCAGTAGCCTTTGCGCGACTGCTCGGCGTCGAAGATCGTCGTGCCGGGGATGTTCTTGTAGGGTTTGTGCAGTGCCATCAGCGTTCCTCCGGCCAGTACAGGCGCATCGGGTTGTCGACCAAGAGCTTGCGTCGCAGCTCGGCCGTAGGCGCGATGTGCGGGATGAAATCGACCAGCAGCCCGTCGTCGGGCATGTGGTTCTTCAGGTTCGGGTGCGGCCAGTCGGTGCCCCACAGCACACGATCCGGAAAGGTCTCGACGATGCGGCGCGCGAACGGGATCACGTCGCGGTAGGCGTGGCGCTCGCCGTTCAAGGCCGGCGGGCCCGAGACCGACAGCCGCTCGGGGCACGACACCTTGCTCCACACGTTCGGGTACTCGCGCATGAACTTCACGAACAGCTCGAACTGCGGCCCGT
Organism: Piscinibacter sp.; assembly: GCF_047600445.1. Classification (GTDB taxonomy): domain Bacteria; phylum Pseudomonadota; class Gammaproteobacteria; order Burkholderiales; family Burkholderiaceae_C; genus Piscinibacter. The sequence goes on from NZ_JASGKT010000001.1 coordinate 160,383, forward strand.
CCACCGGCAGGCTCACGTCGGGCCGGCCCATGTGGTCGACCACCACCGTGGTCGGCAGGCTGGTGAAGAAGTCCCACAGTTCGGGCAGGTCGACCGCCTCGAAATAGATCACCACGTGCCAGCCGAGCCTGGCGATGCGCCCGGCGATCTCCATCAGCTCGTCCTTGGGCGTGAAGTCGACCAGGCGCTTGACGAAGTTGAAGCGCACGCCGCGCACGCCGGCGGCGTGCAGGGCGTGCAGTTCCGCGTCGCTCACGCTGCGCCGGACGGTCGCCACGCCGCGCGCCTTGCCGTTCGAGGCGAGGCAGGCGTCGACCATCGCGCTGTTGTCGGCGCCATGGCAGGTGGCCTGCACGATCACGTTGCGCGCGAAGCCGAGGTGGTCGCGCAAGGCGAAGAGCTGCGCCTTGCTCGCATCGCAGGGCGTGTACTTGCGCTCGGGCGCGAAGGGGAATTCGGCGCCGGGGCCGAACACGTGGCAGTGCGCGTCGACGCTGCCGGGCGGCAGCTCGAATCGCGGCTTGGACGGGCCGGCGTACCAGTCCAGCCAGCCGGGGGTCTTCTCGAAGGTCATGGCTTGTCGTCTCGTTGCAGGATGCGATCGGCTTCGACGCGCCAGTCCGCGCTGCGCGCGAACGCCGCGGTGCCGCGCGCACCGAACAGCCCGGCGTCGGCCAGCTCGGCCACCCAGGCCTGGCGTTCGGCGGTGCCGGCGGCGCTCCAGGGTTCGAGGCCGGCCTCGCGCACCGTCTCGGCCACCTCGCGCACTTCCTCGCTGCGGCGCCGGCCGTGCTCGATCACGCGCTGGAAGAAGTAGGCGGCCTGCTTCTCCCAGTCGATCGCGGGGAAGGTTTCTTTCAGCGACGCGATCACCGCGTCTTCGACGCCGTAGTGGCGCGCGGCGGTGAAGCTCTCGATGACCATCGCCTCCAGGCCCTTGATCATCACGCTGCGGCACATCTTGGTGGCGCTGGCGACGCCGAGCTTGTCGCTGGCCACCTTGGCGGCGAAGCCGAGCGTGTTCAGCAGCGGCACCAGCGCCGCCGCATCCGGCCCGCCGAGCAGCAGCGGCACCTGGATGCGGTAAGGCGGCACCGAGGTCATCACCGCGCCTTCGACGTAGCGGCCGCCGGCGGCGTTGACGATCTCCGCCGCGCGGCACTTCGCCCCCGGCGAGGCGGAGTTGAAATCGAGGAAGAACGCGCCCGGCGGCACGCCCGCCGCGCAGGTCTGCGCCACCGGCACGGCCTGGCTGGCGGTGACGGCGGAGACGATCAGTTCGGCGCCGCGCACCGCCTCGGCCGGCGAGGCGGCCAGCGCCACGCCGTGCTGCGCCGCATGCGCGCGCATCGTGTCGCCGCTCTCGCCGGCGAGCTTCAGGTCGAAGGCGGCGACGGTTTCGCCGCGCGCGCGCAGGTCTTCGGCCAGGATCTTCCCGACCTCGCCATACCCGATGAGGCAGATGTTCATCGCAGCTTCAGTCGATGTACTTCAAGCCCGCCTTGGCCAGCGGCTCGCGCATCTTGTACATGTCCAACCCGAGCACGCCGGAGGCGAGCTTGGCGCGCTTCTCGCCCTCGTTGGCCTCGCGCGCCGCGGCGGCTTCGAGCGTCTTCGCGGCCAGGCCGCGCGGCACGCACACCACGCCGTCGTCGTCGGCGACGATCACGTCGCCCGGCGTCACCAGCATGCCCGCGCACACCAGCGGAATGTTCACCGAACCCAGCGTCGCCTTGATCGTGCCCTTGCTGCTGATCGCCTTGCTCCACACCGGGAAGCCCATCTCGTGCAGCGTCTTCACGTCGCGCACGCCGGCGTCGATCACCAGCGCGCGCGCGCCGCGCGCCATGAAGCTGGTGGCGAGCAGGTCGCCGAAGTAGCCGTCGCTGCACTCGGCGGTGACGGCGGCCACGACGATGTCGCCCGGCCGGATCTGCTCGGCCACGACGTGCATCATCCAGTTGTCACCCGGCTGCAGCAGCACCGTCACCGCGGTGCCCGATACCTGCGCGCCCGGGTAGATCGGGCGCATGTAGGGCTTGAGCAGGCCGACGCGGCCCATCGCCTCGTGCACCGTGGCCGAACCGAACTTCGCCAGACCGTCGGCAACCGCCGAATCCGCCCGCTGGATGTTGCGATAGACAACGCCGAGTTCGTACATCTCACTTCCCCTTCTTCTTCAAGGCGGCGTCGAGGCGCGGATAGACGCGCCGCGCATTGCCTTCGTAGATCTGCTGCTTCTGCGCCGGCGTGAGCAGCGTGCTCGCCTCGATGTAGCGCTTGGTGTCGTCGTAGTAGTGGCCCGTCTCCGGGTCGACGCCGCGCACCGCGCCGATCATCTCGCTGGCGAACAGGATGTTGTCCACCGGGATCACCTTGGTCAGCAGGTCGATGCCCGGCTGGTGGTACACGCAGGTGTCGAAGAAGATGTTCTTCAGCAGGTGCTCTTTCAGCAGCGGCTTCTTCAGCTCCTGCGCCAGCCCGCGGTAGCGCCCCCAGTGGTAGGGCGCGGCGCCGCCGCCGTGCGGGATCACGAACTTCAGCGTCGGGAAGTCCTTGAACAGGTCGCCCTGGATCAGTTGCATCACCGCGGTGGTGTCGGCGTTGATGTAGTGCGCGCCGGTGGTGTGGAAGCAGGCGTTGCACGAGGTGCTGACGTGGATCATCGCCGGGATGTCGTACTCGACCATCTTCTCGTAGATCGGGTACCAGTGGCGGTCGGTCAGCGGCGGCTCCTTCCAGTGCCCGCCCGAGGGGTCGGGGTTCAGGTTGATCGCCACGTTGCCGTATTGCTGGACGCACTTCACCAGTTCGGGAATGCAGGTCTTCGGATCGACGCCCGGGCTCTGCGGCAGCATCGCGGCGGGGATGAAGTGATCGGGGAAGAGCTGCGCCACGCGGTGGCAGAGTTCGTTGCAGATCGCCGCCCAGGTGCTGGACACCTCGAAGTCGCCGATGTGGTGCGCCATGAAGCTGGCGCGCGGGCTGAACACCGTGAGGTCGCTGCCGCGCTCGCGCATCTTGGCGAGCTGGTTGGTCTCTATCGTCTCGCGGATCTCGTCGTCGGAGAGCTTCAGCTCGCTCGCCTTGGGCTTCTGCGCCGGGTCCGCGATGCCGGCGATCTGGCGGTTGCGCCACGCCTCCAGCGCCTTGGGCGCGGTGGTGTAGTGGCCGTGGATGTCGATGATCATCGGGATGCTCCTGGGGATTCGTTGCTCAGGCCGGTTCCATGCCCTGGCGGCGCTTGGCCTGCGCGGTCTCGGCCGAGGCGAAGAAGGCCAGCAGCGCACGCGCCGCCTCGGGCTGCGCCGAGGCGGCGCAGACGCCGGCGGAAAAGACGGTGTCGATGGCGATGGCGACGGGCAGGTCGCCGACGAGGTCGATGTCTTGCAGGTGGATCAGCTCCGAGCGCTGCTGGAAGCCCAGCGCCACCTCGCCGCCGGCCACCAGCGAGCCCACCGGCACGCCGGCGCGCGCCTGCACCAGCCGGCCTTCGAGCTGCCGCGTGATGCCCCAACGCTCGAACAGCGCGAGCAGCGCCGTGCCGCTCGGGCCGGTGGAATAGCCGATGCTCGGCGCGGCCAGCACGGCCGCCTTCACGGCGGCTTCGCTGGACAGGTCGGGCCGCGCCGCGCCGGAGCGCACCGCGACGGCCACGCCGGAATGCACCAGATCGACCACGCTGCCGGCCAGCACACGCCCGGCGTCGGCGAGCCTGGAGATCGCGTCCGAGGCCAGCACCACCACGTCGAAGGCCTCGCCCGCCTGAACGCGCTTGGCCGCATCGACGCCGCCCACCGATTCGATCGCCACCTCGACGCCGCTGCGCCGCGCGTAGGCAGCCGCCAACTCGGCCAGCAGCGCGCGCGTGGCCATCGAGGAAATTCCGGTCAGGCAAGCCATGCCGGATTCTGCGGCGCGCCCGCGGCGCGACCCTAGCCGCTCACCGGCTAGCAGCTATCGCATCCTGTTATGGACGACCGGCGTCGCGACGCTGCCCAGCACCAGTTCGCGCAGCAGCCGCGAGGCCTTCTCCAGCAGCGGCGTGGCCGGCTTGTGCGCCGACACCGCGATGCACAGCGCGCTGCGCAGCACGCTCTCGGCCAGCGGCCGCATGCGGAACGCCACCGCCTGGCCCGAGGCCGCGATCGCGCTGGGCGCCAGCACCGCATGGCCGTGGCCGCTGCGCACCAGTTCCAGGATCGCGCTGACGCTGGACACCTCGTAGGCGATGTTCAGCTTCAGCCCGGCCAGCGCGGCCTGGGTTTCGAGCAGCTTGCGGATCGCATGGCTGGGCTCGGGCAGCACCAGCGGCAGCGTCGCCAGTTCGGTGAAAGGCAGCGGCGGCGGCGCCTTGCGCGCCGGGCCCTTCGTCGTGCCTTTCGTGGCGCTTTTTGCGGCGCTGACCAGGCACAGCGGCTCGTCGAGCACGTGCAGCGTCTCGATGGCCGGGTTCGCGTCGGGGTTGTGGATCAGCCCGAGGTCGACGCGCCCGGTCGAGATCCACTCGACGATGTGCGCCGACAGGCCCTCGACGATGGCCAGCCGCGCGCGCGGCAGGTGCTGCTTGAAGGCGTCGACCAGCGGCAGCGTCAGCATGCGGCCCATGCTCGGCGGCAGGCCGATGACGATGCGGCCGGTGGCCTCGCCGCGGTTCGCGCTGATGTCCTCGCGCGCGTGCGCCACGAGCTGCAGGATGCTCACCGCGTGGTCGTACAGGCGCTTGCCGGCCTCGGTGAGCAGCACGCCGCGGCCGGTGCGCTGCAAGAGCGTCACGCGCAGGTCGGTTTCGAGCAGGCGCACCTGGCGGCTCAGCGCGGGCTGCGCCACGTCCAGCTCGATGGCGGCCTTGCTGAAGCTGCCCATCTCGGCAACCCGGACGAAATAGCGCAACTGGGTGAGGTTCATGCGTGCGAAGGCCTTGCGGCGACTGTAGCGCACCCCCTTCGTGGTGCCCTCTCGCAGCGCCCGCGCGGGGGACAGACACGCGCGGCGCGGCTTCGAAGAATGGCCGCCATGTCGCTCGCCCTCGTCCACAGCCGCGCGCTCGATGCGCTGCGCTCGCCGCCCGTCACCGTCGAGGTGCACCTGGCCAACGGCCTGCCGAGCGTCACGCTGGTCGGCCTGGCCGACACCGAGGTCAAGGAGGCGCGCGAGCGTGTGCGCGCCGCGCTGCAGACCAGCGGGCTGCAGTGGCCCGCCAACCGGCGCATCACGGTCAATCTCGCGCCGGCCGATCTGCCCAAGGAGTCGGGGCGCTTCGACCTGCCGATCGCCATCGGCATCCTCGCCGCCAGCGGACAGTTGGATGCGGACAAGCTCGATGCCTTCGAGTTCGCCGGTGAGCTGTCATTGGCCGGCGAACTGCGCCCGGTGCGCGGCGCGCTGGCGATGGCGCTGGCCGCGGCGCACGAGGGCCGCGAGGCGCGGCGCGCAATGGTGCTGCCGGCCGACAGCGCCGCGCAGGCCGCGCGCGTGGCCGGCGTGCGCGTGCTCGCGGCGGCGCACCTGCTCGACGTGGTGCGTGCCTTGCAGCCAGGCGATGCGGCCGAGCCTTTGCCGCCGGCACGGCCTCTGGACGACGACACGCCGCCGCAACGCCCCGACCTGCGCGACGTGAAGGGCCAGGCCGGCGCCAAGCGCGCGCTGGAGATTGCCGCCGCGGGCGGCCACGGCGTGCTGATGGTGGGTCCGCCGGGCAGCGGCAAGTCGATGCTGGCGCAGCGCTTCGCCTCGCTGCTGCCGCCGCTGACGCACGACGAGGCGATCGAATCCGCCGCGCTGCTCAGCCTCACCGCGCACGGCGCGGCGCAGCGCTGGGGCGAGCGGCCGTTTCGCGCGCCGCACCACAGCGCCTCGGCGCCCGCGCTGGTGGGCGGCGGCTCGCCGCCGCGGCCGGGCGAGATCTCGCTGGCGCACCACGGCGTGCTGTTCCTCGACGAGTTGCCCGAGTACCCGCGCAGCGCGCTCGAAGCGCTGCGCGAGCCGCTGGAAACCGGCCGCGTGACGATCTCGCGCGCCGCGCGGCAAAGCGACTTCCCAGCGCGCTTCCAACTCGTCGCGGCGATGAACCCCTGCCCCTGCGGGCACCTGGGCAGCCTGTTGCAGAGCTGCCGCTGCACGCCCGACGAAGCGGCGCGCTACCAGGGCCGGCTGAGCGGCCCGCTGCTGGACCGCATCGACCTGCAGGTGGAAGTGCCGACCGTGCCGCTGGCCGCCTTGAGCAACGCGCCCGACGGCGAGCCGAGCGCCGCCGTCGCCGCGCGCGCGGCCGCGGCGCGCGAGCGCGCCTTGCGGCGCCAGGGCGTGCTCAACCACGCGCTGGCCGGCGAGGCGCTGGAGCGCCACGCCGCGCTCGATGCGGCGGGTGCGAAGTTGCTGGAAGGTGCGGCGCAGCGCCTGGGCTGGTCGGCGCGCGGCTACCACCGCACGCTGCGCGTGGCGCGCAGCATCGCCGACCTGGCCGGCAGCGAGGCGATCACGCCGGCCGCGCTGGCCGAAGCGATCCAGTACCGGCGCCTGCTGGTGACGCGCTGAGCTTCAGCCCTGCTGCGAAGCCGGCAGCGCGCGCAGCCGGCCGCCTTCGACGACGACCCGTTCGCCGATGCGCGCCGCGGCGGCCTGCTCGACGCTGCGCAGCGAGCCGTCGTCCATGCGCACCTTGACGACGTGCACCGTGGTGCTCTTGGCGCGCTTCTCGATCTCGTGGCCGGCCACGCCGCCGCCGACGGCGCCCAGCACCGTCATCGCCTTGCGGCCGTTGCCCTTGCCGACCTGGTTGCCGACCACCGCGCCGAGCACACCACCGGCCACCGCACCGGCGCCGCTGGCCTGGCCCTTGCGCGTGACGGCCTGCACCGACTCGACCACGCCGCAGTCCTGGCAGACCGTGGCCGGCGCCGCCGCGGCGAGCTTGGGCACGGGTTTCGCCGGCTGGGCCGGCGCCTCGTTGGCCGGCACGGCTTGCGCCACCGGCGCGGGCAGGCCCTTGTTCACCAGCATGCCGGCGCCGGCGGCCAGCGACGCGGCGCCGAGGATGCCGGCGATCAGCCAGACGGTGCGCGAAGGCGTGCCGCCGTTCGGCGCCACGGCGCCGGGCGAGGGGTCGATGTTCGTGCTCATCGGGTTTCCCGTCAGGTCGGGTTCATGAACCCGAGGTCGCGCGTCGAGAAGTTCTTCAGGTTCGGAAACACGTCGAGCAACTGGCTGTCGCTGAGCCCGAACCACTTGCCGAGCGTCGCGCCGAGCTGGTCGACCGCCGTGGTCGGCAGCAGCGCGCCGTTGCCGAGCTGGTCGGGGCTGCTGTCGAAGTTGTTGTTGTTGGCGTTCTTGGTGCCGTAGACCGGGAAGGTGCCGTACAGGTCGCCGCCGCGCACCGCGCCGCCGGCCACGAAGTGGTGCGCACCCCAGCCGTGGTCGGTGCCGTCGCCGTTGCTGGTGAAGGTGCGGCCGAAGTCGCTGGCGGTGAAGGTCGTCACCTGGTTGCGCAGGCCCAAGGCGCCCAGCGTGTCGTCGAAGTAGCGCAGGCCGTGCGCGAGCCGCGCCATCAGTTGCGCGTGGTTGACGTTCTGCGCATCGTGCGTGTCGAAACCGCCCATGCTGACGAAGAACACCTGGCGCTTGGCGCCGACGTCGGCGCTGCCGCTGGCCTGGATGATGCGCGCCACCACCTGGAGCTGCTGCGCGAGCGGGTTGGTGATGGTGTTGCCGGTGTTGTTCGGGTCGTTGTAGCGCAGCTTGGGGTCGTTGGCCGAGTTGTAGGCGGCGTTGCCGGCCGGCGGCGTGCCGAACGGCGCCTGGCCGGCCGGCGCGAGCGCGTTGCGCAGCAGCGACTCGGCCTGCAGCGAACGCGCCGCCACCGCGGAGATGTCGGTCTCCAGCAGGTGCCCGCCGCGCGTGGTCTGCACGATGCGCTCCATCGCCTGGCCCACCGCCGTCGAGCCGTAGATCTGGCCGGCCCCGTTGGTGCCCATGCGGATCGCGCCGTTGCTGCTCACCTGGTAGGGGCGCACGTCGTTGCCCGACAGCCAGACGGCGTTGCCGCCGGCGCTGATGGAGGTGAACACCGAGCGCGAGTTCATCGAGGCGAGCAGGTCGCCCATGCGCCCGCCCCAGCCCACCGTCGCGCCCTCGGGCAGGAACGACTGCCAGGTGTTCTGCTGGTCGTTGTGCGAGAACAGGCTGGCCGGCCGGGGATGCGAGGCCTGGCCGTACTGCGCCTTGTTGGTCGGCAGCACCAGCGGGCCGACGTTGGGCAGAACCGCCAGGCGCTTGTCGGTGTTGAACATCGTCTGCAAGGTGCCCATCGCCGGGTGCAGCGCGAAGCTGCGGCCCTGGGCGCGCGCCGGCGCCAGCGCCAGCGCGCCGCCGAGCCGGGCCGGCGAGCCGATCGCCGCGCCGGCGTTGGCCGCGACGCCCGGCGCCAGCAGCGCGATCGAGTCGGGCGCCTGGTTGCGCAAGGCGGAGTAGTTGGCGAACGAGGTGGCATCGGTGGGCAGCACCATGTTGATGCTGTCGTTGCCGCCGAACAGGAAGATGCAGACGATCGCCTTGTAGTCGGAGGCGGTCTGCGCCGCCGCCGTGCCGATCGCCGACAGGTTCAGCGCCAGCGGACCGCCCGCCGCGCCCAGCGCCGACATCACGCCGGCGTGGCGCAGGAACAGCCGGCGCGATGCGTTCATCGTGCTCATGGAATGTTTCCCCCCGCTCATTTCTGCACTTGGAATTCGGGCGACACCATCGTCAGGAACACCGCCGCGTTGACGCGGTTGCGCTTGGCGTTGGTGATCTGCGCCTGGTTGCTGCCGCTGCTGTTGAGCTGCGGAACGGCGATGGCGCCGACCGCGTCGACGATCTCTTTCTTCAGCAGCTCGGGCATGCCCCCGTTGGCCCCCTCGCCGGGCATCAGCTTGCTGGCCACCTTCTGCACCAGCTCGTCCGGCTTGTCGGCCAGCGCCAGCTCGGCGGTGAAATCGGGCTGCAGGTCGCGGCGCGTGACCTGCGCGCCGTTGACCGTCACGGGGCCGCTGGCGCCGAAGCCTTGCGAGATGCCGTCGCGCAGGTAGTTGACGTAGCCGGCCGCGCTGGTTTCCTGCGCCAGCGCCATCTCGGGCGCCACCAGTCCGGCGGCGGCGGCCTGCGTGCCCGGCGCCACGTAGCCGGGGCGGTAGAAGTTGAAGACGCTCGGCGAGCGCATCACCGTCTGGCCGAGCGAGCTGCCGGCGGCGTCGGTGTTGCCGATGCGGAAGCGCCCCGAGTCCGACGCGTAGCCGTAGGCGCGCAGCAGCGTCGACAGGCGCAGGATGGGCTCGCGCAGCTTGCCGCTGCGGTCGCTGGCCTGGCGCGCCTCGGGATGCAGCAGCACCGCCTTGAGCACCGCCTTCATGTCGCCGCGCACGCCCGAGCCGTTGTTGTTGAACGCCGCGGCCACCGCGGACACGTAGGCCGGGCTCGGGTTGCTGGTGACCAGGCGCTGGATGAGCTGCCGGCCGATGAAGGGCCCGACGTTCGGGTGGTTCGCCAGCGCGTCCAGCCCGGCCTTCAGGCTGGCCGCCGGGTCGGCCGTGCCCTGCGCGGGGATGGTGGTGCCGAGGAAGCGCTTCTCCTCGGTGGCGTGGAACTGCGGGTAGCCGACCATCGGCTTGGTCCAGCGCTCGGGGTCGCTGACGCCGCCCAGCGCGCCGTTGTTGAAGCAGTTGTTCGACAGGTCGGCGCAGGCCCAGCTGAAGCCGGTGAAAACCTTCGCGAGGCCGGCGATGTCGTCCGGGCCGTAGGTGTCCCGGGGCGCGCCGTTGACCTGCTTGACCGAACCGTCGTTGTTCAACTCGACCAGGCCGATGGCGAAGAGCTGCATCACCTCGCGTGCGTAGTTCTCGTCGGGCACGCGGCCGGTGCGGACGTCTGCCTTGCGGTTGCGGATGCTGGTCAGGTAGGTGCCCATCAGCGGATGCAGCGACACCGACTCGAGCAGTTCGCGGTAGGTGGTCGTGCCCTTCTCGCCCAGCAGGTCGAGGTATTGCGCCACCGCGCGCGGCTGGTTGCCGACGTTGCCGTCGGCCAGCGAGATCACGAAGATCTGCGACAGCGCGAAGGCCAGGCGCTGGCGCAACTGGTCGTCGCCGGTCAGCGCGTGGCGCCAGAAGGCGTTGTAGACGCCGTCGGCGCCGATGCTGGCGTTGGCATTGGTCGGGTCGGCGGCCTTCACCGCGGTGTTCTGCGCGTCCCAGAAGGCGCGGTTCGAGCTGGGCGGGCGGGCCAACTGGTCGTCGATCCAGCCGCGGAAGCCGAGCTTCATCACGCGGTCGATCTCGGCCTCGGTGGGCCCGAAGCTGGCCTGGGCCAGGAAGTGCGCCGCCTCGGCGCGCGAGGCCGGCTGGTCGTCCTCGTCTTCCTTCGAGCCGCCGCAAGCGGCGAGCGCGAGCACCAGCGCGGCGGCCAGTGCCGTGGCGGCGCGCCGCCCCGCGAACAAGGCGGGGGCGGCCGGGGTCGGCATCCTCATGTTGTTTCTCCCTGAGCGGACTTGTTTGTCGCGGCACGGCATGCAGTGGTCGTGCCATACGAAACAAGGCGATTTTTGGCGCCGTGGTGACAGGGCATGTCGCCAAAACGCGGCAATCGACGCAGTTCTTTACACGTCGATGCACTATCGCCGCGGCTTGTCGCGGCGCGCGGCGCGCCCGGCGGCGGCGCGGATCAACGATTGCAACCGCGTGTGCGGGCGCTCGCGGTCTTCAGAGCAGCGAAGCGAGCGAACGCTTCACCACGTCCGCGTCGAGCGCGCTGCGCGCCGCCCAGTCGGCGAGCTGGTCCTCACCGACCTTGCCGACGTTGAAGTACGTCGCCTCGGGGTGGGCGAGGTAGAAGCCGCTGACGCTGGCCGCCGGCGTCATCGCCAGGCTCTCGGTCAACTGCATGCCGACGTCGGCGCACTGCAGCACGCGGAACATGTCGCGCTTGACGCTGTGGTCGGGGCAGGCCGGGTAGCCCGGCGCCGGGCGGATGCCGCGGTAGCGCTCGGCGATCAGCTCGGCGTTGTCGAACCGCTCGTCGGGGGCGTAGGCCCAGAACTCGGTGCGCACGCGCTGGTGCAGCCGCTCGGCGAAGGCTTCGGCCAGGCGGTCGGCCAGCGCCTTGATCATGATCGCGCTGTAGTCGTCGTGGTCGTCGAGGAACAGCTTCTCCTTGCGCTCGACGCCGATGCCGGCGGTGACGGCGAACAGGCCCACGTAGTCGAGCTTGCCGCTGTCGCGCGGCGCGACGAAGTCGGCCAGGCAGCGGTTCGGCCGCATCACGCCGTCGACCACCGGGCGCTCGCTCTGCATGCGCAGGCCGCGCCAGGTCATCAGCACCTGCTCGCGCGACGCGTCGGCGTAGATCTCGATGTCGTCGTCGCCAACGGTGTTGGCCGGGTACAACCCGATCACGCCGTTGGCGGTGAGCCAGCGGCCCTCGATCAGCCGGCGCAACATGCGCTGGCCGTCGGAGAGCACGCGGCGCGCCGACTCGCCGACGATGTCGTCGGTGAGGATGGCCGGATAGGGGCCGGCCAGGTCCCAGGTCTGGAAGAACGGGCCCCAGTCGATCGCCTGCGCGATCTCGGCCAGGTCCTGGTTGCGCAGGACGCGCCGGCCGGTGAACTTGGGCGCCGGCGGCGTGTAGGCGGCCCAGTCGATCGGCGTCTTGTTGGCGCGCGCCTGCGCGAGCGTCACCAGCGGCGTGGCCTTCCTGCCGGCGTGCTGGGCGCGCACGCGCTCGTAGTCGGCCTTCAGCTCCTCGATGAAGGCCGCCGCGCGGCCGTCGGACAGCAGCTCGGAGCACACGCCCACCGAGCGGCTCGCGTCGGGCACGTAGACCACCGGGCCGTCGTAGTGCGGCGAGATCTTCACCGCGGTGTGCACGCGGCTGGTGGTGGCGCCGCCGATCAGCAGCGGGATCTTCCTGACGCGGAAGAACTCGTCGCGCTGCATCTCGGCGGCGACGTACTGCATCTCCTCGAGGCTGGGCGTGATCAGGCCCGACAGGCCGATGATGTCGGCGCCCTCGACCTTGGCGCGCGCCAGGATGTCCTGGCACGGCACCATCACGCCCATGTTCACCACCTCGAAGTTGTTGCACTGGAGCACGACGGTGACGATGTTCTTGCCGATGTCGTGCACGTCGCCCTTGACGGTGGCGATGACGATCTTGCCCTTGGCCTTGACGTCGCCGCCGGCGTCGGCCATGGCCTTCTTCTCGGCCTCGATGTAGGGCAGCAGGTGGGCCACCGCCTGCTTCATCACGCGCGCGCTCTTGACCACCTGCGGCAGGAACATCTTGCCCTGGCCGAACAGGTCGCCGACCACGTTCATGCCGGCCATCAGCGGGCCTTCGATGACGTGCAGCGGGCGCCCGCCGCCGGCCCGGATGGCCTGCCAGGCCTCCTCGGTGTCCTCGACGATGAAGTCGGTGATGCCGTGCACCAGCGCGTGGCTCAGCCGCTCGTCCACCGTGCCGGCGCGCCAGGCCAGGCGCGCCGAGTCGTCGCGCGCGGCGCCCTTGGCGCGCTCGGCGATCTCCACCAGCCGCTCGCTGGCATCCTTGCGGCGATTCAGCACCACGTCCTCGACGCGCTCGCGCAGCTCGGCGTCGAGGTCGTCGTAGACGCCGACCATGCCGGCGTTGACGATGCCCATGTCCATGCCCGCCTTGATCGCGTGGTACAGGAACACGGTGTGGATGGCCTCGCGCACCGGGTCGTTGCCGCGGAAGCTGAAGCTCACGTTGCTGACGCCGCCCGACACCTTGGCGCCCGGCAGGTTCTGCTTGATCCAGCGTGTCGCCTCGATGAAGTCGACCGCGTAGTTGTCGTGCTCCTCGATGCCGGTGGCGATCGCGAAGATGTTGGGGTCGAAGATGATGTCCTCGGGCGCGAAGCCGACCTCGTCGACCAGGATGCGGTAGGCGCGTTCGCAGATCTCGATCTTGCGCCGGTAGGTGTCGGCCTGGCCGGTCTCGTCGAAGGCCATCACCACCGCCGCCGCGCCGTAGCGCCGCACCAGCGTCGCCTGGCGCTTGAAGGGCTCGACACCCTCCTTCAGCGAGATCGAGTTGACGATGCCCTTGCCCTGGATGCATTGCAGGCCGGCCTCGATCACCTCCCACTTCGAGCTGTCGACCATGATGGGCACGCGCGCGATCTCGGGCTCGCCGGCGATCAGGTTCAGGAAGCGCACCATCGCGGCCTTGCTGTCGAGCATGGCCTCGTCCATGTTGATGTCGATGACCTGCGCGCCGTTCTCGACCTGCTGGCGCGCCACCGACAGCGCCTCCTCGAAGCGGCCGGCGAGGATCATGCGCGCGAAAGCCTTGGAGCCGGTGACGTTGGTGCGCTCGCCGATGTTCACGAACAGCGTGCCGGCGCCGATCTCCACCGGCTCGAGGCCGGAGAGCTTCATCGGGGGGACGGAGGAAGTGGTCATTGCGGCGGCTCCTGCGGGCGCAAATTGTAGGATGCGGGCATGCTGACGACCCCTCGCATCCTCGGCGCGGCCCTGCTCCTGCTGCTGGGCGCCTGCTCGCTGCCCAAGACGACGGCGCCGCCGGTGCCGCCGCCGGTCGCCGCCGCGCCCCAGCCGGCCGCGCCGGCCGGCGCCTGGGTGTGGTCGGGCCCGCTCGAATCGGCCGGCACGCGGCTGCGCGGTTCGCTCGGCGGCGCCGCCGAGGTGTCGCAGACCAGCGACCAGCGGCTGTGGATCGCGCTGCCCGTCGAAACCGCCTTCGCCGCCGGCCGCAGCGCGGTGACGCCCGCCGCCGGCGCCTGGCTCGACCAGATCGCCGCCGCGCTGCGCGGCCTGCCGCGCGCCCAGGTGCAGATCGTCGGCCCGGCCGACCCGCGCGGCGGCGGCCAGAACCTGGCGGTCGACCGCGCCGCCAGCGCGCGCGACTGGATGGTGATGCGCGGCGTGCCGCCGCCGCGCATGGCGGTGTCGGGCCCGGCCGCGCGCGGCCGCGGCGTGGCCGCCGACGGGCGGCTGCACATCCTGGTCGGCGAGCGCGGCGCGCCCTGACAGGCGCGCCCGCTCAGGCGGCCTGCAAGGCGCCGAACAGGCTCGCGCCGCAGCAGCGCGGCTGGTAGCGCGACACGCGCTGCGCGATCTCGGCGATGTGCTCCGGCGTGGTGCCGCAGCAGCCGCCGGCGATGTTCAGGAAGCCCGAGGCCGCGAACTCCTCCAGCAGCGCGCCGGTGATCGCCGGCGTCTCGTCGAAGCCGGTCTCGCTCATCGGGTTGGGCAGGCCGGCGTTCGGGTAGCAACTGATGAAGGTGTCGCCCGCCACGCGCGCCAGTTCCTCGATGTAGGGGCGCATCAGCGTCGCGCCGAGCGCGCAGTTCAGGCCGACGGCGATCGGCCGCGCGTGGCGCACGCTGTGCCAGAAGGCGGTAACGGTCTGGCCGGAGAGGATGCGCCCCGAGGCGTCGGTGACGGTGCCCGAGACGATCACCGGCAATCGCTCGCCGCTGTCTTCCATCAGCTCGTCGAGCGCGAAGATCGCCGCCTTGGCGTTGAGCGTGTCGAACACCGTCTCGACCAGGAACAGGTCGGCGCCGCCCTCGAGCAGCCCTTCGGCCTGCTCGCGGTAGGCCGCGCGCAGTTCGTCGAACGTGACGTTGCGCGCCGCCGGGTCGTTCACGTCGGGGCTGATGCTGGCGGTGCGCGGCGTCGGCCCGAGCGCGCCGGCCACGAAGCGCGGCCTGTCGGGCGTGGCCGCCGCGTCGCAGGCCGCGCGCGCCAGGCGCGCCGCCGCCAGGTTCATCTCGCGCGCCAGCGCGCCCAGGCCGTAGTCGTCCTGCGCGATGCGCGTGGCGCCGAAGGTGTTGGTCTCGATGATGTCGGCACCGGCGGCGAGGTACTGGGCGTGGATCTCGGCGATCACGTCGGGCCGCGTGAACTGCAGCAGCTCGTTGTTGCCCTTCAGGTCCTTCGGATGGTCGCGGAAGCGCTCGCCGCGGTAGTCGGCCTCGCCGAGCTTGTAGCGCTGGATCATCGTGCCCATCGCGCCGTCGAGCACGACGATGCGCCGCGAGAGCATCTCGGGCAGTGCGGCGGCGCGGGTGTAGGCGGGCGGCGTCATCCGCGCATTCTACGAACGCGCGCCCTGGCCTCCATTGCACTCTATTGCACGAAGCCGATCCCGCGCCGCTGCCGCACCTCGGGCTTGACGCGGTGCTCGGCCTCGAGCTGCGACAGGAACTCGTCGGCCTCGAACACCTCGCCGAGCACGTCGACCTGGCGCTTCACCGCGGCGAAGTCGCCCGGCGCCAGCAGCTCGAGCGCGCGCAGGCGCTTGCGCTGCTCGTCGGTGAAGGCGGCGGCGTCGCCGTCCAGCGCCTCGGCGACGAACATGCGCTCGCGCTGCCCGGCGTCCAGCGGCTTGAACTGGATCTTGAAGGTGAAGCGGCGCAGCGCGGCTTCGTCCAGCTCGTGGAACAGGTTGGTGGTGCAGACGAAGACGCCGGCGTAGCGCTCCATGCCCTGCAGCATCTCGTTGACCTCGCTGACCTCGTAGTTGCGCTCGGCCAGCCGCCGGCTGCGCAGGAAGCTGTCGGCCTCGTCGAGCAGCAGCACGGCCTGCTCGGACTCGGCCTCCTCGAACATCTTGGCCATGTTCTGCTCGGTCTCGCCGACGAACTTGCTGACCAGGTCGCTGGCCTGGCGGATCATCAGCGGGCGGCGCAGCTCGGCGGCGATGTGCTCGGCCAGCGCGGTCTTGCCGGTACCCGGCGGGCCGTAGAAGCACAGCGTGCCGAAGCCCTTGCGGCGCAGCGCCTCGACGATCTTCGGGATCTCGAAGCGCGACTCGGTGTTCACGAGCGAGAGGTCGTAGCGCGTCACCACGCGGCGCGCGCCGCGCTCGCGCTCGCCCTGGCCCAGCGCCTTGTCGGCGTTGAGCAACTGGCGCTCGATCAGCGCCTCGGTGGCGTCGCCGCCCTCCCCGCCGGCCAGCCGCGCGAACTTCACCGCGGTGCGGATCTGCGCCGGCGTCAGCCCCTTGCGCTCGGCCAGCCGCGCCGCGAAGCCCTCGGCCACCGCCACGCCCTCGAGCGCGCGCGCCACCAGCGCCTCGCGCGCGCCGGGCGGCGGGCTCTTCAGCTCGAGGTGGTACTGGAAGCGGCGCCGGAAGGCGAGGTCGATCTGCTCGATGCGGTTGGTCACCCAGATCACCGGCACCGGGTTGCTCTCCAGGATCTGGTTGACCCAGGCCTTGCCGCTGACGCTGCCGGTGGGCGCGCCGTCGCCGCTGTCGATGCGCGCCATCAGTTGCGCGGCATCGGTGGAGATCGGCGGGAACACGTCCTCCACCTCGTCGAACAGCAGCGCGACGCGCTCGCTGCCCTTGAGGAACACCTGGCTGATCTGCAGCGAGCGGTAACGGTCGCGGCCCGACAGCGAGTTGCCGTCGCGGTCGGCGTACTCGACCTCGTACAGCTCCAGCCCGGCGGCCTGCGCGGCCACCTTGGCCAGCTCGGTCTTGCCGGTGCCCGGCGGGCCGTAGAGCAGGATGTTGACGCCCGGCTCGCGGCGCGACACCGCGCTCTTGAGCAGCGCGCTCATCATGCGGCAGTCGTCGGCCACGTAGTGGAAGTCGGCCGGCGTCAGCTCGCTGCGCGCCGCCGGCCGCGTGAACACCGCCATCAGGTCGGCCGGGCCCTCGTACTCGCGCATCAGCACCGGCGGGAGCTGCTCGCTGACCTTCATCAGGTCGGCGAGGTCGGTGATGTTGTGCTCCGAGATCAGGTTCTCGACCATGCCGATGCGCTCCAGGCGCGAGCCGGCGCGCAGCGCCTCGGCCACGTCGCCCTCGTCGACGCCGGCCACGCGCGCGATCGCCGCGTAGGCCTCGCGCGCGTTGCTGACCTTGAACTCGACCAGCAGCCCGCGCAGGTCGCGCTGGTAGCGCGCCAGCGTGCCGTACAGCAGCAGCGCGCGCTCGGCGGCGTTGAGCTGCAGCAGCCCGGCGAGCGCGTCGATGTTCTTCTCGACCAGCGTCGACTGCTTCTTCAGGCTGCGCTCCAGCCACTCGGCGGTGGCGCCGAGCACGAGCAGCAGGTCCTTGGGGGCGTCCTTGACGTATTCGTCGAGGTAGAAGAACAGCGTGCCCTCCTCGTAGGGGCCGCGCCAGGCGCCGTGGCGCTCGATGAACTGCGCGTCGGACAGCGCCGCGTGGCCGCGCCACTGGTCGTTGGCGCGGCAGCGCTGGTCGAGGAAGTCGCGCACGCGGCGCAGCACCGCGGCCGGCCACACGAGGTGCCGGCCGGTCAGCGCGAGCAGGCTGTTCCAGTCGCGCCGCGGGTTGAAGCGGCCGGCCTGCGCCAGCGTCAGCGCGAGCACGAAGTGCGAGCACATGCGGTCCAGCACCGGGGCTTCGTTCAGCCCCGGCGAGAGCACCGCTCGGCCTTCACCGGCGCTGCGGCCCAGCTTCCCCATCGCGCACCTCCTGCGGTGGCGCCACCTCGGCGCACGGGGACCATAACGCAGAAGTCGGCCGCGCGTCGACCGCTTGCCGACACGGACCGCGGGGACAAGCACCCGCCGCGGCCGGCGGGCGGGGCCGGATCAGTGCAGCACCAGCGGCTGCTGCGAGAGCACGGCGAAGCGCTCGATGAAGGCGTCCATCTCGTCTTCCGTCGTCGGGCCGGTCTCGATCAGCTTCTGCACGCCCTGCTTGAAACTTTCCGCCAGCGCGCCGTGGATGAAAATCTCCTTGCGCGCGAATTTGTCGACGATCTCGTAGCCGCCGCGCGTCAACACGCCTTCGCCTTCCTGCGGCGTAACGTCGAACGAGACGACGGCGAAGCTGTCCGAGTTGTAGAGCATCTGCATGAAGGGACTCTCCTGCCAGCGCAGTTGGGTCCGGCCGCGCCGACTTCAAGCCCGGCCGGCCGCGCCGGCTCAGCGCACGACCTCGCGCAGGCGCAGCTCGAAGCGCTCGCCCTGGCCGCCCATCACCGCGCGCACCGGCAGGTGCTGGCGCGCCGGGTCCAGCCAGACCTCGACGCGGGTGTCGTGGGCATCGCGCGGCTCGCGCAGCAGCCGCACGGTCTGGACGCGCTCGCCGGCCAGCGCCAGCCCCTCGGAGCCGAAGCTGCGGAATACCCAGGTGGAGGCGTCGCCGCGCGCGCCGACCACCTCCAGCACGACGCGCTGGCCGGCGGCCAGGCGGCGCGGCTCGGCCTGGGCGATGGCGGCGAGCTGGATCATCCAGCTCAGGCGGTCCTGCACGCCGGCGTGCCAGGGCACGGGGTGCGTCGAACCGGAGAAGCGGATGCGCGCGGCCTCGCGCTCGAAGTTGGCGGTCACCATCGCCCGGCGCACGCGCTGGTCGGTGAAGCGCTCGGGCGCGAGGCCATGCGCGGCCAGCGTGCCGTTGCTTTCCTGCGTGATCACGCTCAGGCCCATCACCGTGCCGTCAAGGCGCAGCGCATAGCGCCCGCCGTCGGGGCGCCACAACAGCTCGCCGCTGCCGCTGAGCGCGCCGCGTTGCAGTTCGTAGCGCAGGGTGATCGGCGCGGGCGGGCGGGCGGCGTACAGCGGCGGCGGCGCGCCCTCGGCCTCCTCGGCCGGCGCGGAGGCGCCGGCCATCGGAGGCGCCGCCAGCACCAGCGCCGCCAGTGCGGCCAGCACGGGCGCGCGCCGCCGTGTGTCAGGCCCGGCCGCGAACATCGACAATCACCCTTTTCATCCACCGTGTCGTTGCACAACGCATGAAACTCGCCACCTACAAGGACGGCTCGCGCGACGGCCAGCTCGTCGTCGTCTCGCGCGATCTCTCGTCCGCGCACTATGCCAGCGGAATCGCCACGCGGCTGCAACAGGTGCTGGACGACTGGAACTTCCTCAGCCCGCAGCTCGAAGACCTGTACCAGACGCTCAACCACGGCAAGGCGCGCCACGCCTTCGCCTTCGAGCCGCGCCAGTGCATGGCGCCGCTGCCGCGCGCCTACCAGTGGGCCGACGGCTCGGCCTACGTCAACCACGTCGAACTGGTGCGCCAGGCGCGCAAGGCCGACGTGCCGGAGAGCTTCTACATCGACCCGCTGATGTACCAGGGCGGCAGCGACGACTTCCTCGGCCCCACCGACGACATCGTCTGCGCCAGCGAGGACTTCGGCATCGACTTCGAGGCCGAGATCGCGGTGGTCACCGGCGACGTGGCCATGGGCAGCACGCCCGACGAGGCGCTGGAAGGCGTGCGCCTCGTGATGCTGGCCAACGACGTGTCGCTGCGCCACCTGGTGCCGGCCGAGCTGGCCAAGGGCTTCGGCTTCTTCCAGAGCAAGCCGGCCACGGCGTTCAGCCCGGTGGCCTGCACGCCCGACGAGCTGGGCGCCGCCTGGCAGGGCGGGCGCGTGCACCTGAACCTCGAATCGGCGTGGAACGGCAAGCGCGTCGGCCTCACCGACGCCGGCGCGGAGATGACTTTCCACTTCGGCCAGCTCATCGCCCACATCTGCAAGACGCGCAACGTGCGCGCCGGCAGCATCGTCGGCAGCGGCACGGTGAGCAACAAGGACTGGTCGCGCGGCTACAGCTGCATCGCCGAGAAGCGCGCCATCGAGACCATCGAGTCGGGCGCGCCCAAGACCGAGTTCATGCGCTTCGGCGACACCATCCGCATCGAGATGAAGGGCGCCGACGGCGCCAGCCTGTTCGGCGCGATCGAGCAGACCGTGGCGCCGCTTCAGCGCTCGTAGACCGCGTCCAGCGACTCGAAGCCCTTGACCTCGATCGGGTTGCCCGAGGGGTCGCGGAAGAACATCGTCCACTGCTCGCCGGGCTGGCCGGCGAAGCGCCGTTGCGGCTCGAGCACGAACTCGACGCCGGCCGCCTGGAGCCGGTCGGCCAGCGCCTGCCAGTCGGCGCGCTGCAGCACCAGGCCGAGGTGCGGCATCGGCACGAGGTGATCGCCGACGCGGCCGGTGTCCGTCGTCGCGAACGGCTCGCCCCGGTGCAGCGAGAGCTGGTGGCCGAAGAAGTCGAAATCGACCCAGGTGTCGGTGCTGCGGCCCTCGCGGCAGCCGAGCACGCCGCCGTAGAAGCGCCGCGCGGTGTCGAGATCGGTGACGTGGTAGGCGAGGTGGAACAAGGCTTTCATGCCACGGCATCGTAGCGGCTCGGCCGTGCGCTTAAGCTCTCGCGCATGACACTGCGCCGCTGCCTGATCGCCCTGCTGCTCGCCGGGCGGCCCCTGCTCGCCGTCGCGCAGGCCGACTGCCCGCCGCCGCTCGCGCCGCCCTCGGCCGAGGCGCTGGCGCAGGCGCAGCAGCAGGCGCGCGACCGCGGCTTCCTGTGGCGGCTCGACAAGGACGGCCGCAGCTCGTGGCTGTACGGCACCGTGCACCTGGCGCGGCTGGCGTGGCTGTTTCCCGGCCCGCGCGTGCGCGAGGCCTTCGAGCGCAGCGAGCTGCTGGCGCTCGAACTCGACCTGCTCGACGCCGACACGCAGAAGCGCCTGGCCGCCGGCGCCGCGGCGCGGCCGGGCGAGGCGCTGGCCGGCGAGCTGCGCGCGCGCATCGAGCGGCGCGCGCGGCTGGAGTGCGCGCCGGCGTCGGCGATCGCGCCGCTCAAGCCCGAATTCCAGGTGGCCGCGCTGTCCATGCTGGCCGGGCGCCGCCTCGGCCTGGAGCCCGACTACGGCATCGACGCCGCGCTGGCCGCGCTGGCGCGCCGCGAGGGCAAGCCGGTGCTGGCGCTGGAGAGCGCCGACGACCAGTTGCGCGCCCTCGGCGCCGGCTCGCGCGCCGAGCTGGCGGCGCTGGTGAAGGGCGCGCTCGACGAACTGGACAGCGGCCGTGCGCAGGCCCTGCTCGGCCTGACGGCGCGCACCTGGGCCAGCGGCGACCACGCACGGCTCGAACGCCATGCCGAATGGTGCGAGTGCCGCAACACACCGGCCGAGGCGGCAGCGCTGCGCCGCCTGCTCGACGCGCGCCATCCGGCGATGGCCGCGCGCCTGGATGCGCTGCACCGCGGCGGGCGCACGGTGTTCGCCGCCGTCGGCAGCCTGCACCTGATCGGCCCGCGCGGGCTGCCGGCGCTGATGGCGCAGCGCGGCTACCGCGTCGAGCGCATCGCGCTGGAGGCGCCCGCGCCCGACATCGAATCGTTGTGGGACTTCGACGACCCGGCCGCCAGCGAAGAACGCTTTCGCGCCGCGCTGGCGCGGGAGCCGACGCTCGACGCCGAACTCGCGCTGCGCACGCAGGTCGCGCGCACGATGAGCCTGCGCCGGCGCTTCGACGAGGCGCAGCGGCTGCTCGACGGCGTCGACGCCGAACTGGCCGGCGCCGGCGCCGAGCCGCGTGTGCGCACGCTGCTCGAACGCGGCCGAAACTGGCGCTCGGCCGGCGAGCCGGCCAGGGCGCGGCCGCTGTTCCTGCAGGCCGAGCAACTGGCGCGCACGGCGCGGCTCGAATTCCTGCACGTCGACGCGCTGCACATGGTCGCGCTGGTGCAGCCCGACCCCGAGCAGCAGCTCGAATGGACCACCCGGGCGCTGGACGCGGCACGCGCCGCGCAGGATGCGCGCACGCGGCGCTGGGAGGGTTCGCTGCTGAACAACCTCGGCTGGGTGCTGCACGACGCCGGCCGCCACGACGAGGCGCTGGCGCGGTTCCACGCCGCGCTGGCGGCGCGCGAGCGCGACGGCGCGCCGCCGACCCGGGTGCGCAAGGCGCGCTGGGCGGTGGCGCGCGAGCTGCGCGCGCTGGGCCGCCACGACGAGGCGCTGGCGCTGCTGCGCGCGCTGGAGGCCGAACTCGCCGCCGCCGGCGCCAGCGACCCCTTCGTGCCCGAGGAGATCGCCGAGAACCTGCGCGCATCGCGCTAGTACACGCACCGGCCGCGGCTTACCATCACCGCCATCCAGAACAACCGACACGAGGAGACCCCATGGCCGATGCCAACGCCTTCGCCAAGCTCGTTCCCGGCTTCGACTTCCTGCAGGGCCTGGTCAAGAACGCCGGCTCGGCCCTGCCCAACATCGGCCAGTGGGTCGCGCCGACGCTCAACCCCGAGGAGCTGGAAAAGCGCATCGAGGAGCTGCGCACCGTGCAGTTCTGGCTGGAGCAGAACGCGCGCATGCTCGGCGCCACCATCCAGGCGCTGGAGGTGCAGCGCATGACGCTGTCGACGCTGAAGACGATGAACGTGCAGATGGACGACCTGCGCGAGGCGATGACGCTGCGCCCGCCGCAGCCGGCCGCGAAGGCCGAGGCCGAGGCGGCCCGGCCCGCCGCGCCGGCGAAGAAAAAGAAGCCGGCCGCGAAGAAGGCGGCCGGCAACGGCTCGGCGGCGGCGCAGGCGGTCGACCCGATGCAGTGGTGGGGCGCGCTGACCAAGCAGTTCACCGAGCTGGCCACCAGCGCGATGAAGGACAGCGCCACCGAGACGGCCAAGAACCTCGCCGGCACGATGGTCAAGCAGAGCTTCGACGCCGCCGGCCAGACGCTCAAGAAGGCCGCCGCGGTGCCCGGCGCCGTGGCGCGCACCGCCGGCGCGGCCGCCCGCACCGCCACGCGCAAGTCGATCTCCAGGAAGAAGGGCGCGCCTTGAAGCGTTTCCTGCAAGGGCACGCCACGCACCCCGACTGGCGCTTCGCGCTGACGATGGTGCAGTCGCAGCTCGAAGCGCAGCGCCGCGGCCAGGGCGGGCGCGAGTTCTGCGAGCCGACGCTGGGCTGGCTCTACCTGACCGACCACTACGCCGCCGCGGCCGAGGCGCTGCTGGCCGAGCTGCAGCGCCACTGGCCGGGCGTCGCCTGGGTCGGCGCGCTGGGTGTCGGCGTGGCGGCCGGCGGCGTCGAGTACTTCGACGAGCCGGCGCTGTCGGTGATGATGGCCGAGCTGCCGACGTCCGACTTCCGCGTCTTCTCCGGCGCCCGGCCGCTGCGCCACTTCGCCGCCCACACCGCGCAGGTGCATGCCGACCCGGCCACCGGCGAACTGGCCGAGCTGGTGGGCGACATGGCCGAGCGCACCGCCACCGGCTACCTGTTCGGCGGCCTGGCCTCGGGACGCGGCCGCACGCTGCACATCGCCGACGCCGTGCTGCAAGGCGGGCTGTCGGGCGTCGCCTTCGACGCCAAGGTCGCGCTGGTGTCGCGTGTCACCCAGGGCTGCCAGCCGGTGGGCCGGGCGCGGCGCATCACCGAGGCCACCGGCAACGTGATCACCCGGCTCGACGGCGAGCCGGCGCTCGACTGCCTGCTCGCCGACCTCGGCGTGGCCGGCCGCGAGCCGCGCGAGGCGCTGCCGCGCATCCGCCAGACGCTGGTCGGCGTGTCGGACCCGGCCGAAGCCAGCGAAGGCGCCGCGGCGCGCGGCGCCTTCGGCCCCGACACGCGCGTGCGCCACCTGATCGGGCTCGACCCCGGCCGGCGCGGCATCGCCATCGGCGAGCCGGCGCCCGAGGGCCTGATGCTCGCTTTCTGCCAGCGCCACACCGAGGCGGCGCGGCGCGACCTGGTGCGCATCTGCGCCGAGATCCGCGAGGAGCTGTCGCCCGACGAACTGCCGCTGCCCGCCACGCTGGCGCGCGCCGGCGGCGCGGGCGAGCCGGCCGAGTCGTCGGGCATCGCCGGCGCGGTCTACGTGAGCTGCTCGGGGCGCGGCGGGCCGCACTTCGGCGCGCCCTCGGCCGAACTGCAGATCGTGCGGCGCGCGCTGGGCGACGTGCCGCTGGCCGGCTTCTTCGCCGCCGGCGAGATCGCGCGCCACCATGTGTACGGCTACACCGGTGTGCTGACGGTCTTCAGGCGCTGACGGAGGCCCGACGTGAACGCCGCTCCCGAGTCCCGTGAAACCCGCGCGCAGCGCCGCGCCGAGGTGGTGGCGGCGCTGGCCGCCGTGCTGCCGGCGCATGCGCTGCTGTGGCACGGCGAGGACACCACGCCCTACGAGTGCGACGGCCTGACCGCCTACCGCGAGCAGCCGCTCGCGGTAGCCCTGCCCGAGACCGAGGAACAGGTGGCCGCGGTGCTGCGCGCCTGCCACCGGCTCGGCGCGCCGGTGGTGGCGCGCGGCGCCGGCACCGGGCTGTCGGGCGGCGCGCTGCCGCACCGGCTGGGCGTGACGCTGAGCCTGGCCAAGTTCAACAAGATCCTCGCCATCGACCCGCTCTCGCGCACGGCGCGCGTGCAGTGCGGCGTGCGCAACCTGGCGATCAGCGAGGCCGCCGCGCCGCACGGGCTGTACTACGCGCCCGACCCGTCGAGCCAGATCGCCTGCACGATCGGCGGCAACGTGGCCGAGAACTCCGGCGGCGTGCACTGCCTGAAGTACGGCCTGACGGTGCACAACGTGCTGCGCGTGCGTGGCTTCACCGCCGAGGGCGAGCCGGTCGAGTTCGGCGCCGAGGCGCTGGACGCCGCCGGCCTCGACCTGATGGGCGTGCTGGTGGGCAGCGAGGGCATGCTGGCGGTGGCCACCGAGGTCACGGTCAAGCTGGTGCCCAGGCCGCTGCTGGCGCGCTGCATCATGGCCAGCTTCGACGACATGCGCAAGGCCGGCGACGCGGTGGCCGGCGTGATCGCCGCCGGCATCATCCCGGCCGGGCTGGAGATGATGGACAAGCCGATGACGGCCGCCGTCGAGGACTTCGTGCACGCCGGCTACGACCTCGCGGCCGAGGCCATCCTGCTGTGCGAGAGCGACGGCACGCCGGAGGAGGTGGAAGAAGAAATCGGCCGCATGGTCGAGGTGCTGCAACGCTGCGGCGCGACGGCGATCTCGGTCAGCGAGGACGAGGCGCAGCGGCTGCGCTTCTGGAGCGGGCGCAAGAACGCCTTTCCCGCCTCGGGCCGCATCAGCCCCGACTACATGTGCATGGACTCGACCATTCCGCGCAAGCGCCTGGCCGACATCCTGCTGGCGATCCAGCAGATGGAGAAGAAGTACGGCCTGCGCTGCGCCAACGTCTTCCACGCCGGCGACGGCAACCTGCACCCGCTGATCCTGTTCGACGCCAACGACCCCGACCAACTGCACCGCTGCGAGCTGTTCGGCGCCGACATCCTGGAGACCAGCGTGCGCCTGGGCGGCACCGTCACCGGCGAGCACGGCGTGGGCGTCGAGAAGCTCAGCTCGATGTGCGTGCAGTTCTCGCCCGGCGAGCTGGAGCAGATGGCCGCGCTCAAGCGCGCCTTCGACGCCGCCGAGCTGCTCAACCCCGGCAAGGTGATCCCGACCCGGCAGCGCTGCGCCGAGTACGGGAAGATGCACGTCTCGCGCGGGCTGCTGCCCTTCCCCGAGCTGCCGCGCTTCTGAGACGATGAGCCGCAGCGACGACCCCGCATTGCAGACGCTCGTCGAGCGCGTCAGGCACGCGCAGGCGCATCGCACGCCGCTGTGCATCCAGGGCGGCGGCAGCAAGCGCTTCTACGGCGAGGCGCCGGCCGGCGAACCGCTCGACGTGCGCGCGCTGGCGGGCATCTCCAGCTACGAGCCGACCGAGCTCGTCGTCACCGCGCGCTGCGGCACGCCGCTGGCCGAGCTGGAGGCGGCGCTGGCCGGGAAGGGCCAGTGCCTGCCCTTCGAGCCGCCGCGCTTCGCGCCCGGCGGCACGGTGGGCGGCATGGTCGCGGCGGGGCTGTCCGGTCCGTCGCGCGCGGCGGTCGGCGCGGTGCGCGACTACGTGCTCGGCGCCACGCTGCTGAATGGCCGCGCCGAGGTGCTGCGCTTCGGCGGCCAGGTGATGAAGAACGTGGCCGGCTACGACGTCTCGCGCCTGCTCGCCGGCTCGCTGGGCACGCTGGGCGTGATCCTCGAGGTCTCGCTGAAGGTGCTGCCGGTGGCGCCGGCCACCGCGACGCTGCGCTTCTCGATGGACGAGGCGCAGGCGATCCGCCGCCTCAACGAATGGGGCGGCCGGCCGCTGCCGCTGAACGCCAGCGCGTGGTGGGACGGCACGCTGGTGCTGCGCCTGCGCGGCGCGCTGGCGGCGGTGAACGCGGCCATCGACACGCTGGGCGGCGAGCTGATCGAGCCGGCGCACGCCGCGCCCTTCTGGGAGGGCCTGCGCCACCACGACGACGAGTTCTTCGCCAAGGCCACCGCCGCGGTGGACGGCGGCGCGCGGCTGTGGCGCCTGTCGCTGCCGCCGACCACGCCGCCGCTGGGCCTGCCCGGCGAGCTGCTGATGGAGTGGGGCGGCGCGCAGCGCTGGCTGTGCAGCGCCGCGCCGGCCGCGCTGGTGCGCGAGGCGGCCGCGCGCGCCGGCGGCCACGCGACGCTGTTCCGCGGCGACAAGTCGGCCGGCGTCTTCGCGCCGCTGTCCGCGCCGCTGGAGCGCATCCACCGCGCGCTGAAACAATCCTTCGACCCGGCCGGCGTGTTCAACCCGGGCCGGCTCTACCCGAATCTCTGAGCCGCCGATGCAGACCACGCTCGCCCCCGAGTTCCAGGGCAGCCGCGAAGGCGCCGAGGCCGAGGCCATCCTGCGCAAGTGCGTGCACTGCGGCTTCTGCACCGCCACCTGCCCGACCTACCAATTGCTCGGCGACGAGCTGGACGGCCCGCGCGGCCGCATCTACCTGATCAAGCAGGCGCTCGAAGGCAAGCCGGTCACGCGCGCCACGCAACTGCACCTCGACCGCTGCCTGACCTGCCGCAACTGCGAGAGCACCTGCCCCTCGGGCGTGCAGTACGGGCACCTGGTGGAGATCGGCCGCCAGGTGGTGGAACGGCGCGTCGAGCGCCCGCGCCGCGAGCGCGTGCTGCGCTGGCTGCTCAAGGAGGGCCTGACCTCGCCGCTGTTCGCGCCCGCGCTGAAGCTCGGCCGCTGGGCGCGGCCGCTGCTGCCCGCGCCGCTGCAAGAGAAACTGCCGGCGCCGCCGCCGGCCGGCGCGCACCGCTGGCCGACGCGCGAACACCCGCGCAAGGTGCTGATGCTGATGGGCTGCGTGCAGCCGGCGATGATGCCCAACATCAACAGCGCCACCGCGCGCGTGCTCGATGCCGCCGGCATCCAGACGCTGGTGGCCGACGAGGCCGGCTGCTGCGGCGCGATCCGTACGCACCTGAACGACGCGGCCGGGGGCCTGGCGGACATGCGACGCAACGTCGACGCCTGGTGGCCGCTGGTCGCCGCCGGCAAGGTCGAGGCGATCGTGATGAACGCCTCCGGCTGCGGCGCGCAGGTGAAGGACTACGGCCATGCGCTGGCGCACGACGCCGAATACGCCGAGCGCGCGCAGCGCATCGGCGAACTCACCAAGGATCTGAGCGAACTGCTGCCCGAACTGGTGCCGCTGCTCAGGCCGAGGCTGCGCGCGCGCGGGCCGCGCAAGCTCGCCTACCACCCGCCCTGCACCTTGCAGCATGCGCAGAAGCTGCGCGGCGGCGTCGAGACGCACATGGCCGCGCTCGGTTTCGAGCTGCGCACCGCGTGCAGCGAAGCGCACCTGTGCTGCGGCTCGGCCGGCACGTACTCGGTGCTGCAGCCCGAGCTGGCGCACCGCTTGCGCGACCGCAAGCTCGCCCAGCTCGAGCCGCTGCAGGCCGAGGTGATCGTCTCGGCCAACATCGGCTGCATCCAGCACCTGGGCAGCGGCACCGCCACGCCGGTGCGGCACTGGGTCGAGGTGCTGGACGAAGCGCTGGGCTGAGGCCTCATCCCGTTCGGGCTGGGGTTCATCCCGTTCAGGCTGAAACCCACCCCGTTCAGGCTGAGGCCCACCCCGTTCAGGCTGAGCTTGTCGAAGCCCGGGCTCGGTGCAGCGCGAAGCCCTTCGACAAGCTCAGGGTGAACGGGTGTCCACGGCGCTTCAGACCTGCGCCGCGATCTCGCGCAGCGACTGCTCGAACAGCTCGGGCGGCTGGCCGCCCTGGATCAGCCAGCGCTGGTTGACGACCACCGAGGGCACGGAGGTGATGCCGGCATCGCGCCAGCGTGTTTCCTCGGCGCGCACCGCGTCGGCGAATTCATCGCCGTCGATCACGGCGGCGGCGCGCTGCGCATCCAGCCCGGCGCGTTCGGCGCAGCGCAGCAGCACCTCGCGCGCGCCGGGGTTCTCGCCCTCGGTGAAATGCGCCGCGAGCAGCGCCTGCTTCAAGGCGCGCTGCTGCAACGCGCCGACCTCGCCGGCCCAGTGCAGCAGGCGGTGCGCGGCGAAGGTGTTCCAGGTGCGGCCGCGCCTGTCCATGCGGAACTCGAAGCCCACCGCCGCGCCGCGCTCGGCGATCTGGCGCTGGTTGTGCTCGACCTGCGCGGCGCTCATGCCGTACTTCTTCGCGAGGTAAGGAAGCACCTCCGCGCCTTCCGGCCCCATGTCGGGGTGCAGCTCGAAGGGGCGAAAGCGCAGCTCGACCGCCACCTCGCCTTCGAGCTTCTTCAGCGCGATCTCGAGAGACGACAAGCCGATCGCGCACCAGGGGCAGACGACGTCGGAGACGAAGTCGATGCTCAGCGTTTTCATCAGCAGCGCCCCGAACGCCGGCTGCGCGGCTGCAGCTTGTCGAGCTCGGCGAGCTGCTGCTTGAGCAGGATCGCCAGCGTGCGCGCATGCTCCACCGGCAGGTGGATCGCGCTGCCGCCGCCCGCGCCCTCGTCGCGCGGCGCGCGCGGCTGCACCAGCAGCTCGGCGCCGAGCACGATCACGCCCTTGTCGTGGCGCGCCGACGTGAGGCGCTGGATCTCGATGTCGTAGGTCTTCACGGGTGGGCCTCTTCTCGGAAGGCCCATGATAGACGCCGCACTCAGTTCGTGCCGCTCTCCGGCACGTAGACGATCGAGCCGTCTTTCATGCGATAGGCCACGCCGGCCTTCTCGCCGTCGCCCGAGCCGATCGCGCCGCTGGACTTGTAGCGCTCGATCTTCTCGCCCTTCTTGACGACGATCTCCATGTTCGGCTTGCCGGGGTCGGTGATCACCGTCACGTCGCGCTGCGCGAAGGGGCTGAGCAGCGGGTTCTGCGCCACGGTGATCAAGAGCGCGGCGATCACGACGAGGAAGATGTCGATCAGGTTCACCACCGACAGGATCGGGTCGTCGGATTCCGGTTCGTGCAAGAGCCGCAGTGCCATCACGCCGCTCCTTGCGAACGGCTGCGCGCGATCTCCAGCATCTCCTCGGCCAGCCAGCGCCGCCGAACATTGGCTACCCAGAACGTGATCGCCGCGGCGATCAGCGCCAGGATCACCGCCGAGAACGCCACCGTCAGGTTGCTCGACACCTGCGCGAGGTTGCCGTCGGACAGGCCCTTGAGCGCCGGCCCCATCGGGATCATCGTCGCGACCAGGCCGAGCAGCGGCGTCACGCGGCTGGCGATGCGCGGGCCTTCCATCAGCTTGTGCGCGCGCAGGTCGAGTTCGTCCTCGCTCAGCCCGGCCGGGCCGGCGGCGCGGTGCGCGGCCACCAGCGGCCGGCCGGCGCCGCCGCGGCGGCGCAGCGCCAGCATCACGAATTCGCCCAGCACCCAGAAGGCGTAGAGGAACAGCGCGGCGATCAGCAGCAGCGTGGGCAGCAGGAACAACTGCGCCACGGTGTACATGGTGGTTTCGAGGACGGAAGACATGGTGCTTGGCTTGGGGCTGGGCGGGAAGGAAGAAGAAAGGAAAGGATCAGGCCGCGACGCGGTCGGCGCGGCTGCCGCGCCACGCGCCGCCGGCGGTGGCCAGCGCGAGCAGCAGCAGCGCGGCCAGCGCGGCGAGCAGGTCCAGCGCGGGCGCGACGGCCTCGGCCACGCGCTCGAGCTTGATGCCCTGCACCGGCGGCGGCGCGGGCGGGGGTGGCGGCGGCGCGAGCTCGGGCGGCGCGGCCTCGGCGGCTGCGGCGGGCGCGGCGGCCGGTGCGGGTGCAGGCACGGGCGCCGCCAGCCCGAAGCCGGGCGCGACGAACGCGCGGAACGCGGCGTTCTCGCTGCGCACCTGGTAGCGCTGCGCCAGCTCGTTGTAGCGCGCCTTCAGCTCGGCCACGCTCTTCGGGTCGGCGTCCCACTGCTTCAGGCGCGCCGCTTCGAGCATGCGCTCGATGCTCTGCGCCAGCGCGTGCGGGTTGTTCGCCTCGAACCACTGCTTCAGGCCGAGCTGGTGCTTGTCGCGCACGTAGACGTCCATGAACTCCTGCCACTGGTCGCCGCGCACCACCTCGCGCGCCACGCTCTGCCAGCCGGCGAAGTTGTTGATGCCGTCGAGCACCTGCAAGGTGCCGCTGTAGCCCTCGGCCATCAGGCCCTGGATGTGGCCGGGGTGGAAGTTGCGCGTCGCCAGCTCCTTGGCGAGAAAACCCGCCGCGCCTTCGACCTTGCCGCCGCCGGCGCCGCGCAGGTTGCTGATGTACAGCTCGGGCGCCTTGCCGTCGAGGTGCCGCACCGCCAGGCCGATGCCGCCGAGGTACTGGAAGGGGTCGTCGGTGGTCAGCATGCCGTACAGGTTGCTGGTGCGCGCCAGCACGGCCGCCTCGGTGCCGCGCAGGTGCTCGGCGTACAGGTTGAGCTTGCCCGCGCCCTTGGCGCCGGCCTGGCCCCAGGTGGATTCGTCCGGCCCGTAGGCGTACTGCATGCGCGAGAGGTACAGCTCGGCGAGCTTGCGGTCGCCCTCGGCCTGCGTCTTCCAGGTGTCGGTGGCCAGCGCCGCGTCGTCCAGCCCGGTACCGTAGCGGCCCGACTCGCTGGAGAAGATGCGCGTCGCGCCGGCCGCCCTCGCCTGCGCTTCCGGCACGCCGCTGGCCACGAGCTTGCGCGCGATGCGCTGCGCGTTCGCGGCCACCGGGTTGTCGGCCTCGCCGCCGGCCTCGGAGGCCAGGCGCGCCGCCTCGGCGAGCTGCTTCATCACGTTGGGGAAGTGGTCGCGGTACAGCCCGGTGGCCGACAGCACCACGTCGACGCGCGGCCGGCCGAGCTGCTCGCGCGGGATCAGCTTGACGCCGCCGACGCGCCCGCCCTGGTCCCACACCGGCTCGACGCCCATCGCCCACAGCGCCTGCGCTTCCAGCAGGCCGAAGTGGCGCATGGTCTCCACCGACCACAGCGTGAAGGTCAGCTTGCGCGGCGCGCGGCCGGTCTTGTCGCGGTGCGCGGCGAGCAACTGGTCGAGCGCCTGCTTGCCGGCCTCCCATGCCGCCTTGGTCGGCACCCGGCTCGGGTCGAAGCCGTACATGTTGCGCCCGGTGGGCAGCGCGTCGGGGTTCTTGATCGGGTCGCCGCCGTAGCTGGTGGGGATGTAGCGCCCGTCCAGCCCGGCCAGCAGCGCGCGCATCTCGTGGGCCGCGCCGAGATCGTCGTACCACTTGCGCGCCTGCGGCAGCCGCTCGCGCGCGGCCGGCGTCATGTGCGGCGGCTCGCTGCCGTCCTTCAGGTAGGCCGCCAGCAGGCGGTAGGGCTTGGTCTCGGCGAGCTTGCTGTAGTCGGCCACCATCAGCTCGTCGTTCTCCTCCAGCGGGTTGCCGGGGTCGGCCACGCCTTCCCAGAACGCCTTGCCGAGCATGGTCAGCACCTGGGCGATGCGCCACTTCTCGTCCGCGCCGCGGCCGAAGGTGTGCAGGCCCATCGGCTGCGCGGTCAGCGCCAGCTCGTGCAGGTGGTCGTGCACCGCGGCGACGAAGGTGTCGAACTCGCGCGCGATGCGCTCGTCGCTCCAGCCCATGTCGAGGTGGATGCGCTCCTTGCGCACGCCGTCGAGGAACTCGGCGCGCAACTGCTCCTTCACGCCGCCGGCGTCCTGCGCCAGCCACTGGTGCAGCAGGTCGTGGATCCTGGTCAGGCGGTCGTGCAGCCCGGCGGGCGTCAGCGGCGGCGTCTGGTGGCTGATGATCACGGCGCGGCCGCGCCGCTTGGCCTGCGTCGACTCGCCGATGTTGTCGACGATGTACGGGTACAGCACCGGCACGTCGCCGACCGCCAGCATCGGCCAGTCGTGCACCGAGAGGCCACGCTCCTTGCCCGGCAGCCACTCCTGCGTGCCGTGGGTGCCGAAGTGCACCAGCGCGTCGGCGCCGAACTGCTGGCGCGCCCACAGGTAGACCGCCATGTAGTAGTGCGTGGGCACCGCGCTCATCGAGTGGTAGAGCGCCTTCTCGCGGTCGCTGCCCCGCTCGTCGCGGCCGGGCTGCGGCAGCAGCGTGACCTGGCCGAGCTGCAGGCGCGGAATCACGAAGTAGGGCTCGGTGGGATCACCCAGCACCATCGCCGAACGCTCGGGCTCGCCCCAGCGTTGCAGCAGCGAGGCCTGCACAGTCGCGGGCAGCGTGCGCAGCCACTGGCGGTAGGCGCTCACCGGCAGCTTGTCGGCCAGGCCGTCGCGCAGCAGCACGCGCAGCACCTCGCGGTCTTCCGGCGGACGGTAGCCGGGCGCGAGCAGGCGTTGCAGTTTTTCGGTGAGC
This sequence comes from Piscinibacter sp., assembly GCF_047600445.1. GTDB lineage: Bacteria > Pseudomonadota > Gammaproteobacteria > Burkholderiales > Burkholderiaceae_C > Piscinibacter. The sequence goes on from NZ_JASGKT010000001.1 coordinate 192,734, forward strand.
GGTTTTTCGTCGAGGGCTTCGGTGCGGTAGCCGGCGCCCTGCAATGCCGTCAGCGTGCCCGAGAGGCTGCGCGGCAGGTTCATGAAGCTGGCCGAGAGGTTCTTCTCGCCGGCCGGGTAGTTCCAGAAGAAGATCGCCACGCGCTTGTCGGCTTCCGGCTTGCGTTGCAGCTTCACCAGGTTCAGCGCCTTGGTCGCGACCGCGGCGGCTTGCGGCGCGATCGGCACGAGCTGCTCGTCGCCGGGGTGCGTGGCCATGGCCACCTGGATGTCGGCGATGCCGGTGTACTCGGCCTGCGCCAGGTAGAAGGGCACGTCGATCAGCGGGATGCCGTGCGGATCGGCGGCCCACTGCTGCTCGCTGCCGCGCCGCCACGCCATCGCCTGGATCACCGGCAGGCCGAGCGCCTCGAACTCCTTGCGCCGGCCCTCGGGGTTGAGCGTGATCTGGGTGTTGATGATCGCGTCGGCCACCGGGGCGCCGTCGAGCGTGACCATGCTGCGCACCGCGTCCGGCGCCATCACCGGGCTGTAGAAGGGCAGCGCGAGCGCGCCGCCGGCTTCGAGGCGCGCGATCAGGTCGTCGAGCACGGCGGTCTGGCCCGAGGCGATGCTGCCCTGGTGGAAGGCGATCGCCACGGTGGGCGGACGCCGCGCCGGGTCGACGCCGCGCGCCGCGAAGTACTCGCGCGGCGTGGCCGCGACGAGCTGTTCGAGCTTGGGGTGGTAGATCGCCGAGGCCGGGAACACCTGCGGCTCGGGCAGCGCGCGCCAAGCCGCCGCATCGCTGCGCGCCGCCAGCGCGCGCAGCAGCCATTCACTGTTGCGCGCGCCGCCCTGCACGAAGTAGCCGTGCAGCCGCGCGGCATAGGCCGGGTCGACGCCGCCGCCCGGCTTGGGCGCGGCGGTGGGCAGCCAGACGTGCGGCACACGCTCCAGCGCCGGCAGCGCGGCGCCGAGCTTGTCGCGCACGTAGTCCTCGATGTGCTGGCGGGGCGCGTCGATCAGCACCAGCCCGGCACCTTGCCACAACGAGGCATTCAGCTCGTCGGCCGGGATCTTCTCGACGAAGCGCGCGCGCAGCGGCAAACCCTGCGCACGCGCCGCCTGCTCCAGCGCGACGAAGCGCCCCGGCGGCGACGGGCTGGTGGTGATCACCAGCACGCCCTCGGCGCGCGCCGAGAACGCCCACCCCCAGGCCAGCAAGGCCAGCATCGCCACGAACAAAGCCCGCCACCAAGCAGCCGCCGTGGATCCGGCCCGGCCGGTCCACCAGCGGCGCCCCCCTGGGGGGGAGACGCCGAAGGCGTTTCCGGGGGGGGACGTCATCAGAACTGATATCGCGCGCTGATCGCCACGTTGCGGCCCGGCTGCGTGTAGGCGTCGACGATGGCCAGGTTGGCCGGCGTCGCGCTGAGCCCGCGCAGGTCGGCCCAGTTCGCGTACTTCACGTCGGCCAGGTTGTTGATCGCCAGGTTGAGCTGCCATTGCTTGGTGATGTCCCACCAGCCCGCGATGTCGGCCACCACGTAACCCTTCGGGATGTACAGGTTGGGCGCGTGCGGCCGGCGCTGGCTCTTCTGTCCGGTCAGCGTGAATTCGCCGCCGAAGGCGCCCTTGCGATCGTAGCGCAGCGTCAGCGTGCCCTTGTCGGGCTCGATGGTCGACAGCGCGCCCTTGCTGCCGTCGGCATCCCAGCGGTCGCCCTTGGCGTGGGCGTAGCGCGCTTCCACCGACCAGCCCGGCGCGAAGCCGTATTCGGCCATCAGCTCATAGCCCTGGATCTCGGCGCGCGCCGCGTTGATCGACTGGAAGGTGCGCGTGTTGGGCGCCATGCCCGGATCGAGCGGCACCGTGGTGGTGGCGGTCACGTCGGTGTCGCCGACGATGAAGTCGCGGTAGCGCGACTTGTAGACCGCCACGCCCCAGCGCAGCGGCCCTTCGCGCCCGCGCAGGCCCAGCTCGAACGAGGTGCTGCGCTCGGGTTTCAGGTCGGGGTTGCCGATGCTGCGGTACGGCGGGTTGGCGCCGGTGTTGCTGACGCCGCCGTTGATCTGCCACGGCGTCGGCGAGCGGAAGCCGCGCGCGAGCTGCGCATACGGCTGCAGCAGCGGCAGCGCCTGCCACACCACGCCGATGCGCGGCGAGACGGCGTCGCCCGACAGCTTGGACGGCGTGACGCCGTTGTTGCGCGTGTACAGCGGGTTGCCGATCTCGGGGTCGATCTCGAAGCGGTCCACGCGCAGCGCCGGCGTGATGCGCCAGTCGCCGATCGCGATCTCGTCCTGCACGAAGGCGCCGAGCAGGCGGTAGTCGGAGTCGGGGAAGCTCTGGTTCGGCAGCGAGGTCGACGCGCTGGCCGAGCCGGTGGTGATCAGGTTGCCGGCGGCGTCGTAGTGCGCGCCGTCCTTCAACGAGGTGATCTTGGCGCTGGAGTAGTCCATGCCCCACAGCAGGCGGTGCGAGATCTCGCTGCCGAGGTTGGTCTCGCCCTGGAAGCCCAGGCCCAGCGTGCGCTCGCCGTAGGTGGTGTCGCGCACGCGCCGCGCCCACGCGGCCGGCGGGCTGTTGTAGCGCTCCTGGCCGAACTGCTGGTTCTCGGTGTCCTGGCCGTAGACCCAGGCCGAGAAGCGCTGCACCCAGGGGTTGGCGTTGTCGCTGTACTGCCAGTCGAGCTTGCCCATCGTGCGCGTGACGTCCTCGCGCGCCTTGGCGTCGGTCACGTTGGCGTTGACGAAGGGCATGCCGATCACGGTGCGGATGTCGGTGTCGACGCGGCGATCGAGGTGTTCGAGCGTCAGCTTGAACCGGTTGGCCGCGTCGAGCTTGTAGATCGCCTTGCCGAGCACGTACTCGCTGCCGCGGTCCTGCGGGTTCGGCACGGTGGACTGCCAGTTGCCGGTGTCGCGGTCGCCGCGGTTGTCGATCTCGTGGCCGCGGCGCACGCTGGCCAGCAGCATCGCCTCCCAGGCGCCTTCGCGCAGCGCGAACGACGGCACCGCCACCCACGACTTGTCGGCCGAGGCGTAGCCCAGCTTGACGGCGCCCTGCCAGGGCTTGCCCAGCGTCAGCAGGTCGGACGGGTCCTTGGTCAGGAAGCTCACCGCGCCGGCCAGGCCGTCGGAGCCGTACGAGGCCGACGAGGGCCCGCGCAGCAGCTCGACGCGCTTGAAGGCCTCGACGTCGATGTAGTCGCCGCGGCCGGCGACGTAGGGGCCGCTCTCGTACATCATCGGCAGGCGCACGCCGTCGACCTGCAGCAGGATCTGGTTGCCTTCCAGGCCGCGCACGTTGATGCCCTCGTTGCCGCCACGCCCGGTGGCGCCGAACACCGCCGACATGCGCGAGGGCTGGAAGCGCACCGAGATGCCGGGCTCGTCGGCGAGCAGCGACTTCAGGTCGCGCGCCTGGCCGCGCTCGATCTCCTGCGCGGTCTTGGACGTGACGGTGGCGGGCACCTCGTCCTCGGGCGCCTCGATGCGGGTGGACGACACCGTCACCTTGGGCAGCAGCGGTTCGGTGCCGGCTTGCTGCTGCGCCTGCGCGGCGCCGCAGGCGGCGGCCAGCGCGAGGCTGAGCGGGGTGAGAGCGGGACGGCGGGCGCCTCGGCGCTGGGACATGCTGGTTCTCCGGAAGGTTGTTTGTTGTCGGATCGGTGTCAGGGCGCCGCCGTCTCGGCCTCGGCCGCCGCGAGCTGGCGCAGCGCGCGCACCACGCCGGCTCGGCTGGGCTTGTCGACGAACACGCAGGGCTTGCCGGTGCGCTTGCAGTGCTCCTTGACGCGCCAGTAGGCGTCGTGGCTGATGCAGCCGGTCTGGCAGATCACCAGGTCGGCGCTGGCCAGCGTGCCGTCGAGCAGCGCCGGCGCGTCGTGCTCGCCGCCGTCGTGGTGCAGGAAACGGCCGCCGTGGTGCTCGACGATGCGGCGGTAGACCGGCACGCTGGCCGGACGCCCGCCGACGCACAGCACCGCCTGCGCGGCCAGCTCGGCGGGCGTGGCGGCGCCCTCTGCACGGTCGCTGCGCTCGGCCGGCGCCTCGGCGCCGGCGCGCGCCAGCGCCTCGTCGGCGCGGCGCTGCTGCGCCTGCAAGGCCAGCTCGGCGCGCGCCAGCGCGCGTTCCAGCGAGCGCGAGCGTTCGAGCTGCGTCTCCAGCTCGCGCGCCAGCTCGTGGCGCGGCTTGAGGTCGGGCGCGGATTCCTTCAGCGCGCGCAGCTCGTCGTGCAGCGAGGCGGCCACGGTGTCGCGGCCGATCATCTCGGCGCGCCGCGTCACCGCCTCGGCCTGCAACTGCTCGATCCTGCGCGCCTGCTCGGCCGCCACGCGCGCATGGCGCTCCTGCAACTGCGCCAGCTCGGCCTGCAGCGACTCGCACTGCGCGCGCAGCGCGGCCAGGCGTCGGCGCTCCTCGCCCTGGCCCTCGCCGAGCTGGTGCTGGCGCATGTGCACGTCGTGCAGCACTTCCTCCTCGAAGGCCTCGTCGCAGCGCGGATGTGTCAGCGTGGCCCACAGCGCGCCGGCCAGGTCGTCGCCGCGCAGGCCCTCGGCCCACCAGCGGCGCAGCGCCTCGACGCTCTTGGCCGAGTTGCTGCGCTGCAAGGCGATGGCGTGGCGGCGGTCCAGCTCGCGCTGCAGCGCCTCGGCCAGCTTGCCGCGCCGCGCGCACTCCTGCACCGCGCCGCTGTGCAGCTCGTAGTCGCCGGCCAGCACCTCGCCGCCGAGCGCCTTGTCGGCGACGCGGCGCAGCGTGGCCAGGCTCAGGCACACGCCCACCACCGGGCAGTGCGCATGCGCGGGCAGGTCCCACAGGCGCCGCCGCCGCGTGCCGCGCGCCTCGGCGGCGGGGCGGATCAATTCGTGCGGGCAGCAGGCTTGCCCGCCCGGATGCAGCAGGTGAGACATGACCGGTCGTGTCCTCGGGAAAGACGCACGGGCTGGCGGCGGCTGGCTGGTGCAAAGACGCGCGGCGGGACCGCGCGGCGACAGGGTTACTTGGTGAGGATCAATCGGCCCTGGGCGGTCAGCCGCAGGCGGTAGCACTCGCCGCGGTGCTCGACCAGCGCCTCCTTGCCGGCGCCGAGCAGCACGCCGCTGTCCCAGCGCAGCGGAGGCTTGACCGCCGGCTGCGGCGCGACGGACGGATGGGCGGCGGGCAGGGGCGTCGGATTCACCATGAGATCATTATAAATAGGAACCAATCGCATTTGCAAACGCATTCGTGATGCGTCCCGGCACGACCCTCCCTGCGCCGCGGGGCGGCGCGGTGATTTCGGCCATCATTGCCGCACCACCACCCGCGGGGAACCGCCATCGCCCTCTTCCTGCTCAAGCGCTTCGCGAGCTTCGTGCTCACGCTGGCCGTGGCCTCGGCGCTGGTGTTCGCGGCGCTGGCCCTGCTGCCCGGCAACGTCGCGCAGGTGATGCTCGGCGAAAGCGCGACGCCCGAGGCGCTGGCGGCGCTCGAGCACCAGCTCGGCCTGGACCGGCCGGCGCCGCTGCGCTACCTCGACTGGCTGCGCGGCCTGGCCACCTTCGACCTGGGCACCAGCCACGCCTACGACGCGCCGATCGCCGAACTGGTGGCCGAGCGCCTCGTGGTCACCGTGCCGCTGGCGCTGCTGGCGATGGCGCTGACCGTGGTGCTGGCGCTGGCCGCGGGCGTCTACGCCGCGTCGCGCCACAACCGCGCCGGCGACCTCGCGGTGATGGCCCTCAGCCAGCTCGGCATCGCGCTGCCGAGCTTCTGGTTCGGCATCCTGCTGGTGATGGTGTTCGCGGTGGCGCTGCCGTGGTTCCCGTCCGGCGGCTTCGCCGGCTGGACCGAGGACGAAGGCGGCGGCGCCTGGGAGGCGCTGCGCTCGCTGGCGCTGCCGGCCGTGGCGCTGGCGGTGGTGCAGGCGGCCATCCTGGCGCGCTTCACGCGCTCGGCGGTGCTCGACGTGCTGCGCGAGGACTTCGTGCGCACCGCGCGCGCCAAGGGCCTGACGCGCCGCGCCGTGCTGTGGGGCCACGTGCTGCGCAACGCGATGGTGCCGGTGCTCACGGTGATGGGCCTGCAGTTCGCCAACCTCGTCACCGGCACGGTGGTGATCGAGAACGTGTTCTCGCTGCCCGGCCTGGGCCGCCTGGTGTTCCAGGCCATCGGCAACCGCGACCTGCCGCTGGTGCAGGCGCTGGTGATGCTGATCGTGGCGACGGTGGTGACGATCAACTTCGTCGTCGACGTGCTGTACGCGGTGATCGACCCGCGGCTGAAGGCGGCCGGCCGATGAGCTTCCGGCAGCGCGCGCTGCGCCACAAGAGCTTCGTCGCCGGCGGCGCGCTGGTGGCGCTGCTGGCGGCGCTGGCGCTGCTGTCCTTCGTCTGGACGCCGTACCCGGCCGCCGAGATCGACGTGCCCAACAAGCTCCAGCCGCCCTCGGCCGCGCACTGGCTGGGCACCGACAGCCTGGGGCGCGACATCGCCTCGCAACTGATCGTCGGCGCGCGCGCCTCGATCGCGGTCGGGCTGATCGCGGTGGGCATCGGCATCGCCGGCGGCGTGGCACTCGGGCTGCTCGCCGCGGCGCGGCGCGGCTGGGTGGAGGAGGCGGTGATGCGCCTGGCCGACTTCGGCCTGGCCTTCCCGGCGCTGCTGACGGCGATCATGCTCGGCGCGATCTACGGGCCGGGGCTGGTGACGGCGATCGTCGCCATCGGGCTGTTCAACATCCCCGAGTTCGCGCGCATCACGCGCGCCTCGGCCAACACGGTGTGGTCGCGCGAGTTCGTGCTGGCCGCGCGCGCCTGCGGCAAGGGGCGGCTGCGCATCACGCTGGAGCACGTGCTGCCCAACGTGGCCTCGGTGCTGATCGTGCAGGCGACGATCCGCTTCGCCATCGCCATCCTCGCCGAGGCGAGCCTGTCCTACCTCGGCCTGGGCGCGCAGCCACCGCTGCCGAGCTGGGGGCGCATGCTCAGCGAAGGCCAGTCCATGATGTACCAGGCGCCGCTGCTGGCGGTGTGGCCGGGGCTGGCGATCGTGCTGTCGGTGCTGGGCCTGAACCTGATGGGCGACGGGCTGCGCGACCTGCTCGACCCCAGGCTGGCGAGGTCGCGGTGAGCGAGCCGCTGCTCGAGGTGCAGAACCTGCGCGTGACGCTGCCCGGCGCGGCGGCGCTGCTGCGCGGCGTCTCCTTCGGCATGGCGCGCGGCGAGAAGCTCGGGCTGATCGGCGAGAGCGGCTGCGGCAAGTCGCTCACCGCGCTGGCCGTCATGGGGCTGCTGCCGGAAGGCGCGCGGGTCGAGGGCAGCATCCGCCTGCGCGGGCAGGAGCTGGTGGGCCTGGACGACGCCGCGATGGCGCGCCTGCGCGGCGACCGCGTCGCGATGGTGTTCCAGGAGCCGATGACGGCGCTGAACCCGCTGCACACCATCGCCGCGCAGGTGGCCGAGCCGCTGCGGCTGCATCGCGGGCTGGACCGCCGCGCCGCGCGCGCCGAGGCGCTGCGCCTGCTCGAGCGCGTCAAGCTGCCGAACGCGGCGCAGCGCCTCGACGCGCATCCGCACCAGTTGAGCGGCGGCCAGCGCCAGCGCGTGATGATCGCGATGGCGCTGGCCTGCGGGCCCGAGCTGCTGATCGCCGACGAGCCGACCACCGCGCTCGATGCGACACTGCAGCACGAGGTGCTGACGCTGATCGACGAGCTGGTGCGCGGCAGCGGCATGGGGCTGCTGCTGATCAGCCACGACCTCGGCGCGATGGCGCGCCACGTGCAGCGCGTGATGGTGATGTACGCCGGCACGGTGGTGGAAGACGGCCCCACCGCCGCGCTGTTCGCGCGCCGCGCCCACCCCTACACACGCGGCCTGTACGCGGCGCGGCCGCGCCTGGGCGCGCCGCGCGGCACGCCGCTGCCCACCATCCCCGGCCGCGTGCCGGAACTGGCCGACCTGGGCCCGGGCTGCGCCTTCGCCGAACGCTGCGCGCTGGCCGTCGCCGAGTGCCGGCTGGCGCCGCCGGCGCCGGTGACGGTCGGCCCGGCGCACCGGGCGCGCTGCATCCGCGTCGAGGGGACGCTGTCATGAGCGAGGAACTGATGGGCGTACGCTTCGTGCCGCTGACCTGCGCTCAGGATTGGCCCAGTTGATGCGCCAGGCCGCCGAGTGAATTGCTCCGGTGCGGGTACTACGGAGGCAGCAGCGCGCTAACCTGCTTTGTAGCCAATACCTGCTCAAGGCGGAGCGCGACTTCGCGAACGCGCGGCAATGTATTAGTGGACAGCGCAGCAGCCTCGACGGCTGCGCGCTCGCTGGCATAACACTGGCCTTCGAAGGCGCACTGCATGGCCAGTTCCGAGTTCGGCATTTCGCAGTCGCCACGCCGAGCGCACAGTGCAAGCCGCCATGCTTGCCAATAGCCAACCTGATCGAGCCCGCCGAATGGCACACCGTCGAGATAGCTGACCGGAAGCTCCTGCCCCGCGACGGCGGTCGACGCGAGTGAAGGCAACCAACGCTGCTCAAGAAGAGGGTCTCCGCTCGCCAAAACCGCATTGAGCCTGCTCTGCACTTCAGCGCGGCTTTCCGCCTTTTCAAAGAGGCTCGAATTCAGGGCCGCGAGAGCATCTTTTCCGCGGGCCCATTGCCTAAGAAACTGATCTTCCGACAAGCTAAGTTCGTGAGAGCTGAAGCCCGCGCACCGGCGCTGAAGCCATTCCAAATCCCCCAATCGGCGAGCCGACGCTTCGGAAGAGCCATCTTTGAGTTCGATTTTCTTGCGCGCGACAACGTCATCCTGAAGCCACGACTCACGAAGCGTCGAACACTCCATAGTGGCCGCCATCGCGTAGAGCATCGCACCGAGCTCCGAGCTTCGCTTCATCGCCTCAACAAAGACCCTCAGATCTGCACTTTCACGCAGGAGACTCAGTTTCGTCTTCGCATCACTAGGCAGGTGTGCTGAATCCGATCGATTCACCACAGCAGTCGTTTGCGACGCTTGTTTCACTGAGGGCTGAGTCAGGCTTCGTTCGCTCGCGCGCCCCTCGGGAGCACTCGCCAACTGCGACACGCCACTCTGCGTCGCGGATTGTTCGCCCCAGGATGCGAACAGGACGATGCTCGCAATGGCGGTCAATGCAATGATTCCCATCCAAGCGGTTCGAGACATGCTGTTATCCCTTGCCACAGATTGGACCCGGCCTTACCTGCCCATCGCCGCTCTTGTGAGCTACAGCTACCGGCGCCAGACCCGAATCACCCATTGCACCGGTAACCAGATATGTGGTTTGCCCATCATCCGCCCAAGTCACCGTGAACAGCCTGCCTGCGCCAGGCGACTGTCCCGCACCACGAACGGCACTGTGCATTCTGGTCGCAACAGTCCACAAAGCCGTGGGTTCAGCTGTCGAGACTGTCTCCCTTGCCGAAGCGTTGTACTCGTTTGCATAGCAGCGCACGTCCGTATACGGCTTGCCGATGACCGGCGCGCAGGGCTGGACGCGCTGACCTCGTTAGGGTCCGAAGGCCGAGAGGTCTCCGTTTGCCAACGCGGACTGAACCGCGCCAAGCGCTCGGCGGAAGCGCTGCACTTGCTCCGGGGTGGATGTGGCCTCGATTCTTGATTGCAGGCTACCTTCGCACTGTCCGAACGCTTGGCACAACCTCATGGAGCCGACCGAAGTTTCGCAACTACCCGCTATTGAACAAGCAGCGACGGCCCACGCTTGGACAAACGCATGCGAATCCTCCTCCGATAGTGGGGCTCCTTGAAAGGTCGCGTCTTTGCGACCCGCCCAGGTTTCGGCAACCTCGGAAAGCGCAAGAGGATCATTCGTCATTTGGACTACAGCCCACCGTGCGCTGGGCGTTGCCTTCTTGAACTCGCCGCTTGCATAAATCGCATCGAGTATTCGTCGGTCATCGGCGGACAACGGCAAGCTGCGTTGCTTCTGATAAATCTGCCCCCAAACTTTCGTGGTATTCCAGCGCGAGCGAACACGACGCGACCGTGGGCCAGTTCATCGACGCGAAAGTCTTGGCGGCATCGCATAGCTGCAAGGTGTGCAGAGCGTAGAACAACCCCTCTGGCGTTGGGGCCGAGAGGGCCTGCTGGATTCGTGCGGCCCAGTTCGCATCCGCGCTGTAGCCCGCGCGCGCCGTACGCCACCGGCTCGCAACATCCCCCATCCCGATAGGGGCAAGCGCCTTGGCCACCGGAGCGGCAACAACATGCACCGCACCGGCAGATGATGCAGCAGATGATATTTGTCTTGGCGCTTGTGCCGGCGTGTACGAACGTACTGCCACGCCAATATCGTTCTTATGAAAGAGAATGACAAAGAAAAAAGATATGGCACACAAGGCGCCGCCCCCTGCCACGAGCGCCGATGTCGGTATTTTCTTCATCTCAGTACTCGAATCCGATAGGTCAATCACAGGTCAACTGCCATGACGCAATCTGATCCCGGCACTCCGGTGCCGTACTCGATGCTACCCAGCAAAGTATGTGCACCAGCGGCAGTTGCGTACCGAAGGGTGAGTTTGGTTCCATCGGTGAGCCGTACGGTGAACTTGGTCCCATTCAAACTCACCTGCCAAACACCGCCCGTGGCTGCATCGATGTACTGACTCGCAAAGCGATGATCTGCGTATCCTCATATGTCGCGTTCACGTCGTACATGCCATGAGGATACGACGGTACTCGCACGCATGCGGACAGCGAGAACGCAGGGCCGACTACGACCACTATCAGCTCATTCAACACCAAGCTCGGCCCCGTCTTACTGGGGCCTCCGGCGGCACCGCGCCCAACGGACGTGAATCATAGATAGGGGGCCCCTGACCAGTACTGGCGGGAGTGTTGGCTCCGCCTGACGCGTACGAGCGAACACCATACCGAGCGCGAGGAACTGGCGGGCGCGCGCTTCGTGCCGCTGACCGGCGCGCAGGGCTGGCCCGGATGACATGCGTTCCGCTATTGGGTCAGCGGTCGATGGTCACCTCGTGCGATGAGGTCAGCCAACCGTGCAGCGACACGTTGAACCTCATGAAATCGCGCCTCACTGCCTGCATCTGCGCGGATAGCATCCAGTTCGCTGTTGAAGCACTCGCCTTCAAATGCGCAGCGCTGTTTGATGCTCGGGGGGCGCGATGCACAGTTCCCATTGGCAATGCACGCGCCTGCTTGCCATGCAAGCCAATACTCTGGCGCGCTCAACCCCCCGTAAGGCACACCATCGAGACTTATTTTCCCCCGGATGTGCTCAATCAATTGAAGTATCTCAGGGACTTGACGCTGGAGTAATGGCTCACCCGAGGCCATGAGCTGAGCCAGCATATCCATATAGGTCTGAGGTGTTCGCGCTGAAGAATTCATCATCTTGGAACGCAACTGAAGCATTGGGTCCTTAGATTTCGCGGCCTGTGTTTGAAAAGACCACTCATCCAGCTTCAGTTCGGCTTCGCTAAAGCCTGCGCATCGCCCTTCGATGAACTGCCAGTCGGCCAGACGCTGCCTTCCGCGCTCGCTCTGATCGAGAAGCACCTCGTGATGCTTGGCCTTGTTCTCGGGCGCGAGAAGATCAGTTCTGATCGCCAGACAGTCCAGCAGTGCAGTTGAAACGTACAGACCTGCCCCCATCTCAGCACTTCGCTTCATCTTCTCAACGAAGATCCGCAGATCAGCCGAGTTCTCGAAATCGGCGAATCGGGTTGCCTTGTCGGAGCGATTTACAGGAGGGACTGCCTGGGAATCAGCCGAACGCTGCACCGGGTCTTGAGCGAACTTCTCTGGCACCAGAGAAAGGTTGGCTTGTGACGTCGGCGCGTCTTTTTTGAGTGCTAACACATCGGCCGGCTTTGACGATCGATCGATCAGGGCATATACGGTTACCACGACGACCGCAATAAATCCGGCAAGCACTCCTATCCGCATGAATTTCATCCCTTGCCACATATCGGCCCCGACTCAACGACCCCACTCCCGCGCGTTTCTGCAACTTCGATCGTTGCTAACGCGGGAGTTCCAAGACTTCCTACAACCAAATAAGTAGTGGAACCACCGTCCGCCCAAGTTACCGTAAATGTTTTTGCCTTTGCAGAACCCGCCGCTTTGGCACTATGGAACACCCACACTGCCGCACCAAACTTGTCCTCCGCACTTGCAAACGAGGTCGTAGTATTGCCGGGCCCTGAATAGCAACGAACGTCGGTCACGAATTCCTTGCCCCCCCGCAACGATTGGCTCATTTAACACTAAGCTTGGCCCCATCTTACTGGGGCCTCCGGCAGCTCCGCCACCGGACGGATCTGAATCGTAAATGGGGGACGCCCTGACCGTTACCGGCGGAAGCGTCGGCTCTGTGGCCGAAAGCGCAGGTGCTGGAGAGTGGCACACAACGACAATGGTCAGAAGCCTGCACAGACTGCGAGTTGTGCGGTATGGCTTCATGCTCCCCTCATAAGACTGGAATTGTTCTCACTACTTTGAGCGGCTATGGCCATCACGAATATCCCTAATTCCGGCATTGAGCTGACATGGACCGCAGCGTCTGAACCACTCCTCCGACTAGAGAACATTTGCAAGCGCTACACCCTGCCGCGCGAGCGCCTGTTCGCCGCCGCGCCGCACGTCGATGCGCTGCAAGGCGTCAGCCTCGACCTGCGCGCCGGCCGCAGCCTCGGCGTGGTGGGCGAATCGGGCTCGGGCAAGTCGACGCTGGCACGCATCGCGATGGCGCTGGAGCCGCCGAGCAGCGGCCGCGTCGAGTTCATGGGCCGCGACCTGAACGCGCTGGGCGAGCGCGAACTGCGCGCAGCGCGGCGCGACTTCCAGATGGTGTTCCAGGACCCCTACGGCTCGCTCGACCCGCGCCAGCGCGTAGGCCGCATCGTCGCCGAGCCGCTGTGGCAAGGCAGCGCCGCCGAGCGCGAGCGCGCGGTGGCCGAGATGCTCGAGGCGGTGGGCCTGCGCGCCGGCGACGCGGCCAAGTACCCGCACGAGTTCTCCGGCGGCCAGCGCCAGCGCATCGCGATCGCGCGCGCGCTGGTGACGCGACCGAAACTGATCGTCGCCGACGAGCCGGTCAGCGCGCTCGACGTCTCGGTGCAGGCGCAGGTGCTCAACCTGCTGGTCGAACTGCAGCGGCGCTACGGCGTGACCTACCTGCTGATCAGCCACGACCTCGCGGTGGTCGGCCACGTCTGCGACGAGGTGGTGGTGATGCAGCACGGCCGCATCGTCGAGCGCGGCGACACGGACGCGGTGTTCGGCAATCCGCGGCACCCCTGCACGCAGGCCTTGCTCGCGGCGCACGGGGGCGAGGCCGCACCGATGACGTCACCGGCCTCCGCTACAGTGACGGCGACGCCCGACAGACCGTGAGCGAACCTTTGCTCCCGTTCGGGCTGAGCCTGTCGAAGCCCCGTCGCGCACCACGTGCGCCCTTCGACAAGCTCAGGGCGAACGGGATCTTCCACACCCTTCGAGGAGCTTCGATGCCCCGGTTTTCCCGCCTGCTCGCTTTCGGCCTGCTCGCCGCGCTGGCCGCCGCCGCCACCGCCCAGGTCCGCAAGGACAGCGTCGTGCTCGGCATGACGCTCGAACCCGCGCCCGGGCTCGACCCGACGATGGCCTCGGCGACCTCGATCGCCGAGGTGGTGCACCTCGGCGTGCTGGAGGGGCTGACCAGGATCGCGATGGATGGCTCGGTCAGCCCGCTGCTGGCCGAGGGCTGGAGCGTCGACCCCGACGGCAAGGTCTACACCTTCAGGCTGCGCCGCGGCGTGAAGTTCCACGACGGCGAGGCCTTCGACGCGAGCGACGTGAAGTTCAGCTTCGAGCGCGCCAAGGCCGAGGGTTCGACCAACAAGGCCAAGAAGTCGGTGTTCGACAACATCAGCCGCATAGCCACGCCCGACGCGTACACGGTGATCCTGGTGCTGAACCAGGCCGACGGCAACTTCCTGTTCCGCATGGGCGAGGCCACCGCCGTGATCCTCGACCCGAAGAGCGCGCCGGGCGTCGCGGCCCGGCCGGTGGGCACCGGCCCGTTCAGGTTCCAGGACTGGAAGAAGGGCAGCTCGATCACGCTCATCAAGAACCCCGAGTACCGCCACGCCGCGGCGGTGAAGATGAAGAAGGTGAGCTTCCGCTTCATCAGCGACCCGTCGGCGCAGGTGGCGGCGCTGCTGGCCGGCGACATCGACGGCATGCCGCGCTTCGGCGCGCCGCAGAACCTGGCGCAGTTCCAGGCCGACAAGCGCTTCACGGTGGCCACCGGCGGCACCGAGGGCAAGACGCTGGTCGCGATCAACAACAAGCGCAAGCCCTTCGACGATGTGCGCGTGCGCCGCGCCATCGCCGCCGCGGTGGACCGCAAGGCGGTCATCGACGGTGCGATGGAAGGCCACGGCGCGCCGATCGGCAGCCACCTCGTGCCCAGCGACGCGGGCTACGTCGACCTCACCGCCGCCAGCCCGCACGACCCCGAGAAGGCGCGGCGGCTGCTCAAGGAGGCCGGCGTCGCGCTGCCGCTGAACGTGACGCTGACGCTGCCGCCGCCGCAGTACGCGCGCAAGGGCGGCGAGATCGTCGCGGCGCAGCTCGCCAAGGTGGGCATCGTCGCGAAGATCGAGAACGTCGAGTGGGCGCAGTGGCTGGCCGGGCCCTTCAAGGGCAGCTACGACCTGACCATCATCAGCCACGTCGAACCGCTGGACTTCGACCGCTACGCCGACCCCGACTACTACTGGGGCTACGACAGCAAGGCCTTCCGCGCGCTGCTGGCGCAGTACAACGCCAGCACCGACCCGAAGGCGCGGCTGGAGGTGGTGGGCGACATCCAGCGCCGCCTCGCCGACGACCAGGTGAACGCCTGGCTGTTCCAGTTGCCGCAGTTCGCGGTGGCGCGCAAACCGCTCAAGGGCTTGTGGAGCAGCTCGCCGATCTTCGCCAACGACCTCGCGGCGCTGAGCTGGTGAGCGTGCGCGGGCCCGCCGTCCTGGCCGTGCTCGGCGCGCTGCTGCCCGCGGCGGCCGGCGCGCAGCCGGCCGCGCCGGCCGCCGCCGCATCCGCGCCCGGCACGACGCTCGAGGCGGTGACGGTCGAAGGCCGGCGCAACGACCCGACCGAGCTGCGCCGCAACGCCAGCGCGGCCAAGATCGTGATCGGCCGCGAGGAGATCGAGCAGTACGGCGACAGTTCGCTCGGCGAGGTGATCCGCCGCCTGCCCGGCGTCACGCAGGGCGGCCGGCCGGGGCGCGGCGGCGAGCTGCGCATGCGCGGCATGGGCAGCGGCTACACGCAGATCCTGATCGACGGCGAACGGCCGCCGCCGGGCTTCTCGATCGAGCAGATCTCGCCCGACATGGTCGAGCGCATCGAGCTGCTGCGCGCGCCCACCGCCGAGACCGGCACGCAGGCCATCGCCGGCACGATCAACGTCATCCTGCGCGAGCCGCTGCGCCGGCGCAGCACCGACTTCCGCCCCGCGCTGACGCTGGAGCGCGGGAGGCTCTCGCCGCAGCTCTCGCTGTCGCGCGACGGCGTGTTCGGCGAGGCGGGCAGCTTCAACCTCACGCTGAACGCCAGCGAGAACCACGAGCGCACCGACACCGCCACGCGCACCACCTTCGCCGACGGCGACACGGGCGCCGTGCTGCGCGACCAGGCCGACGACGAGACGGGCGACTCGCGGCGCCGGCGCCTCAACCTCTCGTCGCGCGTGCAGTGGCGGCTCGGGCCCGGCGAGCAGTTCTCGCTGCAGCCCTTCGTCGCGCGCAGCGAGTCGCGCAGCGCCAGCCACGCGACGCTGGCCGCGGTCGGCGCCGCGCCGCCGCCGCCCTACGCAAGCCGCGTCGGCAGCGGCGACACGACCGCCGACATCGCGCGCCTGAGCGCGCAGCTCACCCGGCGCATCGCCCCCGACACGCGCATCGAGCTGCGCGGTGGCGCGAGCCTGTTCGACTTCGACGGCACCTGGACGCAGCACCAGGCCGCCGCCGACGGCAGCACCGTGCTCGATTCGCGCAGCGGCACGCACATCCGCGACCGCTCGTGGTGGCTGACGAACAAGCTGATGCACAGCCTGGGCAGCGGCCACGCGCTGGTCGGCGGCGTCGAGCTGGAAGGCACGCGCCGCCGCGAACTCGGCGCCACCTTCATCGACGGCGTGCAGCAGGAAGGCGTGGGCGGCACCGAACTGGCCGCGCGCACGCGGCGCCATGCGTTCTACCTGCAGGACGAGTGGGATCCGGCGCGCGACTGGTCGGCCCATGCCGGCGTGCGCGTCGAGACGATCCGCTCACAGAGCGACAGCGGTATGGCGCCGGTGGACAAGCGCAGCACCGTCGTCTCGCCGCTGGCGCACCTGGTGTGGCGCTTCGACGCTCCCCGGCGCGACCAGTTGCGCCTGTCGCTGACGCAGAGCTACCGCGCGCCTACGCTGCGCAACCTCAGCGCGCTGCCGTGGCTGAACACGCTGTACCCGGTGCCGGGCGGCAACGTCGCCTCGTCGCCCGACCGCGCCGGCAACCCCGCGCTGAAACCCGAGCAGTCGCACGGCATCGACCTCGCGCTGGAGCGCTACCTCGGCCACGGCGGCGTGCTGTCGGTGAACCTGTTCCACCGCCGCATCCGCGACCTGATCCGCAACGTCACCGTGCTGGAAGACGTGGCCTGGGCCGCCGAGCCGCGCTGGGTGTCGCGGCCGCGCAATCTCGGCCGCGCGACCACGCAGGGCGTCGAGTTCGACGCCAAGTTCCGCCTCAGCGAATGGCGCGCCGGGCTGCCGCCGCTGGACCTGCGCATGAACCTGAGCCTGTACCGCTCGCGCGTAGCTTCGGTGCCCGGCCCCGACAACCGCATCGACCAGCAGCCGCGCGCCACCGGCAACCTCGGCGCCGACTACCGCTTTCCCGGCAGCGGCTGGAGCGTGGGCGGCAGCCTGGGCCTGACGCCCGGCTACCGCACGCAGCTCACCGAACTGCAAAGCCAGGAGCTGGGCTCGCGCCGCGTGCTCGACGCCTATGTGCTGTGGCACATCGACCCCGACACGCGGCTGCGCCTGGCGCTGTCGAACCTCGCGCCCCGGGACAGCGTCGGCAGCGCGAGCGTGCTGCAAGGCGCGCAGTGGCAGACCATCGAGACCACCGGGCGCACCGACCTGAACGCGACGCTGCGGCTGGAGATGAAGCTGTGAAGGACGACCTGCACGAATCGAGCGCCGTCGAACTGCTGGCCGCGTACCGCGCGCGCACGCTCGGCCCGGTGGAGGTGGTGCGCTCGGTGCTGCGCCGCATCGAGCGCTGGGAGCCGCACCTGCACGCCACCTATGCGCTCGACGCCGAGGGCGCGCTGGCGCAGGCCGAGGCCTCGCAGCAGCGCTGGCTGAAAGGCGAGCCGCTGGGCGCGCTCGACGGCGTGCCGGTGACGATCAAGGAGAACATCGCCACGCGCGGCGTGCCGGTGCCGCTGGGCACGGCCGCCACCGAACTGCGGCCCGCCGCGCAGGACGCGCCGCCGGCCGCGCGGCTGCGCGAAGCCGGCGCGGTGATTCTCTGCAAGACCACGATGCCGGACTACGGCATGCTGTCCTCGGGCCTGTCGAGCTTCCACGCGCTGACGCGCAACCCGTGGGACCCGAGCAAGAACCCGGGCGGCAGCAGCGCCGGCGCGGCCGCCGCCGCGGCGGCGGGCTACGGGCCGCTGCACCTGGGCACCGACATCGGCGGCTCGGTGCGCCTGCCGGCGGCGTGGTGCGGCATCGTCGCGCTCAAGCCCAGCCTCGGGCGCATTCCCATCCACCCGCCCTACGCCGGCCGCGTCGCCGGGCCGATGACACGCACGGTGGCCGACGCCGCGCTGATGATGGGCGTGCTCAGCCGCCCCGATGCGCGCGACACGATGAGCCTGCCCTGGCAGGACATCGCCTGGCACCGGCTCGACCGCGACGCCAGGGGCCTGCGCGTCGGCCTGCAGCTCGACGCCGGCTGGGGCCTGCCCGTCGAGCCCGAGACGCGCGCGGCGGTGCAGGCCGCGGCGCAGCGCTTCGCCGACGCGGGCGCGATCGTCGAGCCGGTGCCGCCCTTCATGACCCGCGCGATGATCGACGGCATGGACGCCTTCTGGCGCTGCCGGAGCTGGCTCGACATCGCCGCGCTGCCCGAAGCGCGGCGCGCGAAGGTGCTGCCCTTCATCCTCGAATGGGCGCGCGGCGGCGCGGCGCTCAGCGGCGAGCAGGTGTTCCGCGGCTACAGCCAGATGGGCGCGATGCGCGAGGCCGCGGTGGCCGCCTGCGCGCCCTTCGACGTGCTGATCAGCCCGACCGCGCCGATCGCCGCCTACGCCGCCGAGTGGCCCTCGCCCACCAACGATCCGGCGCGCCCGCTGGAGCACATCGGCTTCACGCTGCCTTTCAACATGAGCGAGCAGCCCTCGGCCAGCGTGAACTGCGGCTACACGTCCGGCGGCCTGCCGATCGGCCTGCAGATCAGCGGCCGGCGCCACGACGACCTCGGCGTGCTGCAGGTGGCGCGGCTGTGGGAGCGGCTGCGCGGCACGCAGCGGCCCTGGCCGGAACCCCCGGCGGCGTGAACACGATGCGGGACGCGCGCGGCAACCCGGTCGGCACCGCTTCGCCGCAGGCGCTGGCGCATGCCGAGACCGCGCTGTGGCGCATGTGCTCGTTCTACGACGCGCCGCTGGCCGACATAGACGCGGCCATCGCCGCCGACCCGCACTGGATGCTGCCGCACGTGATGCGCGCGAGCTTCCTGCTCACGCTCACCGAGCCCTCGCTGCTGCCCGACGTGCGCGCCGCGCTCGACCAGGCCGACCTGCTGGCCGCCGGCGCGCCGGAGCGCGAGCGCGCCCACTGGGCCGCCGCGAGCCGCTGCGCCTCGGGCGACTGGCACGGCGCCTGCGCGGCCTGGGAGCGCATCCTGCTCGACCACCCGCGCGACCTCCACGCGCTGCAATGGGCGCACCTGTTCGACTTCTACCGCGGCGACGCGCGCAACCTGCGCGGCCGCGTCGCCCGCGTGCTGCCAGAGTGGCCGGCGGACGACGCGCTGCGCCCCTACCTGCTGGGCATGCACGCCTTCGGCCTGGAAGAGAGCAACCTGCACGCGCAGGCCGAGACGGCGGGCCGCGAGGCCCTGGCGGCCGAGCCGCGCGTGCCTTGGGCCACGCACGCCGTCGCGCACGTGATGGAGATGCAGGGCCGCCACGCCGAAGGCGTCGCCTGGCTGAGCGCGCAGTCCACGGCCTGGCAGCAGGGCAACGGCTTCGCCGGGCACCTGTGGTGGCACCTCGCGCTGTTCCACCTCGAAGCGATGGACCTGGCCGGCGCGCTCGCGCTGTACGACGCCACCCAGGGCAGCGCGCATGCCGTGCTGACGCTGCAACGCCTGGACGGCGCGGCGCTGCTGTGGCGGCTGAAGCTGCTCGGCGCCGACCCGGGCGCGCGCTGGGCCGATCTCGCGCGCGGCTGGGACCTGACGCCGCGCGACGCCGGCCACTCGGCCTTCAACGACGCGCATGCGCTGATGGCGCTGCTCGGCCAGGGCGAGGCCGGCGCGGCGCAGGCCTTCGTCGCCGCCGTGCAGCGCCGCGCCGAACGCGGCAGCGACAGCAACGCCGCGATGGCACGCGAGGTCGGCCTGCCGCTGATGCGCGGCCTGCTGGCCTTCGACGCCGGCGACGCGCCCGCCGCCATCGCGCTGCTCGCGCCGCTGCGCGAGACGGCGCACCGCTTCGGCGGCAGCCATGCGCAGCGCGACCTGATCGAGCTGACGCTGCTGGCCGCCTGCGCGCTGCCGGGCGGCAGCCGCGCGCTCGGCCGCGCGCTGCTCAACGAACGCAGCCTGGCGCGCGACGGCACGCCGCAAATCCACCATTGGCGCGAACGACTCGCGCTCGGAGCCACGCGATGAACACGCTCACCAAACTCGCCCTCGGCCTGATCGGCCAGTTGAAGGCCCAGCCGCTCGCACCCGACGCCGCGCAGACCATGGCCCTGCCCTCCGCGCAGCGGCGCGGCGGCAAGCCGCTGTTCGAGGCGCTGCGCGAGCGCCAGTCGCGGCGCGAGTTCGCGCCCGAGCCGCTGGCGCCGCAGCAGCTCGCCGATGTGCTGTGGGCCGCCGCCGGCATCAACCGGCCCGAGCTGGGCGGCCGCACCACGCCCAGCGCGCTCAACGCGCAGGAGGTCGACGTCTATGCCGCGACGGCCGGCGGCCTGTACCGCTACGACCCGGCCGCGCATGCGCTGGTGCTCGTCGCCGCGGCCGACGTGCGGCGCGTCACCGGCTACCAGGACTTCGTCGACGCCGCGCCGCTGGACCTGATCTACGTGGCCGACCATGCGCGCATGAAGATGGTGCCGGCAGCGCAGCGCGCGCCGTATGCCTTCGCCGCCGCCGGCGCGATGGCGCAGAGCGTCTACCTGTGCTGCGCGTCGTCGGGGCTGGCGGCGGTGCTGCGCGCCTGGTTCGACCAGCGCGCGCTGGCCGACGCGATGGGCTTGTCGCCCGACCAGCACCTGCTGCTGTCGCAGACGGTCGGCCGGCCGGCGGCTCACACGTAGGGTTCGGCCAGGGCCTCGTTGGCGATCACGCGCTGCACGGCCGGGCGCGCGAGCATGCGCCGCAGGTAGGCGCCCAGGCGCGGCAGCGTGCGCGCCGGGCGCGCCATGCCGCGCGTCCAGCGGCACAGCATGAAGACGTAGGGGTCGAGCGCGCCGAAGCGCTCGCCGAGGAACCACGGCCCGCCGTGGCGCGCCAGCTCGGCTTCGAGCTGGTCGACCATGGCGGCGATGTGCGCCTCGGCATGGCGCTTGACCTGCGCCGCGCCCTCGGCGCCGTCGGCCCAGCGCTCGCTGTAGAAGTACAGCGGCATCTCGGCCTGCAGCGTGTTCGACAGCCACATCAGCCACTTGTAGAACATCGCCCGCTCGGCGCCGCCCGGCGCGGGCGCGAGCGCCGCCTGCGGGTGCGTGTCGAGCAGGTGCAGCACGATGGCGGCGGTTTCGTAGAGCACCAGCTCGCCGTCGACCAGCACCGGGATCTTGCCGTTCGGGTTGAGCGCCAGGTAGGCCGGCGAGCGGTGCGCGCCGGCCGCGCGGTCGACCAGCACACGCTCGTAGGGCACGCCGAGTTCCTCCAGCAGCATGTGCGGCGTCATGCTGGCGTTGCTGGGGTAGTAGTGGAGCTGCATCACGGCGCGGCCTCCAGCGTCGCCTGCGCCACCGCGTGCTCCCAGCGCTGCATCAGCTCCTGCGCGCGCTCGCGCGCCAGCGTCGGCATGAAGCGGCGCTCCACCTGCCATTGCGCGCTGAGTTCGTCGAGCCCGCGCCACACGCCGCAGGACAGCCCGGCGAGGTAGGCGGCGCCGAGCGCGGTGGTCTCGATCACCTGCGGGCGCACCACCGGGATGCCCAGCAGGTCGGCCTGGAACTGCATCAGCAGGTCGTTGACGCAGGCGCCGCCGTCGACGCGCAGTTCGGCCACCGGCGCGCCGCCGCTGGCCACCGCGTCGCGGCTCATCGCCTGCAAGAGCGCGGCGCTCTGGAAGGCGATGCTCTCCAGCGCCGCGCGCGCGATGTGCGCCACCGTGCTGCCGCGCGTCAGGCCGACGATGGCGCCGCGCGCCTCGGGCTTCCAGTAGGGCGCGCCCAGGCCGGTGAAGGCCGGCACGAACATCACGCCGCCCGAGTCGGGCACGCTCTGCGCGAGCTGCTGCACCGCGCCGCTGGCCTCGATCGCGCGCAGCCCGTCGCGCAGCCACTGCACCACCGCGCCGCCGATGAAGACGCTGCCTTCGAGGGCGAACTCGGGCGTCCACGTCGGCGCCCGGCCGCCCGAAGCCGGCGTGGCGCCCCCTCGGGGGGCCGGCGCGTCGCGCCGTGGGGGCGCCATGACATGGGGCTGCGCGGCGCTGGTGGTGATCAGGCCGTTGGCCGAGGTCTGGAAGCGCGTGCCGGTGTGCATCAGCATGAAGCAGCCGGTGCCGTAGGTGTTCTTCGCCAGCCCCGCCTTGAAGCAGGCCTGGCCGAACAGCGCGCTCTGCTGGTCGCCGGCCACGCCGCCGATCGGCAGCGAGGCGCCGAGCAGCTCGGCGCGCGCGTGGCCGTAGACGTGCGACGAGGGCCGCACCTCGGGCAGCACCTCGCGCGGCACGGCCAGGATCTTCAGCAGCTCGTCGTCCCAGCGGTTCGTGTGCACGTCCAGCATCAGCGTGCGCGAGGCGTTGCTGACGTCGGTGGCGTGCACGGCGCCGCCGGTGAGCTGCCACATCAGCCAACTGTCGACGGTGCCGAAGGCCAGCTCGCCGGCCTCGGCGGCGGCGCGCGCGCCGGGCACCTCGTCGAGGATCCACTTCAGCTTGGTGCCGGAGAAGTAGGCGTCGACGATCAGGCCGGTCTTGCGCCTGAACAGCGCCTCCAGCCCCTGCGCGCGCAGCGCCGCGCAGGTGGGCTCGGCGCGCCGGTCCTGCCAGACGATGGCGTTGTAGACCGGCTCGCCCGTGCGGCGGTTCCACACCAGCGTGGTCTCGCGCTGGTTGGTGATGCCGATGGAGGCGATGTCGGCCGCCTTCAGCCCGGCCTTGGCCAGCGCCTCCCGCGCGGTGGCGAGCTGGGTGGCCCAGATCTCCTTCGGGTCGTGCTCCACCCAGCCGGGCTGCGGGTAGATCTGGCGGAACTCGCGCTGCGCCAGCGCGACGATGCGGCCCTGCGCGTCGAAGACGATGCTGCGCGAGCTGGAGGTGCCCTGGTCGAGGGCGAGGATGAACTTGCTCACGGTGCGATGTTCAGTTGCACGCCGGCCTCGGCCAGCAGCGCGGGAAAGGGCGCGGGCGGCGCCGCGTCGGTGTAGATCGCGTCGATCTGGTCGAGCCGCGCCAGCTCCACCATCGCCGGGCGGTTGAACTTGCTGTGGTCGGCCGCCAGCCACACCTCGCGCGCGTGGCCGATGATGGCCTTGGCCACCTTCACCTCGCGGTAGTCGAAGTCGCGCAGCGTGCCGTCGGCCTCGATCGCCGAGATGCCGATCAGCGCGATGTCGACCTTGAACTGCGCGATGAAGTCCACCGTCGCCTCGCCGACGATGCCGCGGTCGCGGCCGCGCACCACGCCGCCGGCGACGATCACCTCGCAGTCGGGGTTGTCGGACAGGATCGCCGCGACGTTCAGGTTGTTGGTGATCACGCGCAGGCCCTTGTGGCGCAGCAACTCGCGCGCGATCGCCTCGGTGGTGGTGCCGATGTTGATGATCAGCGAGCAGTTCTCCGGCACGGCCCGGGCCACCGCGCGCGCGATGCGCTGCTTGGCGCCCTCGTTGAGCTTCTGGCGCTGGCGGTAGGCGATGTTCTCGGTGGTCGAGGCCGGCACGCGCACGCCGCCGTGGAAGCGCGCAAGCAGGCCCTCGTCGGACAGCAGCTTGACGTCGCGGCGCACCGTCTGAAGCGTCACGCCGAACTGCTCGGCCAACGCCTCCACCGTCATCACGCCGCGGTCGCGCACGGCTTCGAGCAGGTCCGACTGGCGCGGATTCGGTGTCATGGCGGCGAGGGTAGCGCTGTGGAGCGGGCGAACGGACATAGTGCTAACCCGCTTGCATTCGCTCATCGTAAAGGCTAAAACGCAGCGTTTCGCGCAAAAGCGAAAACACACGAACTCAAAACGAACATGACCGCCCCGCCCCCCGCCCCGCTGGCCTGCGACGTGCTCGTCGTCGGCGGCGGCATCAACGGCGCCGGCATCGCGCGCGACCTCGCCGGGCGCGGCCTGAGCGTCGTGGTGGCGGAGAAGGACGACCTCGCCTCGCACACCTCGTCGTCGTCGACCAAGCTGATCCACGGCGGGCTGCGCTACCTGGAGTACTACGAGTTCGCGCTGGTGCGCAAGGCGCTGGCCGAGCGCGAGGTGCTGCTCAAGAGCGCGCCGCACATCATGCGGCCGCTGCGTTTCGTGATGCCGCACGACCCCGGCATGCGGCCGGCGTGGATGATCCGCGCCGGGCTGTTCCTGTACGACCACCTGGCGCGCCGCGAGGTGCTGCCCGGCTCGGCGACGGTCGATCTGCGCTCGCACCCGGCCGGCGCGCCGCTGAAGCCGCGCTTTCGCACCGGCTTCGTCTATTCCGACGGCTGGGTCGACGACGCCCGGCTGGTGGTGCTGGCCGCGCTGGACGCCAAGGCGCGCGGCGCCACCGTGCTGACGCGCACCGCCTGCATCGCCGCGCGGCGCGGCGCGGGTGAATGGCGGGCGACGCTGCGCAGCGACGACGGCCAGGAGCGCAGCGTGACGGCGCGCGCGCTGGTCAACGCCGCCGGGCCGTGGGCGGCGCAGTTCCTCGCCGAGCATGCGCACGCGCCGCGCGCCAAGGCGCTGCGGCTGGTCAAGGGCAGCCACATCGTCGTGCCGAGGATGTTCGAGCACGAGCACGCCTACATCTTCCAGAACCCCGACAAGCGCATCATCTTCGCGATCCCCTACGAGGGCGAGTTCACGCTGATCGGCACCACCGACGTGGAGCACCACGGCGCGATCGGCGCGGCGCGCATCGACACGCGGGAGATCGCCTACCTGTGCGAGCAGGCCAGCCGCTACTTCGCGCGCGCCGTGCAGCCGGCCGACGTGGTGTGGAGCTACTCCGGCGTTCGCCCGCTGCTCGACGACGACTCGGGCGACCCGGCGGCGGTGACGCGCGACTACGCGCTCGAACTCGACACCGCGCAGGCGCCGCTGCTCAACGTCTGGGGCGGCAAGATCACCACCTTCCGCAAGCTCGCCGAGGAAGCCGCCGACCTGCTGGCCGCGCCGCTGGGCTGCGCGCGCGGCGCCTGGACCGAAGGCGCGCTGCTGCCCGGCGGCGACCTCGGCGCGACGCAACGGCCCCGTCACGACATCGCCGGCGACTTCAGCCGCTTCGTGCAGTCGCTCGCGCTGGCGCACCCCGAACTGGCGCCGCCGCTGGTGCGGCGCCTGGCGCGCGCCTACGGCTCGCGCGCCGTCGGGCTGCTGCAGCGCCCGCTCGGCGCCGAGGTGGCGCCCGGCCTGCACGAAGCCGAGCTGGACTTCCTGCACGACGAAGAATGGGCGCGCAGCGCCGACGACGTGCTGTGGCGGCGCAGCAAGCTCGGGCTGCACTACGACGAACGCCAGCGCGCCGCAGTGGACGACTGGTGCCGCGCGCGGTGGCAGGCCCGCAGCGAACGGCTGGCCGCGACGGAGACCTCATGGAACTGACGCTGGAGCGCATCGAGCAGAAGGTGGGCGCGGCGACCCACCTCTACCCGCTCGACCTGCGGCTGGCGCCGCGCGCCGTCACGGTGCTGCTCGGCGCCACGCAGGCCGGCAAGACCTCGCTGATGCGCGTGATGGCCGGGCTCGACGCGCCGCACGCCGGCCGCGTGATCGCCGACGGCCGCGACGTCACCGGCATGCCGGTGCGCGAGCGCAACGTGGCCATGGTCTACCAGCAGTTCATCAACTACCCCTCGATGACGGTGGCCGACAACATCGCCTCGCCGCTGAAGCTGCGCGGCGAGAAGAACATCGCCGGGCGCGTGGCCGAGCTGGCCGCCAGGCTGCACATCGAGCCCTTCCTGGCGCGCCTGCCGGCCGAGCTGTCCGGCGGCCAGCAGCAGCGCGTGGCGCTGGCGCGCGCTCTGGCCAAGCAGGCGCCGCTGATGCTGCTCGACGAGCCGCTGGTGAACCTCGACTACAAGCTGCGCGAGGAACTGCGCGAGGAGCTGACGCAGCTCTTCGCCGCCGGCGAATCGACCGTGGTCTACGCCACCACCGAGCCCACCGAGGCGCTGCTGCTGGGCGGCCACACCGCGGTGCTGGACGCCGGCGAGCTGCTGCAGTACGGGCCCACCGCCGAGGTGTTCCGGCGCCCGAAGTCGATCCGCGTCGCGCGCGCCTTCAGCGACCCGCCGATGAACCTGCTGCCGGCCAGCGCGGCGTCGATCGGCGTGACGCTGGCGTCCGGGCTCGATCTGTCGGTGCCCCTGCCCAGCACCGCGAGCAGCGCGCTGACCATCGGCATACGCGCCAGCGCCCTGCGCGTGCGGCAACGCGAGGGCGACGTGGCGCTGCCCGGCACCGTGGAGCTGGCCGAGATCTCCGGCTCCGACACCTTCGTGCACGCCGCCACGCCGGTCGGCGAGCTGGTGGCGCAGCTCACCGGCGTGCACCAGTTCCAGCTCGGCGCGGCGGTGACGCTCTGCCTCGACCCGGCGCAGGTGTACGTGTTCGATGCGAACGGCGACCTGCTGGTCGCGCCGGAAGGACCTTGACATGGCCCGCATCGACCTCGACCTCGCCCACAGCTACCGCCCGAACCCGCAGCGCGACGAGGACTACGCGCTGCTGCCGCTGAAGATGAGCTTCGCCGACGGCGGCGCCTACGCGCTGCTGGGCCCCTCGGGCTGCGGCAAGACCACCATGCTCAACATCATCTCGGGGCTGGTGGTGCCTTCGCAGGGCACGGTGAGGTTCGGCGAGCGCGACGTCACGCGGCTGTCGCCGCAGCAGCGCAACATCGCGCAGGTGTTCCAGTTCCCGGTGATCTACGACACGATGACGGTCGCCGAGAACCTCGCCTTCCCCTTGCGCAACCGCGGCGTCGCGCCGGAGCGCATCCGGCAGCGTGTCGGCCACATCGCCGAGATGCTCGAACTCTCGGGCCAGCTCGACCGCCGCGCGGCCGGCCTCGCGGCGGACGCCAAGCAGAAGATCTCGCTGGGCCGCGGGCTGGTGCGCGAGGACGTGTCGGCGGTGCTGTTCGACGAGCCGCTGACGGTGATCGACCCGCACCTGAAGTGGCAGTTGCGCCGCAAGCTCAAGCAGATCCACCACGAGCTGAAGCTCACGCTGGTGTACGTGACGCACGACCAGGTCGAGGCGCTGACCTTCGCCGACCAGGTGGTCGTGATGACACGCGGCCGCGCGGTGCAGGTGGGCACGGCCAGCGAGCTGTTCGAGCGGCCGCGCCACACCTTCGTCGGCCACTTCATCGGCTCGCCGGGCATGAACTTCCTGCCGGCCTCGGTGCTCGGCGGCGCGCCGGCCGGCGCGGCGACGCTGGGCGTGCGGCCGGAGTACGTCACGCTCGCGGCGCCGCACGCCGCCGGCGCCGTGCCCGCCACGGTGGCGCGGCTGCAGGACATCGGCACCTACTGGCTGCTCAGCGCCGCGCTGGCCGACGGCAGCGTGGTGCGCGCGCGGCTCGGCGGCGAGCAGGCGCTGCCGCGCGTCGGCCAGAGCGTCTGGCTCGCGCTGGCCGGCACGCACACCTGCTGGTACGGCGCCAACGAGGAACTGGTGACATGAACGTCAAGCCCGTCAACCAGAAAGCCTGGCTGCTGATCCTGCCGGTGGTGATCTGCGTCGCCTTCTCGGCCATCCTGCCGCTGATGACGGTGGTGAACTACTCGGTGCAGGACATCATCTCGCCCGAGCGCCGCGTGTTCGTCGGCACCGAGTGGTTCAAGGCGGTGATGCGCGACGACGACCTGCAAGGCGCGCTGCTGCGCCAGATCGGCTTCTCGCTGGCGGTGCTGGTGGTCGAGATCCCGCTGGGCATCGCGCTGGCGCTGGCGATGCCGGCCAGGGGCTGGAAGGCCTCGGCGGTGCTGGTGATCGTCGCGATCTCGCTGCTGATCCCGTGGAACGTGGTCGGCACGATCTGGCAGATCTACGGCCGCACCGACATCGGCCTGCTCGGCGCGGCGCTGGCCAAGCTGGGCATCGACTACAGCTACACCGGCAACGCCACCGACGCCTGGCTGACCGTGCTGGTGATGGACGTGTGGCACTGGACGCCGCTGGTGGCGCTGCTGTGCTACGCCGGGCTGCGCGCGATTCCCGACGCCTACTACCAGGCGGCGCGCATCGACGGCGCCTCCAAGCTCGCGGTGTTCCGCTTCATCCAGCTTCCCAAGCTGCGCGGCGTGCTGATGATCGCGGTGCTGCTGCGCTTCATGGACAGCTTCATGATCTACACCGAGCCCTTCGTGCTGACCGGCGGCGGGCCCGGCAACGCGACCACCTTCCTCAGCCAGTACCTGACGCAGAAGGCCGTCGGCCAGTTCGACCTCGGCCCCGCGGCGGCCTTCTCGCTGATCTACTTCCTGATCATCCTGCTGCTGTGCTTCATCCTCTACAACTGGATGCAGCGCGTGGGCACCGCGGACAAGGAGGCGGCCCATGCATGAGCAGCGTTTCCACAAGCGGGTGGTCTTCCTGATCGCCTACCTCGTGTTCGCCATCCTGCCGGTGTACTGGATGGTCAACATGAGCTTCAAGACCAACGAGGAGATCCTCGGCACCTTCTCGCTGTGGCCGCAGGCCTTCACCTGGGACAACTACAAGGTGATCTTCACCGACGCGTCCTGGTACTCGGGCTACATCAACTCGATGATCTACGTGGCGATCAACACGGTCGTCTCGCTGCTCGTCGCGCTGCCGGCGGCCTATGCGTTCAGCCGCTATTCCTTCCTCGGCGACAAGCACGTCTTCTTCTGGCTGCTGACCAACCGCATGACGCCGCCGGCGGTGTTCCTGCTGCCCTTCTTCCAGCTCTACACCACGCTCGGGCTGATGGACACGCACATCGCGGTGGCGCTGGCGCACCTGGTGTTCAACGTGCCGCTGGCGGTGTGGATCCTGGAAGGTTTCATGAGCGGCGTGCCGCGCGAGATCGACGAAACCGCCTACATCGACGGCTACTCGTTCCCGCGCTTCTTCCTGACCATCTTCATCCCGCTGATCAAGGCCGGCGTCGGCGTGGCGGCGTTCTTCTGCTTCATGTTCTCGTGGGTCGAGCTGCTGATGGCGCGCACGCTGACCAGCGTCAACGCCAAGCCGATCGTCGCGACGATGACCCGCACCGTCAGCGCCTCCGGCATGGACTGGGGCGTGCTCGCCGCCGCCGGCGTGCTGACCATCGTGCCCGGTGCGATCGTGATCTGGTTCGTGCGCAACTACATCGCGAAGGGCTTCGCGATGGGGCGGGTGTGATGAGCATGAGCGTGGCTTTGCCTGCAACCGGTGGAGCGAGCTCGGCCCGGCGAGGCGCCCTGCTCCGCTCATGTCCCCCGGCCACGGCCTGCGGCCGTGACCTCCTCCTTGACTTCGCTGCGCAGGGCGCCCCACCGGGCCAAGCCGGCGCCAGCGAGCGCTGTGGATCGCCGCACGCCTTCGTTGGTGGTGGGGGCGCGGTCGTGGGGTGGCCCACGCAGCGAAGTAAAGGAGGAGGCTCGGGCGCAGCCCGAGCCGGGGGACATGAGCGGAGTGGGCCACCCCGCGGCCGCGCCCCTCGCTCCCAAAGCTCCCCTCGCCGCACGACAGGAGGAAATTGACGATGTTCGACTGGATGGCCTGGACCACGCCGGTGGCGATCTTCTTCGCCTGCATCGTGCTGATGCTGGCCGGCATGACGATCTGGGAGGTCCGCTCGCCCACCGTCGAGCGGCGCGGCTTCCTGCCGATCGCCACCACGCGCGGCGACCGGCTTTTCATCGGGCTGCTGTCGGCGGCCTGGCTCAACCTCGGCTTCGTCGCCGTCAGCGAGAAGCTGATGGAATGGATGAGCCTCGACGAGGAGCCGTCGATCTGGATCGGCTTCGCGCTGTCGATGGCGCTGCTCGCGCTGGTGATGCGCAAGGGCTGACGCACCGCGTTTTCAGGGCCGCCGGCTTCGCTGCCCGGCCGGCGCGCCCATCACACAAGGGAAGCGATTCTGAGGAGACCCGAATGAAGTTGCGCTTGAACGCCGTGGCCTTCGCGGCCATCGCCCTGAGCCTCGGCCAGGGCGCATGGGCCGGCGAGGCCGAAGCGAAGAAATGGATCGACAGCGAGTTCCAGCCGTCCACGCTGAACAAGGACCAGCAGATGGCCGAGATGAAGTGGTTCATCGAGGCCGCCAGGAAGCTGCAGGCCAAGGGCGTGAAGGAGATCTCGGTGGTCTCCGAGACCATCACCACGCACGAGTACGAATCGAAGACGCTCGCCAAGGCCTTCGGCGAGATCACCGGCATCCAGGTCAAGCACGACCTGATCCAGGAAGGCGACGTGGTCGAGAAGCTGCAGACCTCGATGCAGTCGGGCAAGTCGATCTACGACGGCTGGATCTCCGACTCCGACCTGATCGGCACGCACTACCGCTACGGCAAGATCATGAACCTGACCGACTACATGTCGGGCAAGGGCAAGGAGTGGACCAACCCCGGGCTGGACGTCAAGGACTTCATCGGCACCAGCTTCACCACCGCGCCCGACGGCAAGCTCTACCAGTTGCCCGACCAGCAGTTCGCCAACCTGTACTGGTTCCGCGCCGACCTGTTCGCGCGGCAGGACCTGCGCGACAAGTTCAAGGCCAAGTACGGCTACGACCTGGGCGTGCCGCTGAACTGGAGCGCCTACGAGGACATCGCCGAGTTCTTCACCAACGACGTGAAGACCATCGACGGCAAGCCCATCTACGGCCACATGGACTACGGCAAGAAGGACCCCAGCCTGGGCTGGCGCTTCACCGACGCCTGGCTGTCGATGGCCGGCGCCGCCGACATCGGCAACCCCAACGGCCTGCCCATCGACGAATGGGGCATCCGCGTGGCCGCCGACAAGTGCACGCCGGTGGGCGCCTCGGTCTCGCGCGGCGGCGCCACCAACTCGCCGGCCGCCGTCTACGCGCTGACCAAGTACGTGGACTGGATGAAGAAGTACGCGCCCAAGGAAGCCATGGGCATGACCTTCGGCGAGGCCGGCCCGGTGCCGGCGCAGGGCCAGATCGCGCAGCAGATCTTCTGGTACACCGCCTTCACCGCCGACATGACCAAGCCGGGGCTGCCGGTGGTCAACGCCGACGGCACGCCCAAGTGGCGCATGGCACCCGGCCCCAACGGCCCGTACTGGAAGCAGGGCATGCAGAACGGCTACCAGGACGTGGGCTCGTGGACCTTCTTCGACAAGCACGACGAGAACCGCACCGCCGCGGCCTGGCTGTACGCGCAGTTCGTGACGGCCAAGACCACGTCGCTGAAGAAGACCCTGGTCGGCCTGACGCCGATCCGCGAGAGCGACATCCAGAGCAAGGCGATGACCGACATGGCGCCCAAGCTCGGCGGCCTGGTCGAGTTCTACCGCAGCCCGGCGCGCGTGGCCTGGTCGCCCACCGGCACCAACGTGCCCGACTACCCCAAGCTCGCGCAGCTCTGGTGGAAGAACGTGGCCGTGGCCGTGACCGGCGAGAAGACGCCGCAGCAGGCGATGGACAACCTCGCCGAGGAGATGGACCAGGTGATGGCCCGCCTCGAACGCGCCGGCATGGCACGTTGCGCGCCCAAGCTCAACAAGAAGGAGAGCCCCGACAAGTGGCTGTCCGACAAGGGCGCGCCGTGGAAGAAGCTGGCCAACGAGAAGCCCAAGGGCGAGACCATCGGCTACGACACGCTGCTGAACGCCTGGAAGGCGGGCAAGGTGCGTTGAGCTGATGACGGCGGGGTGGGTTCAGCCCATCCTGCCCATCGGCAGCGACTCGCACAGCGCCGCGAGCACGCCGGCCTCGCCGGCCGGCAGCTCGCCGGCGCGCAGCGTCACGGCGCGCTGGACGCCGCGCAGGCGGAAGTACAGCTCGTCTTCCATCGCCTCGACCTCGGCGGCGTCGGCGCCGGTGGCGGCCTGCACATGCCACAGGCCACTTTCGTTCCAGCCGATGCGCAGCCGCGCGACCAGGAACGATGCCAGATCCAGCGCCGCGCGCAGCGCGGGTGAGCGCTCGCCCACGGCGAGCAGCGCGATGTTGTCCTCGGCCGCCTGCAGCACCTCACCGAGCGCGGCGCGGCGGGCACGGATCTCGGCCGGCTCCAGCACCGGCCGCAGCGCCGGCTCGCCGAGCACGGCGTGCATCAGGTGGCCCACCCAGGCCAGGTCGAACTCGCCCGGCACGGCGCGCAACGCCACGCCGGCGCGCGGCAGGCCGTCGTGCGGGCTGCGCAGCGCGGCCAGCGCCGCCTCGACCACGCAGACCAGCCGGCCCAACACCGAGATGCGGTCGCCCGCCAGGCGGTGCGGGTAGCCCGAGCCGTCGAGCCGCTCGTGGTGCTCGGCCACCGCGCGCGCCACCACGGCGGGGTAGTTGGTGAGCTGTGCCACCAGCAGCAGGCCGACGTGCGGATGCACGACGAGCTGGCGGTAGCTCAGCGCGTCGAGCTCGCGGTCGGCCTCGGCCTCGCCGGACTCGGGCGCGACGTACATCTCGCCCAGGTCGTGCAGCAGGCCGGCCAGCATCGCCAGCCGGATCTCCGGCGCCTGGCCGCCGTGGCGCGCCATCAGCGCGCCGGCCAGCGCCATCGCCGCGACGGCATGCTCGAACACCGCCGGCCGCGCCGCCTGCGCGGCCGACAGCAGCAGTTGCGCCACCGGGTGCAGGTGCAGGTGCGTGACTTCGCGCAGCAGCCGCGCCGCCTGCGGGCGCAGCAGCGGCGCGAGGCGGCCGTCGCCGTCGATCAGCGCGGACAGGTCGCCCGCCAGCGAAGCGAGCGTGACGCCCTCTTCGGCGAGCAGGCAGGCTTCGAGCGGCTCGCGCAGCTTGCGGTCGAGCAGCTTGCGCTGCAGCTCGGCCGACACCGGCTGGTGGCGCGCCCACAGCTTGGTGCCGGCGAGGTCGAAGATGTCGGTCACCGCGATGATGCGGCGCGTCTCGCTCGCTTCGAGGATGGCGGCCAGCGCATGCGGATTGGCGCTGGCGAAGGCCGGGGCGCTGCGGGGCGGGGTGGGCATGGAGGCTCCTGGTCGGGCTGTCCCCCGGCCTATCGGCACGCGCCGGCGCGACTGGAGAGGCCGGCAGCGCGCATCGGTGTCCGTCTGCAAGCGCCGTTGCGCCGGCGCCGCAGCGCGCGGTTGCGGTTACTTGCACCTTCCCCCTTCGCGGCCGGGCGTTCCGGCCGCTTGTCACACCGCGCGGCCGTGAAACATCTGCGCCGCGCCCGCGGCGGCGTGGCCTGCCGTTCACTGGCGGCATGAGATGCGCCCGATTGCTCGCCTTCGGCCTGCTGACGCTGCTTGCCGGCTGCGGCAGCCTGCGCCTGCCGGGCCTGGCGCCCGCCGAGGCGCCGGTGGCCGCGCCCGAACCGGCGCCCGAGCCCACGCCGACGCCATCGCCCGCGGCGCCGGCCGCGCGCGCGGCCGTGCCCTACACGCACCCGCCCGACGCGGTGCCGCGCGTGGCCGCGATCCCGCAGGGCGCGCCCAACCTGCCCTACGAGATCAAGGGCGAGCTGTACGACCCCGAGAACACCGACGTGCCGATGACCGAGCGCGGCATCGCCTCGTGGTACGGCCGCCCCTTCCACGGCCGCCGCACCGCCAGCGGCGAGGTCTACGACATGAACGCGATGACGGCGGCGCACAAGACCATGCCGCTGCCGAGCTACGCGGTGGTGCGCAACCCGAAGAACCGCCGCGAGGTGGTGGTGCGCGTCAACGACCGCGGTCCGTTCAAGAACGGCCGCATCATCGACCTCAGCCGCGCCGCGGCGCGCAAGCTCGGCATCACCGGCGTCGCGACGGTGGAGCTGCGCCGCCTGACGCACCCCGAGATCCGCAGCGGCGCCTGGAAGCTGCCGGCGCAGCGCATGGCCGACGCCTCGCCGACCGAGTAGGTTGCGTGAACGGCGCTGGCGGACAATCGCCGCCGTCATGAGCCCCGCCGCCGCCGTCTCCGCCACCGTCACCGGAACCCTGTTCGCCCTGGCCGCCGGCCTGATGTGGGGGCTGGTGTTCGTCGGCCCGCTGCTGCTGCCCGAGTACCCGGCGGCGCTGCACAGCTTCGGGCGCTACCTCGCCTTCGGCCTGATCGCGCTGCCGCTGGCCTGGTTCGACCGCGCCGCGCTGCGCCAGCTCACGCGGGCCGACTGGCGCGAGGCGCTGCGCCTGGCGCTGGTGGGCAACATCGTCTACTACCTGTTCCTCGCCAGCGCGATCCAGCGCGCCGGCGGGCCGCTGCCGACCATGATCATCGGCACGCTGCCGGTGGTGATCGCGATCACCGCCAAGGCGCGCGGCCACCGCGCGGGCACGCGTCGCGAGGCGCCGCTGCGCTGGCGCGCGCTGGCGCCCTCGCTGACGCTGATCGCGCTGGGCATCGCGCTGGTCAACCAGGTCGAGCTCGAGCACCTGCGCGCCGACCCGGCCGCCGACCTGGGCCGCTACGCGCTCGGCGCGCTGCTGGCGGTGGGCGCGGTGGCCTGCTGGACCTGGTACCCGATCCGCAACGCCGAATGGCTGCGCGCCCACCCCGAGCGCAGCCCGCGCGGCTGGGCCACCGCGCAGGGCCTGGCGACGCTGCCGCTGGCGCTGCTCGGCTACGCGCTGACCTGGCTGTGGTTCGCGCTGTCGGGCAACGCCTTCGAGATGCCGCTGGGCCCGCGCGCCTGGCAGTTCGTCGGCCTGATGTTCGCCATCGGCCTGTTCGCCTCCTGGCTGGGCACGCTGTGCTGGAACGAGGCCAGCCAGCGCCTGCCGCCCACCATCGTCGGCCAGTTGATCGTGTTCGAGACGCTGTCGGCGCTCGCCTACGCCTTCGTGCTGCGCGGCCAGTGGCCGCAGCCGGCCACGCTGGCGGGCATCGTGCTGCTGGTGGCCGGCGTGCTGTGGGCGCTGCGCGCCGGGTCCGGCCCGGAGGTGGCCGAGGCGCATCCGAACTGAGCACGCTGATACAAGGCGGGCGGAACGCCGGCCTGGGCTGCGGGGTCGCACAGCGGTCGCCAGACCCGCGAGGAGGCCCTTCGATGCAGACCCGCACCATCGCCCTGATCACCGCCGCCGTGCTGGCGCTGGCCGGCGGCGCGGCCTGGTGGTTCACGCGCGGCCAGCCGGCGCCGCGCCCGCCGCGCGCCCAGGCGCCGGCCGCGTCGCCGGCACCCGCCACGCCACCCGCCGCGACGCCGCCGCTCGCCGAGGCCGGCCCCGAGCACCCGATCGAGCCCGAGCCGGCCGCCAGCGCCGCGCCGCTTCCGGCGCTGGCCGACTCCGACGCGCTGCTCGGCCAGGCGCTGGCCGGGCTGGTCGGCCGCTCCGGCGTGCTGACCTTCCTGGCCACCGACGGCTTCGTGCGCCGCGTGGTCGTCACCGTCGACAACCTGGCGCGCGGCATGGCCGCCTCGCGCCTGTGGCCGGTGCAGGCCACGCCGGGCCGGCTGCAACTGCTCGCGGCCGGCGATGCGCAACTGATAGGCGCCGACAACGCCCGCCGCTACCAACCCTTCGTCGCCTTCGTCGCCTCGGTCGAGCCCTCGCAGGCCGCCGCGCTGTACCGGCGCCTGTACCCGCTGTTCCAGCAGGCCTACGTCGAGCTGGGTTACCCGAAGGGCCACTTCAACGACCGCCTCGTCGAGGTGATCGACCACCTGCTCGCCGCCCCCGAGCCGGCGCGGCCGCCGGCGGTTGCGCTGGTCGAGGTGAAAGGCGAGGTGCCTTCGACGCGGCCCTGGGTGCGCTACGAATACACCGACCCGGCGCTGGAAGCGCTGTCGTCGGGCCAGAAGATCATGGTGCGCGTCGGGCTGGCCAACGAGCGCCGGTTGAAGGGCTGGCTGGCGGGGTTCCGGCAGGCGGTGGCGGCTCAGCGATAAAACGCCTCGACCCGCCCCTTCAGCTTCAGCATCACCGGGTTGCCCTTGCGGTCGACCGTGCGGCCGTGCGGCACGCGCACCCAGCCTTCGCTGATGCAGTATTCCTCGACGTCGGCGCGCTCGGCGCCGTTGAAACGGATGCCGACCTCGTGCTCGAACACCGCGGCCACGTGGTGCGGGCTGCGCGGGTCGATCGAGAGGCGGTCGGGCAGGGGCGGTTTGCTCGGGGTGTCGCTCATGGCGGCGATTGTCGGCCCGTCAGATGCCGGCCAGCGCGGCCAGCCCGGCGGTGTCGACGGCGCCGGCGTGCATGCCGTGCTGGCCGCTGCCCGCATTGCGGTAGACGATCAGCGGCACGCTGTCGGCCTGCAACTGGCGGAACAGCTCGGTGTTGTCCTTGACCTTCTGCACGATGTCCTCGGGCAGCTTGGCCGCCACGCCGATGCCGCCGCCGCGCGCGAGCAGGCTGGCCTCGTGTTCGGCCATCGCCTTGGCGGGGTCGGGCGCGGCGAGGATGGTCGCGCCCTGCGGGCCCGACTGCGAGCGCAGCAGGCCGATGGGCATCCACACCATCTTCAAGCGGTTCAGCAGCGGCTGCGACGCGGCCCACAGCTCGGCGCAGTGCGGGCAGGTGGTGTCGAAGAAGACGTAGACCGTGTTGGCCGCCATCATCGCGCCGACCGTGAAGCCGTGGCCGCGCTCGGCGATGGCGTAGGCCTCGATGCCGTTGGGCTTGCGCGCGGCGGCGGGCGCGGCGGCCGGGGCGGCCGAGGTGGCTTCGGCGTCCTTCTTCGAACAGGCGGCCAGCGGGGCGAGCGGCAATGCGGCCAGGGCGAGCAGCAGCGGGCGGCGTTGGAGGCGGCGGGTGGTCTTGTTCATGGTGGAAAAAGGTTTCAGGAGTCGCGCCGGCGCAGGCGCGCCCACAGGACGGCCATCCAGGCCGCCAGCGCCAGGAAGAACACCAGCAGCGCGCCGGTGATGTCGGAGAACGAGAGCTGCGGCGGCTGCTGCGCGTTGGCACGCACGACCAGCAGGTGCACGTAGGCGAGGAACAGCGCCACCGCCGCGGCGAACCAGCGCAGGTGGCCGTACACGAAGGCCAGCGTGGCGGCGCGGCGCTCGGGCGCGAGCCAGTAGGCGCGGTTCGGGATATTGAGGTGCCGGCCCTCGCCGCCCGCCACGACCGGCACCAGCCAGCCGATCAGCAGCGGCAGGCCGACCACCAGCAGCAGCATCAGCACGAGGTAGCTGCCGCGGGCCATCGCGCCGTCGGCCGCGCCATCGGCGCCGAAATGCGAGGCCACCACCGGCGGCAGGCCCGCCGACGTGCGCCAGACGAAGGCGCCCAGCGCCATCAGCAGCAGGAGCAGCGCCGTGTTCGACCCGCGTGGCTTCACGTCAGTTGCCTCGCAGCGTGGGCCGGTCCGGCAGCTCGTTGGGATTGGCCTGCCCCGGCGCGAGCGGGAAGTGGCGCGCGAGCAGCGCATCGACCGCGTCGATCGCGGCGTTCAGCCCGGCCTCGAATTCGCCCTGCCGGAACGCGGCGCGCATGTGCGCCATCACCTCCTGCCACTGCTCGGCGCTGACCAGGCGGTCCAGCGCGCGGTCGGCGACGATCTCGATGTGGTGCTCGGCCAGCAGCAGGTAGATCAGCACGCCGTTGTTGTGCTCGGTGTCCCACACGCGCAGCTTGCCGAACATCGTCAGTGCGCGCTCGCGCGTGCTCGCGCCGCGCCACAGGTAGCTCAGCGGCAGCCCGGCCTCGGCGCAGACGCGGATCTCGCCGCTGTGGCGCTTCTCGCTCGCGGCGACGCGCCGCTCTATGCGGCCGAGCGCGGCGTCGTCGAGCGCGCGCGCGAGGTCGCCTTCGTCGAGCCAGCGGTGCTTGAGGATGCGCGCGAGCCTGCCCATCACCAGTCTCCCGACGCGCCGCCGCCGCCGAAATCACCACCGCCGCCGGAGCCGAAACCACCGCCGCCACCGCCGAAGCCCCCACCCCCGCCGAAGCCGCCGCCACCACCACCCCAGATGATCGGCGGCCCGCCGTGGCGCGTGCCGCGCGCGGCGCCGCGCGTGGCCGCGCCTATGCCCAGCACCATCACCAGGATCAGCGCGACGACACCCACGCCCACGGCCAGCGCCACGCTCGCGCTGAACCACCAGCCCATGCCGCCGGCCGCCGCCGCGGTGGCCAGCGAGCCGAGCTTGCGGCCGAAGATGCCGGTGAGCACCGCGCCGATGATGGGCACGGCGACGAACAGGAACAGGGCCAGGTCCTGCAACTGAAAGCCCTGGCCCGAGGGCGGCAGCGGCCCTTGCGGCGCGGCGTTCGGCTCGGGCAGGCCCTCGTTGCCGATGCGCGCGTCGAGCCGGTCGATCGCCGCGTTCAGCCCGCCGGCGAAGTCGTCGCGGCGGAAGGCCGGGCTGATCACGTCGCCGATGATCTGGCGCGCCGCCAGATCGGGCACCGCGCCTTCGAGCGCCTTGGCGACCTCGATGCGCACGCGCCGGTCTTCCTTGGCGACGACGATCAGCAGGCCGTCGCCCACCGCGAGGCGGCCGATCTTCCACTGGTCGGCCACGCGCTGGCCGTAGGCGGCGATGTCCTCGGGCTGCGTGCTGGGCACCAGCAGCACCACGAGCTGCGTGCCGCGCCTGGCCTCCAGCGCGGCGAGCTTGTCGCTCATCGCCTGCTGCTGCGCCGGCGTCAGCGTGCCGGTCTGGTCGATCACGCGGCCGGACAGCGGCGGCACCGGCCGCAGCGGCTGCGCGAACGCCACGGCCGCCAGCGCGGCCAGCAGCGCGGCGAGGAGGGAGCGCGCGAGGCGCATCACGGCGAATCGCGGCGAGTCGCGCTTACTTCGACGCCGGCTTGTCGAAACTCACCGCCGGCGGCTGCGAGATCTGCGCCTCGTTCTGCACGCTGAAGTTCTCCTTCACCTTGTAGCTGAACAGCATCGCGGTGAGGTTGGTCGGGAAGCTGCGCGCGAGCACGTTGTAGTCCTGCACCGCCTTGACGTAGCGGCCGCGCGCCACGGTGATGCGGTTCTCGGTGCCTTCGAGCTGCACGCGCAGGTCCTGGAAGCCCTGGTTGGCCTTCAGGTTGGGGTAGTTCTCGACCACCGCCATCAGGCGCGACAGCGCCCCCGACAGCTCGCCCTGCGCGGCCTGGAATTTCTGGAACGCCGCCGGGTCGTTGATCAGTTCGGGCGTGGCCTGGATCGAGGTGGCCTTGGCGCGCGCCTCGACCACCTTGGTGAGCGTCTCCTGCTCGAAGTTGGCCTCGCCCTTGACGGTGGCGACGATGTTCGGGATCAGGTCGGCGCGCCGCTGGTACTGGTTCAGCACCTCGGACCAGGCCGACTTGGTCTGCTCGTCGAGGCGCTGGAAGTCGTTGTAGCCGCAGCCGCCGAGCGCGAGGGCGGACAGCAGCACGGCGACGGCGCCGAGCAGGCGGCGGGAAAGCGAGAAGGTCATGGTCGGTTCTCCCCAGTGAAGCGCGGGGATGGTACTCCCCCGCGCTGCCCGATCTGGGGCCGGCCGGCCGGAATTCAATCCCGCGCGGCGCGCCTCAGGCCTTGTCCAGCGCCGCGTCCAGGTCGGCCAGCAGGTCGGCGATGTGCTCGATGCCCACGCACAGGCGCACCGTCTCCTCGCCGACGCCGGCGCTTTTCAGCTCCTCGGGCGAGAGCTGGCGGTGCGTGGTCGAGGCCGGGTGCGTGGCCAGCGACTTGGTGTCGCCGATGTTGACCAGCCGCGTGAAGAGCTGCAGCGCGTCGAGGAAGCGCTCGCCGCCGGCGCGCCCGCCCTCGACGCCGAAGGTCAGCAGCCCGGAGGCGCGCCCGCCGAGCAGCTTCTTCGCCAGCGCGTGGTCGGGGTGGTCTTCCAGCCCGGCGTAGTTCACCCACGCCACCTTCGGGTGCTTTTTCAGGTGCCGCGCCACGGCCAGCGCGTTGTCGCAGATGCGGTCCATGCGCAGCGCCAGCGTCTCCACGCCCTGCAGGATCTGCCAGGCGTTGAAGGGCGAGATCGCCGCACCCATGTTGCGCAGCGGCACGACGCGCGCCCGCCCGATGTAGGCCGCCGGCCCCAGCGCCTCGGTGTAGACCACGCCGTGGTAGCTGACGTCGGGTTCGTTCAGGCGCTTGAAGCGTTCCTTGTGCTGCGTCCAGGGGAACTTGCCGCTGTCGACGATCGCGCCGCCCAGGCTGGTGCCGTGGCCGCCGAGGTACTTGGTCAGCGAGTGCACGACGATGTCGGCGCCGTGCTCGAAGGGCCGGCACAGGTAGGGGCTGGGCACGGTGTTATCGACGATCAGCGGCACGCCGTGCCGGTGGGCGATCGCGGCGATGGCCGCGATGTCGGTGATGTTGCCCTGCGGGTTGCCGAGCGACTCGACGAACACGGCCTTGGTGCGCGCGTCGATCAGCGGCTCGAAGCTCGCCGGGTCGCGGTAGTCGGCGAAGCGCACCTGGATGCCGTACTGCGGCAGCGTGTGCGCGAACAGGTTGTAGGTGCCGCCGTACAGCGCGTTGCTGGCGACGACGTTGTCGCCGGCCTCGGCGATGGTCTGGATCGCGTAGGTGATGGCCGCCTGGCCCGAGGCCAGCGCCAGCGCCGCGATGCCGCCTTCGAGCGCGGCGATGCGCTCTTCGAGCACCGCCTGCGTCGGGTTCATGATGCGCGTGTAGATGTTGCCAGGCACCTTCAGGTCGAACAGGTCGGCGCCATGCTGCGCGCTGTCGAACGAATAGGCCACGGTCTGGTACAGCGGCACGGCGACGGCGTGCGTCGTCGGCTCGGGCGCGTAGCCGGCGTGCACGGACTTGGTCTCGAAACGCCATTGGCTGGTGTCGCGGGTCATGCGGGTGTCTCCTGGGTGGCGGGCGAAGCGGCGAGTCTAGGCGCGCCGCCGCGACACGAACCGCATAAGCATCAACGGCCGCCGCGGTAGGCGTTCTCGCGCGCCGGGTGCTTGACCAGCGTGCCGGCGGCGAGCGCCGCGCCGGCGCGCTGGGCCTGCGCCCGGGCGGCCGCGCCGGCCGTGCCCGCCGGGCAGGCGCCGGTGGCGCGCAGCGTCAGCGCGGCCGACAGGCGCGCCTCGGAGGCATCGCCGAGCGCATGCTCCAGGTCGTCCGCCACCGTGCAGTCGGGCGTGAAGCCGCCG
The DNA here is from genome assembly GCF_047600445.1 of Piscinibacter sp. Lineage (GTDB taxonomy): Bacteria > Pseudomonadota > Gammaproteobacteria > Burkholderiales > Burkholderiaceae_C > Piscinibacter. The sequence continues at coordinate 233,521 of NZ_JASGKT010000001.1, forward strand.
GCGTAGTCGCCGAAGCCCTTGGCGTTGACGCCCTCGAACTCGATCGGGAAGTAGGAGATGCCGCAGTTGTCCTGCGACAGGAAGCCGTAGGGCTTGCCGCAGGTGGTGCCGCCGATGCGGCGCACCGTGACGTCCACGCCTTGCAGGCCGTTGATGATGGCCTCGCTGGCCGAGCAGGTGCCTGGGCCGGTCAGCACGTAGACACGCGGCAGGTTCAGCGTGGGCAGGGGCTGGCTCTGCGTGGACGTGTTGTAGAAGGGCGTGACCTCGTTCTCGCTGCTGCGCTTGCGGTTGAAGCGCAGCGTCTCGAAGGTCTTGCCGCTGGTGGGGTTGGGGCCGGCGATCATGTACGCCAGTTCGCTGGCGATGTAGAGGTAGCCGCCGCCGTTGTAGCGCAGGTCCAGCACCAGGTCGCTGACGTTCTGGGCCTTGAGGGTGTCGATCGCCGCGCTCAGCCGGCCCTCCGCCGTCGCGATGTGGTCGTTGAAGAGCAGGTAGCCGACCTTGCCGCCGTCGGCGGCCGTCAGCACCGAGGTCTGCGGCACCGGCTCGGTGATGAAGTTGGCGATCCTGGCGATGGCCTTGGCGCCCAGCGCCACGCCGCGGCGGCTGAACACGTAGCTGTGGGCCGTGGTGTTCGCGCCGAACAAGGCCGCGTTCAGGACCGTGACGCCCGCCGAGGTGCCGTCGTCGGCCGAGACGCCGTCCACCGACAGCAGCGTGTCGCCGCGCAGCACGCCGGCGATGTCGCCGGGCGAGCCGGGCTGCACGTGGACCACGCGCATGTTGCGCGGCGGTGTCGGCGAGTCGTAGTGCCACTGGATGCCGTCGCCGACCATCTGCCCCGACTGGTACAGGGCGTTCCAGGCCTTCGTCGGGTAGGTGAAGCTGAAGCGGTCCTTGCCGACGGCCGTCAAGGCGCTGAAGTAGCTGTCGATGGCGTCGTAGAAGCCCGCCGGCGTGTCGCTGCTGAACAGCGGCTGCGCGGCGTCGACCGCCGGCACCTCGTCGAACCAGAGATAGGCTTCGTCGACGTACGCACGGACCCAGCGCTTCTCCGTGGCCAGGCTGCCCGCCTTCGGCGCGCTCCTGGCGTCGGCGCGGTAGGGGTTGTTGGCCGAGCACTGCTGCGCCAGCGCGGCGCTGCCGCCGTCCGGGGGCGTGGTGCCGTCGCCACCACCACCGCCGCCGCCGCCACCTCCCCCGCCGCAGGCCGACAGCGCGACGCAGATCGCCAGGACTCCGAACCGTGTTGCCGCGCTGCCGAGTGTCATGAGCGTGTCCCCTCCCCGGGGTTTGTCATCGGATGAAACCCATTATGTCGTCACCGGTCCACGCGCCCGACCGGCGGCCGCCACGCCACCAGCGCGTCCAGCTCGGCCTCGCGGCGCTCGCGCGGCAGGCGCCGGATGCCCTTGAGCACCCAGGCGGCGCGTTCGCGCGCGCCGGCTTCGTCGGCGCCCCAGCGGCGCAGTTGCTGGTCGGGGTTGACCAGCAGGCTGGCGAGCCAGGCGGCCTCGCGCGGCTTGAGCCGGTTCGCGCTCTTGCCGAGGTGGTGGCGCGCGGCGGCCTCGGCGCCGCAGACGCCGTCGCCCCAGGGCAGCAGCGCGAGGTAGAGCTGCAGGATGCGGCCCTTGCCGAGCGTGCGCTCCATCTCCACCGCGTACAGCCACTCGCGCAGCTTGCGCGCGGCGTCGCGCTCGTCGCCGGTGTAGAGCAGCTTGGCGAGCTGCTGGGTGATGGTGCTCGCGCCTTGCAGCAGCCCGCCCGAGCGCGAGTCGACGCGCTGGTTGGCCTTCAGCACCGCCACCCAGGCGTCGAGTTCGTAGCCGGGGTGCTCGAAGAAGCGCTGGTCCTCGGCGGCGATCACCGCGTTCTGGATCCAGCCCTCGATGCGGCCGCCGTCCGGCTGCGGGCGGCAGCGCTGCGCCACGTCGACATCGCGCAGCGCCTCGGTGCCCAGGCCGGCGACGGCGATGTCGGCGAGTGTCGGCCGGAGCTTGGTGACGCGCCAGCCGGCGGCGTCGAGCCGGCCTTCGAGCCCGAGCGCGACGCTGCCCTGCACCTGCGCTTGCCGCAGCTCGGGGATGGATGCCTCGAACGCCGCGAGCACACGCGCCAGCGGCGTGGCCGGCAGCTCGGCATGCACGCCCAGGCCGTCGTGTTGCAGTTCGGCGCGCCAGGCCAGCGTGGCCGGGCGTTCGCCGCGGCCCAGGCGCAGCGTGCCGTCGAAGCGGTCCGCGCCGCGAATGTCGATGCTCAGGCGCGCTTCGTCGATCACGACGGGCTGCGAGCCGAGGCCGCCCAGCCGCACGCGGCAGGGCGCGCAGCGCGCCGCCAGCCGGTGCGCGCCTTCGCCTTCGGTGTGCACCTGCCAGTCGCCGAACCGGCGTCCGTCCAGCCAGGGCAGCGCCAGCGGGTGCGTGGCCCAGCGCAGCAGCGTGGGCACGCTGGCCTGGCGTTCGAACTTCCAGACGCGCAAAGCCATCGCCCACTCGCCCGGCCGCGGCGCGAGCGCATGCCAGGCCAACGCGGCGAGCAGCACGGCGGCCAGCAGCAGCGCCGCCAGCGCGCCGGCCATGAACTTCGGCAGCGCCCTCATCACAAGGCCTCCACCACGGTGACGGCCTGCCACGGGCCTTGCGAGCGGCCCAGCGCGGCGGCCCAGAACCACGCCGAGGCATCGACGAAGTCCTCGCCGTCCTCGCCTTCGATGCGTTCGCAGACACGCAGCCGCTGCCCGTCGCCTTCGGCCTCGAAGCAGCGCCACAAGCGCCGTCGCGCATCGTGTTCGAGCTGCGCGTGTTCTATGCGGTAGCCCAGGCCGCGGAAGCAGTCGGCCGCCGGATGCAGCATGCGCGTCGGCGCGTCGACGCGGCGCAGCACCAGCACGCGCTCGCCGTCGGAAAAGCGCGCGATCGCGCCCGGGAAGCGCGCCGCGAAGCGCTGTTCGACCGCGTTGGTGGCCAAAGGCCGCAGCGCGCGGCCCTCCCACTCGCGCGGCCACTCGACGTGGCGCGGCGGCGCGGCCGCAGCGCGCCGCGCCGAGGCCAGCGGCAGCGCCGCCGCCAGCGCCAGCAGGGCCGCGGCGAGCGCCGGCCAGTGGCGCTGCCAGAGCTCAGACGAGGGCTTCACGACGCGCTCCTTTGCCCATCACCACGATCACGCCGGCGCACACCAGCGCCAGCACCAGCAGGCCTATGCCTTCGTGCAGCGCGCTCGCCAGGCCCTGCGGCCGCGCTTCCAGCGCCACCAGCAGGCTGTTGCGCAGCACGTTGCCGGCCAGCACGATCAGGCCGACGCAGGGCAGGCGGCGCAGGAAACGCGCGTCGCGCTGGCCGCTCAGCGCCGCCGCCGCGCAGGCGCAGAACCAGGCCATCCAGGCCATCTGCACGCCCGAGCAGGGCGCGTCGACGATCACCAGCCGGCCTTCGACCCGCATCGCCGCGCCGCTGCGCTCGGCCGCGATGCCGGCCGCGCGCAGCAGCCAGGCGCTGGCCTGCGCGGTCAGCACGCGCAGCGGATAGCCGCCGTAATACTGCAAGGAGGCGATCCACGGCAGCGCCAGCAGCACCAGGCCGGCCAGCGGCGCGCGCGGCGCGTCGGCCGGCAGCCAGGCGAGCAGCGCCGCCGCCAGCGCCAGCGCGGCCAGCAGCGCGCAGGCCAGCGGCGGCGCGATCGGCAGCGCGGCGTTCGCGGCCAGCGTCAGCGCCACGCCGGCGCCCAGCCAGCCGGTACGCGGCGCGAGGCGCAGCGTGTGCGCGCGCGCCGCCAGCAGCATCAGCAGCAGCGCCAGCGCGGCCAGGCCGAGCGGCTCGTCGGAGCCGTCTTGCACACGCGCCAGCAGCCACGCGCCGTGCGGCCACAGCGCCGCCGCCTGCAAGCCCAGCCAGGCGGCCGGCGCGAGGTAGGTCGGCCGGCAGCGCAGCGCGTTCAGCGTCGCCGCGCTCACCAGTTGCTCCGCTTGGCCAGCGCGGCGCCCACCAGCGCCAGCACCACCAGCAGCGACAGCCACGCGCCCGGCTCCGGCGTGCTGGGCACCGCGGCGCCCACTTCGCCGACCGCCAGGTTGCCGACGCCCTGCGGCAGCGGCAGCGGCTGGTCCACCGGCACCGCCGCTTCGCTGCCGCGCACGATCTGGTCGACCGCGATGAAGCTGGTGTACTGCGTCAGCAGGCTGTAGCGCAGGCCCAGCGCGGTGATCGCCTCGCGCTGGCCGCTGCCGCCTTCGAGCGCCTCCTGGTCGGAGAGCTGCTGGATGCGGCTGCGCGCCCACAACTGGCGCAGCGCGCCGGCCTGCGCATCGGGCGCCGCGACCGGCACCACGTCGACGTGCGCGCCGGTGGCCGCCTGGCCTTCCAGCACCAGTTGGCCGCGCGGCTCGCCGCGCCACTTGCCCTGGATCAGCACCGGCCGGCCGGCCAGCACGTCGGGCAGCGCATTCAGCGACGCGGGTTCGAGGTCGTAGACGTCCAGCCCCTCGAAACGCGCGCGCAGGTTCGTCAGCACCGGGCTGTCGATCATCTTGCGCAGCCGCTCGGCCTGCGCCGCCGCGAGTTCGGGCCGGGTGACGATGAAGGGCTCGCCCTGGCCGGCGCGCGCGATGCCTTCGATCAGGTGCCGGTTCACCGCGCTGCCGATGCCGAAGGCGAACACGTTGCTGTTGCCGAGGTTGCGGCGGATCAGCGCGAACACCTCGTTCTCGACCGTCACGTAGCCGTCGGTGACGACGATCACGCTGCGCGCCACGTCGGCCGCCTTGGGCAGCGCGGCGATGCGCTTGAGCGCCGGCACGATCTCGGTGGAGCCGCCGCCGCGCGCCTGGTCGATCACGGCGACGGCGCGCTCGATGTTCTGGCGCGTGGCCGGCACCGGCGCGGCGTCCAGCATCTGGCTGCTGCCGGAGAACAGCAGCACGTTGAAGGTGTCGCCGGGGCGCAGCTTGCCGATCAGGTTGCGCAGCAGCGTCTTCGCGGTGGCGAGCGGCTGGCCGTGCATGGAGCCGGAGATGTCGACCACGAACACGTACTCGCGCGGGTTGATCTGCGCGGGGGCGATGGCCTTCGGCGGCTCGACGACGGCGAGGAAGAAGTTCTCGCCGTCCTCGCCCTGGAACAGGCTCAGCCCGGTGGCGGTGCGCTCGCCGGCGAGGCGGTAGCCGAGGATGAAGTCGCGGTCGTTGCGCGCGCCGGCGTCGTTCAGTTCGACCTCGGCCTGCGCCGTGCCCTCGCCGGCCACCTCGATGCCGTGCGAGGGCGAGCGCAGCTCGCTGACCGGCAGCGGCGAGGCGAAATGCACGCGCAGCGCGAAGGCCGGGCGCGAGGCCTCGCTTTCCTTCCCTTCCTTCAGGTGCGCCGTGGCCGGGAAGGTGTTGCCTTCGCCCGCGCGGTGGTAGCGCGGGCCGGCCACGGTCGGGAAGACGAACTCGTAGCGCCCCTCGGTGGGCAGCACCAGCTCGGTGTAGCGCAGTTCCACCTGCACGTCGTCGCCAGGCTGGATGTTGGCCACGTTCATCGTGAACACGTTGGGCCGCGCCTGTTCGAGCAGCGCGCTGGTCTTGCCCTCGCGCCGGGCGGCGTCGTGGCGGATGCGCGCGCGCTGCTTCTCCTCGATCTGCGCGTGCAGCACGCGCCCGCCCAGGCGCACCTGCATCGCGTGCACCGCCGCGCGCGTCGAGCCGGGGAAGACGTAGCGCGCCGCTATGGGGCGCCGGCCCTCGTTGCGGTAGCGCTGCGTGACGGTGACGTCGGCGATCGCGCCTGCGATGCGCACCTCGACCTGCGTCGCCTTCAGCGGCAGCGCGTCGACGCCGGCCTCGCCGGCCACCGCGAAGTACGGGCCTTCGGCCTGCGGCGCCTGCGCGTCGTCGGCGAAGGCGGGCGTCCAGGCCACGCTGATCGCGAAGGCCCAGATCGCGAACAGCACGGCGACGAGCACCCGGCCGCCCCTGGACAGCGGCGGCAGCGGGTGGCGGAAGAGCGGAAAGACGGGACCTCGAACGCGGCGCATGCGGCTTCTCCTGATGGCGTGCCGCACCAGGCGGCGGCACGGGGCTCAGGATGGAAGCGCGCTGCGAAGAGCGTTCGAAGGGCGCGCGGGGAATGTGAAGCGGGCGTGAAGTCCGCTAACGCACGCTGTAGCCGCGCCCTTCCATGCAGGCCAGCGTGGCGCGGTGGAACACGCCGGCGTCGGCCATCGCCGCCGGCTGCGTGGTGGCCCAGCGGTTGCACTCCTGGCGGTCGGCCTCGAGCTGGGCGGCGCTCTGCTGCCGGCTCGGGTAGAAGATCGGGTCGGGCGGGCCTTTCGGCGGCGGCGGCGGCGCGGGCGGCTCGGCATACGCCGCCGCCGGCGGCGCGACGACCAGCGGCGCCGGGTAGCCGTAAGGGCCGTACCAGGGACTGTAGTAACCCCCGTAATAACCGCCGTAGTAGCCCGGCCCCACGTACAGCGGCACGCCGATGCCGATGCTCACGCCGCCGCGCCAGCGGCCGGGGCGGGCCTGCGCCGGCTCGCTGGCCAGCGCGGCGGCAAGGGTGATCAGGACGAGGCTGGCGGCAGCACGCATGGCGGTTTCTCCTCGCGGGCCGGCGGGTGCGGCCCCGACAGGTCGATTCTGCGCCTACAGGCCGAGCAATTCAGGCGTCGGCAACAGTTCGAAATCGGTCGCCTCGCGCAGGCGGCGGCGCGCCTGGAAGCGGCCGACACAGCGCAGCAGCAGGCCGACCTGCTCGACCAGCGTGTCGCCGGCCACGGCGTTGGGCAGCAGCCGCGCCAGCAGCGTGTCCAGCGTGCCGAGCGCCTCCTCTTCGCCGAGGCTGAGCACCAGCATCTGGGCGAGCGTGGCGGCCAGCGCGTCCTCGCTGCTGGCGGCGTCGAGCTGCTGCGCCGCCAGCGCGAGCTGCGGGCCGTCGATGCCGCCGTCGCGCAGCAGGCTGACCGCCGGCGCCAGCCCGGCCAGGCCGCGCCGCGCATCGGCGGCGTGGCGCAGCAGTTCGGCCACCACGCGCACGAAGCGCGAGCGCGCGTCCAGCGGCTGGCCGTGCGGCAGCGCGGCGCAGGGGCCGGACAGGGTTTCGTCGATGTGCCCGTCGTCGCCCAGGCGCATCACGTCGAGGTAGAGATGCGCGGGGTCGACGGCGGGCAGGTCCGCGAGGCGCACGATCAGCGCGCCGGCGCGGTAGCCGGGCAGCTCACGGGTGCCGAGCCAGCCGTCGGGGCTGTCGGCACCCAGGCGGCGCCACGGCGAGGCCGCGGCGTCGCCGTCGTGGCGTCCGGCATGGCCGAGGGAAGCCATCGGCACCCCAGGGTTGCGCTCGTGCGCGCCCTCAGGCGGCGCGGCGCGACTTGGCCGCCGGCTTGGTGGCGGCGCTGAACTTGACGATGTTGGCCTCGGCGGCTTCGGCGGCCTGCTTGGCGGCCTTCTGCGCATTGCCGAAGGCGTCGTTGGCGGCGGCGAAGGCGGCCTTGGCCATCGCCACGGCCTGCTCCGAGCCGGCCGGCGCGTTCTTGGCGGCCGATTCGACCAGCGCGGCGAACTTGCGCTGCGCGTCGGCGGCGCCGGCTTCGGCGACTTCGCTCAACTCGGCCTGCACGCGCGAGACGATGTCGTACAGCTTGCGGCCATAGGCGCCGGCCTTCTCGGGCGCGGGCTGCAGCCACTCGGCCTGCAGCGCGAACAGCGATTGCATGTCCTTGGCGCCCAGCAGCGCCTGCGCCTGCGCGTCGGCCTCGGCGAGCGCGCCGCGCGCGGTCTCGAGGTTCAGCGCGACGAGCTTCTCGGCGGCATCCAGGCCGGTGGAAGCGAGGCCGAGCAGCGTGGCGATCTGGGCCTTCTGGGCGGCGGCGAATTGTTCGTTGGTCGTCATGGCAAGGGCTCCTTGGAGGGTGATGAAATCTTTTGCTGCATCGCAGCATGATTGCATCATAGTGCCCCGGCTCACGAACGCAAGCGCCGATTGCTGCGTTGCAGCAAATCTAGATGAAAACCCCTAAGCCGTGCCCAGCCGGTTGCGCCCGGCGCGCTTGGCGGAAAGCACCGCCTCGCTGGCGCGCTGCACCAGCGTGAGCGGGTCGTCGCCGGCGCCGAGCTGGGCGACGCCGACGCTGGCGGTCAGCGCCACGCGGCGCTGGTCGACGCTGAGGATCTCGGCGGCGGCCACCTGCGCGCGCACGCGCTCGGCCACACGCTCGGCGGTGGCGCGGTCGGTGTCGGGCATCACCAGGCAGAACTCCTCGCCGCCGTAGCGCGCCAGCCAGTCGGTCAGGCGCACGCCGTGGCGCGCGATCTCGGCGAAGCGGCGCAGCACCTGGTCGCCGCTCGGGTAGCCGTAGGTGGCGTTGACGTCGTGGAAGTGGTCGAGGTCGATCAGCGCCAGGCTCAGGGCGCGGCCGCGCTTGTGCGCCGTCTCGACCTCGCGCGCCAGCCGCGCGTCGAAGTAGCGCCGGTTGTGCAGTTGCGTCAGCGCGTCCTGGTTGGCCTCGCGGCGCGCCGCCTCGACGAGGCTGCGGCCCATGTTGGTCACCAGCGTGGTCATGCGCTCGGTCAGCACGCGCGTGACGTTCTCGAAGTGGCGCACGTAGAGGTCGCGCTCCTCGCCGCCGGCGCCGTCCTGCAAGGCCTCGTAGGAGACCAGCCGGTTGCGCCCGCGGCTCTTGGCCTCGTAGAGCGCCACGTCGGCCTGGCTCATCAGGTCGGCGAAGCTCGAACGCTCGCGAACGAAGGCCAGGCCGGCGCTGGCCGACACCGCGATGCGCTGCATCGGCTCGCCGTCCAGCGGCGCGGCCGCGGAGTCGTCGAAGCGGTTGACGAGCCGCTCGAAGCCGCTGCCGCCGGCCGCCGGCGCGACGAAGACGTGTTCGGCCAGGCGCTGCAGCATGCGCTGCACGTCGGCGGCGATGGTGGCGCGGTCGTAGCGCGTCAGCAGCGCGGCGAACTCCTCGCCGCCCCAGCGCGCGAGGCGGTCGCCGGGCGCCAGCGCGTCGAGCAGCAGCGCGGCCGACTCGCGCAGCACCTGGTCGCCGGCCTGGTGGCCGAAGCGGTCGTTGATCTGCTTGAAGTGGTCGAGGTCGAACAGCACCACGGCGCGGCACTCGTCGGGCGCGTCGCTCGCCGCCAGCGCCTGCGTCAGCAGCGCCTGCCAGCGCTTGCGGTTGGCCAGGCCGGTCAGCTCGTCGGTGAATTGCAGCGAGTGCAGCCGCGCCTCGCCGCCGGCGTGCTTGAGCAGGCGCGCCAGGCGCAGCAGCAGCAGTTCCACCGGATGCAGGCCGCGCACCACGTCGTCGCGGGCCTTGAGGAATTCCAGCGCCTCGGCCTCCTGCTCGGCCGTGTCGGCGACGATCAGCGTCGGCCGCGCGTCGAGCAGGTACTCGCGGCGCAGGCGCCGCGCGTCGCCGAACAGCGCGCAGCGCAGCACGCGCACGCCGGCCTCGGCCGGCAGCGCCGCGCCGGCCGCGCAGGGCAGCACGCGCACGCCGTGCGCGCGCAGCGGCTCGAACGCGGCTTCGTCGTCGAAGTCCGCGTGCGGCAGCACCCAGGCGATGGTCGTGGCTTCCACGCGGCGCAGCATAGCCGCGCGCGGCGTCAGCCGGGCGGCGCCGCCATGCGCGGCAGCGAGAGCGTGGCGAGCGCCCCGCCGCCGTCGGCGTTGCGCAACGCGACGCGGCCATGGTGCAGCTCGGCGATCTCCTTGACGAAGGCCAGCCCCAGGCCGGTGCTCTTCTTGCCGGTGGCCGGGCGCGCCAGCGAATAGAACTTCTCGAACACGCGCTGGTCGGCGTAGTCGGGGATGCCCGGGCCGTGGTCGCGCACGCTGAGCTCGACGCTGCGCGGCCCGGCCCGCAGCGCCACCTCGATCGTGCCGTGGTCGGGCGAGAACTCCAGCGCGTTGGCCATCAGGTTGCCCAAGGCGCGGCGCAGCAGGAAGGCCTCGCCCTCCACCCAGGCCGTCTCGCCGGCGGCCAGCTCGACGCGCAGGCCGCGCGCGGCGCCGCTGGCTTCGGCGCTGGCCACCAGCTCCTCGAGCAGCGGGCGCAGCGAGAGCGACTCCACCTTGGGCAGGCGGCGCTGCTGTTCGAGCGCGGCCAGCTCCATCATGCGGTCGACCAGCTCCTGGATGCGCTGCGTCTCGCGGCCGATGTTGGCGACGAAGCGCTGCCGGTCGGCCTCGGGCATGCCGCCCTCCTGCATCAGCTCGGCCGCGCCCCGGATCGCCGACAGCGGGCTCTTCAGCTCGTGCGTCAGCGTCTGCACGTAGTCGGCCACGTAGTGGCGGCCGGCCAGCGCGTCGCGCATCTCGTCGTAGGCGGCGCCCAGCGTGCCGAGCGCGCGCCGGCCCAGGCGCGGCAGGCTGAAGCTGCGCTGCGAACGCACGTAGCGCGCGTAGTCGGCGACCAGTCCGAACGGCCGCACCAGCCACAGCAGCAGGATCAGCGCCAGCACCAGCACCGCGCCCACCGAGGTGGCGCCGACGACCAGCGTCTTGCGGCGCGCCGCGGCGACGAACTGGTTCAGGCTCTGCACCGGCTTGCCGACGCTGACCACGCCGACGATGCCGCCGCCGGCGTCGCGCACCGGCGCGGCGACGTACATCACCGAGCTGAGCTCGTCGCCCGCGATCGCCGGCGTGGTGCGCGCACGGTACTCGCCGGCCAGCGCGGCGCGCACGTCGCGCCACTGCGAGTAGTCCTCGCCCTCGCGCCGGCCGAGCGAGTCGAACACGACGATGCCGTCGCGGCCGATCACCAGCGCCTGCAGCTCGACGCCGGTTTTCTCGAAGTCGAAGATGCGCGCCGAGAAGCTGCGCGCGTAGACGCGGCGGAACACCGGGCGCAGCAGTTCGGCGTCGAGATGGCCGTCGGGGCTCGCCTGCTCGACCACGCTGGCCAGCAGGTGCGCGGTCTCGACCAGCGATTCCTCGGCCGACTCGCGGTAGCGCGGGTCGATGTCGGCCAGCAGCCGGTACATCAGCAGGCCGACGCCCAGCGCGTAGACGAGCAGGATGCCGACGAAGACGCCCGTTCTTTTCGTCACGGCGGCGCCGCCGGCAGGTCCTCGGCGAGCGCGTAGCCGCTGCCGCGGTGCGTGCGGATAGCCTCCAGCGTCGGCGCGACGGCTTTCAGCTTGGCGCGCAGCGTCTTGACGTGGGCGTCGACGGTGCGGTCCAGGCTCTCGCTGCGGGTGTCCCACACCTTGTCGAGCAGCACGTCGCGGCTGAAGACGTGGCCGGGGTGCTCGACCAGCGTCTTCAGCAGGCCGTATTCGTAGCGCGACAGCTCCAGCGGCCGGCCGTAGAAGCGGATCGTGCGCCGGCCCTCGTCGACCTGGAAGGGCAGCGGCGGCGTGCTCGGCGCGGCCGGCGCGGTCGCCTTGGCCGCGCGGCGCAGGATGCCGCGGATGCGCGCCACCAGCTCGCGCGGCGAGAAGGGCTTGGCGACGTAGTCGTCGGCGCCCAGTTCGAGGCCGACGACGCGGTCGATCTCGTCGGCGCGCGCGGTGAGGAACAGCACCGGCACCTCGCTGAAGCCGCGCAGGCGCCGGAACACCTCGAAGCCGTTCAGGTCGGGCAGCCCGACGTCGAGGATCACCAGCGCCACGCCGGCTTCGCGCAAGCGGGCCAGCGCCGCTTCGCCGCTGGCCACCCACAGCGGCTCGAAGCCGTCGGTGGCGAGCGCGTATTGCAGCGTGTCGGCGATGCCGGGCTCGTCTTCGACGATGAGGATCGTGGGCCTGCTGCCGGGCCGGGCGCCGGGCCGCTCCCAAGCCGGCCCGCATCCCCCCGGGGGATCGACCGTCGTGCCCGACGGGCGAGGGGCCGTCATTCGGTGGGCAGGAAACCGTCGATGGAGAGGTAGCGCTCGCCGGTGTCGTAGTTGAAGCCCAGCACCCGGCTGCCGGCCGGCAGCTCGGGCAGCTTCTGCGCGATCGCCGCCAGCGTCGCGCCCGAGGAGATGCCCACCAGCAGCCCTTCTTCCCTGGCGCTGCGGCGCGCCATCTCGCGCGCCGCCTCGGCCTCGACCTGGATCACGCCGTCGAGCAGCTCGGTCTTCAGGTTGGCCGGGATGAAACCCGCACCGATGCCCTGGATCGGGTGCGGGCTCGGCTTGCCGCCGCTGATCACCGGCGAGGCCGTCGGCTCGACCGCGAACACCTTGAGCTGGGGCCACTTCGCCTTCAGCAGTTGCGCGCAGCCCGACAGGTGCCCGCCGGTGCCCACGCCGGTGATCAGCGCGTCCAGCCCTTCGGGGAAGTCGGCGGCGATCTCGGCGGCGGTGGTGCGCAGGTGCACGTCGATGTTGGCCGGGTTTTCGAACTGCTGCGGCATCCACGCGCCGGGCGTCGCGGCGACCAGTTCCTTCGCGCGCGCGATCGAGCCGTTCATGCCCTTCTCGCGCGGCGTCAGCTCGAAGCTCGCGCCGTAGGCCAGCATCAGGCGGCGCCGCTCGACGCTCATGCTGTCGGGCATCACGAGGACCAGCTTGTAGCCCTTCACCGCCGCCACCATCGCCAGGCCGACGCCGGTGTTGCCGGAGGTCGGCTCGACGATGGTCGCGCCGGGCTGGAGCGCGCCGCTGGCCTCGGCGGCCTCGACCATGGCCAGCGCGATGCGGTCCTTGATCGAGCCGCCCGGGTTGGCGCGCTCGCTCTTGATCCACACCTCGTGCGAACCCGGCACGGCGCCGAACAGGCGGTTGATGCGGATGTGCGGCGTGTGGCCGATGGTGTGCAGGACGTTGGCGGCGCGCATGGCTGCTCTCCTCGGAAGATCGCGGAATTATGGGCGCGATAATCCGCGCCATGTTTGCGCCGCTCCAGAACGACAGCTTCCTGCGCGCCTGCCTGCGCCAGCCCACCGAGCACACGCCCGTGTGGCTGATGCGCCAGGCCGGCCGCTACCTGGCCGAGTACCGCGAAACGCGCGCCAAGGCGGGCAGCTTCATGGGCCTGGCGACCAACACCGCCTTCGCCACCGAGGTGACGCTGCAGCCGCTGGAGCGCTACGCGCTGGACGCGGCGATCCTGTTCAGCGACATCCTGACCGTGCCCGACGCGATGGGCCTGGGCCTGAGCTTCGCGATCGGCGAGGGCCCGCGCTTCGCCCACCCGGTGCGCGACGAAGCCGCCGTGGCCAAGCTCGCCGTGCCCGACATGGACAGGCTGCGCTACGTGTTCGATGCGGTGACCTCGATACGCCGCGCGCTGAACGGCCGCGTGCCGCTGATCGGCTTCTCGGGCAGCCCGTGGACGCTGGCCTGCTACATGGTCGAAGGCGCCGGCTCGGACGACTACCGGCTCGTCAAGACGATGCTGTACCGCCGCCCGGACCTGATGCACCGCATCCTCGAGATCAACGCCGACGCGGTGGCGCTGTACCTGAACACGCAGATCGAAGCCGGCGCGCAGGCGGTGATGGTGTTCGACAGCTGGGGCGGCGTACTCGCCGACGGCGCCTTCCAGGAATTCAGCCTCGCCTACACGCGCCGCGTGCTGAAGCAGCTCAAGCGCGAACATGCCGGCGCGCGCATACCGCACATCGTCTTCACCAAGGGCGGCGGGCTGTGGATCGAACAGATCGCCGCGCCGGTCGACGGCGTCGGCCCCGACGTGGTCGGGCTGGACTGGACGATGAACCTGGCCGCAGCGCGCAGGCTCACCGGCGACCGCGTCGCGCTGCAAGGCAACCTCGACCCCAACGTGCTGTTCGCCGACGCGCCGCAGATCCGCGCCGAGGCCACCAAGGTGCTGGAGAGCTTCGGCGCGCCGCGCAACGCCCAGGGCGGCTACGGCGGCCACGTCTTCAACCTCGGCCACGGCATCAGCCAGCACACGCCGCCGGAAGCGGTTTCGGTGCTGGTCGACACCGTGCACGAGGTGTCGCGGCGCATCCGCGCCGCCTGAGCACGCCGCCGGTGCTGCCGCTGCGCGTGAGTGAACGCTCAGGGCTTGACTTATCCCCAAAATTGGCGTCGTGTCTCGCCGGCCGGCGCCGTGTTGCAGCGCGTCACGCCGAATCCAGCGCCATGACGCAAGTCATTGATTTGATTGATTGTTTCATCCTGCTGCGAAAGCAGGCAAAGAACCGCTGGCCTCGGCGCATCAAGCAGTTAGCGCGGCTTTGGGCAGGTTCTGCACAAAGTTATCCACAAGCAGCGTGGAAAGTCCGGAAAGTCTCGGAAAATCAGCCACTTGCCGGCGCTCCTTCAGAGTCGGTCGAGATGTGGCGGCCAAGTTCGCGCCGCCGTGCAGCATGGCCGTGATGCAGCGCGTGAAGGTGGCCGTCGAGGCGCCCCAGCACGCCGGGCTGGAGCACACGCTGGACTACCTGAGCGAGCAGCCACTCGCGCCCGGAACCTTGGTGCGCGCGCCGCTGGGCAAGCGCGAGCTGCTGGGCATCGTGTGGCCGGGCGAGCCCGGCGCCTGGGCCGAGAGCGAGCTCAAACCGCTGGCCGCGGTGCTGTCGGAGCTGCCGCCGCTGGACGCGGCGTGGCGGGACCTGGTGGCTTTTGCATCTGCTTACTATCAGCGCGGCCTGGGCGAGCTGGCGCTGTCGGTGCTGCCGCCGGAGCTGCACAAGCTCGACGCCAAGCAGCTCGCGCTGCGCCTGCGCAAGCTGCACAAGGCGCTGGGCGACGCGCCAGCCGCCGCCGCCGAGACGCCGCCGCCGCCCAGCGCCGAGCAGGCCGAGGCGCTGGCGCAGCTCGACGCCACGCCCGTCGCCACGCCGGTGCTGCTGCACGGCGTGACCGGCAGCGGCAAGACCGAGGTCTACCTGAACGCCGCGGCGCGCGCGCTGGCCGCCGGCCGGCAGGCGCTGGTGCTGGTGCCCGAGATCAACCTGACGCCGCAGCTCGAAGCGCGCTTCGCGGCGCGCTTCGCGGGCCGGCGCATCGTCTCGCTGCACAGCGGCCTGACGCCGGCGCAGCGGCTGCGCGGCTGGCTGGCCGCGCACCTGGGCCTGGCCGACCTGGTGCTGGGCACGCGGCTGGCGGTGTTCACGCCGCTGCCGCGGCTCGGGCTGATCGTCGTCGACGAGGAACACGACCCGTCGTACAAGCAGCAGGAAGGCGCGCGCTACTCGGCGCGCGACCTGGCCGTCTACCGCGCCCGGCTGCAAGGCGCGCGCGTGCTGCTGGGCTCGGCCACGCCCTCGCTGGAGAGCTGGCAGCGCGCCAACGAAGGGCGCTACCGGCGCCTGGCGCTGCCCTCGCGCATCGGCGGCGCGCTGCTGCCGCGCGTGCGCCTGGTCGACATGGGCCAGCAGCCGAAGGATCGCGGCGGCGCGGCGCTCTCGCCGCCGCTGCTGGCGGCGATCCGCGAGCGCATCGCGCGCGGCGAGCAGAGCCTGGTGTTCCTGAACCGGCGCGGCTACGCGCCGGTGCTGCACTGCGCCGACTGCGGCTGGAAGAGCGGCTGCCCGCATTGCAGCGCCTGGCGCGTGTTCCACAAGCTCGACCGCACGCTGCGCTGCCACCACTGCGGCTTCACCGAGCGCGTGCCGCGCGCCTGCCCCGACTGCGGCAACCTCGACATCGCGCCGATCGGGCGCGGCACCGAGCGGCTCGAAGAGCAGATCGGCACGCTGCTGGCGGCGCCCGACGGCACGCAGCCGCGCATCGCGCGCATAGACGCCGACAGCACGCGGCTCAAGGGCGCGCTGGAGGCGCAGCTAGGCGCGGTGCACGCCGGCGAGGTCGACGTGCTGGTGGGCACGCAGATGGTCACCAAGGGCCACGACTTCCGCCGCATCACGCTGGTGGCGGCGGTGAACCCCGACAGCGCCCTGTTCAGCAGCGACTTCCGCGCGCCCGAGCGGCTGTTCGCGCTGCTGATGCAGGCGGCCGGCCGCGCCGGGCGCTCGGCCGAACACGCGCAGGCCAGCGAGATGTGGGTGCAGACCTGGCATCCGCAGCACGCCCTGTACGCCGCGCTGCGCCGGCACGACTTCGCGGCCTTCGCACAGGGGCAACTGGAGGAGCGCGAAGCCGCCGGCCTGCCACCCTTCGCGCACCTGGCGATGCTGCGCGCCGATGCCAAGCAGGCGGAAGTGGCGCAGGGCTTCCTGGCGGCAGCCGCGGAACTGGCCGCCGCGCTGCCGGGCGCCGACGCGCTGAGCGTCTACGCGCCGGTGCCGCTGCCGGTGGCGCGCGTGGCCGGCGTGGAGCGCATGCAGATGCTGCTGGAATCGGCCTCGCGGCCGGCGCTGCAACGTTTTCTCGCCGCCTGGGTGCCGGCGCTGCACGGGCTGCGCCGCGCGCACAAGGTGCTGCGCTGGGCGATCGACGTGGATCCCTTGTCGATCTGAGCTCAGCCGCGCAAGGGCCGCGACACGTCGGCCAGCAGCAGCGTCGCCTTGACCAGATCCTCGACCGCTTCGGCCAGGTCGGCGGGCGGCTCCAGCGATTCGATCTCCTCCAGCAGGTCGTCGGCGTCTTCCAGGTCCTCGGGGTCGAGATGGCGGTACAGCAGCGCCAGCGGCTCGCGCAGCGTCGCTTCGTCCAGCCCCATCAGCGCCGGGAAGAATTCCATCGCGGTGGCGAAGCCGGCCACCCAGCCGACCACCGCCTCGCTGGGCGTGGCGTCTTCGCCGTCCAGCTCGAACACCCAGGGGTCGAACCACTGGCGCGCCTGGATCGCCGCGTCCAGCTCGGCGTGGCGGCGCCGCACCAGCGTGTGCAGCCGGCCCGTGTCGAAGCCCGGCGGCAGCGCGCGGCCGTCGGCATCGGCCACGTGCGCCAGCCAGGCCGCCTCGGCGATGCGGCGCGGCTGCAACAGCACGCCGCACAAATAGCCGTCGAGCGCGCTCACGTCCAGCGGCTCGAAAGGCGCCGGCACGGCGTCGAGCCGCTGCTGCAACTCGCCGATCTCGGCTTCTGTGAGCGCTCGCTGCGCGGCGGCGCGAGGCGCGCGGCGGGGGAAGGGTCGGTGCGTGGCCATGCGCGGATTGTGCGGCGCGCGCCGGACGCGCTGGGCGGATCGCCATGCGCTCTATCCCTGCCCCACGTCTTTGGGATGGCCGGACGGCGCGGCCGCTCCTAGAGTCACGCGCATTGCTGTCACACGGGATCCGCGAGGATCGCGCGCTCAAAAGTCCGCACGCCCGCAGCAACAGGGCGAGAGACTGGCACCCGTCCCAACGACGTCCTTACTTGAGGACTTGACACAGCCCACCTGCGATGCAGGTGGGCTCTTTTTTGTCCTCGGCCGACAGTTGCGCCAGCAGGCAGGGCCCGGCGTCGGCGACGGCGGCCAGATGGGTGTCGTCGACCAGCGGCGCGGCCGTGGCAACGACGGCGCCCGACAAGGCGGCGGCGATGGCAATGAGTGCTTTCATGGAACCCTCCCGGCGTGCCCGACAGGCCAATCGTTGTAGAACGCGCAGGCAGGCCAGTCTGTCGACCGGCCGCGCACGCCGCTGTAGGACGATGCCGCTACCGTTTCGGAGACACGATCCCATGAATGATGCTTTTCCCCCCGCCCCCGCCCTGCTGCCGATGACGCAGATCCGCGTCGAGGTCGGCGCGCTCGTCAGCCTGGGTGCCGCGCCGGCCGGCGAGCGGCGCTACGTGCCGCTGGGCGGCGGCACGGTGCGCGGGCCCGAGCTGAACGGCACGCTGGTCGAAGGCGGCATCGACTGGCAGGTGGCGCGCGGCGACGGCGCGCTGGAGATCGCCGCGCACTACGTGATCCGCGCCGACGACGGCGCGCTGATCGAGGTGCGCAGCGACGGCCTGCGCCACGGCCCGGCCGAGGTGATGGCGCTTCTCGCGCGCGGCGAGGCGGTGCCGCGCGACGCCTACTTCTTCCGCACGCTGATGCGCTTCACCACCGGCGCGCCGGCCTGGGCGCACCTGAACAAGGTGATGGCCATCGCGGTCGGCCAGCGCGAGGCGCGCGCGGTGCTGCTCGACGTCTACCGCCTGAGCTGACGCTTCGACAGGCTCGGCGCGAACGGGCGTTCAGGTGCCGACCGGGCCGCCGTCGCGGCGCCGGATCGCCACCGTCGCCGAGCGCGGCCGGCCGCCGAAGGGCCAGCGCGAGAACCTGTTCGGCTCGTCGGGGTCGCTGCGGTCGCCGGGCGTCTCGCCGGGGTGCTGCACGTTGACGAACATCGTGCGGCCGTCGGGCGTCATCGTCGCGCCGGTGATCTCGCAGTTCACCGGGCCGGTGAGGAAGCGGCGGATCTCGCCCGTCGTGCGGTCGCAGGCCAGCATCTGGTTGTTGCCGATGCGCGCGAGCTCGCCCTGGTTCATCTGCGAAGCGTGCGCGTCGGTCTGGATCCACAGCACGCCGCGCGCATCGAGCATCAGGCCGTCGGGGCAGGCAAAGATGTCGCCGCGGATGCTGCCCCGCGCCTCGGCGCGTGCGTTGGCCGGGTCGCCGGCGAGCACGAGGTGGTCCCAGCGCATCGTCAGGCCGTCGAAGTCGCCGTCTTCGCGCCAGCGGATGATCTGGCCCATCACGTTGTTGGCGCGCGGGTTGGCGGCGTCCACGCCGGGCTGGCCCGGGCCGCCGCGCGCGCTGTTGTTGGTCAGCGTGCAGTAGACCTCGCGGCGCTGCGGGTCGATGGCCAGCCACTCGGGGCGGTCCATCTTGGTGGCGCCCAGGGCGTCGCTGGCCTGGCGCGTCTTGACCAGCACCTCGCCCTGGTCGGCAAAGCCGTTGGCCGCCGTCAGCGGCCCCTGGCCGTGCACCAGCGGCAGCCAGCGGCCGCCGCCGTCGGCGTCGAAGCGCGCCACGTACAGCGTGCCGTGGTCCAGCAGTTCGCGGTTCGCCTGCGCTTTTGTCAGGTTCCCGCCGCCCGGCGCGATGCGATCCCGGCTGACGAACTTGTAGATGTACTCGAAGCGCGCGTCCTCGCCGGAGTAGACGACGGCGCGGCCGTCGTGCGTCGTCGCCACCCAGGCGCCTTCGTGCGCGGCGCGGCCCAGCGCGGTGCGCTTGACGGGTGTGCCGGCCGGGTCCATCGGGTCGATCTCGACGATCCAGCCGAAGCGGTGGAACTCGTTGGGATGGCGGCGCGCGTCGAAGCGCTCGTCGTGCTCGCCCCAGCGGTAGAAGCCGCGCTTGCGCAGGCCCCAGCGGCGCTGGTCGGGCGTGATCGCCTCGCCGCCGTCGAAGTAGAAGACCCAGTTCTCCTCGCCGGACAGGTAGGTGCCCCAGGGCGTCATGCCGGCGGCGCAGTTGTTCAGCGTGCCCAGCACGCGGCGGCCTTCGGGGTCGGCCGCGGTGCGCAGCAGCGCATGGCCGGCCGCCGGGCCCTGCACCGCGAAGGGCGTGGACGCGGTGAAGCGGCGCGCGTGGCGCGAGGGCCGCACCATGCGCCAGCGGCCCTGGTGCAGCTCGACCTCGATCACCGCGACGCCGTGCGCCGCCTGCGCCTTTTGCACCTTCTCGGCGCTCCAGGTCTTCAGGCCGT
The DNA here is from genome assembly GCF_047600445.1 of Piscinibacter sp. Taxonomy (GTDB): domain Bacteria; phylum Pseudomonadota; class Gammaproteobacteria; order Burkholderiales; family Burkholderiaceae_C; genus Piscinibacter. Next base: position 252,933 of record NZ_JASGKT010000001.1, read on the forward strand.
CGGGGTACAGCAGTCCGTCGTCGACGTACTCGTGGTTCATCACCAGGAGTCCATGCGTGCTGCTGCCTTCGAGCGGGAAGAAGTGCATGCCGTCGTGGTGCATGCCCATCTGCAGCGCCTGCTCGGCGGCGGTGTTGGACGCATCCTCGCGCCACGCCGGCATCGCGCCGGGAATGCCCACCGGCTCGCCCCAGGGCGCGATCACCTCGGCGACGTAGCCCTCGGGCACCCGCACGGCATCGGCGCTGCTCGCGGCGATGCCCTGGAAGCCGAGCAGCGGGCCGCCGGACGACGCGCCCGCGCAGCCGGCCAGCCAGGGCGCGAGCGCGCCGCCGACCAGCGCGCCGAGGCCGCCGTGCAGCCACTGCCGCCGCGCCGGATCGGACAGCGCGTGGATGCTCGGGTTGCCCGAGCGGTTGCTGTCCTCCATCGCGTCGAAATCCTTGGCCATCGCCCGCCGCGCCCCTCAGAGCTTCTCGGTCTCGCCGCTGCGCGGCTGCCACTTCATCAGGCGCCGCTCGATGCGTCCGACCGCCGCGTCGAGCGCCAGCGCGAAGGCCGTCAGCACCAGGATGCCGGCCATCACGGTGTTGATGTCGAAGGCGCCTTCGGCCTGCAGGATCAGGTAGCCGACGCCGCGCGACGAGCCGAGGTACTCACCCACCACCGCGCCGACGAAGGCCAGCCCGACGCTGGTGTGCAGCGAGCTGAACACCCAGCTCGTCGCGCTGGGCAGGTAGACGTGGCGCAGCAGTTGCCGCGAACTCGCGCCCAGCATGCGCGCGTTGGCCAGCACCACCGGGCTGACCTCCTTGACGCCCTGGTAGACGTTGAAGAACACGATGAAGAACACCAGCGTGACGCCCAGCGCCACCTTGCTCGCGATGCCCAGCCCGAACCACACCGCGAAGATCGGCGCCAGGATCACGCGCGGCATGCTGTTGGCCGCCTTGATGTAGGGGTCGAGGATGGCCGCGGCCATCGGGCTGAGCGCCAGCCACAGCCCGAACACCAGGCCGAGCGCGGTGCCGATGCCGAAGGCGAGCACGGTCTCGACCAGCGTGACCCACAGGTGCTGGTAGATGTCGGCGTTGGTGAAGAACCAGGCGACCATGCGCTGCAAGATCACCAGCGGCTCGCCGAAGAAGAAGGCGGCCTGGCGATCGTTGTCGAACACGAAGGGCGGGACCAGGCCGGGCTTGGTCAGCAGGTGCCACAGGCCGAAGACCGCCAGCAGCACGGCGAGCTGCCAGGCGCGCAGGTTGCCGGGTCTCGGCTTGATCAGGTTCCAGACTTTCATGCGGCAAGCTGCTGCTGGTAGCCCTTCAGCACCTCGTCGCGCAGCACGCCCCAGATCGCCTGGTGCAACTCGACGAAGCGCGGCGTCGCGCGCACCTCGGCCACGTCGCGCGGGCGTTCGAGATCGACCGTGAATTCGCCGATCGGCCGCGACGCCGGCCCGGCGGAGAGCACCACCACGCGGTCGCTCATCGCGATCGCCTCGTCGAGGTCGTGCGTGATGAACAGCACCGCCTTCTTCTTCGCCGCCCACAGGGCGAGCACCTCGTTTTCCATCAACTGGCGCGTCTGGATGTCGAGCGCCGAGAAGGGTTCGTCCATCAGGATGATGTCGGGGTCGAGCGCGAGCGTCTGCGCCAGCGAGGTGCGCTTGCGCATGCCGCCGGAAAGCTGGTGCGGATAACGGTCGCCGAAACCGCCGAGGCCGACGCGGCGCAGCCATTCCTGCGCGCGCTCCTTCGCATCGGCCGCGCCGCGGAACTCCAGCCCGGCCATCACGTTGCCCAGCGCGGTGCGCCAGGGCATCAGGCTCTCGGCCTGGAACATGTAGCCGGCGCGCGCGTTGATGCCGGACAGCGGCGCGCCGAACACCTCGACCGTGCCGCCGGACGGCGCGAGCAGCCCGGCGGCGACGTTCAGCAGCGTGCTCTTGCCGCAGCCGGTGGGGCCGACCACGCTGACGAACTCGCCGGCGCCGACGTTCAGGGTCACGTCGCGCACGGCGGTGTAACGCTGCGTCGCGTCGTGGCGGTCGACGAAGGTGCAGCCGACGCCGCGCAGCGACAGGGCCGGCGCGCTCATCCCTTCGGGTACTGGGTATTGGCCTTGCGCACGAAGTCGTTGGTCCACGCCGCGCCGAGGTCGAACTTCACGTTCTTCAGCGTGTCGTCGATGCTCTGCAAGGCGCGCACCGCGGTGGCGGCGCCGGCTTCGGGAATGAAGCCGTCGGGCGAGAGCGCGCCCTTGGCGGCCATGAAGGCGTCGATGTAGACGGCGCGGTCGCCCAGCAGGTAGTTCTCGGGCACGGCCTTGATGATCTCGCCCGCGCCGGCGCCCTGGATCCAGCGGTCGGCGCGCACCAGCGCGTTGGCCAGCGCCTGCACGGTGGCCGGGTGCTTGTCGATGAAGGCCTGCGGCGCGTACAGGCAGGCGGCCGGCATCGGCCCGCCGAACACCTTGTCGGCCTCGGCGACGATGCGCGTGTCGGAGATCACCTTGAGGTCGCCCGAGCGCTGCAGCAGCGTGATCACCGGGTCGAGGTTGCTGATCGCGTCGATCTGGCCGGCGCGCATCGCCGCCACCGCGCCGTTGCCGGCGCCCACGCCGACGATGGACACCTCGCTGGGCTTGATGCCGGACTTGGCCAGCACGAAGTTCGCCATCACGTTGGTCGACGAGCCCGGCGCGGTGACGCCGATCTTCTTGCCTTTCAGGTCGGCCAGCGTCTTGTAGTTCGGCAGCGTCTTCGGGTTGACGCCCAGCACGACCTGCGGCGCGCGCCCCTGCAGCACGAAGGCGCGCAGCGCCTGGCCCTTGCTCTGCATGTTCAGCGTGTGCTCGAAGGCGCCCGAGACCACGTCGGCGCTGCCGCCCACCACGGCGCGCAGCGCCTGCGAGCCGCCGGCGAAGTCGGCCACGGTCACGTCCAGGCCCTCGGCCTTGAAGAAACCCTGCGTCTCGGCGATGGTCAGCGGCAGGTAGTACAGCAGGTTCTTGCCGCCCACCGCGATGGTGAGCCTGGGTTTCTCGAGCGGCTGCGCGCGCAGCAGCGCGGGCGCGGCGACCAGGGACGACGAGGCGGCGATCAGCAGGGTGCGGCGTTGCATGGCGTGCGGAAAGAAGCGGTTGGGCCGCGCCGATTCTGGCGCAGCGGGCCGCGCCGCGCAGCCGGGCAAAGCCCGACCGTAGAATGATTTTCGATGAAGCCTGCCCGCCTCGCCGGCCTCGCGCTGGCGCTTGCCGCCTGGGGCGCGGCGGCCCAGACCGCCGCGCCGCCCGCGCCACCGCCCGCCGAGCCGGCCGATGCGCCCGGCGGCACCACGCCGTCGCTGTCGGCGCGCAAGGTCTACGAGCAGGCGCGCTCTCAGCTCGTGCAGATCCGCACCGTGCTCAAGGGCCGCGCCAGCCAGACCTCGGTGGGCTCGGGCTTTTTCGTCACGCCCGAGGGCCACCTCGTCACCAACTTCCACGTCGTCAGCCAGGCGGCGCTCAAGCCGGAGCGGCACGACCTGGTCTACGTCACCGCCGACGGCCGCGAGGCGCCGGTGAGCATCCTCGCCATCGACGTGCGCCACGACCTGGCATTGCTCAAGGCCGGCGACGCCGGCGCGCCCGGTATCGGCCGCTTCGACGCGCTGGCGCTGCGCCCGGCCGCGCGCGTGCTGGCGCAGGGCGAGCGCATCTACTCGCTGGGCAACCCGCTGGACGTGGGCTTCGCGGTGATGGAGGGCAACTACAACGGCCTGGTGCGGCGCAGCTTCTACCCGCAGATCTTCTTCGGCGGCGCGCTGTCGGGCGGCATGAGCGGCGGCCCGGCGCTCGACCAGGACGGCCAGGTGATCGGCGTCAACGTGGCGCGCCGCATCGACGGCGAGCAGGTGAGCTTCCTGGTGCCGGCGCCCTTCGTCGCCGCGCTGCTGGCGCGCGCCCGCGACGGCGCGCCGCTGAAGACGCCGGCGCATGCCGAGGTGGCCGCGCAGCTCACCGCGCACCAGGCCGAGCTGACCGAGCGCTTCGTCGCGCAGGGCTGGAAGCCCGACACCCACCCGCGCTACCGCGTGCCGGTGCCGCAGGACGGCTTCATGCGCTGCTGGGGCGGCAGCGAGGCCTCGCGCACCGGCGGGCTCGACCTGGAGCGCTCGGACTGCGTGATGGACACGCACATCTTCGCCGGCGAGTTCAACACCGGCGCGATCAGCGTGCGCCACGAGAGCTACGACGGCAGCAAGCTCGGCGCGCTGCGCTTCGCCGCGCAGCACGGGCAGAGCTTCCGCAACGAGTCGTTCACGCGGCTGCGCGCCGACCTGCAGACGCGCCCGCAGTGCCACGAGGACTTCGTCGACCGCGACGGCCTGGTGCTGCGCGCGGTGGTGTGCCTGCGCGCCTACAGGAAGCTGCCGCAGCTCTACGACGTGGCGGTGCTGGTGGCCACGCTGGACCAGCCCTCGTCGGGCGTGCAGGGCCGCTTCGACGCGCAGGGCGTCAGCTTCGCCAACGCGCAGCGCCTGGCGCGCCACTACCTCGATGCCTACCAATGGGTGAAGAAGAAGTGAACGCGCCGCTGGCCATCGTCGAGGTGCTGGACCGCGACGGCCAGGTGCGCCACGCGCAGCGCGTGCCCTCCTGGCCGCTGAGCATCGGGCGCGCGCTCGACAACGAGCTGTCGCTCGGCGACCCCTACCTGGCGCCGCACCACTGCGTGATCGAGCTCGACGCGAACGGCCTGGGCCTGCGCGTGCTCGACAGCGCCAACGGCGTGCAGATCGCCGGCGCGCGGCACCTGCGCGCCGGCGAGCGCGAGGCGCTGGCCGACGGCGAACACGCCGTCGAGATCAGCGCCGGGCGCACGCGGCTGCGCCTGCGCCGCCCGGGCGACGCGCTCGCGCCCGAGCTGCCGCTGGCGGCCTCGGCCACGCTGCTGCGCCGCGGCGCGCCGGTGCTGGCGGCCGGCGCCGGCCTGGCGCTGGCGCTCGCCTTCGAGACCTGGCTGGCCAGCGACCCCGACGTGTTCCTGCGCACGCTGGGCACCACCGCACTGACCACGGTGATGGGCGCGGCGGTGTGGATCGGCCTGTGGGCGCTGCTGTCCAAGCTGTTCACGCGCCAGACGCACGCCGGCTGGCACCTGCGCGTGTTCCTGTTCTCGTCGCTGGCCTGGATGGTGGTGGGCGCGCTGCCGGGCGTGATCGCCTTCGCGCTGTCGTGGCCCTGGGTGTCGGACTTCGGCTTCATCGCCGGCTACGCGATCGGCGCGGCGGCGCTGTACTACCACCTGCTCGGCGTCGAGCCCTCGCGACCCAGGCTGATGCGCGGCGTCGCGGTCACCGCCTTCGTGCTCGGCACCGCGCTGACGCTGTGGAAGCAGGAGCAGCGCAACGAACGCCTCGGCGCCGAGCTGTACCTGAGCAGCTTCCAGCCGCCCGCGCTGCGCCTGGCCCGGCCGGTGCCGGCCGACAGGTTCGCAGCCGAACTGGCGGCGCTGCAGCCGCTGCTGGACAAGAAGGCCAAGGAAGAGAACGCCACCGAGAACGGAGCGAGCGATGACGAATGAAAGCACCGTGATCGTCACCGGCGGCAGCCGCGGCATCGGCGCCGCGGCGTGCCGCGTGCTGGCCGGGCGCGGCCACGCCGTGGCGGTGAACTACACACGCGACGCCGCCGCGGCCGAGGCCCTGGCGGCCGAGATCCGCGCGCGCGGCGGCCGGGCGCTGGCGATCCAGGCCGACGTGGCCGACGCGCAGCAGGTGGCCGCGCTGTTCGCGCGCGCCGACCGCGAGCTGCCGCCGCTGCGCGCCCTGGTCAACAACGCCGGCGTGGTCGACCTGCCGGCGCGCGTCGACGAGATGGATGCGGCGCGTTTGCAGCGCATGTTCGCGATCAACGTGTTCGGCAGCTTCCACTGCGCGCGCGAGGCGGTGCGGCGGCTGTCGACGAAACACGGCGGGCGCGGCGGCGCGATCGTCAACGTCGGCTCGGCCGCGGCGCGGCTGGGCTCGCCGGGGCAGTACGTCGACTACGCCGCCACCAAGGGCGCGATCGACACCTTCACGCTCGGCCTGGCGCGCGAGGTGGCCGCCGAGGGCGTGCGCGTCAACGCCGTGCGACCCGGCCTGATCGCCACCGAGATCCACGCCTCGGGCGGCCTGCCCGAGCGCGCCCGGCAGTTGGCCCCGCAGGTGCCGATGCAGCGCGCCGGCAACGCCGACGAGGTGGCGCAGGCCATCGCCTGGCTGCTGTCGGACGAGGCGAGCTACACCACCGGCGCGATCCTCGACGTGTCGGGCGGGCGCTGAGGCTCGGCTCGGAGGGCGCGCTCAGCGGCTCGCCCGCAAGCCGTTGACGTACACCGAGCCGCCCGCTCTTCGGATCGACCACGTAGCTCAGCAACTGGCGCCGGTTGCGGCCGGCGCCGGGCGGCAGCAGCGAAACGTGCAGCCAGCCGGAGTTCGGGCCTTTGCGCGGGTCGTAGCACTCGCAGATGATCTGGTCGAAGTCGTCCAGGTGCGTGCTGGCCCAGCGCGCCAGCTCGAGCGTCGGCTTGGCGACGATCTCGACGTCGCAGGCGCGCCCTTCGGTGTGCTGGCTGGTCGAGATCCAGCTCGAGGGCTTGCCCTTGAGCGAGCGCTCCAGCGCCTGCGAGCGGTACACGCTGTTCGGCGTGAGGCCGCCGAAGGCCTCGCGGATCGGGTCGAGCACGCGGCGCGCCAGGTGCACGGCGCTGCGCAGCACCTTGTCGTCGTGGATGCGGTTGTCGATGCGCTGGCGCACGGCGGTCTCGCTGACCGTCAGCTCGTAGAGGCGGAAGTGCTTCGCGATGCGGTCCTGCGGGTCGAGCTGGTCGACGCGCAGTTGCGCGAGCGGCGCGCTGGAGAGGTCTCGTCCGGCCATGGGCGCGTCTCCGTCGATCACATCGCGCGCCGCAGCGCGCCCAGCGCGTCGCGCACGGCCTTGGGCCAGCGCGCCTCGTGCTCGTCGGTCATCTCGACGAGGAAGTCGACGTGCTCCTGGATCGAGGCCAGCTCGCGCGGGCTGGCGCCGCGCGCGAAGGCCGCGGCGTACAGCTCGGCGGCGCCGGCGGCGAGCGCGGCGTGGTCGGCGTCCGCGTCGTCGGCGGCCAGCAGCAGCCGCAGCACCTGCAGGTCGCCCAGCCCGCTGGCCAGCCACAGCGAGGGCGACTCGGCCAGCCGCGCGCGCGTCGCGCCGGCCTGGCGCTCGGTCATCTCGGCCAGCGCGGCAAGCCAGTCGCCGGCGGCGCGCTCGGCGTCGAGGCGGCGCAGCAGCAGGCAGGCCACGGCCCAGTTGTTGAAGGCGTAGACCTCGTCGGCGCCGCGGTCGAGCACGCTGCGGTAGTACTGCGCCATGTTGAGCAGCGCCTCGACGCGCGGCCGGCCCGACTGCACCCAGGCCAGGCGCTTGCACGCGCTGCCCAGCAGCAGCAGGCGCTCGTCGGTGGTGGCGCGCGCGTTGATGGCGTCGAGCTGCACCAGCGCGCGCTCGATCTGCTCGGCCAGCGCGGCGCGGCGCTCCTGCAAGGCCTCGGCCCGCATGTCGCCGCCGCCGGCGCGCAGCGCCGCCCAGGCCCGCGCCGCCAGGCGCACCTGGTAGTTGGCGTGTTGCTCGGCGGCGCGCACCGGGCAATCGCCCTCGCCGGCGTGCAGCGCGCGGTCGAGCCACTCACTGGCCTCCTCGAACAGCCGGCCCTCACCCCAGGCGAAGCCGACCGCGGCGCACACGTCGGCACGCCGCATCCAGGCGGCGCGCGCCGTCTCGGGCACGCGCGCCAGCAGCGCGTCGACGCGCTGGCGCAGGTCGCGCGAGATCGCCTCCTCGTCGCGCTCGCGGCGGCGCCCGACCATGCTGATCGCCTCGGCCAGGTTGTCCAGCTCGGTGACCAGCTCCGACGGCGCGAAGAAGGCCGGCGGCGCGGCGCGCTCCAGCCCCTCGGCCTCGCGCACCAGGCGGAAGCCCGGGTCGCCGTAGCACTGGTAGGCGCCCCAGGTGTTGACGCCGGGGTGCGCGCTCCAGGTCTCGGCGCGCGCGCGGCGCACCGCCTCGCCGAACTCGGCGCCGGCCAGCATGCGGCCGTAGAAGGCCTCGGCGAAGGTCAGCGCGGCCGCGTCGTCGACCGCCCAGCCGGCGCACACCACGGCGCGCACGCCCATGCGGATGAACTCGACGCCCAGGTTGGCGGCGAGCCGGTTGAACTGCGCCGCGCCGGCGCCGGTGTTGCCGAGGTGGCAGCAGTTGATGAACACCAGTTCGGGCACATGGCGCATCTGCTTCACGTCGCCCGGCGTCAGGAAGGTGTCGCGCCCGATCACCATGCCCGAGACCTTGCGGCTGCGCTTGAGCGGCACCGCCAGGCGGCCGTCGGCCAGCTCCACCGGCGCGGCGGCCTCCTCGGCCACGCCCTCGTCGACCACGAACTCGTGCTCGCCGTGGCCGGCCAGGTGCAGCACGCGCCAGGGGCGCGCGTGCAGGCCGTCGACGATCTCGGTGGCCTGCGCGTCTATCGCCTCGCCGGCGTAGTAGCCGGCGCGCGCGAACAGCTCGCGCACGCGCTCGGCCTCGCGGCGCGCGCCGGGCAGGTCGGGGAACAGGTTCCAGCCGTTCAGGTCGGGGTTGCCGACCACCAGCACGGTGTTCTCGAAGGCGTGCAGCGGCTCGACGCGGTACTCGCTGCTCTTCAACTGGCGCACGAGCCCGGCGCTCACGGCCGGCGGACGGCCCTGGTGGCTCCAGCGGTCTTCCAGCAGTTCCCAGGGGAAGCGCGCCGCCGCCTCGTCGAGCAGGATCACGATGGCGCGCTGGTCGGGCGAGCTCTGCTTGAGGCGCTGCGGCAGCAGCATCTCGAACAGCGTTCTCGAGATCTCGCTGCTCGCCGTCGCGCTGCCGCAGGCCTGGGCGATGAAGCGGTCGGCCAGGCGAAGCTGCCCTTCGGCGAGCGACTCCTCGGCGCGCGCGCGGTCGCCGGTGGTGATGAAGCGCAGGCAGTCGGCCTTGCGGTCCTCGGTGACCTCGATGCGCTGCCACCACGATTGGTCGGCGTCGAAGCGGCTGCGCCGGCGGCGGCCCTCGCCGGCGATCACCGTGCCGTCGCGCCATTCGATGCGCGTGCCCAGCTCGGCGCTGGCGACGAGCATCGACAGCTCCTTGGCGGCGGCGATGGCGAGGTCCTCGTACAGCTCGATGAACTCGACGTGGTCGATCAGCACCTGCTGGTCGAGCTTGGCGTCCTCGAGCTTGCGGTTCGCGGCCAGCGCGCCGCGCAGCAGCGCCTCGAGCGAATCGCGCAGCGCCAGGCTGTTGGCGCCGGTGCCGACCATCAGGCAGCAGACGCTGGCGTTGAAGCGCCCCGGCGGCGCGGCGATGCGCGCCGTCGCGCGGTAGGTCTGCAGGCGCAGCGCGTATTCGAGCAGCGCGTCGCGCGCGCCGGTCTCCAGCCGCGTCGGCGACAGCTCGCCCACCTGGCCGAGCCCGACCACGAGCGCGCCCATCGGCTGGCGCGCCGGGTCGTCGTTGAAGAACACCGCGTGCGTGCCGTGCGGGCCCGGATAGAGGCCGAGGTCGCGGCGGCGCGACAGCGGACCCTGCGACTGCGCGCCCTGCATCTGCCGGTCCAGCGCCTCCTCGGCGCTGACGATGGTGTCGCCGGTGTAGTGACCCACCAGCACCGGGTAGCGCGCGTAGCGCAGGTCGCCGTGGCGGATGCTGACGCGCAGCGGCGCGGAGCGCACCTGCGCCGCGCCGCGCCGGCGCGGCCGGGCGCCGCCGAAGCCCAGGCCGCGCAGCGCGGCGGCGTCGGGCAGGTCGTCGGCCGGCGGCAGCGGCGGCAGCACGAAGCGCTCGGGCGGCGCGCCCGCGGCGCGCGCGCGCAGCGGCGGCGTCTGCGGCAACTGGTCGGTCTTGCCGGTCAGCAGCAGGTCGACGTAGCCGCGGAAGATGCGCCGGTCGTCGGCGTTGCTGCACAGCTCGTCGTGGCCGGTGTCGGGCGCATACCAGGTGGGCACGTCGGCGAGCCGGCCCGAGGCCCAGCTCACCGTGCCGTCGCCCTCGCGCGTGGCGATGAAGCGCAACTGCTTGCGCGCGAAGCCGAACTCCTCGTCCACGACCTCGTGGCCGATCACCGTGGCGCCGCGGCAGCCGGCCACGTAGACCATGCGCAGCGGATCGGCCGGCGCGGCGCGCAGCAACTGCCAGGTGGCGGCGGCCTGGCGCAGCACGGCGTCGTCGATCAGCGGGAAGCGCGCGGCCAGCTCGCTTTGGAGCTGCTTCCAGGCCGACAGCCGGCCCCAGGGGCTGGCCTCGTCGAAGGGCAGCAGCTCGGCCAGGCCGGGGTAGCGGCGCACGATGTCGATCACGCCGTCGCTGCCGCGCGTGAAGTCGAGCAGCGCGAGCTTGGCCTGCGTCGGGTTGGTGCCGGTGAGCCAGCGCACCGCCTCGTGCGAGCCGAGGTTGGGCGTGCCCAGCATCAGCAGCCGGCTGCCCGGCAGCGCGTTCATGCGCCGCCACGCCGCCGCGCCGGCGCCGCCGTCGGCGATCATCGCGCGCGCCACCAGCCCGCCCATCGAGTGCGCGACGAGGTGCACCGGCTGGCGCGTGCGCTCGGCCTCGGGCAGCAGGGCTTCGAGCCGCAGCGCGAGCCGCGCCGCCGCCTCGCGCACCGACAGCCGCCAGTCGTAGGGAAAGATCTCGACGCGGTGGGTGCGCGTCAGGTGCTCGATCAGCGGGCCGTAGAAGTCGTCGAGCAGGTCGGTCGGGCGCACGTCGGGCGCGTCGATGGCGATCTCGCCCAGGCCGCCCTTGAGCAGCGCGAAGTACTCCAGCCAGATCGCGCGGTCGCGTGCCGACAGCGCGCTGCCCATCGTGCCGGGCAGCAGCACGGCGATCGGCCGCGGCGTGCTCACCGAGCGGCTGGCGCGCAGCGCCGAGCGCCAGCGCGGCTCCTCGTGCGGCGCCTCGGCCAGCGGCGCGAAGCCGGCGTCGCTGCCGTCCTCGCGCGCCAGCGCGTCGGCCAGCCAGTCGAGCGACTTCCGGTTCGTGAAGTAGCGGAAGTGGTTGACCTGCTCGCCCTCGTCGCGCCGCCAACGCGCCGCGCCGCCGCTGCGCGCGATGCCGCCGAGCATCGAGCCGGTGTTGACGACGAGGTCGTGGTCGCTGCCGTAGAACCAGTCGAGCGCGAGAACCTTCAACTGCCCGAACAGGCCCTTGCCCTGCACGTCGCCGCAGATCACGCTGAGGTCGGCGCTGGTGCTGAGCTGCGGCAGGTGCAGCAGCCGCGTCAGCGCCGAGCCGGGCATCATCGCCTCGACGCCGGGCAGCGTGCGCGGGTCGGTGCGCTGCTTGACCACCGCGAGCAGGAAGTCGGCGCTGCCGCCGATCAGCCCGTCGCCGGTGAGGAAGTTGATCACCGACAGCCAGCGGTCGAGCCGCCCCGAGGCCAGCGTGGTGCCGCGCGCCGGGCAGGCCACGCGCACGAAGCGCTGCACCTGGATGCGCTTGGCGTCCAGCGTCTCGATCAGCTCGGCCAGCAGCGCGCGGTCGGCGGCGTAGGCGGCGTCGCGCGCCCGGGCCTCCTCGCCGTCGAGTTCGCCCAGCCCGAGCTGCGCGGCCATCGTGCGGTCGGCCGCGAACAGCGTGCCCAGCAGCTCGGCGCGCAGCGGGTCGTCGGCCCGGTTGCGGCCGGCCAGGCACAGCAGCTCGCCGACCAGCCCGCCGCGCGAGTGCGAGACGACGTGCAGCCGCGCGCCCGCCGGCAGCTCGCGCGCCAGCTCGAGCGCGTTGCGGATCGGGCTGTGCGTGAGCGTGCGGTGCTCGAAGGCATAGGCCTCGCGGCCGTAGCGGCGCCGCAGGCCCTCGCGCAGCGCCGCGGCGGCGCGGCCGCCCTCGTCGCCGCCGTCGGCCCACAGCGCGCCGAAGCTGCCGCCCACGCGCGACATCGTGCCGTGCAGGAACAGCAGCAGCGGCCGGTCGGCGGCCAGCGTCGCCGGCCCGGCGCCGTCGGCGATGCGCTCGAGCGCCGGCGCGGCGTCCAGCGAGACGCGGAACAGCCCCGGCGCCGTGCCCGCGGGCAACTGCAACTGCCGCAGCTCGAACTTGTCGCCGATCACGCGCGCCGACTTGGCCGCCACGTCGACGCCGAAGAACTCCAGCACCTTGATGCCGATGCCGACCATGCCGCGCTCGGCGCCGGCCGGCGCCTCGTCGCTCGCGCCGGAGACACGCGGCGCCGTGTCGATCTCCCAGGCCGGCGCTTCGCCGCCGCGCGTCGCCGCGGGGCTGCCGCGCTCGCGCAGCAGCTCGTCGGCGCGCATCCACAGGCGCACGCCGTTTTCGTACTCGACGCAGGCCACGTCGTCGGGGTGCACCTCCACCCGCGCCGCGCCGCCGGCGGCATCGCGCGAGGCCGCGCCGACGCGCACGCGCCGGGCGCTGCGCAGCCTGACCTCGTCGCCCGAGGTCGCCAGCGGCTGCGCCGCGCCTTCCTCGACCGCGCGCAGCGCCAGCGTGGGGGCTGCCTCGTTCCTGTTCTTCGTGCTGCGGGTGGCCATGCGTGCTCCTGCGAAGGGAGTCGATGACAGCACCGAAGACGAAGCCGGGTCAACCCCTTGGAGCGCGCCGCCTCAGCGCCGCCGCGTCTCGCAGCCCGCCGCGCTCAGCCACGGGTCGCGGTCTTCGCCGCCGAAGGCCTTGACGAGGAAGTCGACGAACACCCGCGTGCGCGCCGGCACGTGCTTGCGCGTCGGCATCGCGGCGTACAGCACGGCGTCGAACAGCCGCCACTCGGGCAGCACGCGCTCCAGCACGCCTTCGCGCAGCGCGTCCTCGGCGACGAAGGACGGCAGCCCGGCGATGCCCAGGCCGTGCAGCGCCGCGGCGTAGAGCAGGTCGACGTGGGTGGTGCCCAGCAGCGGCCGCGGCGTCGACAGCGACACCGACTCGCCGCCCGCGGCGCCGTCGCCGTCCTCGCCGCGCACGAAGCTCACTTCGCGCAGGAAGCTCGGCAGCATCGCGTCGTGGTCGACCAGGTCCTCGGGATGCTGCGGGCGGCCGCGCCGGTCGAGGTAGGCCGGCGACGCGCAGGCCACCACCTCGGTGCGCGCGAGGCGGCGCGCGACGAAGTTGCCGTCCAGCGCGCGGCGCGATACCGACAGCAGCGTGACGTCGAAGGCCTCGTCCATCGCCTCCACCGGGCCGGGCGCAGTCAGCTCGATGGTCACCTTCGGGTACTGCTCGTGGAAGGCCGGCAGGTGCTTGGCGAGCTGGTGCACCGCGAAGGCCGGCGTCGCCAGCACGCGCAGGTGGCCGCGCGGCTCGCTGGCCGCGCTGCCGGCCAGCGCCTCGGCCTCCTCGATCTCGGTGAGGATGGCGCGCGCACGCTCCAGGTAGGCCTCGCCGATGTCGGTCAGCGCGAGGCGGCGCGTGGTGCGGTTCATCAGCCGCGCGCCGAGGTGCTCTTCGAGGTCGGCGACCAGCCGCGTCACCACCGCCGGCGAGAGGTTCATCTCGCGCGCCGCGGCGGCGAAGCTGCCGGCGTCGATCACCTTCACGAAGGCGCGCATCGAGTGGAGTCGGTCCATAGGATTGTTTCCAAATCAGCAATTCCGTATTTGATGATACGTACTTTATTGATCGAAGTGAAATACCTACAGTTCATCCCATCGCAACGCTGAACCAAGGAAAGGAAAGCACCATGAACCGCAAGCAACTCATCGCCGCCGCCACCATCGCCCTGATCGGCACCTCGGCCTTCGCCATCGACGAGCAAATGGTGGTGCCCAAGGGCACGCTGACCCGCGCCGAAGTGCAGGCCGAATTCCTGCGCTCCCGCACCGCCGGTGAACTGGTCCAGAACGACAGCTACGACGGCGTGAAGGAGCGCAGCTTCGCGGCGCGCAAGGGCGGCGCCATCGAGCACGCCGCCTCCCGCAGCCGCGACGAGGTGCGCGCCGAAGGCCGTGCCGCGGCGCGCTCGACGACGTTCAACAGCGACTACGTCGGTGGGTGAGCCCGGACGAAGGGCCGTGCCTGCGCACGGACCTTCGCCTGGCGAACCGGCCCGGCACGCAAGCCGGGCCGTGGACGATCCACGAGACGAGGCCGCCTGCGGGCGGCCTTTGTCCTTGGCCGGCGCGACACGGGCCCGACAATAGGTCTTGATGCTGCGAATCACCGAACTGCGCCTGCCGCTGAACCACCCCGAGCCCGCGCTGCGCGAAGCGGTGCTCGCGCGCCTGGGGCTGCCCGATGCGGCGCTGCGCGCGCTGACGGTGTTCCGGCGCGGCCACGACGCGCGGCGCAAGAGCGACATCGTGCTGGTCTACACGCTCGACTGCGAGGTCGATGACGAGGCGGCCGTGCTGGCGCGCCACGCCGGCGACCCGCACGTCCGCCCCGCGCCCGACACCACCTACCGCTTCGTCGCCGACGTGCCGGCCGACTTCGCCGCGCGGCAGCGGCCGCGCCCGCTGGTGATCGGCTTCGGCCCCTGCGGGCTGTTCGCCGCGCTGATCCTGGCGCAGATGGGGCTGCGGCCCATCGTGCTGGAACGCGGCAAGGCGGTGCGCGAGCGCACGCAGGACACCTGGGGCCTGTGGCGGCGCCGCGAGCTGAACCCCGAATCGAACGTGCAGTTCGGCGAGGGCGGCGCCGGCACCTTCTCCGACGGCAAGCTGTGGAGCCAGATCGGCGACCCGCGCCACCTGACGCGCAAGGTGCTGCACGAATTCGTCAAGGCCGGCGCGCCGCAGGAGATCCTGTACGTCAGCAAGCCGCACATCGGCACCTTCCGGCTGGTGTCGATGATCGAGAAGATGCGCGCCGAGATCGAGGCGCTGGGCGGCGAGATCCGCTTCGGGAGCCAGGTCACCGACCTGCGCATCGAGGCCGGCGCCGTGCGCGGCGTGACGCTGCGCGACGGCACGCAGATCGACGCCGACCGGGTGATCCTCGCGCTCGGCCACAGCGCGCGCGACACCTTCGAGATGCTGCACGCGCGCGGCGTGCGCATGGAGGCCAAGCCCTTCTCGGTGGGTTTTCGCATCGAGCATCCGCAGTCGCTGGTCGACCAGGCGCGCTTCGGGCCGAGCGCCGGCCACCCGCTGCTCGGCGCGGCCGACTACAAGCTGGTGCACCACGCGAAGAACGGCCGCGCGGTCTACAGCTTCTGCATGTGCCCCGGCGGCACGGTGGTGGCGGCCACCTCGGAGCCGGGGCGCGTGGTCACCAACGGCATGAGCCAGTACTCGCGCAACGAGCGCAACGCCAACGCCGGCATCGTGGTCGGCATCACGCCCGAGGACTATCGGCAGGCGCCGGGCGAGGGCGCGGTGGACCCGCTGGACGGCATCGCCTTCCAGCGCGCGCTGGAGTCGCGCGCCTATGCGCTCGGCGGCGCGAACTACGACGCGCCGGGCCAGCGTGTCGGCGACTTCCTCGCCGGGCGGGCGTCGCGCGGCTTCGAGAGCGTCACGCCCTCGTACAAGCCCGGCGTGAAGCCCACCGACCTCGCCGAGCGCGGCAACGAGAGCCTGCCGCGCTACGCGATCGACGCGATCCGCGAAGCGCTGCCGGCCTTCGAGCGCCAGTTGCGCGGCTTCGCGCTGCCCGACGCGGTGCTGACCGGCGTCGAGACGCGCACCTCGTCGCCGCTGCGCATCCCGCGCGGCCGCGACAGGCAGAGCCTGAACGTGAAAGGCCTGTACCCGGCCGGCGAAGGCGCGGGGTATGCGGGCGGCATCATGTCGGCGAGCGTCGACGGCATCGAGACGGCCGAGGCCGTGGCGTGCGCGCTGCTGGCGAGCCCGTAAGCAAACGTAGCGCCGGCGGCGCGGCGAATCCATCACGGAATATGACCTTGCGCCCCCGAGACGGGCGTGGGGCGAGGGCCGCGCGGCTGCGGAGAATCCGGACGGTCCCCCTGTTCCGCGCGTCCCGTGTCCGTCCTGCCCAGCGCCATCGCCGATCTTCACGCCTTGTTCGAATGGCGTTGCAAGCAGTCCGCATCGGACACGGCCTATGCGTTGGTGCACGGCGACGGCGAGTGCAGCGCGTCGCTGGGCTACGCGCAACTGGCGCATGAAGTGCACGCGCTGGCGGCGCGCATCGCCGAGCGCAGCGAACCCGGCGATCGTGTGCTGCTGATGCTGCCCACCGGGCTCGAATGGGTATGCGCCTTCTGGGCCTGCGTGAGCAGCGGCCGCATCGCCGTGCCGGTCGCCGAACCGCGCATGGCGCACGGCGGCAGCGACGTGCTCGGCGCGATCGTCGACGACGCGGCGCCGCGCCTGATGCTGACGCCGCCCGACGCGCGCCTTCCCGCGCGCGGCGAACGAGCATGGCCCGAGCGCCTCGACGTGGCGCTGGGCGTTGCCGGCGCTCCGGCGGCACCGGGCCCGACCCTCGCCGGCGCGCAGCTCGCCTACCTGCAATACACCTCCGGCTCCACCGGCACGCCGCGCGGCGTGATGATCAGCCACGCCAACGTGCTGGCGCAGTTGCGCGCGGCGCTGGCGCGCAGCGGCATGGACGAGCGCTGCCGCGTGCTGAGCTGGCTGCCGCTGTTCCACGACTACGGCCTGGTGGCGGGCGCGCTGATGCCCTTCGCGGCCGGCGGGCGCTGCGACCTGATGCCCGCGCACGCCTTCATCCGCCAGCCGCTCGCGTGGTGGACCGCCGCCGCGCGGCGCGGCACCACGCACAGCGGCGGCCCGCACTTCGCCTACGCGGCGGTGATCAAGGCGCTGGCGGCCGCGCCCGACTGGCACGAAGACCTGTCGGCGCTGCGCTGCCTGTCGTGCGGCGCCGAACCGATCCGCGCCGAGACCGTCGAGGCCGTCACCCGGGCGCTGGCACGTTTCGGCGCCGGCCCCGGCGTGTTCGCGCCCGCCTACGGGCTGGCCGAGGCGGTGCTGGGCGTCAGCGCGCCGCCGCTCGAGCCGCTGCGCGCGCCGCGCCTGTACACGCCGCCCGCCGAACCCGGCCGCCGCAGCGTCGCCTGCGGCGCGCCACTGCCCGGCTTCGAGCTGCGCATCGTCGAGCCGCAGACCCGGCAGGCCTGCGCCGGCGATGCCGTCGGCGAGATCTGGCTGCGCGGCGCCAGCGTCGCGCAGGGCTACTGGGGCCGGCCGCAGGACAGCGCGGCGGCGTTCGGCGCCTGCGCCGCCGACGGCAGCGGCCCCTGGCTGCGCAGCGGCGACCTCGGCTTCCTGCACGACGGCGAGCTGCACATCGCCGGCCGGCTGAAGGACATGCTGATCGTGCGCGGCCGCAACCTCTACCCGCAGGACCTGGAACACAGCGCCGAAGCGGCGCACCCGGCCTGCGTCGCCGGCGGCGCGGTGGCCTTCACGCATGCCGCGCTGGCCGGGCCCGACGACGAAGGCGAGCCGCTGGTGCTGGTGCAGGAAGTCGGCCCGCACGGGCCGGCCGAGCGGCCCGGCATCGTCGCCGCGATCCGCCGCGCGCTCGCCGACTCGCATGAACTGGGCGTGCACGCCGTGGTGCTGGTGGCGCGCGGCCGCGTGCCGCGCACCTCGAGCCGCAAGCTGCGCCGGTCGGCCTGCCGCGACGCCTGGGCCGAGGGCACGCTGGCCGCGCTGCTCGACGACCGGCTCGCCGGCGCGGCACCCGCGGCGACCACGTTCACCCCGCCGCGCGACCCGGTCGAGCAAGGCGTGTGGGAGATCTGGCGCGAGCTGCTCGGCCACGACCGCTTCGGCGTGCACGAACACTTCTTCATGCTCGGCGGCAGCTCGCTGACGGCCACGCAGGTGGCGGCGCGGCTGCGCACGCGCTCGGGCGTCGAGCTGCCGCTGGCGACGCTGTTCGCCTGCCCGACCGTGGCCACGCTGGCCGACGCGGTGCGCGGCACGCCGCGCGACGCCGCCGGCGCCGCGGCCATCCCGCCGCAGCCGCGCGCTGCGGCGATGCCGGTGACCTTCTCGCAGCAGCGCATGTGGCTGGTGCAGCGCATGAACCCGTCGACCACCGCCTACAACGTGCCGATGGTGGTGCGCCTGCGCGGCGCGCTCGACCACGCGGCGCTGCGCGCGGCCGTCGAGGCGCTGTGCATGCGCCACGAGGCGTTCCGCGCCCGCTTCGCGCTGCACGACGGCCAGCTCACGCAGCGCTTCGAGCCGGCCGCGGCGGCGCCGTGGCGCGAGCTGGACCTGCGCCCGCTCGCCGAGGCCGCACGCGCGGACGCGCTGCACTCCGCGCTGCGCGCCGAGGCCGCGTTCGTCTTCGACCTCGACGGCGGCGCGCTGCACCGCCTGCTGTGCGTGCGCACGGCCGACGACGAACACGTGCTGAGCTGGGTGGCGCACCACTTGATCGTCGACCAGTGGTCGGCCATGGTGCTGTGGCGCGAACTGGCCGAGCTGTACAACGCGCGCCGCGAAGGCCGCGCCGCGCAGCTCGCGCCGCAGCGCATCGACCAGGCCGACTACGCCGCCTGGCAGCGCGGCGCGGCGGGCCACGCGGCGCTGGCGCGCGAACGCGACCACTGGCGCGCGCGCCTGCACGGCATGAACCCCGCGCCGCTGCCGGCCGACCGGCGCCTCGCCCCGGGCGCCGCCCTCGGCGGCGCGCGCGTGGTGCGCGCGCTGCCGCCCGCGCTGCTCGACACGATGGCGCGGCTCGCCGGCAGCCACGGCGCCACGCCCTTCATGGTGATGCTGGCCGGCCTCAACGCCTGGCTGGCGCGCCTGCTGCGCAGCGACGACATCGCCGTCGGCACGCCGGTGGCGAACCGCCGCCACGTCGACAGCGAGAACCTCGTCGGCACGCTGGTCAACACCATCGTGATGCGCAACGGCGTGCGGGCCGACGCGCGCTTCGACGAACTGCTCGAACAGGTGCGCCGCAACGCGCTGGAGGCCTTCGACCACCAGGACATCGCCTTCGACGAGCTGGTCGAGCTGCTCGGCAGCGAACACCGCCGGCAGGACCTGCCGCTGGGCCTGCAGGTGCTGTTCAACGTGCAGAACGCGCCGCTGGGCCACGTGGCCCTGGACGGGCTGGCCTGGGCGCCGCTCGACGTCGAGCGCGGCGCGACGCAGTTCCCGCTCTCGTTCGCGGTGGACATCGAGCTGTCGCGCACCATCACGCTCGAGTACGCCGACACGATGTTCGACGCCGCCACCGCCGAGCGCTGGCTGGACCAGTACCTCGGCCTGCTGCAGCAGCTCGCGGCGCAACCGACGCGCCGGCTGGCCGAGTGCTCGCTGATGTCCGAGGCCGACCGCAGCGCGCTGGCGCGCTGGAACGCCACGGCGATCGAACAGCGCGGCCCGATGCTCGCCGACGAGCGTGTGCTCGGCGGCTGCGCCGAGGTCGAGCGCAGCGTGCTGCGCGACGCCGCCAGCGGCCGCCGTTGCAGCGGCCCCGAGCTGGCCGAGCGCGTCGAGCAGATCGCCGCCGCGCTGCAGCAGCGCGGCGTGCGCCGCGGCGACCGCGTCGGCCTCGCGCTGCCGCGCGGCATCGACATGGTCGCGGCGATGCTCGCCACCTGGCGCTGCGGCGCGGCCTACGTGCCGCTGGACCCGACCTACCCGGTGTCGCGCCTGGTCGACATGGCCTCCGACGCCGCGCTGCGCTGCCTGGTCGCCACGCGCTTCCAGCACGTGCTGCTGCGCTGGCACCAGGGCGAGCGGCTCGAGGTCGACACCCTGCCGCCGCTGTCCGAGCTGCCGGCCTTCACGCCGCCGCAGCGCTCGCCGGAAGACGCCGCCTACCTGATCTACACCTCGGGATCGACCGGGCAGCCCAAGGGCGTGCTCGTGCCGCAGCGCGCGGTCGTCAACTTCCTGGCCAGCATGGCGGTCGAGCCCGGGCTGCAAAGCAGCGACCGCCTGCTCGCCGTGACCACGCTGTCCTTCGACATCGCGGTGCTCGAGCTGCTGCTGCCGCTGATGCAGGGCGCCGAGCTGGTGCTGGCCTCGTCCGAGCAGGCGCTGGACGCGGCGGCGCTGCAAGCGCTGATCCACGACCACGACATCACGCTGCTGCAGGCCACGCCGTCGACCTGGCGCATGCTGCTCGACGCCGGCTGGCCGGGCCGGCGCAGCCTGCGCGCGCTGGTCGGCGGCGAGGCGCTCGCGCCCGATCTCGCGAGACGGCTGCTGCCGCGCGTCGGCGAGCTGTGGAACATGTACGGCCCGACCGAGACCACGGTGTGGTCGAGCTGCGTGCGCATCGACGACGCGGCGGCGCCCGTCACCATCGGCGCGCCGATCGCCAACACGACGATCGCGGTGCTCGACGAGGCCGGCCACGACTGCCCGGCCGGCATCGCCGGCGAGATCGTCATCGGCGGCCAGGGCGTCGCGCTCGGCTACTGGCGGCGGCCGGAGATCAGCGCCGACCGCTTCGTCGCCGACCCCGCGGCGCCGGGCGCGACGCGCTACCGCACCGGCGACCTTGGGCGCTGGCGCGCCGACGGGCAGCTCGAACACCTCGGCCGCCTCGACGGCCAGGTCAAGCTGCGCGGCCACCGCATCGAGCTGGGCGAGATCGAGGCCGCGCTGGCCCGGATCCCGGCCGTCACGCAGGCGGTGGCCTGCGTGCACGAGCTGCAACCGGGCGACGCGCGGCTGGCCGCCTACCTGGTGGCGCACGAACCCCTGCCGCCGCCGGCCGAGCTGCGCGACTTCCTGCGCCTCGCACTGCCCGAATACATGCTGCCGCAGGCCTACGTCGCGCTGGAGCGGCTGCCGCTGCTGCCCAACGGCAAGGTGGCGCGGCAGGCGCTGCCGGCGCCCGACTTCCATGCGCACGCCGAAACCCGCGCCGCAAGCATCGACCGGCCCGACACGCCGGCCGGCCGCGTCGTCGCGCAGGTGTGGGCCGAGCTGCTGGGCACCGCCGACATCGGCTGGGACGACAACTTCTTCGACCTCGGCGGCCACTCGCTGCTGGCGGCGCGCGCGGCGCAGGAGATCGAGCGCCGCCTCGGCCAGCGCGTCGCGCTGCGCCAGCTCATCTTCGAAAGCCTGCGCCAGATCGCCGCGGGCTGCGAGCGCGCGGCCTCAGCGCGGCTTGACGAGCAGGTCCTGGATCGCCACTGAGCGCACCGCCGCGTCGGCGCCGAGGTAGGCGTTGAGCCGGTCGCGCATGTCCTCGGCCAGGTGCGGAATGCCGGCGGCCGAGCCGATCTGCTCGCGCGTCTGCTGCGCGACGCTGACTTCCAGCAGCAGGCCGACCTGCTGCAGGTTGTGCTCGATGGTCGAGCGCGCCGAGCGCTGCGGCACGTCGAGCGCGACGCGCGCCTTGACCAGCGTGCCGTCGGCGGTGGTGGCGCGCAGCGCCGGCAGCGCCACCCAGTCGGGCGCGGGCCGAGCGCCCGGGCGCTCGGCCCAGGGCATGTCGAGCCACGACATGCCCAGCGACAGGCCCACCGGCACCGCCACCAGCGCGCTCAACACCGCGACGACGGCGATCGAGCGGCGCAGGTCGGCACCCGACGACGAAGCGTCGATCGGGGGCTGGGTGCCGCGGGAGAGTGCCATCGGTCGGGGTCGGGCTGGACGAAACCCCGATTAGAAGACGGCGCGGCCTCGTGCGAACGCACGCCGGCGCGCCGCGCGCGGCGCCGGCGTGCGGCGTTTCACGCCCGGCGCCCTGCGTCGGCCCGTCAGGGGCAGGCCGCCATCACCTGCGCCACCGCCGCGGTCAGCTTCTTGCCGTAGGGCACGTGCAGGAACTCGTTCGGCCCGTGGGCGTTGCTCTTCGGCCCGAGCACGCCGCAGACCATCATCTGCGCGCGCGGAAAGCCCTGTTGCAGCATGCTCATCAGCGGGATCGTGCCGCCCTGGCCGATGAAGCCGCAGGGCGCGCCGAAGTGCGCGTTCGACGCGGCGTGCAGCGCCGTCTCCAGCCACGGCGCCAGCGCCGGCGCGTTCCAGCCGCTCGCGCCCATCGCGCCGACGCGGCCGTCGGCATGGAAGGTGACGCGCGCGTTGTACGGCGCGTTGTCCTCCAGCAGCGTCTTCAGCTCGGCGGCGGCGCGGTTGCCGTCCACCAGCGGCGGCAGGCGCAGCGAGAGCTTGAAGGCGGTGTAGGGGCGCAGCACGTTGCCGGCGTTGCCCAGCTCGGGCAGGCCCTCGGCGCCGGTGACGCTCAGCGTCGGCTTCCAGGTGCGCCGGATCAGCGCCTGCGTCGGGTCGGTGGTGGTCGGCAGCGCCGGCGTGCCGTCGGCGCCGCAGGCCCAGGGGAAGCGCTTCCACACCTCGTCGCCGAGGATGGCCGCGGTGGCGCGCGCCTGTTCGAGCCGGTCGGCCGGGATCTCGCAGTGGAAGGACCGCGGCAGCAGCTCGCCGCTCTTCGCGTCTTCGAGCCGGTCGAGCACCTGGCGCAGGATGCGGAAGCTCGACGGCACCAGCCCGCTCGAATCGCCGGAGTGCACACCCTCGGTGAGGATCTCCACCTTCAGCGTGCCGGTGACGTTGCCGCGCAGGCTGGTGGTGAGCCAGAGCTGGTCGTAGTTGCCGGCGCCGCTGTCCAGGCACACCACCAGCGCCACCTCGCCCAGGCGCGGCGTGAGCTGCTCGATGTAGGCCGGCAGGTCGAAGGAGCCGCTTTCCTCGCAGGTCTCGATCAGCCCGACGCAGCGCGGGCGCGGGATGCCCTGCCGGTCGAGCGCCTCGATGGCGGTGATGGCGGCGTAGACCGCGTAGCCGTCGTCGGCGCCGCCGCGGCCGTACAGCAGGCCGTCGAGGTATCTGGGCGTCCAGGGCCCGAGGTCGTTGCGCCAGCCGCTGAACTCGGGCTGCTTGTCGAGGTGGCCGTACAGGCAGATGGTGTCGGTGCTGCCGGCCCGGGTCGCCGGCACCTCGAAGAAGATCACCGGCGTGCGGCCTTCGAGACGGATCACCTCCAGCTTCAGCCCGGCGATGCGGCGCCCCTCGACCCAGCGCGCCGCGTCGTGCACCACGCGCTCGATGTGGCCGTGGCTCTGCCAGTCGGCGTCGAACATCGGGCTCTTGGCGGGGATGGCGATGTAGTCGGTCAGCGCGGGGACGATCTCCTCGTCCCAGGCCCGGTCGGCGAAGGCGGCGATGGCGCTCGCGTTCATGTGCGGCTCCCGTGTCGGGTGGAGCCGCGAGTTTAGAACCGCCTCAGCCGACGCGCGCGAGCCAGCCGGTCAGGCGCTCGATCACGGCGTCGCGCTCGGGCTCGTTGAAG
Source organism: Piscinibacter sp. (assembly GCF_047600445.1). GTDB lineage: Bacteria > Pseudomonadota > Gammaproteobacteria > Burkholderiales > Burkholderiaceae_C > Piscinibacter. The sequence goes on from NZ_JASGKT010000001.1 coordinate 276,135, forward strand.
ATCTCGTGGTACAGCGCGGGGAAGTCCTGCGCCTGCACCATGCCGGCCGGCGCCGCGGCCGCGAATTCGGCGCTGCCGCGTGGCGCGACGCAGCGGTCGGCGCCCGCCCACAGCAGCAGCGTGGGCACGCGCCACAGCGGCGCGAGACGGCGCACCAGCGCGCCGCCATCGAGGATGAAACGCGCCAGGCGCGGCGTGATGCGGTCGTGCACGCGCGCATCGGCGACGTAGGCCGCCACCACCGCCGCGTCGCGCGAGATCCACGCGGGCTTCAGGCCGTTGTTGACCGCGAGGTTGGGCGCGATGCCGCCCAGTGTGGCGAGAAGCAGCTTCTGCCCCGCGCTCGTGTCGGCCGCCAGCGCGGGCGACGAGAGCACCAGCGCATCGACCGGCCGGCTCCACGCCGCCGCCGGCGTGCGCAGGCCTTCGGCGACGAAGCGCGCCGCCACCAGCCCGCCCATGCTGTGGCCCAACAGCACCAGCGGGCCGGGGCGCTCGGCGCGCACGGCGTCGATCACCGCGGCCAGGTCGCGCAGCAGCGCTTCGCCGTCGGGCAGCGCGCCGCGCGCGCCGGGGCTCGCGCCGTGGCCGCGCTGGTCGTAGCCGACGACGCGCCAGCCCTGCGCCGCCAGGCGCGCCGCGAGATGTTCGTAGCGCCCCGCGTGTTCGCCCAGGCCGTGCACGAGCAGCACCGTGCCGCGCGCCGCGCCGGCGGCCGGCCAGTCGCGGCGCGCGAGCGCGAGGCCGTCGGCGGTGGTGAAGATGTCGCTCATCGCGCCCAGTGTAGGTGGTAGCCTCGTCCACCCCTGCGGAGCCCGCGATGAGCGACAACGAGTTCTTCACCCTGCAGCACGAAGGCGCGATCGCGCACCTGCAACTGTGCCGCCCCGAGCGCCTGAACACGCTGGCGCCGGCGTTCTTCCCGGCGCTGCGCGACGCGGTGCGCCGCCTGCAGGACGACGCGGCGACGCGCGTGCTGCTGATCTCGTCGACCGGCAAGCACTTCAGCGCCGGCATGGCGCTCGACGTGTTCGACGCCGGCGGCCCGGCCGCGCAGATGCTCGACACGCGCAGCGCGCGTGCGCGGCTGAGCTTCCAGGAATCGCTGCGCCGCCTGATCGACTGCCTCTCGGCGCTCGACGAAGCGCGCTTCCCGGTGATCTGCGCGGTGCAGGGCGGCTGCGTCGGCGGCGCGCTCGACCTCGCCGCCGCCTGCGACATCCGCGTGTGCAGCGCCGACGCCTTCTTCACCGTGCAGGAGATCCACATCGGCATGATGGCCGACCTCGGCGTGCTGCAACGCCTGGCCAAGATCGTGCCGCAGGGCGTGGCGCGCCAGATGGCCTACACCGGCGACCGCGTCGACGCGCGGCTCGCGCTCGAATGGGGCCTCGTCAACGCGGTGCTGGCCGATCCGGCCGCGGTGCTGGAGCACGCGCTCGGCCTGGCGCGGCAGATCGCCGCCAAGTCGCCGCTGGCGGTGGCCGGCAGCAAGCTCGCGCTGAACCACGCGCGCGACCACGGCACCGCCGCCGCCTTGCAGCAGCTCACGCTGCTGCAAAGCGCGATCTTCGACACCGCCGAGATGGCCGAGGCGATCGCCGCCTGGAAGGACAAGCGCGAGGGCGACTTCGCGCCGCTGGCGCCGATCGCCAGGCCGTGAGGCGCGGTGCGCCGCTCAGGTGCGCTCGAACTTGAACACCGCGACGCTGGCCAGCAGGTTCGGCCAGGCGCGCACCACCTCGCCGCCCTGGATGCCGAACGAGTCGAGGATGCGCAGCCCGTCCTTGCGCGCCAGCACCTCGAAGTCGGCATAGGTGCCGACGCGGATGTTCGGCGTGTCGTACCACTCGTAGGGCAGCGCCTTGGTCACCGGCATGCGCCCGGTGGCCACGCGCAGGCGGTTCGGCCAGTGCGCGAAGTTCGGAAAGCTGACGATGCCGATGCGCCCGACACGCGCCGTCTCGCGCAGCATCTTCTCGGTGTTGCGCAGGTGTTGCAGCGTTTCGAGCTGCAGGACCACGTCGAAGCTCCTGTCCTCGAAGATCGCCAGGCCGTCCTCCAGGTTGAGCTGGATGACGTCGACGCCGCGCTGCGCGCAGGCCAGCACGTTGTGGTCGGCGATCTCGATGCCGTAGCCGGAGCAGCCGCGCCGCGACTGCAAGTAGGCGAGCAGCTCGCCGTTGCCGCAGCCGAGGTCGAGCACGCGCGAGCCTTCGGGCACCAGGCCCGCGATGATCTCCAGGTCTTTCCGTTCACTCATGATGGAGCCCCAACCTCCTTCGCGAGGTTGTCGAAGCAGGCGCGCAGCACGCCGTGGTAGCGCGCGTCGTCGAGCAGGAAGGCGTCGTGGCCGTGCGGCGCGGCGATCTCGGCGTAGCTGACGCGGTGCCGGTTGTCGAGCAGCGCCTTGACGATCTCGCGCGAGCGCGCCGGCGAGAAGCGCCAGTCGGTGGTGAAGCTCACGAGCTGGAAGCGGCAGGCCGCGCCGGCGAAGGCGCGCGTCAGGTCGCCGCCGTGCTCGCGCGCGGGGTCGAAGTAGTCGAGCGCGCGCGTGATCAGCAGGTAGGTGTTGGCGTCGAAGTACTCGCTGAACTTGTCGCCCTGGTGGCGCAGGTAGCTCTCGATCTCGAACTCGATCTCCTGCGTCGAGTAGCCATACTCGGCGGCGCGCACGTCGACGGGCAGGGACCCGTCGACACGGGTTCTTCGGCCGAATTTCGCCTCCATCGCGTCGTCGGACAGGTAGGTGATGTGGCCGATCATGCGCGCCACGCGCAGCCCGCGCTTGGGCACCACGCCGTGCGCGTAGTAGTGGCCGCCGTGGAACTCGGGGTCGGTGACGATGGCGCGCCGCGCCACCTCGTTGAAGGCGATGTTCTGCGCCGACAGGTTCGGCGCCGTGGCCACCGCGACGCACAGCCGCAGCCGCTGCGGATGGCGCAGCGACCACGACAGCGCCTGCATGCCGCCCAGGCTGCCGCCGAGCACCGCGGCGAGCTGCGCGACGCCGAGCCGGTCGAGCAGGCGCGCCTGCGCATCGACCCAGTCTTCCACCGTCACCACCGGGAAGTCGGCGCCGTAGATGCGGCCCGTCGCCGGGTTGACGTGCATCGGCCCGGTCGAACCGAAGCACGAGCCGGGGTTGTTGACGCCGATCACGAAGAAGCGGTCGGTGTCCAGCGGCTTGCCCGGGCCGACGAGGTTGTCCCACCAGCCCTCGCTGCGCGGCTCGCCGGCATGGGTGCCGGCCACGTGGTGCGAGGCGTTCAGCGCGTGGCACACCAGCACGGCGTTGCTCTTGTCGGCGTTGAGCGTGCCGTAGGTTTCGTAGACCAGCGTGTAGTCGGCGAGCTGCGCGCCGCTCCTCAGCGGCAGCGGCTCGGCGAACCGCATCGCCTTCGCCTCGACATCCCCCAGCGATCCCATGTGACCTCGAGAAAAAGAAACACCCGGCGCCGCCAAGAGCGGAACGCCGGGTGCGTTCTTCTTTAGCGGAATTTATAGAGCGCTCGCAAGCCGGAACAAATCAGCGCTGGAAGCGGCCAGTATAGCGGCCGGGACACGGGGCCGGTGCTAAGCTGTTTGCCGCCCCACACGGAGATACGCCATGCCCGGACTGCTGCCCGACGTCGACCCCGACGGCCTGCTCGAATACTCGGTGGTCTACACCGACCGCGCGCTCAACCACATGTCGCGCAAGTTCCAGGGCGTGATGCGCGACATCTCGTCCGTGCTGAAGGACGCCTACCAGGCGCGCTCGGCCATCGTCGTGCCCGGCAGCGGCAGCTTCGGCATGGAGTCGGTGGCGCGCCAGTTCGCCACGGGCAAGCCGGTGCTGGTGATCCGCAACGGCTGGTTCAGCTTCCGCTGGACGCAGATCTTCGAGATGGGCGGCATCGCCGCCTCGGTGTCGGTGCTGAAGGCGCGCACGCAGGGCGGCGGCCGCCAGCAGCCCTTCGCGCCGGCGCCCGTCGCCGAGGTGGTGGCCGCGATCCACAAGGACAAGCCGGCCGTGGTGTTCGCCCCGCACGTCGAGACCGCCGCCGGCCTGGTGCTGCCCGACGACTACCTGAAGGCGGTGGCCGACGCGGTGCACGAGGTGGGCGGCCTGTTCGTGCTCGACTGCATCGCCTCCGGCGCGCTGTGGGTGGACATGAAGGCCACCGGCGTCGACGTGCTGATCAGCGCGCCGCAAAAGGGCTGGAGCGGCTCGCCGTGCTGCGCCTTCGTGATGCTCGGCGAACGCGCGCGCACGGCGATCGACGCCACCACCAGCAGCAGCTTCGCGATGGACCTGAAGAAGTGGCTCGCGGTGATGGAGACCTACGAAAACGGCGCGCACGTCTACCACACCACGATGCCGACCGACGCGCTGGCGAAGACGCGCGACGTGATGGTCGAGACGCGCACGATCGGCTTCGAGAAGCTGCGCGCCGCGCAGATCGAACTGGGCCGCAAGGTGCGCGCGCTGCTGGTGCGCCGCGGCTTCCCCAGCGTCGCCGCCGAAGGCTTCCAGGCCGCCGGCGTGGTGGTGAGCTACACCGACGACGACGGCCTGCACACCGGCAAGGCCTTCCTCGCCGAAGGTCTGCAAAGCGCCTCGGGCGTGCCGCTGCAATGCGACGAGCCGGCCGACTTCAAGACCTTCCGCCTCGGGCTGTTCGGGCTGGAGAAGCTGCAGCACGTGGACCGCACGGTGGCGAACCTGGAAGCGGCGCTGGACCGGATCGCGGCGAAGGGGGAGCGGGCGGCGGCTTGAGGGCTGCGATCCGCATCGAGGCTTCCGATCGCTTGACGCTCACGCCGCCTCCCGCCTCACCAGCGCACCAGCCACCCCCACACCGAACAGCACCAGCAGCGCCCACTTCGCCGCCGACGCCAGTGCCGCCACGGCGTACACCGACGCCAAACCGAAGCGCGGCTCGGCCGTGAGCCACCAGTGCAGCACGTTCTCCGCCGCGTCGAACACGGCAGCCAGCGGCAGCGTCCAGGCCGCCAGGCGCCGCCGCCGAGGCGACGAACGGGAGAAGAGGTCCGTGCGCGTGGCCAGCAGGAAGCCGAACGCGCCGTAGCCGAGCAGCAGCGCGAAGTCGAGCGGCAGGTGCGCGCGGTACCGGGCCAGATGCTCGGGCGGCCAGGCGTGGATGATCCGGGCGAAGGCCTGCGGCGTGAACGCGAGCTGCAGCGCCAGCACGCCGGGCTTCAGGGGCGCGAGGTAGAACGCCAGGCCGGCCCCCAACGCCAGGACGCTGCATCCGGTGAACCTGAGCGCGAACATGGTGGGTGGCCTGCCTCCGGCGCGCAGCTTGCCACAGCGGCGGCGCCCGCCGCCGCGCCGCCGGCGGCCCCGCGCTGCGGGGATGGCGCCCACCGGGTTGCGGGGATGCGACAGCTCCGTGCGAATCTGACAATCCCTATGTCATCGATCCGTCACCGACGTCATGCCCCGCGCCTTCCTGCTGATCAACGACCCGCTGGTCGCCGAAGGCATGCGCGCCTCCATCGACGCCGTGCCGGGGCTGAAGACGGTGGGCTGGGCCACCACGATCGAGCAGGCGCGTGCGCAACTGCCCGCGCTCGGCGCCGACCTGGTGCTGGCCGACCTGCAACTGGCCGACGGCTGCGTGGCCGGCCTGGTCGAGGAACTGGCCACCAGCGGCCGCTACGGCTCGCCGAAGACGCTGCTGACCACGCTCTCGCTGGACGACCCGCAACTGCTGGCCGTGCTGGCGCGCGGCGCCGACGGCTACTTCGTGCAGGGCCAGTCGAGCCGCATGCTGATCGCGACGATCGAGCAGGTGCTGGCCGGCGGCGCCGAGATGGCGCCGGCGATCGCGCGCCAGGTGAAGGCGCACTTCGACGCCTCGGCCTGGACGGGGTACGAGCCGCTCGACGAGAACAACCCACGGCATCCGGATCGCGTCGAGCGCCAGGTGCTGCAATGGACCTGCGACGGCTTCCTGCCGCACGAGATCGCGCGCGACCTGCGCATCAGCACCCGCGAGGTGGCGCAGCGCATGCGCACGCTGTACCGCAAGCTGCACCTCGACCGGCGCACCGCGTCGCCGTCGCTGCAAATGCTCTGACCAATCCCGTTCGGGCCGGGCCCTTCGACAAGATCAGGGCGAACGGGTTTCCATCAGGCCGCGGGCGGCCGGGTGTCGATGAAGCTCTGCCGCGCCTCCAGCTTCTCGGCCAGCTTGGCGAGGTTGGCGTGGCGGGCGCGCCAGTCGATCTGCGGGAAGCGGAAGTCGAGGTAGCCGAGCGCGCAGCCGACCGCGATGTCGGCCAGCGACATGTGCACGCCCGCGCACCAGGGCTTGTCGGCCAGGCCGGTGCCCATCGACGTCAGCGCGGTGTCGACGCGGCCGAGCTGGCGCTCGATCCAGGCCGGCGAGCGCTGGCCTTCGGCGCGCCCCGGCCAGGTGGCCTCGAGGCGCGCGAGCACGGCTGCATCGAGCAGCCCGTCGGCCAGCGCCTCCCAGGTGCGCACCTCGGTGCGGCCGCGGCCCGATTCGGGAATCAGCCGGTTCAGCGGCGAGCGCGTGTCGAGGTATTCGACGATCACGCGCGAGTCGAACACCGCCTCGCCGCCTTCCAGCACCAGGCAGGGCACCTTGCCCAGCGGGTTGGCCTTGAGGATGGTGTCGGCGTTCCAGACGTCCTCGAGTTCGAACTGGTAGTCGAGCTTCTTCTCGGCCAGCACGATGCGCACCTTGCGCACGTACGGGCTGGTGAGAGCGCCGATGAGCTTCATCGTCATGCCGTCGTTCTTTTGTGTCGTCCCTGCTGCGATTCATTCTAGGGGCTGGCGCCGGCGACTCCCGGGTTCGAAGGCGCGTGAATGCGGGGTCCGGCCCGTTCGAGGGGATGCGCGGCGTGCGCTTCGGGCGTTCATTGCAGGCATGCGCCTCGTCCTGCCCATTCCGATGCGAACCGCGCCGCGCGCGCGGGTGCAGACACGCGCCGAGGAAATCGCCAACGCCGCCAGCCACGCGCTGGCCTGCGTGCTGCCGCTGGCGGCCTGGCCGGCGCTGTCGGCCGCCGCGCCGCGCCACAACGGCGCGCTCGGCACCGTCGCGGTGGGCGTGTTCTGCGCCACGATGGTGCTGGTGTTCCTGGCCTCGGCGGTCTACCACGCGCTGCCGCCGGGGCGCGCCAAGCTGTGGGCGCGCGCGGTGGACCACGCGGCGATCTACCTCTTCATCGCCGGCAGCGCCACGCCCTTCACGCTGGGCGCGATGGCCGGCTGGGCCGGCATCGCCACCTGCGCGCTGCTGTGGGCGCTGGCGCTGGCCGGCGCGGCGCTCAAGCTGATGCGCCGGCTGACGCAGCGGCGCCTGTCCACCGGGCTGTACCTGCTGCTGGGCTGGTGCGCGCTGCTGGCCGCGCTGCCCGGCGTGGCGGCGCTCGATGCCTCGGCGCTGGGCTGGCTGCTGGCCGGCGGCGTGGCCTACCTGGTCGGCACGGCCTTCTTCGTGTTCGACGCCTCGCTGCGCTTCGGCCACTTCATCTGGCACCTGTTCGTGATGGCCGGCAGCGGATGCCACCTCGCGGCCGCGATGGCGTCGGTCTGAGCGGCCACGGGTAGCGGACAATCGCGGCCCGACCTGCCGCGATTCGTTCTCTTGGACACCCTCGCCCCCGATGCGCCGCCGGCGGCGCTGCTCGCCGCCGCGCTGGCCGCCCGCGAACGGGCCTACGCGCCCTACTCGCGCTTCGCCGTCGGCGCCGCGCTGATCGACGAGCACGGCCGCGTCCACGCCGGCTGCAACGTCGAGAACGCCGCCTACCCGGAAGGCCTGTGCGCCGAGGCGGTGGCGCTGGGCCAACTGGTGCTGGGCGGCGGCACGCGCGTCACCGCGGTGCTGGTGGCGGCGGATTCGGCGCGGCCCGTCACGCCCTGCGGCGGCTGCCGGCAGAAGCTGCGCGAGTTCGCCGGTGACGAGACGCCGGTGTGGTCGGCCGACACGCGGCGCGTCACCGCGCGCCACACGCTGGCCGGGTTGCTGCCGGCGAGCTTCGGGCCCGAGCAGCTCGCGCCGCCGCGATGAGCCGGCCCGGCGTCGAGCAGGCAAATCCGTGCGCGGCGCGGCTGCTGGCGACGGGCCGCCGCCCGCGCATCGCGGTGCTGCTCGGCTCGGGCTGGGCACCGCTGGCACAGCGCGTCGCCGATCCGCTGTGCCTGCCTTATGCGCAGTTGCCGGGCTTTCCCGAGCCCGGCATCGCCGGCCACCGCGGCGAGCTGGTGCTGGGCCGCATCGGGCCGCACGAGGTGGCGGTGCTGTGCGGCCGCCGCCACGCCTACGAAGGCGGCGACGCCGCGGCGATGAAGCCGCCGATCGCCGCGCTGGCCGCCGCCGGCGTCGAGCTGCTGGTGCAGACCAACGCGGCCGGCAGCCTGGCCGATGCGATGCAGCCCGGCGAGCTGATGATGCTCACCGATCACCTCAACCTCGTTCAGCGCTCGCCGCTGCTCGGCGAGACGGGCGGCGCGCGCTTCGTCGACCTGCGCGACGCCTACGACCCCGCGCTGCGCGCGCAGGCCCAGGCGGCCGCGCGGCGCGCCGGGATCGTGCTGCACGAAGGCGTCTACGCCTGGGTGCTGGGCCCGCAGTTCGAGACGCCGGCGGAGATCCGCATGTTGCAGCGCCTGGGCGCGCAGGCGGTGGGCATGAGCACGGTGCCGGAGACCATCCTGGCGCGCCACGCCGGCCTGCGCGTGCTGGCCTTCTCGCTGCTGACCAACATGGGCTGCGGGCTGCGCGCCGAGGCGCTCAGCCACGCGCACACGCTGGCCGTGGCGGACGACGCCGCGCCGCGCGCGGTGGCGCTGCTCGAAGCGGTGATCGCCGCGCTGGAGTTGTGAACGTGAGCGAACGGACGCCGCACGACACCGCGCGCCTCGCGCTCGCCTGCCTGGACCTGACCAGCCTGAACGACGCCGACGGCGAAGCCGACGTACAGCGCCTGGCCGAACGCGCGGCCGGCGCGCCGGGCCGCGTGGCGGCGCTGTGCGTGTGGCCGCGCCTCGTGCGCAGCGCGCTCGCCCACGCGCCGCGCGGCGTGGCGGTCGCGGCGGTGGCGAACTTTCCCGACGGCGGGGCCGACGTCGAACGCGCGCTGCGCGAAACCGGCCAGATCGTCGCCGCCGGCGCGCAGGAGGTCGACGTGGTGCTGCCGTGGCGCGCGCTCGCGGCCGGCGGCGACACCCAGACCGCGGCGCTGCTGCGCGCGGTGCGGCGCGAATGCGAGGGCCGCGTGCTGAAGGTGATTCTCGAAAGCGGCGAGCTGAAGAGCGCCGCGCTGATCGAGCGCGCCTCGCGCATCGCGCTGGCCGAAGGCGCCGACTTCCTCAAGACCAGCACCGGCAAGACACCCGTCGGCGCGACGCCCGACGCCGCGCGCACGATGCTGGAGGCGGTCGCGGCCGATGCCGGCGGCGCGCGGCGCGTCGGCTTCAAGGCCTCGGGCGGCGTGCGGCGCGTGGCCGATGCGGCGGTCTACCTCGACCTCGCCGAGCGGATTCTCGGCGGCGCCGCGTTGACGCCGCAGCGCCTGCGCCTGGGCGCCAGCGCGCTGCTCGACGACATCGAGCGCGTGCTGAGCGCCTGATCAGGCCTTGACCGGCCGCGCCGGGATGTTCAGCCCGCGCTGCACCGCCGGCCGCGCGCGGAAGGCGTCGAGCACGCGCCGCACGTTCTCTAACGCATCGAAGCCGACCAGTTCGCCCGCGCCGTAGAAGCCGACGAGGTTGTTCACCCAGGGCCAGATCGCGATGTCGGCGATCGTGTACTCGTCGCCCAGCATCCACGCGCGCCCGGCCAGGTGCCGGTCCAGCACGCTCAGCAGGCGTTTCGATTCGGCCACGTAGCGGTCGCGCGGGCGCTTGTCCTCGTAGTCCTTGCCGGCGAACTTGTGGAAGAAGCCGAGCTGGCCGAACATCGGCCCGACGCCGCCCATCTGGAACATCAGCCACTGGATCGCCTGGTAGCGCGCGGCCGGGTCGGCGGGCAGGAAGCGGCCGCACTTCTCCGCGAGGTAGATCAGGATCGCGCCCGACTCGAACAGCGCCAGCGGCCGGCCGCCCGGGCCGTCGGGGTCGAGGATCGCGGGGATCTTGTTGTTCGGGTTCAGCGACAGGAACTCCGGCGACAACTGGTCGTTCGTCTCGAAGCTCACCAGGTGCGGCTCGTAGGGCAGGCCCAGCTCTTCCAGCAGGATGGACACCTTCACGCCGTTGGGCGTGGGCAGCGAGTAGAGCTGCAGGCGATCCGGGTGCGCGGCGGGCCACTTGCGCGTGATGTCGAAGCGTGACAGGTCGGTCATGGAATGAAACGATGGAAGGGGTGCGGGAATTCTCGCGCCCGCGCCAAACACCCGGCACCGGGGAGGACAAGGCCGGCCGCCTTGCGGACAATCGCCGTTCCATGCTGGCCCAGGAAATCATCCATCGCAAGAGCCGCGCGCAGCGGCTGGACGCCGCCGAGATCCGCGCCTTCGTGCGCGGCCTGGTGGACCGCTCGTGGAGCGAGGGCCAGATCGCCGCCTTCGCGATGGCGGTGTGCCTGCGCGGCATGAACCGCGAGGAGTGCGTCGCGCTGACGCAGGCGATGACCGACTCGGGCGACCGCATCGACTGGTCGCGCGCGCGGCTGCACGGCCCGCTGATCGACAAGCACTCCACCGGCGGCGTGGGCGACAAGACCAGCCTGCTGCTGGCGCCCATCGTCGCCGCCTGCGGCGGCGTGGTGCCGATGGTCTCGGGCCGCGGCCTGGGCCACACCGGCGGCACGCTCGACAAGCTCGAGGCGCTGCCCGGCTACAGCGTCACGCCGCGCCGGCCGACGCTGCAGCGCGTGCTGCGCGAGGCCGGCTGCGCGATCGTCGGCGCGAGCGCGCGCATCGCGCCGGCCGACCGGCGCCTCTACGCGATCCGCGACGTCACCTCGACGATCGAGTCGGTGCCGCTGATCACCGCCAGCATCCTCTCGAAGAAGCTCGCCGCCGGCATCGACGCGCTGGTGATGGACGTCAAGCTCGGCAACGGCGCCTTCTGCCGCGAGGCGCACGCCGCCGACACGCTGGCGCGCAGCCTGGTCGAGGTGGCGGTCGGCGCCGGGCTGCCGACGCAGGCGCTGGTCAGCGACATGAACCAGGTGCTCGGCAGCACCGCCGGCAACGCGGTGGAGGTGCGCGAGGCGATCGACTTCCTCACCGGCGCGGCGCGCGAGCCGCGCCTGCTGCAGCTCACGCTCGCGCTGGCCGGCCACATGCTGTGGCTGGGCGGGCTGGCCGGCTCGCCGGCCAAGGGCGAGCAGCAGGCGATGCGCGCGCTCGACGACGGCCGCGCGGCCGAGCGCTTCGCGCGCATGGTCGCCGGCCTGGGCGGGCCCGCCAACGTGCTGGCGCGCGGCGGCGCGCACCTGCCCTCGGCCCCGGTGCAGCGCGTGCTGGCCGCGCCGCGCGACGGCGTGTTCGGCGCGATGGACACGCGCCGCATCGGGCTGGTGATCGTCGCCCTGGGCGGCGGGCGGCGCCGCCCCGGCGACAAGGTCGACCCGCGCGTGGGCATCACGCGGCTGCCGCCGCTGGGCAGCCGCGTGAAGGCCGGCGACGCGCTGCTCAAGGTGCACGCCGCCAGCGCCGCCACCGCCGAGGCGGCGCTGCGCACGCTGGCCGAGGCGCTGCACATCCACGACGGCCCGGCGATGCCGAACCCGCCGGTGGTGCGCAGCGTGGTCGGCCGGCCCGGGCGCGGCGGCTGAGCCGGGGCCGGCGGCCGGGCGCCGCCGCCTAAAATCGGGGCCCTTCCCGAGCACACGCGCCGCCCGCCGCGCCCCCGCGATGACCCTCTCCGCCCTCACCGCCTTGTCGCCGCTGGACGGCCGCTACGCCGCCCGGCTCGCGCCGCTGCGCCCGCTGCTGTCGGAATTCGGCCTGATGCACCGCCGCGTGCAGGTCGAGGTGGAGTGGTTCATCGCGCTGTCGGACGCCGGCTTCGCCGAGTTCAAGCCGCTGTCGGAAGCCGCGCGCGGCCTGCTGCACGGGCTGGTGGCGCGCTTCTCCGAGGCCGACGCGCAGGCCATCAAGGACATCGAGCGCACCACCAACCACGACGTCAAGGCGGTCGAGTACTGGCTCAAGGGCCGCTTCGAGCACCACGCCGAGCTGAAGGCGGCCGGCGAGTTCGTGCACTTCGCCTGCACCAGCGAGGACATCAACAACACCAGCCACGCGCTGATGCTCAAGGCGGCGCGCGCCGAGGTGCTGCTGCCGGCGCTGGACCGCATCGTGACCAAGCTCTCCACGATGGCGCGCGAACTGGCCGAGGTGCCGATGCTCAGCCGCACCCACGGCCAGACTGCCAGCCCGACCACGGTGGGCAAGGAGATCGCCAACGTCGTGGCGCGCCTGGCGCACGCGCGCGGCCGCATCGCCGAGGTGAAGCTGCTGGCCAAGATGAACGGCGCGGTGGGCAACTACAACGCCCACCTCGCGGCCTGGCCGGCGTTCGACTGGGAGGGCTTCAGCCGCGACGTGGTGGAGCGGCGGCTCGGGCTGGCGTTCAACCCGTACACCATCCAGATCGAGCCGCACGACTGGATGGCCGAGCTGTTCGACGCCGTCGCGCGCACCGACACCATCCTGATCGACTGGTCGCGCGACGTGTGGGGCTACGTCAGCCTGGGCTACTTCAAGCAGCGCACCAAGGCCGGCGAGATCGGCAGCTCGACGATGCCGCACAAGGTCAACCCGATCGACTTCGAGAACGCCGAGGGCAACTTCGGCCTGGCCAACGCGCTGCTGGCGCACCTGAGCCAGAAGCTGCCGATCAGCCGCTGGCAGCGCGACCTGACCGACAGCACCGTGCTGCGCAACATGGGCGTGGCGCTGGGCTACGCGCTGCTCGGCTTCGACTCGCTGCTGCGCGGGCTCGACAAGCTGGAAGTCAACCGCGAGGCGCTCGCCGCCGACCTCGACGCCGCCTGGGAAGTGCTGGCCGAGCCGATCCAGACCGTGATGCGGCGCTACGCGCTGCCCAACCCCTACGAGCGGCTGAAGGAGCTGACTCGCGGCAAGGCGATCACGCGCGAGGCGATCGCCGCCTTCATCGACACGCTCGAACTGCCCGAGGCCGAGCGCGCGCGGCTGAAGGCGCTGACGCCGGGCGGCTACACCGGCGCGGCGGCGGCGCTGGCCAGGCGGATCTGACGATGAAGTTCACCGACAAGCTCGCCGGCGCCGAACGCGCCAACGACTCGCTGCTGTGCGTGGGGCTGGACCCCGAGCCGTCCAAGTTCCCCGGCGCGTGGCAGCACGATGCCTCGCGCATCTTCGACTTCTGCGCCACCATCGTCGACGCGACGAAAGACCTGGTGCTGGCCTACAAGCCGCAGGTGGCCTACTTCGCCGCGCAGCGCGCCGAGGACCAGCTCGAACGCCTGATGGCGCACATCCGCAAGGTGGCGCCGGCCGTGCCGGTGATCCTCGACGCCAAGCGCGGCGACATCGGCAGCACCGCCGAGCAGTACGCGCTGGAGGCCTTCGAGCGCTACCGGGCCGATGCGGTGACGCTGTCGCCCTTCATGGGCTTCGACTCGGTCGAGCCCTGGCTGAAGTACGAGGACAAGGGCCTGTTCCTGCTGTGCCGCACCTCGAACCCGGGCGGCTCGGATTTGCAGGCGCAGCGCCTGGTCACCGGCGACCTGCTCTACGAGCACATCGCGCGCCTCGCGCAGGGGCCGTGGAACCGCAGCGGCCAGCTCGGCCTGGTGGTGGGCGCCACCTTCCCGGCCGAGATCGAGCGTGTGCGCGAGCTGGCGCCGACGCTGCCGCTGCTGATCCCCGGCGTCGGCGCGCAGGGCGGCGATGCGCTGGCGACGGTGCGCGCCGGCTGGCGCGCCCAGGCCGGCCGCACCAGCGGCGCGGTGGTGGTGAACTCCTCGCGCGCCATCCTCTACGCCAGCCGCGGCAACGAGTTCGCGGCCGCCGCGCGCGCGGCGGCGCAGGCCACGCGCGCGGCGCTGGCCGCCGGGCGCGCCGCGGCGCCCTGAGTTCGCGGCGGGCCGAACAGCGGCCGAGCGCGCCATAGTGCTCGGTGCGCGCCGGCGGCGCGCTTTTTGCGCGGGGCGCCCGACGTAACATCGCCGATCCCCCCGCCGCGCCCGCCCGATGAGCCCCACCGAGTCGAACGCCTCCCCGAGCCGACCGGCGCCGCTGATGGCGGGAGCGCCGGCCGCGCCCGGCGCCGCGGCGGCGCGCACCGGCTCCGACCCGGTGCGGCGGCTGATCGGCAGCGTGCTGTTCGGCACGGCCACGCTGGCCGCGGCCACCGCGGCGGTGGTGTTCGCGCTGCTGCCGGCGGCGCTGCCGGACGCCGCGCGCGGCGGCGCGGCGCTGTCGTTCCTGCTGTACGCCGCGCTGTGCGCGCGCGCCTGGGCGCTGAGCCGGCAGTCGCGCCTCGTGCACGTCGACGCGACGCTGCTGGCGATCGCGCTCGGCGCGATCGCGCTGTCCGCCGGGGCGGCCGTGGTGCTGGCCGACGGGCTGGGCAACCCCAGCCTCGGCTTCTACGGCCTGGTGGTGTGCCTGCTCGCCGCGGTGGCCGGGCCGCGCCACAGCCTGGCCGCCGCCGTGGCCGCGCTGGCGGCGGTGGCGGGCATCGCCTGGATGCAGGCGAGCGGGCGCCTGCCCGCGCCGCCGGCATCGACCTCGCTGGCGATCCTGATCGCGCTGCACGTGCTGCTGATCGGCTGCGGCGGCGCCGGCGGCGCGCTGATCGCGCGCGTGATCGACCACTACCTCGCCGAGAGCGCCAAGCGCGAGCGGCGCTTCCGCGAGCTGCTCGGCATCGCGGTCGACTGCTACTGGGAGCAGGACGAGGAGTTCCGCTTCACCCGCATCACCGAGAGCCGCGCCGGCGCGGCCGGCCTGTCGCTGCAGCGCGCGATCGGCCGCACGGCGTGGGAGCACGCCGCCGGGCTGGGGCTGGACGACGAGGCGCTCGACGCGCACCGCGCCGACCTGGAGGCGCACCGCCCGTTCGGCAACCTGCTGACCAGCATGCTCGACGCGCAGGGCCGCGTGCGCCACATCGCGCTCGGCGGCGAGCCGCAGTTCGACGCCGCCGGCATCTTCCGCGGCTACTGGGGCGTGGGCCGCGACGTCACCGCGCAGGTTCGCGCGCAGCAGGCGGTGGCGGCCAGCGAGACGCGCTACCGCTCGCTGTTCACGCGCTCGCCCTCGGCGATGGTGCTGCAGCGCCGCGGCACCGTGCTCGACGCCAACGCCGCCGCCGCGCACCTGTTCGGCTACCGCGACGCCGAGGCGATGAAGGGCAGCCACCTGCTCGACCACTTCGCCGCGCCCGAGCAGCGCCAGGCGATGCGCGAGCGCATCGCCCGCTCGGAGCGGCTCGCGCCCGGCGAGGCGCTGCCGGTGGTCGACGAGCAGATGCTCGCGCTCGACGGCCGGCCGGTGGTGGTGGAAGCCACCGCGGTGGCCGTGGGCAGCGTGGCCGGGCCGGCGCTGCTGACGATGTACGTCGACATCACCGCGCGCAAGAACGCCGAGGCGGCGCTGCGCCGCTCCGAGGCGCTGCTGTCGCACCTGTTCGCGACCAGCCCCGACTGCCTGACGCTGACCGAGATGGAGACCGGCCGCTTCGCGCTGGTCAACGACTGCTTCCTGCAGGTCAGCGGCCACCGCCGCGAAGAGGTGATCGGGCGCACCTCGACCGAGATCCGCCTGTGGCAGCGGCCGGCGGACCGCGAGGCCTTCGTCGCCGCGATACGCCGCGACGGCAGCGTGCAGGCCAGGCCGGTCACCTTCCGCCACCGCGACGGCCGGCGCCTGCCGATGCTGGTGTCGGGCGCGCGTTTCGACTTCGACGGCCAGCGCTTCCTGGTGACGGCCGGGCGCGACATGAGCGCCAACGAGCAGACGCGCCTGGAGGTCGAGGCCATCCTCAACACCGTGACGCTGGCGATCGCCTTCGTGCGCCAGCAGCGCATCGTGCGCATCAACACGCGCCACCGCGAGATGTTCGGCTGGAGCCAGGACGAGCTGCGCGACACCACGCTGTCGGTGCTGTGGCCCGACCCGGCCGGCTTCCAGCGCCTGCGCCGCGAGGCGATCGGCAAGCTGCGGCACAAGCAGGGCTTCGAGTGCGAGGCGCAGCTCAAGCGGCGCGACGGCAGCCTGCTGTGGGTGCGCCTGCAGGCGCAGTCGGTCGACCCGAGCAACCCGATCGGCGGCGGCACGATCTGGAGCGCCGAGGACATCACCGAGCGGCGCCAGACGCAGCGCGCGCTGGCCGACGCGCGCGACGCCGCCGAGGCGGCCAACCGCGCCAAGAGCGCCTTCCTCGCCAACACCAGCCACGAGATCCGCACGCCGCTCAACGGCCTGCTCGGGCTGGCGCGGCTGGCGATGCAGCCGGGCCTGAGCGAGCAGCGCCGCCAGCAGTACCTGGCGCAGATGATCGACAGCACGCAGAGCCTGACCGGCATCATCTCGGACATCCTCGACCTGTCCAAGGTCGAGGCCGGCCGCATCGCGCTGGAAGACGTCGCCTTCGGCCTGCGCGAGACGCTCGCCGCGGTGCACCACGCCTACCTGCCGCTGGCCGAGGCCAAGGGCCTGGCGCTGCTGCTGTCGGTCGACGACGCGGTGCCGCCCACGGTGCGCGGCGACCCGCTGCGCGTGCGCCAGATCCTCACCAACTTCGTCGCCAACGCGATCAAGTTCACCGAGCGCGGCAGCGTGCGCATCGAGGCCGGCGTGCGCGGCGCGCTGGTCCGCCTGGCGGTGCACGACACCGGCCCGGGCATAGCCGCCGAGACGCAGCAGCGCCTGTTCACGCCCTTCTCGCAGGCCGACGACTCGATCACGCGGCGCTACGGCGGCACCGGCCTGGGGCTGTCGATCTGCCGCGAGCTGGCCGCGCTGATGGGCGGCAGCGTCGGCGTCAACAGCGCGCCGGGCTACGGCAGCGCCTTCTGGGCCGACCTGCCGCTGCCGGCCGCCGGCGCGCCCGACGCGCCGGCCGAGGGCGACGCGCTCGCGCCGCTGCGGGGCGGGCGCGTGCTGGTGGCCGAGGACAACCCGGTGAACATGCTGATCGCCGTGGCGATGCTCGAGCAGTGGGGCCTGGACGTGACGCAGGCCGGCGACGGCGCCGGCGCGGTCGAGGCGGTCGAGGCCGCCGTCGCCGCCGGCCGGCCCTTCGACCTGGTGCTGATGGACGTGCACATGCCGGTGATGAGCGGCCACGCCGCGGTGCGCGCGCTGCGCGAGAAATTCGACGCCGAGACGCTGCCGGTGGTCGCGCTGACCGCCGCGGCGCTGACCTCCGAGCGCGACGAGGCGCTGGCCTGCGGCATGAACGACTTCCTCACCAAGCCGATCGACGTGGCGCGGCTGCGCGAGACGCTGGCCCGCTACCTGCGGCGCACCGCGGCGGCCTGAGCGGCAGGCGCGACTACAATCCGCGCGCACTCGTTGCCCGTCATCGGGGAGTAGCCGCCCCGCGCCGCCCGCGCGGGAGCTGCCGTCAACACACTCGGCCCGCAGGCCGTGGCGGCAGCAGCCTTTTCCGGCCCGGCAAGACCGTTGACCACACGCCTCCGTCCGCGGCCGGGGAGGCCGTGCGGTCATCCGTCCCGCTCCCGGCCCGGAGATCCTCTTGGAAGCCTTCCTCGTCTCCACCGGCATCGTCGCGCTCGGCGAAATGGGCGACAAGACGCAACTGCTGGCGCTGCTGCTGGCGGCGAAGTTCCGCCGCCCCGTGCCCATCGTGCTGGGCATCCTGGTGGCCACGCTGGTCAACCACGCGCTGGCCGGCGTCGTCGGCGACTGGATCGCGCGCGCGCTCGGCCCCGACACGCTGCGCTGGGTGATCGGCCTGTCCTTCCTCGCGATGGCGGCCTGGATGCTGGTGCCCGACCAGATCGACGACGCGGCCGAGGGCGGCATGCCGCGCCTGGGCGTGTTCGGCACCACGGTGCTGGCCTTCTTCCTCGCCGAGATGGGCGACAAGACGCAGATCGCCACCGTGGCGCTGGCGGCGCGCTACGCCGACCTGGCCGCGGTGGTGGCCGGCACCACGCTGGGCATGATGATCGCCAACGTGCCGGCCGTGCTGCTGGGCGACGTGGCGGCGAAGAAGGTGCCGATGCGCCTGGTGCACGGCATCGCGGCGGCGATCTTCGCGGTGCTGGGGGTGCTGACCTTGATGAACGTGGGGCGCTTGTTCTGAGGCCTTGTATCTTTAAGCCTCGGACCGGCTCGGGTAGCCCGAGCGGCCTCTGGGATGTTTGAAGCCCGTGATTGAGCACTGGGCGCCTGAGCCGGACCGTCCTTCTCTGCAACCCGAACGGTTGTAGGAACTTGAAGTTCGCATAGACAAGGATGGGGGTGAGAGGACGTGTCCGACTCTGTTTTTATCGGCATTGATGTCTCCAGCCAGACGCTGGAGATCGCCAGCAGCGAGCAGTCCAAGACCTGGCAGGTGGCCAACGACGTCAGCGGCATCGAGCAACTCGTCCACCAGGCCACGGCCCTGTCGCCGGCGCTGGTGGTGCTGGAGGCCACCGGCGGCTACGAGTTCGAGGCGGCCTGCGCGCTGCAGGCCTCGGGCCTGGCGGTGGCTGTGGTCAACCCGCGCACGGCGCGCGACTTCGCCCGCGCCATGGGTGCATTGGCCAAAACCGACGCGCTGGACGCGCGCATGCTGGCGGCCTTCGCGCGCGTGCTGCACCAGCACCCCGAGCGCGAACGCTTCGTCAAGCCGCTGGCCGACGCCGAGCTGCAGCAGCTGCAGGCCCTGGTGCTGCGCCGTCGCCAACTGGTGCAGATGCTGACGGCCGAGCGGCAGCGTCTGCGCCTGGCGCACGCGGCCTCGCGCCCGAGCATCGAGCGGGTCATTGAGTTTCTGAAGCACGAACTGGGCGACAGCGAAGTGGAGGTGGCAGCGCATGTGCAGCGCCACCATGCCGAGCTGGCCCAGGCGCTGACCAGCGTGCCGGGCATCGGCGCGGCCAGCGTGGCGGTGCTGCTGGCCGAACTGCCCGAACTCGGCAAGCTCGACCGGCGCCGCATTGCCGCGCTGGTCGGCGTGGCGCCGTTGAACCGCGACTCCGGCCAGATGCGCGGGCAGCACTCCATCTGGGGTGGGCGCGCAGATGTGCGACGAACGCTGTACATGGCCACCCTCACGGCGGTCCGGTACAACCCGGCGCTTAAGGTCTGCTACGAACGCCTGCTGGTGGCCGGCAAGCGCAAGAAGGTCGCCCTGGTCGCTTGCATGCGCAAGCTGCTGACGATGCTCAATGCCATCGCCAAACATGGCTCGATGTGGGATTCGACTATGCATAGCGCTTGACGAACAAGACGGTTGCTCAATCGAGGCTGACCTCGGTGCGCACCGTCCCGGCCCGATCGGCGCGCGCCACCAGCGCGAGCCGCGTGCCCTTGGGCGCGCGCAGCACCCACTCGGCCACCGCGCGGTCGGCGGTCAGTTCGCGGCTGGACAGGAAGGCGATCTGCGACTGCTTGGGCGCGTGGCCTTCGAGCTGCGGCCCCTCGATGCGCTGCTTGCCGGACACGAGCGAGATGGCCGGGTCGCCCTGCGGCAGCGCGATCTCGAAGACCACGCCGCGCACCACCTTGCGCTGCAAGGCGCGCTGGCTCACGTAGGCCGGCAGCCAGCCGCTGTTGGCCACCGCCATGCGCACGCGCCAGGTGTCGGGGCCGAGCGCGCGCACCTCGGTGCGCAGCAGCTCCAGCCTGGGCAGGCTCAGCGCGAGCTGCGTCATCCAGGCCGGGAAGCGCGCCGCCTCGCGCTCGCGCAGCGGCGGCGGCGGGTTGCGCCAGAAGTTCATCTTGTCCCAGCCGCCGATCTCGACGGCGCCGAGCTGCGGGTGCATGAAGGGCTTCCAGTCCACGTGCGCCTGGCCGCCGCAGTTCTCGTCGCTCCACTTCAGCAGCTTCAGCTCGTCGTCCACCGGGTGCTCGCGGAACCAGTCGATCCACTTGTAGCCCTGGATGCCCGCCGCCTGGTTGGGCGACCAGATCTCCACCACCCAGAACAGCGCGCCCAGGTGCTCGTAAAGCCAGTCCTGCGTGCCGCCTATCACTTCCTTCGGGTGGTACTTGAACTCGTGCCAGATGCTCACCGCCGGGTAGCCGGTCAGTTCGCTGCCCAGCTTGCTGAAGCGCTGGTAGGCCCACAGGTCCTCGGGGATCATGTCGTCGTCGCTGCACGCGCCCATCGGCCGCAGGATCACGCCGCTGTGCGTGTGGTAGCTGATGCCGGCGCCGATGTTCGGGTGCGCGATCACGAAGTCGACCATCGCGCGCACCTCGGGCTCGCTGGTCGGGTAGGGGCCGGCGCCGAGCTGCTCGAACTCCTGGCGCCACGCGGCCGGGAAGTTGCGGTTCAGGTCCAGGCCCTCGCGGTCGCGGTTCACCTTGACGGTCAGGCCGTCCCAGTGCGTCAGCGTGCCCTCGGGCACCAGCCGGTAGTACTCGCCGCCGAACTCGCCGGGCTCGCGCGCCACCATCAGGCGCTCGTCCTTGTCGCACTTCTTGTAGGCGCCGTGCGGGTCGGGGATGCGCATCGTCAGGATGCGGCCGTCGCCGTCGACGTCCTCCATCGTCAGCCCCTCGACCGGCTCCTCGTCGAAGGGGTAGGGCCGCGTCGACGAGCGGATGTGGCGCGGCCGGTCGGCCAGCGCCAGCTCGGCGCCGTCGGGGTTCAGGCGCGGGCACAGGTACAGCGCGCGCGTGTCGAGCAGATGGGTGATCTTCGCGTCGGCGCCGTGGCCGGTGACGAGCTGGTGCAGGTAGTACAGCACCGCGGTGCTGGCGGTCAGCTCGGCGGCGTGGATGTTGCCGTCGCACCAGAAGGCCGGCTTGTCGATGGCCGCGCCGGTGGCCGCGTTGGTGACGGTCGCGACCCAGATGTCGCGCCCCTCGTGGCTCTTGCCGATGGATTCGACGCTCACCAGGTTCGGGTGCGCGTCGGCGTAGTCGAACAGCAATCGCGTCAGCGCGTCGTACTTGTAGAAGGTGTCGAAGCGCGGCGTGGGCGTGGCGGGCTGGGTCATGCGAAGGCCGGTGGTGAGGGGTTCAGAGAACGCGCGCGCCGTCGTGGAACACCGCCAGCTCGCCGCCGGCCAGCGCCTGCCATCGCTCGTCGCGCGTCAGCGGCTCGGTGACGATCACCGCGACGCGGTCGGCGGGCGTGGTGACGCTGGCGAAATCGACGCTCAGGTCCTCGTCGGCCAGCCGCGCGGCGCGGAACGGGTGCTCGCGCACCAGCCAGTGCAGCCGCGTCGAGCAGTGCGCCCACAGCGCCTCGCCGTGGCTGAGCATGAAGTTGAAGCTGCCGTGCGCGGCGATGCCGGGCACCAGCTCGCGCAGCGTGGTCGTCAGCTCGGCGATGCTCGGCAGGCTGGCGTGGGCCTTGGCCAGCTCCTGCATCAGCCAGCAGAAGGCGCGTTCGCTGTCGGTGTCGCCCACCGGGTGGAAGCTCGCGTGCAGGCGCGGCGCATAGCCCTTCAGGTCGCCGTTGTGCGCGAACACCCAGGTGCGGCCCCACAGCTCGCGCTGGAACGGATGGGTGTTCTCCAGCGCCACGCCGCCCTGCGTGGCCTTGCGGATGTGGGCGATGACGCTGCGGCTGCGGATCGGGTAGCGCCGCACCATGTCGGCCACCGGCGAGCAGCGCGCGCTCTGCGCATCGACGAAGACGCGCGCGCCGCGGCCCTCGAAGAAGGCGATGCCGAAGCCGTCCTTGTGTTCGTCGGCGCGCGTCGAGAAGCCGGTGAAGCTGAACACCACGTCGGTGGGCGTGTTGGCGTTCAGGCCGAGCAACTGGCACATCGCGCGGCTATTCGGTGAACAGGCGGTACAGGCCGCCGGCCGTCAGCAGGCGGCCGGGGTTGCTGGTTTCTTCGAGCACGCCGGCGATGCGTCGATGCACCCGCTCGCTGCGCGTGGCGCGCCACAGCACCAGGTCCGCCAGCCAGGGGTGGCGGTTGACCCAGTTGGCGCGTTCGTAGAGCGCGAAGCGCGGCTTCAGCGCGGCCAGGCGTGCCTCGTAGTCGGCGCGCACGGCCGCGTCGGCGGCGCGCCGCGCGCCGCCGTGCAGCAGCGCCTCGGCGGCGTGCATGCCGGTTTCGAGCGCCTTGCCGATGCCTTCGCCGGTGAAGGCGTAGGTGCTGCCGGCCGCTTCGCCGGTGACCAGCAGCCCGGGCCGCGACAGCCGCGCACCATCCAGCGAGGTGCGCAGTGGCGCGCCCTTGGGCGGCGCCAGCCACTGGCCGCCGGCCACCAGCTCGCGCGCGTTCGGGTAGATGCGCGTGAAGGCGTCGAGCAGCACGCGCAGGTTGATCTCGCGGTCGGTGGCGGCGCCGACGCCGACGTTGAACACGCCGTCGCGGCACGGGAAGATCCAGCCGTAGCCGGGCACCACGGCGCGGTGCCAGACCACTTCGAGCTTGTCGATGCGCGCGCGCATCGCGTCGTTCTTCAGGTAGCCGCGCAGCGCCACGCCGCTGGGGCGCTGGCGCAGCGCCATGCCGGCGGCGATCAGCGCCTGCGGCACCGCGCCGCTGGCGAGCACCAGCCAGGCGCAGCGGATCTCGCGCTCGTGCTCGCCGCCGGCCAGCCGCGCGCCGACCACCGCGCCGCCCTCCTCGAGCGGCGCGACGAAGCGCACCGGCGCGAACAGGCGCGCGCCGGCGCGCAGCGCGCCGCGGCAGACGATCTCGTCGAGCTCGCGGCGCGGCAGCACCGCCAGCGCGCCCGGCACGTCGACGCGGATGGCGCGCGGCGACACCAGGCCCACGTGCGTGGCCGGCTGCGCCCGCGCCATCACCTCGTCGAGCAGGCCGAGGCGGCGCAGCGCGCGGTGCGCGTCGGGGATCAGGCCGTCGCCGCAGACCTTGTCGCGCGGGAAGGCGTGCTGGTCGACCAGCACCACGTCGAGCCCGCCGCGCGCCAGCAGCGTGGCCGCCGCGCTGCCGGCCGGGCCGGCGCCGGCGACGAGCACGTCGCAGCGTTCGGGAAGCTGGGCCATCGCGAGGTTCATGGTGCGCGGCGGATTCTAGGAGGCGTCGAACAGCGAAGGCTGGCCGCCGAAGCGCGCGCGCTCGATCTCCAGCAGCCTGAGCTTGGTGGCCACGCCGCCGGGCGCCGAGAAGCCGCCGCTGGCGCCGCCGGCGGCCAGCACGCGGTGGCAGGGCACGATGATCGCGAACGGGTTGGCGCCCAGCGCCTGGCCCACCGCGCGCGCCGCGCCGGCGTCGCCGAGCGTCTCGGCCAGCTCGCCGTAGGTGCAGGTGCGGCCGGGCAGGATGTGGCGCGCGGCTTCGTAGACGCGGCGATGGAAGTCGGGCACACCGCGCAGGTCGAGCGCGATGCCGGCCAGCGACTCCGGCGCGCCGGCCAGCAGCGCGTGCAGCGCGGCGATCGCGGCGGCGATGGCCGGCGTCGGCGCGCCTTCGCTCGCGCCCGGATGGCGGCGGCGCAGGCTGGCCAGCGTGCGCGCGCGGTCCGCGCCGGGCAGCATCAGGCCGCGCACGCCGGCATCGCCCCAGACGATCGCGCAGCCGCCCAGCGGCGTATCGAACCAAGCGTAGTGGATGCTCTCGGCCACGCGGCCATTGTGCGCCTTGACGGTGCTCAAGCCGGCCGGCCCCGCCCGGCGCGACGATGCTCGCAGTCAATCAACGAGAAAGGACGACACGATGAGCCTGTTCCACGCCGTGGTCTGGGTCGATCACCAGAAAGCGCAGATCCTGCAGTTCGATGCCGAGCACGTGCAGGCGCAGAAGGTCAAGGCGCACACCCACCACACCGCGCAGCACGGCAGCGGCGTGCGCACCGGCCACGAGTTCTTCGGCGAGGTGTGCGACGCGCTGGCCGGCATCGCCGAGGTGCTGGTGACCGGCTCGCACACCAGCCTGGCCGACTTCAAGCACTACGCCGAGAAGCACCGCCCCGCCGCCGCCAGGCAGGTCGTCGGCTACGAGACGGTGGACCACCCGAGCGACGCGCAACTCGTCGCGCTGGCGCGCAAGTACTTCCTCAAGTACGACCGGATGGCCGGCACCCCCACTCCGACTTGATCAGGCGCCCGCCTTGACCTTCAACCGGGCCGCGTGCAGCAGCGGCTCGGTGTAGCCGCTGGGCTGCTGCTTGCCCTTGAAGACGAGGTCCAGCGCGGCCTGGTAGGCGCGGCTGGTGTCCCAGTTCCCCGCCATCGGCTTGTAGAGCGCATCCCCCGCGTTCTGCTGGTCCACCACCTTGGCCATGCGGCGGAAGGTGGCGTTGACCTGCGCCTTCGTCACCACGCCGTGCTCCAGCCAGTTGGCGATGTGCTGGCTGCTGATGCGCAGCGTGGCGCGGTCTTCCATCAGGCCGACGTCGTGAATGTCGGGCACCTTGGAGCAGCCCACGCCCTGGTCGACCCAGCGCACCACGTAGCCGAGGATGCCCTGGGCGTTGTTGTCCAGCTCCTGCTGGCGCTGCTCGTCGCTCCACTTCGCCTTCTTCACCACCGGCACGGTCAGCAATCCGGCGAGCAGGGTGTCGCGCTCCGCGGCGGCGTCGATCTTCTCCAGCTCCTTCTGCACCTTGAACACGTCGACCTGGTGGTAGTGCAGCGCGTGCAGCGTCGCCGCCGTCGGGCTGGGCACCCAGGCGGTGTTGGCGCCGGCGCGCGGGTGCGCGATCTTCTGCTCCAGCATCGCCTTCATCAGGTCGGGCATGGCCCACATGCCCTTGCCGATCTGCGCCTTGCCGCGCAGCCCGCAGGCCAGGCCCACCAGCACGTTGTTGCGCTCGTAGGCCTGGATCCAGGCGCTGGACTTCATGTCGCCCTTGCGCAGCATCGGCCCGGCGAGCATCGCGGTGTGCATCTCGTCGCCGGTGCGGTCGAGGAAGCCGGTGTTGATGAAGGCCACGCGCGAGGCCGCCGCGGCGATGCAGGCCTTCAGGTTGACGCTGGTGCGGCGCTCCTCGTCCATGATGCCGAGCTTGACGGTGGACTCGGGCAGGCCGAGCAGCTTCTCGACGCGGCCGAACAGCTCGGCGGCGAAGGCCACTTCCGCCGGCCCGTGCATCTTCGGCTTGACGATGTAGACCGAGCCGCTGCGCGAGTTGGTGATGCCGTCCTTGCCACGGCGCCGCAGGTCGTGCAGCGCGATGGTGGTGGTGATCACCGCGTCCATGATCCCTTCGGGGATCTCCTTCCTGTCATCGCCCCACAGGATCGCCGGGTTCGTCATCAGGTGGCCGACGTTGCGCACGAACAGCAGCGAGCGGCCGTGCAGCAGCACGTCCTCGCCGCGCGGGCCGGTGTAGCGGCGGTCCGGGTTCAGGCCGCGCGTGAAGCTCTTGCCGCCCTTGCTGACTTCTTCCGTGAGCGTGCCCTGGATGATGCCCAGCCAGTTGCCGTAGGCGAGCACCTTGTCTTCGGCGTCGACCACCGCGACCGAGTCCTCCAGGTCGAGGATGGTCGACAGCGCCGCTTCGAGCACCAGGTCGGCCACGCCGGCCGGGTCGGTGGCGCCGATGGGGTGCCGCCGGTCGACGCGGATGTCCAGGTGCAGGCCGTGGTGCGACAGCAGCACCGCCGAGGGCGCGTCGGCCTCACCCTGGAAGCCGACGAACTGCGCCGGGTTCTTCAGGCCGACGCTCTTGCCGTTCTTCAGCGTCACGAGCAGCTTGTTGTCGACCACGCGGTAGGCGGTGGAATCGATGTGCGAGCCCGTCTTCAGCGGCACGCAGCGGTCGAGCACGTGGCGCGCGTACTCGATCACCTTGGCACCGCGCTTGGGGTTGTAGCCGCGGCCCTTCTCGCAGCCGTCGGCCTCGGAGAGCACGTCGGTGCCGTACAGCGCGTCGTACAGCGAGCCCCAGCGCGCGTTGGCCGCGTTCAGCGCGTAGCGCGCGTTGGTGATCGGCACCACGAGCTGCGGGCCGGCCTGCAAGGCCAGTTCGGCGTCGACGTTCTTCGTCGTCGCCTTGACCTTCTTCGGCTCGGGCACGAGGTAGCCGATGCGCTCCAGAAACTTGCGGTAGGCCTTGGGCCTGGCGATGGGGCCGGGGTTGGCGCGGTGCCAGTGGTCCAGCTCGGTCTGCAGGCGGTCGCGCTCGGCCAGCAGCGCGGCGTTCTTCGGCGCCAGCTCGGCGACGATCGCATCGAAACCGGCCCAGAAGGCATCGCTGGCGACGCCGGTGCCGGGCAGAACGCGCTCTTCGATGAAGCGGTACAGCGGCGTGGCGACGTGCAGGCGGTGGCGGGTGGTGCGATCGGTCATGACGGTCCTCGAAACTCGGGCGGATTCCCGAATCTATTGGACACCGCGGCCAACATTAATAGCCTCGAAAGTCTTGGATTTGTGACGCCAACGCATGAATCGCGATAATCGACGCCGATGGCCCGCCTCAAGCAGATCGAATCCTTCGTCGCGGTGGCCGCGCGTGGCAGCCTGACGGCCGCCGCCCATGCCGAGGGCGTGGCGCCGGCGGTGATCGGCCGGCGCATCGACGCGCTGGAGGCGCGCCTGGGCGTCAAGCTGCTGGTGCGCACCACGCGGCGCATCACGCTCACGCACGAGGGCAGCGCCTTCCTGGAAGACTGCCAGCGCCTGCTGGCCGACCTGGCCAACGCCGAGGCCAGCGTCAGCGCCGGCGGTGTGAAAGCGAGCGGCTACTTGCGCGTCACCGCGCCGGCCGGCTTCGGACGCCGCCACGTGGCGCCGCTGGTACCGCGCTTCATCGAGCGCCATCCCGACGTGAACGTGTCGCTGAACCTGAGCGACCGCGTCGTCGACATCGTCAACGAGGGCTACGACTGCGCGGTGCGCGTCGGCGACCTGCCCGACTCCAGCCTGATCAGCGTGCGCATGGCCGACAACCGCCGCCTGTGCGTGGCCACGCCGGCCTACCTGAAGCGCGCCGGCACGCCCAGGCACCCGAGCGAGCTGCTGCGCCACGAGTGCCTGACGCTCAGCTCCGACGCCAGCCAGACACGCGGCTGGGCCTTCGTGATCGACGGCGCGGTGACGCACCTGCGCCCCAGCGGCCGGCTCGATTGCAGCGACGGCCAGGTGCTGCACGACTGGTGCACCGCCGGGCTGGGCATCGCCTGGCGCTCGACCTGGGAGGTGGAGCAGGAAGTCGCCAGCGGCGCGCTGGTCAGCGTGCTCGACGAGTTCGCCGCGCCGCCGAACGGCATCTACGCGGTGTTCCCGCACGCCAAGCACCTGCCGCTGCGCGTGCGCCTGTGGATCGACTTCCTGAAACTCACCTACGGCGATCCGTCCTACTGGCGGCGTTGACCATAGCCCATCACTTGCTCAGGCATTCCTTCATGAACGCCTTGCGCTCGTCGCCCTTCCTGTCGCCGGCGTCCTTGTTGCAGGTCTTCATCTTCTCCTGCTGGGTCTGCTTCTTGGCGCTGAGGCAGCTCTTCATGAAGGCCTTGCGTTCGTCGCCCTTCTTGTCGCCGGCCTCGTGATTGCACGTGGTCATGCGGTTCTGCTGCGCGGTGGGCGCCTTGGCGGCGGCGTCGGCGGCATGCGCCGGGGCGATGAAGGCGATGGCGGACAGCGCCGCGACGGTGATCAGCTTGTTCATGGAATCTCCTGTGCTGAGGGGCAAGTTTGCCGCTGCGGATTGAAGCATCGCGCCCAGCCGCCGGCAAAGGCAGCAACGCACCCGGCCGTGGGGCCGCCGACACGGCGGCGCGCCGGATTCACAGAATCCGGCGCGGATGGGCCAGCGCCTCGTGCGCCGCGTGCAGCCGCCGCACCAGAACGCGGATGAAACCCTCGTCGAAGCGGTGCCGGCAGCCCGGGCTGAGCTGCGCCAGCGTCTCGGGCGAGAAGGAGATCGTGGTGGCGGTCTCGGTGACCACCACGTCGGTGCCGTGGCGGCGCAGCTCGGCGCTGGGCGCGAGGTAGGCCATCTCCCCGACGCTGGTGCCGGCGCCGAGCTGGGCCACGCGCGCGCCGTCGCGAAACACCTCCAGCGCGCCCTTGGCGATGATGTGGAAGTCGCCGCCGCCCTCCTCGCCGCGCCGGTACAGCGCGTGGCCGAGGTCGAAGCGCTGCCACCGGGCGCGGTGCACCACCTCCCACAGCTCGACGTCGCCGAAGCTGGCGAAGAAGTCGAGCGAGCGCAGCAGCGTGAAGCGCTCCGAGTCGAGCACGCCCTGCAACTGCCCGCGCGGCACGTGCTGCTGCGAGATCAGCGCCGCCAGCGCCTGCGCGAACTCGTCCCAGCCGCGGTAGCGGTGGTTCACGTCCTTGTTCAGCGCGCGCTGGATCACCGCGTCCACCGTGGCCGAGACGCCGTCGCGCAGGCGTGTCAGCGGCGGCGGGCTCTGGTGGTAGATCTGCTGCATCAGCGCCGACTGCACCTGCGCGTCGAACGGCGGGCGCCCGGCGATCAGGTGGTAGAGCACCGCGCCGAGCGAGTAGATGTCGGCGCGGCTGTCGAGCGCGGCGCCGTCGAGCTGCTCGGGCGACATGTAGGCCAGCGAGCCGACGCGGTAGACCTGCGTCGCGTCGGACGCCAGGTTGAGCACGCTGCCGAAGTCGCTGACCTTGACGTCGGTGATCGAACCGTTGCTCAGCGTCACCAGCAGGTTGGCCGGCTTGACGTCGCGGTGGATCAGGCCCTGCCGGTAGACGTAGCCCAGCGCCATCGCGCACTTGAAGCCCAGCTCGACGATCAGCTCCAGCGGCAGCAACTGGTCGGCGCGGCAGTAGGGGCGCAGCGTGTTGCCGGCCACGTACTCCATCACCAGGTAGGGCTCGGCCGAGTCGGCCACGGCGTCGAAGATCTGCACCACGTTGGGGTGCTTCAGGCGCCCGACCAGCGCCGCCTCGGCGGCGAAGAAGCGCTCGAAAAACCGCGCGTCCTGCGTGTCGCCCAGCGCCGCCGGACGCACGCGCTTGATCGCCACGTCCATGTCCTGGAAGTCGTCGTGGCACAGGAAGACCTCGCTGGTGGCGCCCTCGCCGAGCTTCTTCAGCACGCGGTACTTGCCGATCAGCAGCGGCAGATCGAGCGAGGTCGGGTCGGGTGTCGGCGAGCTCATGTCGGGCGAGGCGGGGCTGCTGCATGATTCCACAGGCCGCGCGCGGCCGCCGCGTGGAACAAGCGAAGGAATCGAGGCCAAATAGAATCCTGCGCATGATCCAAGCCAAACAGGAGCTGCTGGCGGCGCTGGCCGCGGCGATCGCCGAGGCCGGCCCCGGCGCCGCCGTGGCGGCGGCGTTCGAGTCGCCCAAGCAGGCGGCGCACGGCGACCTGGCCTGCACCGCGGCGCTGCAGCTCGCCCGGCCGCTGAAGAAGAACCCGCGCGAGGTGGCCCAGGCGCTGGTCGAGGCGCTGAGCCGCCAGGCCGCCGTGCAGCGCTGGGTGGCGGCGCTGGAGATCGCCGGCCCCGGCTTCGTCAACTTCCGGCTGCGCGACGCGGCGCGCCAGGCCATCGTCGCCGAGGTGCTGCGCGGCGGCGACGACTTCGGCCGCGCCGCGCCGAACGGAAAGCCCGTGCTGGTGGAGTTCGTCTCGGCCAACCCGACCGGCCCGCTGCACACCGGCCACGCGCGCCAGGCCTGCCTGGGCGACGCGATCTGCAACCTGCTCGACTGGCAGGGCTGGCAGGTGACGCGCGAGTTCTACTACAACGACGCCGGCGTGCAGATCGCCACGCTGGCCGCCTCGGTGCAGGCGCGCCTGAACGGCCTGAAGCCGGGCGACGCCGGCTGGCCCGAGTCGGCCTACAACGGCGAGTACATCGCCGACGTGGCGGCCGACTTCGCCGCGCGCAAGACCGTGCACGCCGACGACCGCGAGTTCACGGCCTCCGGCTTCAGCGACGACCTCGAAGGCATCCGCCAGTTCGCCGTCGCCTACCTGCGCCACGAGCAGGACCTGGACCTGCGCGCGCTGGGCGTGCACTTCGACCACTACTTCCTCGAGTCGAGCCTGTACGGCAGCGGGCGCGTGGAAGACGCCGTCGAGCGCCTGGTCGCCGCCGGCAAGACCTACGAGGAAGGCGGCGCGTTGTGGCTGCGCAGCACCGAATACGGCGACGACAAGGACCGCGTGATGCGCAAGTCCGACGGCAGCTACACCTACTTCGTGCCCGACGTCGCCTACCACCTCGCCAAGTTCGAGCGCGGCTTCCCGCGCGCGATCAACATCCAGGGCGGCGACCACCACGGCACCATCGCGCGCGTGCGCGCCGGCATCCAGGCCGCCGGCCTGGGCGTGCCGGCCGGCTACCCCGACTACGTGCTGCACAAGATGGTCACGGTGATGAAGGGCGGGCAGGAGGTGAAGATCTCCAAGCGCGCCGGCAGCTACGTGACGCTGCGCGACCTGATCGAGTGGACCGGCCGCGACGCGGTGCGCTTCTTCATGCTCAGCCGCAAGGCCGACACCGAGTTCGTCTTCGACGTCGACCTGGCGCTGAAGAAGAACGACGAGAACCCGGTCTTCTACGTGCAGTACGCCCACGCGCGCATCTGCTCGGTGATCCAGCAGTACGTCGAGAAGGGCGGCGACGCGGGCGCGCTGCACGGCGCCGACTTCGCGCTGCTGACGGCGCCCGCCGAGGCCGCGCTGATGCTCGAGCTGGCGCGCTTTCCCGAGGTGCTGGCCGGCGCCGCGGCCGACTTCGCGCCGCACGACATCGCCTTCTACCTGCGCGGCGTGGCCGGCGCCTTCCACAGTTACTACGCGAACGAGCGCTTCCTCGTCGACGACGCCGCGCTGGCGCGCGCGCGCATCGCGCTGCTGACGGCCACGCGCCAGGTGCTGCGCAACGCGCTGGCGGTGCTGGGCGTGTCGGCGCCGCAGCGCATGGACCGCGAACAACCCGCTCTGGAGACCGCATGAAATCGCAACGCGGCGGATTCGCCCTCGGCCTGGTGGTGGGCCTGCTGATCGGCCTGGCGCTGTCGCTGGCCGTGGCGCTGTACGTCACCAAGGTGCCGGTGCCCTTCGTCAACAAGGTGCCGCAGCGCACCGCCGAGCAGGACGCGGCCGAGCAGGAGCGCAACCGCAACTGGGACCCGAACGCCGGCCTGAGCCAGAAGAACGGCGCGCGGCCGGCCTCGCCCGCCTCGGCCGCGGCGCTGCCCGCGCCGCCGGTGGTCAGCGCCACGCCCGCCTCGTCGCCGGCGCGCGACCCGGCCGCCATCCTCGCGGCGCGCGAGACCAGCGTCGTCAAGCCGACGCCGGCGGCCGACCCCTTCAACTACTTCGTGCAGGCCGGCGCCTTCGCCCGGCCCGAGGACGCCGAGCAGCAGCGCGCCCGGCTGGCGATGATGGGCTACGAGGCCAAGGTCAGCGAGCGCGAGCAGTCCGGCCGCACCGTCTACCGCGTGCGCGTCGGCCCGTTCATCGTCAAGGACGCGGCCGACGGCGCCAAGGACAAGCTCGCCGCGGCCGGCGTCGAGTCGGTGCTGGTGCGGGTGCAGAAATAAGGAACGACCGATGAAGAAGATGCAACGCCGCGAGTTCTCCGCCGCGCTGGCCGGCGCCGGCGCCCTGGTGCTGGGCCTGCCGGCCGCCGCGCAGGGCGGTTTCGTCGAGGGCACGCACTACGTGCGCCTGAGCCAGCCCGTGCCCACCACGGCGGCCGGCAAGGTCGAGGTGCTGGAGTTCTTCATGTACAGCTGCCCGCACTGCAACGCCTTCGAGCCGGCGCTCGAGGCCTGGGCGAAGAAGCTGCCCGACCACGTGGTGTTCCGGCGCGTGCCGGTGCGCTTCCGCGGCGAGCCCGAGGGCCTGCACCAGCGCATCTTCTACACGCTCGAGGCGATGGGCCTGGTCGAGGCCATGCACCGCAAGGTCTTCCACGCCTACCACGTCGAGCGCCAGAAGCTCGCCACGCAGGCCGAGGTCGAGGCGCTGGTGACGAAGAACGGCGTCGACGCCGCCAAGTTCGTCGAGGTGATGAACTCCTTCGGCGTGCAGGCCAAGGCGCGCCAGGCGCTGACGCTGGCCGAGGCCTACAAGATCGACGGCGTGCCGGCGATGGGCGTGCAGGGCCGCTACTACACCTCGGGCGGCCTGGCCGGCAACAACGAGCGCATGCTGGCCGTGGCCGACTACCTGATCGCGGCCTCGCGCAAGGGCTGACGACGTCTCGCCACGCGCGGCGCCGCTGCCGGCGCCGCGCCGGCATGGCTTGTGGCTAGAATGGCATGCAAGTTTCATGCCCTCGATGAGAATCCTTCCGATCCCCCGCATCCTCCGGCACGCGCTGCTGCTGGCCGCCGCCCTTGCCGCCGCCCCGGCCTTCGCCGAGAAGGCCGACCGCTTCAAGCCGCTGAACGTCGAGGCCGACCAGCCCGGCCGCATCGACCTGCTCAACCAGCACGTGGTGTTCAACGGCAACGTCGTGGTCACCAAGGGCACGATGACCATACGCGCCGGCCGCATCGAGGTGCGCGAGACACCCGACGGCTACCACAGCGCGGTGGCGCTGGGTTCGGCCGACAAGCCGGCCACCTTCCGCCAGAAGCGCGACGGCGTGGACGAGTGGATCGAGGGCGAAGCCGAGCGGCTCGAATACGACGGCAAGACCGACACCGTGCGCTTCGTCACCAACGCCTCGGTGCGGCGCCTGCGCGGCAGCACGGTGGCCGACGAGATCGCCGGCAACGTGGTGGCCTACGACAGCATCGCCGAGGTGTTCAGCGTCTCCGGCGGCGCCGCCGCGACGCCGAGCAACCCGGGCGGCCGCGTGCGCGCGGTGCTGACGCCGCGCGAGGGCTCGGCCGCGGCGGCCGAAGCGGAGGCCGCGGCCTCCGCCGCCGCCCGGCCCGCGCTGCCGCTCAAGCCGGCCAGCACGCTCGGGGGCGGCCGATGAGCGCCGCCGCCAGCGCCGCACCGGCCACGCCGGCGCGTGTGCATCGCCTCGAAGCGCGCGGGCTGGAGAAGTCCTACGGCGTGCGCAAGGTCGTCAAGGACGTCCGCCTGGCGGTCGACAGCGGCGA
This sequence comes from Piscinibacter sp., assembly GCF_047600445.1. Taxonomy (GTDB): domain Bacteria; phylum Pseudomonadota; class Gammaproteobacteria; order Burkholderiales; family Burkholderiaceae_C; genus Piscinibacter. The sequence continues at coordinate 309,179 of NZ_JASGKT010000001.1, forward strand.
GGTCGTCGGCCTGCTCGGCCCCAACGGCGCCGGCAAGACCACCAGCTTCTACATGATCGTCGGCCTGGTGCGCGCCGACGCCGGCGAGATCAGCATCGAGGGCCAGCGCGTCGAACGCCTGCCCATCCACCTGCGCTCGCGCCTCGGGCTGTCGTACCTGCCGCAGGAGGCGTCGATCTTCCGCAAGCTGACCGTCGAGGAGAACATCCGCGCGGTGCTGGAGCTGCAGCTCGACAAGGACGGCCGCCCGCTGCGCGCGGCGCAGATCGAGCAGATGCTCGACGGCCTGCTGCACGACCTGAGCATCGAGAAGCTGCGCAGCGTGCCGGCGCCGGCGCTGTCCGGCGGCGAGCGCCGCCGCGTCGAGATCGCGCGCGCGCTGGCCACGCAGCCGCGCTTCATCCTGCTCGACGAGCCCTTCGCCGGCGTCGACCCGATCGCGGTGCTGGAGATCCAGCGCATCATCAGCTTCCTGAAGGCGCGCGGCATCGGCGTGCTGATCACCGACCACAACGTGCGCGAGACGCTGGGCATCTGCGACCGCGCCTACATCATCAGCGAGGGCGCCGTGCTGGCCGAAGGCACGCCCTCGGAGATCGTCGAGAACCCGGACGTGCGCAAGGTCTACCTCGGCGAGCACTTCAGGATGTGACATGAGCCCCCAAGCTTGTCGCTCCGCGCCTTCGCTACCCCCCGAGGGGGCCGCAGTCTCCCTTGGGGCAGCCCGGCGGGAGACCGGCCACGCATGAAGCCGTCCCTGCAGGTCCGCCTCTCCCAGCACCTGGCGCTGACGCCCCAGTTGCAGCAGTCGATCCGGCTGCTGCAGCTCTCGACGCTCGAACTCCACCAGGAGGTCGAGCAGATGCTGGAGCAGAACCCCTTCCTCGAACCCGACGAGGAGGCCGGCGCGCCCTTCGAGCCGATGGCCGAGCGCACCAGCGCGGCCGAGCGCGCCGGCGAACGCGAGAGCGAACGCGCCGCCGAGAGCACGGGCGAGGGCGGCGACGAGACACCCGGCCTGGACGGCGCCGAACTCGGCACTACCGAGCGCGACGACTGGGAGAACGGCACCGAGCGCGACGACTTCGACGGCATCGGCGAGCTGCCGGGCAAGGCCGCGGCGGCGGGCGACGGCGACGAGTTCGACGGCGCCGACCGCGACGCCGCGCTGCCGACCCTGCAGGACCACCTGCGCGAGCAGTTGCGCGGCATGCGCCTGTCGGACGAGGACGCGGCGGCGGTGCTGGTGCTGATCGACTCGCTCGACGACGACGGCTACCTCGCCGACCCGCTGGAGGAGATCGCCGCGCGCCTCGTCGACGAGGACGCCGACGACGGCATGCGCGAGGAGATGCTCGACCGCCTGCGCTGCGGCCTGCGCTTCCTGCAGAGCATGGAGCCCACCGGCGTCGGCGCGGCCAACCTGTCGGAGTGCCTGATGCTGCAACTGCGCGCGCTGCCGCGCAGCGAGGCGCAGATGGTGGCGATCATCGTCAGCAAGAGCCACCTCGAGCTGCTGGCGCGGCGCGACCTGAAGAAGCTGATGGCCGCCACCGGCGCCGACGAGGACCTGCTCAAGCAGGCGCAGGCGCTGATCGTCGCCTGCGAACCCAAGCCGGGCCGGCCGTTCGCGCGCGCCGAGGCCAACATCATCGTGCCCGACGTGATCGTGCAGAAGGCCGGGCGCGGCTGGAAGGTGGTGCTCAACCCCGACGTGATGCCCCGGCTGCGCATCAACGACCTGTACGCCAACGCGATCCGCCAGCAGGGCCGCGGCGGCGGCGCGAACGGCGCGGGCGCCGGGCTGAACGCGCGGCTGCAGGAGGCGCGCTGGTTCATGAAGAACATCCTGCAGCGCTTCGACACCATCCAGCGCGTGTCGCAGGCCATCGTCGAGCGCCAGAAGGCCTTCTTCACGCACGGCGAGATCGCGATGAAGCCGCTGGTGCTGCGCGAGATCGCCGACGAACTGGGCCTGCACGAATCGACCATCTCGCGCGTGACCACCGCCAAGTACATGTCCACGCCCTTCGGCACCTTCGAGCTGAAGTACTTCTTCGGCTCCTCGCTGAACACCGACGCCGGCGGCAACGCGTCGAGCACGGCGGTGCGCGCGCTGATCAAGCAGCTCGTCGCGGCGGAAGACGCCAACAAGCCCTTGAGCGACAGCCAGATCTCGCAGATGCTCGAAGAGCAGGGCATCCGCGTGGCGCGACGCACGGTGGCGAAGTACCGCGAGGCGCTGAAGATCGCGCCGGCCAACCTCAGAAAAGCGATGTAGGCCAGGGCTGCGCCGGATGCCCCTGCCCCTGTTCCTGCCCTGCGCCGCCGGCGTCGAGGACTGGCTCGCCGAGGAAATCGCGCGCGTGCTGCCCGAAGCACGCGTGCAGGCACGCCGCGGCGGCGTCGCGCTGGAAGGCGACGAGCGCGAGGTGATGCTGCTCAACCTGGAGAGCCGCCTCGCGCAGCGTGTGCTGGTCGAGGTGGCCGAGGGGCCGTACCGCGACGAGCACGACCTGTACGCGCTGGCCGGCACGGTGGACTGGTCGCAGTGGCTGACGCCGCGCCACACGCTGCGCGTCGACACCACGGCGCAGAAGAGCCCGCTGAAGAGCCTGAACTTCGCCGCGCTGCGCATCAAGGACGCGGTGTGCGACCAGCAGCGCGAGGCCGAAGGCGCGCGCAGCAGCGTCGATACGCGCCGGCCGGATCTGCCGCTGCTGCTGCACGTCGGGCCCGAGCGCGCGGCGATCTACGTCGACAGCTCGGGCGAGCCCTTGTTCAAGCGCGGCTGGCGCGAGGACAAGGGCGACGCGCCGCTGAAGGAGACGCTCGCCGCCGCGCTGCTCGCCGCCGCCGGCTGGCGCGGCACGCCCGAGGCCGGCGGCGCGCTGCACGACCCGTGCTGCGGCTCGGGCACGATCGCCATCGAGGCGGCGCAGATCGCCTGCGGCATCGCGCCGGGGCTGCAACGCCGCTTCGCCTTCGAGCGCCAGTTGCCGTTCAGCGGGCCCGAGCAGCGCGCGCTGTGGCAGCAGCTCAAGGCCGAGGCCAGGGCGCGCATCCACGCGGCGGCGGTGCCCATCCACGCCAGCGACGTGTCGTTCCGCATGGTCGACTTCGCGCGCCGCAACGCCGAGCGCGCCGGCGTCGCGGCGGCGATCGAATTCCACGGTGGCGACGCGCTGGAGCGGCCCGCGCCGGCGCTGCCCGAGGGCCTGCCCGGCACGCTGATGCTCAACCCGCCCTACGGCGAGCGCATCGAGGTCGGCGGCAAGGCGGCGCGCGCGCCGGCGCCGGACCCGCGGGACGACAACCGATCCATGCCGAGCGACTTCTTCGCGCGGCTGGCCTCGCACTGGAAGCGCGCCTACACGCGCCACGCCGCCGGCTGGACCGCCTGGGTGCTGAGCCCCGACATGAAGCTGCCCACGGCGATGCGGCTCAAGGAGAGCCGCCGCATCCCGATGTGGAACGGGCCGATCGAGTGCCGGCTGTTCCGCTTCGACCTGGTGGGCGGCTCGGCGCGCACGCCGGGCGCGTAGCCCTCAGCGCCCGCCGCCGAACAACTGCCCGAGCACCGAACCGAGGTCCAGCTCGCCCGCGCCGGCGCCCTGCGACGGCAGCTGACCCTGCGGCGTGACGTGGTCCACCAGTTGCGGCAGCACCTGCGCGAGCTGGCCCAGCAGGTCGCCGCTGTTCATGCCGGTGCTGCGCGTCAACTGGCCGAGCAGGTCGTCGCCGAGCACGCCGCCGAGCTGGTCGGGTGAAACCGGCAGGTTCTGCCCGGTGCCCACCCACGAGCCGATCACGTCGCCCAGGCCGCCCTGCTGGAAGCGCGCCACCAGGTCGGCCAGGCCGCCGCCGCCCGCGCCGCCCTGCTGCCCGCCGAGGAGCATCGCCAGCAGCGCCTGCAAGAGCGCGGCCTGGCCGCCGCCCCCGCCTTGTCCATCCTGGCCACCCTGGCCGAGCGCACCGATGACGGAATCGAGAAGACCCATGACAACCTCCGTGGGGAATGGGGTGAAGGAAAGCGCATTCTGGCCGAGGACTCAAGTCGCCGCTGCCGCCGCGCGCCGGCGCAGCGCGGCCAGCCACGCGATCGCCGCGCCGGCCAGCAGCACCGGCACGATCGAGCCGATGTTCAGCCAGGTCCAGCCCTGCGTGGTGACCAGCGCGCCGGAGGCCAGGCCGGTGACCATGGTGGTCGCCATCACCGTGCTGTCCATCGCCGCCTGCGCGGTGGTCTTCTCCTCCGGTCGGTAGGCCTCGGTGAACAGCGTGGTGCCGCCGACGTAGAGGAAATTCCAGCCCACGCCGAGCGCGAACAGCGCCAGCAGGAACTGCATCAGCTCGACGCCCGACAACGCCACCGCGATGCACAGCGCGTTGAGCACGACGCCCGCGCCCATCACGCGCAGCACGCCGAAGCGGCGGATCAGCGAGCCGGTGAAGAAGCTCGGCACGAACATGCCCAGCACGTGCCACTCCAGCACCAGCGCCGCGCTGGAGAACGGGTGCGCGCACTGCGACATCGCGATCGGCGTGGCCGCCATCAGCAGGTTCATCACGCCGAAGCCGAGCGCGCAGCCGGCCACCGCGACGATGAAGACCGGCTGGCGCGCGATCTCGCGCAGCGGCCGGCCCGGGTGCGCCGCGTTCGGCAGCGGCAGCGGAGGGAAGCGGATGAAGGACATGACCAGCAGCCCCAGCAGCGCCACGCCGACCAGCGCCGCATAGGCGCCGGCGAAGGCCACCGGCAGCGCGTCGCGCGTGGCGCTGGCCAGGCTCGGCCCGGCCACCGCGCCGAGGATGCCGCCGGCCATCACCCAGGAGATGGCGCGCTCCTTGAACGCCGGCGCCACCAGCTCGGTGGCGGCGAAGCGGTACAGCGCGGCGTTGGCGTTGTAGTAGCCGGCCAGCACGGTGGCCGCCACCAGCCACCAGAACTCGTGCGACGACGCGGCCCAGGCGCACAGCGCGGTGGTGGCGATGGCCGCCAGCAGCCCGAACTGGAAGGCGCGGCGGCGCCCGAAGCGGCGCTGGTGGCGCGCCACCAGCGGCGCGCACAGCGCCCCGCCGGCCACGTAGCCGGCCACCGGCAGCGTGGCCATCCACGGCACCGGCGCGAGCGCCAGGCCGACCAGCCCGTTGATGGCGATGAAGGTGACGTTGTTGGTGAGGAAGAGTCCCTGGCACAGCGTCAGCAGCAGCAACTGGAGATTCACGGCGATCCTTCGCGGGCCAGGGCAATGTGGGCGAGCAGCGCCAGCGGCGCGGTGTCGGCGCGCAGCGTGCGCGCGCCGAGCGAGACCGGCACGAAGCCGGCGCGGCGCGCGGCGTCTTCCTCGGCGTCGGCGAGGCCGCCCTCGGGGCCGCTGAGCGCGAGCACCACGGCACTCGCGCCCGGCGCGCCCGGCGCGCGCAGCGGCGCCGCGTCGCGCAGGCTCAGCAGCAGGCGCGCCTCGTGCGGCGGCGCCGCGGCCGGCAGCGCGGCCAGCCAGTCGGGCAGGGCCAGCACCGGGGCCACGGCGGGCACGCGCGTGCGCCCGCTCTGCTCGCAGGCCGCCACCGCGACGGCCTGCCAGTGCGCCACCTTCTTCTGCGCGCGCTCGCCGGACAGGCGCAGCACGGAGCGCTCGCACAGCAGCGGCTGGATCGCCGCCACGCCCAGCTCGCAGGCCTTCTCGACCAGCGCGTCCATGCGCTCGTTGGCCGGCATGCCCAGCGCCAGCGTCAGCGCCACGGGCAGTTCGCGCGACACGTCGGCGAACGCGCCGACACGCACCGCCACCTCGCGCCGGCCCATGCGCAGCACCTGCGCCGCCCACTCGCCGCGCTGGCCGTCGAACAGCGTCAGCGCGTCGCCGGGCTGCAGTCGCAGCACCTGCGCGTGGCGCGCCGCGGCCTCGGGCAGCGCGAGTTCCAGGCCCTCGCGCAGCGCCAGCGGCACGTGCAGCCGCGGCGCGGCCATCAGTCGACCACGCCCGACATCCAGCAGGCGAGGATCTCGCGCGTGTAGATGCTCGCCACCTCGGCGATGAAGCGGTTGAAGTCGACGTGCGCGGCGTCGTCCGAGCGGTCGGAGACGGTGCGGATCACCGCGAACGGCCGGCCGAAGTCGGCGCACGCCTGGGCCAGCGCCGCGCCTTCCATCTCGACGGCCAGCGCGTCGGGCAGCGCGGCGCGCAGCGTGGCGCTCTCGGCGGCGGTGGTGACGAAGCGGTCGCCGCTGACCACCAGGCCCTGGTGCAGCAGCGGGCTGTCGATGCCGAAGTCGGCCAGGTGCGTCTCGCCGATGCGCTCGGGGGCGTGCTGCAGGCAGTGCAGCGCGGCGGCGGCCAGCGCGTCGCTCAGGTCGGCGTCGGCCGGAAAACGCGCGCGGCCGGTCAGCGGCACCTCCCAGCGCGGGAACAGCGGCGAGGCGTCCATGTCGTGCTGCAGCAGCTCGCGCGCCACCACCACGTCGCCGACGCGCACGCCCGGGCCCAGGCCGCCGGCCACGCCGGTGAAGACGATGCGCTGCACGTCGATCTCCTGCAGCAGCAGCGTCGCGGTGATGGCGGCGGCCACCTTGCCGACGCCCGACAGCGTCATCACCACCGGCTGCCCTTCCATCGTGCCGATGTGGAAGGTGCGGCCGGCGAAGCTGACGCTGCGGTGCTTGTCGAGCGCCGGCAGGAGCGCGCGCAGCTCCTGGTGCATGGCGCTGACGATGGCGATCCGACTCATGCGCGGAGTCTCGCACGAGCCGGGAGCGTCACTTTCCGCGCAGCTCCCGGCGCAGGATCTTGCCCACCGGCGTCTTGGGCAGCTCGTTGCGGAACTCCACCACCTTGGGCCGCTTGTAGCCGGTCAGGTTGGCTTCGCAGTAGGCGCGCACGTCGGCCTCGGTGACCGCCGGGTTCTTCCTGACGATCACCAGCTTGACGGCCTCGCCGGCCTTCTCGTCGGGAACGCCGATCGCGGCGCATTCGAGGATGCCGTCCATCTGCGTCACCACGTCCTCGACCTCGTTCGGGTAGACGTTGAAGCCGCTGACCAGGATCATGTCCTTCTTGCGGTCGACGATGCGGAAGTAGCCGCGCTCGTCGACCATGCCGATGTCGCCGGTGCGGAAGTAGCCGTCGGCGGTCATCACCTTGGCGGTCTCGTCGGGGCGCTGCCAGTAGCCGGCCATCACCTGCGGGCCGCGGATCGCGATCTCGCCGGCCTGGCCGGGGCCGACCTCGCGGCCGTCGTCGTCGAGCAGCGTCAGCTCGGTGTTGGGCATCGGCAGGCCGATGTTGCCGCTGAAGGCGGTGCTGTCCACCGGGTTGCAGGTGGCCGACGGCGAGGTCTCCGACAGGCCGTAGCCCTCGACGATCGGGCAGCCGGTCTTCTCCAGCCACAGCTTGGCGGTGGCGCTTTGCACCGCCATGCCGCCGCCCACCGAGATCACCAGGCTGCTCCAGTCCACGGTGCCGAACTCGGCGTGGTTGGCCATCGCGGTGAACAGCGTGTTGACGGCCGGGAAGCTGTGGAACTTCTCGCGCGCCAGGTCCTTGAACATCGCCGGCAGGTCGCGCGGGTTGGCGATCAGGATGTTGCAGCCGCCCATGCGCAGGCCCAGCATCATGTTCGTGTTGAAGCCGAAGATGTGGTACAGCGGCAGCGCGCAGACGGTGACGATCTGCTCGCCCTTGGGGATCTTCTTCAGCGCCGGCTGGTACCAGGCCTCGGACTGCAGGATGTTGGCCACCAGGTTGCGATGCAGCAGCACCGCGCCCTTGCTGACGCCGGTGGTGCCGCCGGTGTACTGCAGCACCGCGATGTCGTCGGGCCCCACCTGCGCCGGCGTGAAGGACTTGCCGGCGCCCTGCGAGAGCGCGTCGTTGAAGCGCACGGCGCCGGGCAGCTCGTAGGCCGGCACCATCTTCTTCACCTTGCGCACCACGTAGTTGACGATCCACGACTTCGGCACGCCGAGCATGTCGCCCAGCGCGGTGAGGATCACCTTCTTGGTCGGCACCGCGCTCATCACCTGCTGCAGCACGTGGGCGAAGTTCTCGACGATCAGGATCGCCTTGGCGCCGGAGTCCTTGAGCTGGTGCTCCAGTTCGCGTGGCGTGTACAGCGGGTTGACGTTGACCACCACGAGGCCGGCGCGCAGCACGGCCGCCACCGCCACCGGGTACTGCGGGACGTTGGGCATCATGATCGCGACGCGGTCGCCCTTGGCCAGCCCCTGCGACTGCAGGTAGGCGGCCAGCGCGCGCGAGGCCTGGTCGAGCTGCGCGAAGCTGATCGGCTTGCCCATGAACTTGTACGCGGGCAGCGCGGCGTACTTCTTCAGGCTGTCCTCCAGCAGCGCCACCAGCGAGGGGTATTGCGCGACGTCGATGTTCGCCGGCACGCCTGCGGGGTACTGCTTCAACCAGGTTTTTTCCATCGGCTCGTCTCTCCTTGCACTGCGGCGATTCTCGCCCACGCCCCGCGGCGCACCCCTCAGGTGTTTCGATAGCGGCGCGGCACGCCCGGCCGCCGCCGCGCCGCGGGTAATCCCGCGCTCGCGGCGCGGATGAATCATCATTCGGCACCGACGCCTTGCGGATGATCCACGACATGAAGCTGATGCGATACGGCGCCAGGGGCGCCGAAAAACCCGCCCTGCTCGACGCGCGGGGCCGCGTGCGCGACCTGGCCGGCGTGCTGGCCGACATCGGCGCCCACACCCTCACGCCCAAGGGGCTGGAGCGGCTGCGCGCGATCGACCCGGCCACGCTGCCCGTCGTCGAACAGCCCGGCCGCATCGCGCCACCGTGGAGCGGTTGCGAAAAGTTTCTGTGCATCGGCCTGAACTACGCCGACCACGCCGCCGAGGCCGGCCTGCCGGCGCCCCGGGAGCCGATCCTGTTCATGAAACCGATCAGCGCGCGCACCGGGCCGAACGACGCGGTGGTGCTGCCGCAGGGTTCGACCAGGAGCGACTGGGAGGTGGAGCTGGGCGTGGTGATCGGCAGCAAGGCGCGCTACGTGCCCGAGGCCGAGGCGCTGCGGCACGTGGCCGGCTACTGCGTGGTCAACGACGTCTCCGAGCGTGAATACCAGCTCGAGCGCGGCGGCACCTGGGACAAGGGCAAGGGCTGCGACACCTTCGGCCCGGTCGGTCCCTGGCTGGTCACCGCCGACGAGGTCGGCGACCCGCAGGACCTCGCCATGTTCCTGGAGGTCAACGGCCGGCGCTTCCAGAGCGGCAGCACGAAGACGATGATCTTCGGCGTGGCGCAACTGGTCAGCTACGTCAGCCGCTTCATGACGCTGTACCCCGGCGACCTGATCTCCACCGGCACGCCGCCGGGCGTGGGCATGGGCGTCAAGCCGCAGCCGGTGTACCTGAAGCCCGGCGACACGATGCGCCTGGGCATCGAGAAACTCGGCGAGCAGCACCAGCGGGTCCACGCCTGGGATCCGGCGCTCATCGACGGTTGAAGCGCAAGGCCCGCGGCGGCGTGATTTCCGCACGGGCCGGCGCGCGAAGTGGCACGGACTTCGCAGCGGCGCCCGCAACCACGCCCGCAGGAGCGGATTCACCCCGAAGCAGCCACTTTGCGGCTGGCGGGGTGACCGGAAATCGCATGAACGACAAGTTTCGTCACCGCCACCTTCCCGTGCCCAAGGGCCAGATGCCCAACTGGGCGCTGGTGCTGTGCCTGGCCAGCGGCTTCGCGCTGGTGGTGCTGGCGCGCAGCCTCGGCTGACAGACCGCCTGCGCTACGCTCGGCCCCGTCACCACGGAGGCCGACATGACGAAGTTCCTGCCCGCGCTGGCGCTCGCCGCCTGCGCCCTTGCCGCCCACGCCGACGAGATCGGCGAGGTCGACACCGTCTTCAAGCTGATCGGGCCCGACCACAAGATCGTCGTCGACGCCTACGACGACCCCGGCGTGGCCGGCGTCACCTGCTACGTGTCGCGCGCCAAGACCGGCGGCATCAAGGGCGGCCTGGGGCTGGCCGAGGACAAGGCCGAAGCCTCGATCGCCTGCCGCCAGACCGGCCCGATCTCCTTCCCCAAGCCGCTGCGCGCGCAGGAGGAGATGTTCAACGAGCGCATCTCGCTGGTGTTCAAGAAGCTGCGCGTGGTGCGCATGGTCGACAAGGCGCGCAACACGCTGGTCTACCTGACCTACTCCGACCGCGTCATCGAAGGCTCGCCGCAGAACAGCGTGACCGCCGTGCCGGTGGACCGCGCCACGGTGATTCCGCTGCGCTGAGCGGCGGCCCGCGGCGGCGCCCCTCACCCGTTCAACGCCGCCTGCACCTCGTCGAGCATCTTCTTCGCGTCGCCGAACAGCATGCGGTTGTTGTCCTTGTAGAAGAGCGGGTTGTCGACGCCGGCGTAGCCCGAGGCCATGCTGCGCTTCATCACGATCGAGGTGCGCGCCTTCCACACCTCGAGCACCGGCATGCCGGCGATCGGGCTGGCGGGGTCTTCCTGCGCGGCCGGGTTCACGATGTCGTTGGCGCCGATCACCATCGCCACGTCGGTGTCGGGGAAGTCGGCGTTGATCTCGTCCATCTCCAGCACGATGTCGTAGGGCACCTTGGCCTCGGCCAGCAGCACGTTCATGTGCCCCGGCATGCGCCCGGCCACCGGGTGGATGCCGAAGCGCACGTTCACGCCCTTGGCGCGCAGGATCTTCGTGATCTCGTTGACGACGTGCTGCGCCTGCGCCACCGCCATGCCGTAGCCCGGCACGATGACGACGTTCTTGGCCTCCTTCAGCAGCTCGGCGGTCTCCGCCGCGCTGATCGGCGACACCTCGCCGGCGGGCTGCGCCGCGCCGCCGCCCGCGGCCGGCGCGGGCGCGCCGCCGCCGAAGCCGCCGGCGATCACGCTGACGAAGTTGCGGTTCATCGCGCGGCACATGATGTACGACAGGATCGCGCCCGAGGAGCCGACCAGCGCGCCGATGACGATCAGCAAATCGTTGCCGAGCATGAAGCCGGTGGCCGCCGCGGCCCAGCCCGAGTAGCTGTTGAGCATCGAGACGACCACCGGCATGTCGGCGCCGCCGATGGCCATCACCATGTGCACGCCGAACAGCAGCGCGATCACCGTCATCACCAGCAGCGGCACCATGCCGGACTGCACGTCGTGCGCCTGCAGGAAGACGCGGCCGAGCCAGACCACCACCAGCAGCGCGGCCAGGTTCAGCCAGTGCCGAGCGGGCAGCAGCAGCGGCTTGCCGCCGATCTTGCCCGACAGCTTGCCGAAGGCGATCACCGAGCCCGAGAAGGTGATGGCGCCGATCAGGATGCCGATGTAGACCTCGCCCTCGTGGATGGATTTCTCGGCCGGCGAGGCGAAGGTGATCGAGGTGTCGACGTAGCTGGCGAAGCCGACCAGGCAGGCCGCCAGGCCCACCAGGCTGTGCATCAGCGCGACCAGCTCGGGCATCTGCGTCATCTGCACCTTCTTCGCCGCGACCAGGCCGATGCTGCCGCCGACCACCAGCGCGCCGACGATCCAGGCGTAGCCGGCCGGCGTGACGCGCGGGCCGAGCACGGTGGCCAGCACGGCGATGGTCATGCCGATGATGCCGAACAGGTTGCCGCGGCGCGCGGTCTCGGGGTTGGCGAGTCCGCCGAGGCTGAGGATGAAGAGGATGGTGGCGCCGATGTAGGCGACGGTGGCCAGGCTCGAAGTCATCTCCACTCCCTCACTTGCGGAACATCGCCAGCATGCGCCGCGTCACCGCGAAGCCGCCGAACATGTTGATGGCCGTGAGCACGAGCGCGAGCACGGCCATGCCCAGGATCAGCCCCGAGGGCCGGTCGGCCCCGGCGCCGTCCAGCGGCGGCGCGATCTGGATCAGCGCGCCGATGGCGATGATCGACGAGATCGCGTTGGTCACGCTCATCAGCGGCGTGTGCAGCGAGGGCGTCACGTTCCAGATCACCATGTAGCCGATGAAGCAGGCCAGCACGAACACCGTGAAGTGCGACAGGAACGAGGCCGGCGCGAACAGGCCGACGACCAGCAGCGCGGCCGCGCCGATGGCGAAGGTCGTCACCAGCGCCTTGGCCGACATCGGCTCGCCGGCGCCGTGGCCGTGGCCCTTGGCGGCCGGCGCCGCCGCGGCGCTCGCCTTGGGCTTGGGCGCCGCGGCCGGCAGCTTCAACGGCGGCGGCGGCCAGGTGACGGTGCCGTCCTTGATGACCGTCAGGCCGCGGATCGCGTCGTCGTCCATGTTGACGTCGACCTTGCCGTCCTTGGCCTTGCACAGCTCCTCGGTCAGGCGCAGCAGGTTGTTCGAGTACAGCGTCGACGACTGCTTGGCCAGCCGGCTGGCCAGGTCGGTGTAGCCGACGATGGTGACGCCGTGCTTGACCACCGCCCGGCCGGGTTCGGTCAGCTCGCAGTTGCCGCCCTGCTCGGCCGCCATGTCGACGATGACGCTGCCGGGCTTCATGCTGCGGACCATCTCGGCGGTGATCAGCCGGGGCGCGGGCTTGCCCGGGATCAGCGCGGTGGTGATGATGATGTCGCACTCCCTGGCCTGCTGCGCGTACATCTCGCGCTGCGCCTGCTGGAAGCCCTCGCTCATCACCTTGGCGTAGCCACCGCCGCCCGAGCCTTCTTCCTCGTAGTCGACCTTGACGAACTCGCCGCCCAGCGAGACGACCTGGTCGGCCACCTCGGCGCGCGTGTCGTTGGCGCGCACGATCGCGCCCAGGCCGGCGGCCGTGCCGATCGCGGCCAGGCCCGCCACGCCGGCGCCGGCGATGAACACCTTGGCCGGCGGGATCTTGCCGGCGGCGGTGATCTGGCCGTTGAAGTAGCGGCCGAAGGCGTTGGCCGCCTCGATCACCGCGCGGTAGCCGCTGACGCCGGCCATCGAGGTCAGCGCGTCCATCTTCTGCGCGCGCGAGAGCTGGCGCGGCAGCGAGTCGATGGCCAGCACGGTGGCCTTCTTCGCGGCGAGCTGCTGCATCAGCTCGGGGTTCTGCGCCGGCCAGACGAAGCCGACCAGCATGCCGCCCTCGCGCATCAGGCCCACTTCTTCCGCGCTCGGCGGGCGCACCTTGAAGACGACGTCGGCCTTGGCCCACAGCTCGGCCGCGCTGGGCAGCACCTCGGCGCCGGCGGCGCGGTAGGCCTCGTCGCTGACATTCGCCGCCTCGCCGGCGCCGCTTTGCACGGCCACCGTGAAGCCCAGCTTGACGAGCTTCTCGACCACCTCCGGCACGGTGGCGACGCGCTTTTCCCCAGCCGCTGTCTCCAGCGGGACTCCAATCAGCATGGTCTGCTCCTCTCGGTCCTCGTTATGGGTGGATTCTGGCATTCTCTGCGGCCATGACCGAACGTTGGAAGCCCAGCGTCACCGTCGCGGCGATCATCGAGCGCGACGGCCGCTACCTGCTCGTCGAGGAACACACGTCCGAAGGCCTGAGGCTCAACAACCCGGCCGGCCACCTCGACCCCGGCGAAAGCCCGCAGCAAGGCGTGGTGCGCGAGGCCCTGGAGGAGACCGCGCGCGCCTTCACGCCCGGCCACCTGGTCGGCGTGTACCTCTCGCGCTTCCAGCGCCCGGCCACCGGCGAAGACGTGACCTACCTGCGCCTGGCCTTCGGCGGCACGGTGGGCGAGCCCGACCCGGCGCGCGCGCTCGACGCGGGCATCGTGCGCACGCTGTGGATGACGCTGGCCGAAGTGCGCGCCAGCCGCGAGCGCCACCGCAGCGCGCTGGTGCTGCGCTGCATCGAGGACCACGCCGCCGGCGCGCGGCTGCCGCTGGCGGCCATCCACACCGACGCCAGCGTGCGCGCGCCGGAGATCAAGCGCGCCGGATAATCGCCTCCATGGGCAAGAAGCTGCGGGTCGTCGTCGGTCTGTCCGGCGGGGTCGACTCCGCCGTGAGCGCATGGCTGCTCAAGCGGCAGGGCCACGAGGTGGTCGGCATCTTCATGAAGAACTGGGAGGACGACGACGATTCGGCGTACTGCTCGAGCAACGTCGACTTCGTCGACGCGGCGGCGGTGGCCGACGTGATCGGCATCGAGATCGAGCACGTCAACTTCGCCGCCGACTACAAGGACCGCGTCTTCGCCGAGTTCCTGCGCGAATACCAGGCCGGCCGCACGCCCAACCCCGACGTGCTGTGCAACGCCGAGATCAAGTTCAAGGCCTTTCTCGACCACGCGATGCGCCTGGGCGCGCAGAAGATCGCCACCGGGCACTACGCGCGCGTGCGTGAGCGCGAAGGGACGTTCGAGCTGCTCAAGGGCCTGGACCCGCTGAAGGACCAGAGCTACTTCCTGCACCGGCTGAACCAGGCGCAACTGGCCCGCACGATGTTCCCGATCGGCGAGCTGCCCAAGACCGAGGTGCGCCGCATCGCCGCCGAGATCGGCCTGCCGAACGCGAAGAAGAAGGACTCCACCGGCATCTGCTTCATCGGCGAGCGGCCGTTCCGCGAATTCCTCAACCGCTACCTCGCCAACCAGCCCGGGCCGATCAAGGACGACCGCGGCCGCACGATCGGCGAGCACGTCGGCCTGTCGTTCTACACGCTGGGCCAGCGCAAGGGCATCGGCATCGGCGGGCTGAAGGAGCGCGGCGCGGCCAGGGGCGGCAGCGAGCACGCGCCCTGGTTCGCGGCGCGCAAGGACATGGCGAGCAACACGCTGTACGCCGTGCAGGGCCACGAGCACCCGTGGCTGCTGTCGGGCGCGCTGCGCGCCGACGACGCGAGCTGGGTGGCCGGCACGGCGCCGCCGGCCGGCGCCTGCGGCGCGAAGACGCGCTACCGCCAGGCCGATGCGCCGTGCCGCTTCGAGCGCGGCGCCGCGGCGGGCGGGTTCACGCTGCGCTTCGACGAGCCGCAATGGGCCGTGACGCCGGGGCAGTCGGCGGTGCTGTACGACGGCGAGGTGTGCCTCGGCGGCGGGGTGATCGCGCAGGCGCTGGATTGAGGCTCAGCGCGGGCGCGCCAGGTCCATCGTCCAGTAGTTGCCGTAGCGGTTGGCCGCCGTGCCCTTGACGCAGGCCACGCCGAGCTGCGTGAAGTTCGGGTTCATGAGGTTGGCGCAGTGGCCGTCGCTGCCGATCCAGCCTTCGATCACGCTGTTGACCGTGCCGTAGCCGGCCGCGATGTTCTCGCCCAGGCCGCTCCACGCGTAGCCGGTGGCTTCGACGCGCGAACGCATCGTGCTGCCGTTCGAGCCGGTGTGCGAGAAGAAGTTGTTCGCCACCATGTCGAGCGAATGCGCCGTGGCCGCCGCGGCGAGCTGCGTGTTCCAGGCCAGCGCGCCGGCCGGCGCGAAGCGGCCGCTCGCACCGCAGTCCGCGCCGGCGGCGCGTAGCTGGTTGACACGTGCGAGCGCGCTGGCGGCGAAGTCGGGCAACGCGCAGTTGGCGTCGGCCGAGGGCGGCGCGGGTGAGGGGGGCGCGGGGGCAGGTACCGGTGCGGGCGCGGCTGCATCCGCCGAGGGCGCGGGCGCATCGCTGCCGCCGCCACCGCCGCAGGCCGCCACCACGGCGGCCAGCCACAGGCTGGCCAGCCGCGCGGGGCCTTGGTGTTTCGAGCTTGTTGACATGGCGCGGCAAGGCTAGCGAGCGCACCGCGCCAAGGGGGTGAAGAACGGTAAGCAGTGGATCGGGCCGCTTCGGGCGGCCCGCGCCGGCGGCGACCGCTGCGGAATCAGAACGGAATGTCGTCGTCCATCGCATCGAAGCCCGTGGCCGGCTTGGCCGCCGGCTTGCTCGCCGCCGGGCGGGCCGCCGGGGCGGAACGCTGCGGGCGCTCGGCGTAGTCGTCGCCGCCACGCTCGTCGCCGGCGCCGCCACCCATGCCTTCGCGGCCGCCGAGCATCTGCATCTCGGTGGCGATGATCTCGGTGGTGTACTGGTCCTTGCCTTCCTTGTCCTGCCACTTGCGGGTCTTCAGGCGGCCCTCGACGTACACCGAGCGGCCCTTCTTCAAATATTCACCGGCGATCTCGGCCAGGCGGTCGTAGAACACCACGCGGTGCCATTCGGTCTCTTCCTGGCGCTCGCCGGAATCCTTGCTCTTCCACTGCCGCGTGCTGGCCACGCTGACGTTGCAGACCGCGTTGCCGTTCGGCGTGTAGCGCACCTCGGGGTCGCGGCCGAGGTTGCCGATGATCATCACTTTGTTCAACGAGGCCATGGCGCTCTCCGCTTCTGCTGTTTGGGGGCAATCTTCCCGTCCAGTTTGCCCGACTGTGTCGAAGCTTACCCCACCGAGCACCACGGCTGGGATTCAGCGGCGCTGGATGTGCCCGCGCGGCGTCCAGGCCAGCACCACGGGCGAGGAGCCTGATCCATGGCGGGCACGGAGAAGCGTGCCCCGGCCGAAGTTGCGGCTCCTGCCCAACGCCGCCCGCCGCGGGATCACTCGACCTTGATGCCGGCCGCCTTCACGACCGATCCCCACAGGGCGCCTTCGTCCCTGATGAGCTTCTGAGTCTCTTCGGGGCTTCTCAGCATGGGCTCGAATCCGAGTTCGTTGAGTCGACGCACGACAGCGGGATGGCTCAATGCCGCGCTCACCTCGGCGTGGAGGCGCTGGACGACAGCGTCGGGCGTACCCGCGCGAGCCACCAATGCCCACCACGGGGACATTTTCACGGTCGGCAGGCCCTGCTCGGACATGGTCGGGACTTCCGGCAGGAACTTGTTGCGCTGCATGTCCGCAATGGCGATCGCCTTGACCTTGCCGGCTTTCGCGAGCGGCGCGACGGCGCCCACGTTTTCGAACATGAAGTCCACTTCCTCGGCCATGACCCCCTGGACCGCGGCGGCAGTCCCCTTGTAGGGAACGTGCTGAAAGTTCGCGTTGGCTTGCGAGCGCAGCATCTCGCTCAACATGTGGCTGCCGGTACCGATGCCCGGCGACGAGAACTGGACGGACTTCTGCGCGGTTGCCTTGGCGAGCAGTTGCTTGACGCTGGCGATCGGACTTGCCGCCGGCACGACCAGCACCATGCTGGCACTCATCAAGGTCGAGATGCCCTGGAAGTCCTTGAGCGGGTCGAAGGTCAGCTTGGCATAGAGCGAGGGATTGATCGAAAGCGCACCCACATCGCCGACAAACAGGGTGTACCCGTCGGCCGGGGCCTGCAGCAGCGCGGAAGCGGCGATCTGCCCGCCGCCGCCCGGCCGGTTGTCGATGACGATAGGCTGGGCCATGGTCTCGCTCAGGCGTTGGCCCACCAAGCGCGTGACCGTGTCGCTGGGACCACCCGGTGGGAACGGCACGAGGATGCGCAAGGGCTTGGACGGATAGGTCTCGGCCCCGGCTGGACCGGCGCCAAGCAGCGCAAGGGCCGCGGCCGCCACGAGGGCGCGACGGGAAATTGAGGCAAGCGTCATCAATGTCTCCTGTTCGAATGGTTCCGCGGCTGCGGTGTCCGAGCATCCTAAGAATCGCTGCATCGCTTCGATGTGCGCTCGTCATGTCGTTCCGCCTGCCGGAATGGCGAAGCATGATCTGCCTGGCCGGGCGCCCCTGGAACTACGCTGCGGGCCGATCTGCTTTTGATTGGAGATGGCATGAGACTCGCGAGCTACCGGCAGGGCACACGCGACAGCATCGGCGCGGTGAACGCTGACGGCACGCAGTTGTTCGATCTGCCGAGCGCCTGGTCCGACCACATCACGTCGGCGCCCGCACCGCGCACGATGCTCGAGCTGATCGAGGCGGGCCCGGCGACGATGGTGTCGCTTCGCCAGGCGCTGCCGGCCATCATGGCCGCTCAGCGCGGCGTGCCTATCGCCGAGGTCGCGCTACAACCGCCGGTGCGTCGGCCCTCGAAGATCGTCTGCCTCGCGCTCAACAACAGCGCGAACAGCGAACGCATCATGCAGGGTCCAAAGCACCCTGCGACGTTCATCAAGCCTGCCAGTTCGCTCATCGGCCACGATGACTCGATCGAACTGCGCGCCGACTACGGCCGCGTGCATCCGGAGCCGGAGCTTGCAGTGATCATTGGCAAGGAAGCCAAGAACGTGCGCGCCGAGCAGGCCTACGACCACGTCTTCGGCTACACCGCGCACAACGACATCACCGGAGCCACGATGCGCGGGGAGGACACATTCCACTACCGGGCGATCCACCCGGCCGCCGCGGGGTCGCTGGAGACGCGCTACGTCGACACCTGGGTCAGCTATCCCGGACGCTACAAAGGCAGCGACTCCTTCGGATGCATGGGGCCGTGGCTCGTCACCGCGGACGACATCGCCGACCCGCACGATCTTGCGATCGCCTGCGGGCACCAGGGACGGGTCATCACTGAGGACAACACGGCGAACCTGACCTTCAAGACGCCGGAAGTCATCGCCTTCCTGTCGCGCTACATGACTCTGTGGCCGGGCGACATCGTGTCCATGGGCACGGCGCTGAAGAAGTCGGGCTCGGGTGGCGCTGTGCAGAATGTCGACCTCTACAACTTGGGCGGCCCCGTGACGGTGACCATCGAGCGCATCGGCACGCTCAGCAACGGCGTCCGGCGCCTGGACACGGAGCAATCGTGATGCCTGCGCGTCCGGGGAACACGGCGCTCGTGTGCGTGTCCCATTCGCCGATCATCATGATCCGCGCACGCGCTCCGGCGGAAGAGGCAGAGCTGCTCGCGTACTACGAACGCTGCGCGGCGCGGATCGACAGCTTCGAGCCGGAGCAGGTCGTGGTGTTCGGCACCGACCACTTCGCCGGCTTCCACCTGTCGACGATGCCGGCGCATTGCGTAGGGCTCGACGCCGAAGCGGTCGACGACATCGGCGGCTTCCCGGGTCGCCTTGCCGTCCCGCGCGAACAGGCGACAGCGCTGGTGCAGCACCTGCGCACGTCCGACTTCGACACCGCCGTCTCCTACAAGATGCGCATCGACCATGGCTTCTCGCAGCCGCTGAAGCGCCTGCTGGGCAGCCACGATCGCTTTCCGGTGATTCCCGTCTTCATCGGCGCGCTGGTGCAGCCCTACCTGCCGTTTCGTCGCTCGCGCCTGCTCGGCGAGGCGATCGGACGCTTCGTCGCATCGACAGGCAAACGCACGCTGTTCATGGGATCGGGCGGCATGTCTCACCACCCGACGCGCTACTACCCGATGGTCGGAGAAGGAGCCCCCGACGTCGCGGCCTACCAGCTCGACGGTGCGCGCGGCGGAACGTTCAGCGATGAGCAGTGGTTCCGGCGCATACACGACATGCACATCGAGGGAGCGGAGATGCTGGTGTCCGGCGCCCGCACGCGCGCGGACATCCGGCTCAACCCGCAGCTCGACAACGAGGTTCTGGATGCGCTGTGCGCCGGCAGGCCGCAACTGCTGGACGACTGGGATCCGGTCGACCTCGTGCAGCGCGCCGGCATCGGCTTCCTCGAACTGCACACCTGGGTGTGCGCGACGGCGGCACACCTCGCCGCCGGCGGCTCGGCACCCTCCGAGCGCGCCTATGCGCCAACCCTGGAATACGGCATCGGCTACGGCATGGTCTCAGCCGACCTGTAGCCCGCGCCTCTCATCCGGAACGACACATGCAACAGCCCCCTCACGCCTCTGCCCTGGCGCGCGCCAACGAACGCCTCGCCGATGCCAGCACCCCGCTCATCGAGGATTGCTGGTACATCGCCGGCTGGGCGGAAGACTTCTCGCGCGAGCTGAAGGAACGCACGCTGCTCGGCCACAGCCTCGTGTTCTACCGCGACACCAAGGGCACGCCGGTGGCGTTGCGCAACCGATGTCCGCACCGCTCCTACCCACTCGTGCACGGCAAGCTGGAAGGCGACGTGCTTCGCTGCGGCTACCACGGCCTGGCGTTCCGCGCCGACGGCAGCTGCGCCGACATTCCGATGCAGACGAGCATCCCGCCGACGGCCTGCACGCGCTCGTATCCGCTCGTGGAACAAGGCCCGCTGGTCTGGATCTGGACCGGCGACCCTGCCGCGGCCAACACGTCACGCGTGCCCGACACGGGCTGGCTGACCGACTCGAGCTGGGACTTCGCGCGCGGTTATTTGCACCTGAACGCCAACTACGCCTACCTGCACGAGAACCTGCTGGACCTGTCGCACTTCACATACCTCCATCCCAGCACGCTCGGCACACCCGAGTACGCGAAGGCGCCCTTCGAGATGCAGGCCGAAGGCGATACGGTCCGCATAACGCGGTTCGTCGCCGAGTGCGAGGTTCCGCCGATGTACCGCCCGACCGGCATCGAGGGCAAGATGTCGCGCAGGACGTACTCCGAGTTCAGCTCCCCGGCGCTGCACCGCGCCGAGGTCGAGTTGCGCGACCTGCAGGCGCCGGCCAGCCGGCGCGCCGAGTTCCACGGCCGCATCACGCACTTCGTGACGCCGGAAACCCGGACGAGCACCCACTACTGGTTCACCTTCGCACGCGACTTTGCGTTGCGAGACCCGGCGGTTACAGCGATGTTCGAGAGCAACGCCCGCACGGCGTTCGCGGAAGACAAGTTCGCGCTCGAGGAAGCGGCCCGCATGCACCGCCTAGAGCCGGAGGCGACACGGCTGGAGATCCACGTCAAGAGCGACGCGGCCGGCGGCGCGGCGCGGCGCCTGCTGAAACAGATGGCGGACAAGCAGATCGCGTGAGCCCGCCACTCGTCGTGCTGTCGTCGATGGCGACGCGGCATCTGCTCGCGGAGGCCGTCCATCCGTGCCGGCAGGAGCTCGCCATCGAGCTCGAGGTGCGGTCCGTGAGCGGCTCGAAAGCGCTCGACGTGTTGCGGAGCGGGTTCGCCTGCGATGCCGTCCTGCTCAGCGACGAGGTGGTCTCGTCCGCCGAGGCCGCCGGGCACCTGGTTCCGGGCACGAGCACCGCGATTGCCTTGTCGCCCATCGCCGCCGCCGTCGCCTCCGACGCGCAGTCGGTCGACATCTCGACGCCACAGGCCTTTCGCGCGGCGATCGCGGCGGCGGCGTCGGTCGGCATCTCCAGCGGCCCGAGCGGCCGCCACCTGAGGCAGCGCTTCATCGCAGGAGGCTTCGGTGCCGACCTCGACGGACGTCTCGTGGTAGCCGAGGCGGGCATCCCGGTCGCGTCGCTGATCGCGGACGGGCGCGTTGCGCTGGGATTTCAGCAACTCAGCGAGCTGCTGCCGGCGCGCGGCCTTCGCATCATTGGCTGCCCGCCGGACCAGGAGCAGTGCGTCACCCGCTTCTGCCTCGCGGCGACGCGCGGGGCGCAATCGGCAAACTTCCGGCGGCTCGCCGACTGGCTCCGGGGGCCAGCGTTCCAACCGTCGCTATGCAAACATGGATTGAGACCCACCGATGAGCCTTGACCGCCTTCCCGCGCTGCCGCGCGAGAGCTGGACGCCGCTGCAGGCAGAGTGCGCCGACGAAGTCATCTCGGGTCCGCGCCGAGCGCTGATCTCGCCGTTCGTCCCGCTTCTGCGCAGCCCGGAGCTGATGCGTCATGCGCAGCGCATGGGGGAGTACCTGCGCTACCGCAGCGCGCTCGGACTCCATCTGTCGGAGTTCGTCATCCTGCTCGTGGCGCGTGCGTGGTCGCAGCCGGTCGAGTGGGCGATCCATGCGCCGATCGCGCAGCGCGCGGGCGTGTCGCCGGCGACGATCGCCGCGATCGCCGAAGGCAGGCGCCCGGCGGACCTGTCCGCGCACGAGGCGCTCGTCTACGACTTCTGCAAGGAGCTGGAAAGCCACCGCACCGTCGCCGACACGACCTGGACGCAGGCCGTGTCGGCGTTTGGAGAAGCGGGGACGGTCGACCTGCTCGGACTCGTCGGCTACTACGGTCTGCTCGCGGTGGTCATGAACGCGGCGCGGACGGCCGTGCCCGCCGATGGCGCGCCCACGCTTCCCGCCCTGCCCTGACATGCGGTCCGCACGGCCTACGAGGCCGCGCCCTCTTGCCCGACCCGCTTTCGCATCTCGCTGCCGATCTGCGCCGCGGTCGCGTTGAGCACCGGTACGCGCTCCACCAACAGGCGCTGGTCCATCAGCTTGCCGAACGTCGTCATGCTCAGTACGCCGGCGACCTCGGTGTCGACCTTGATCGGAACGGCGACGGTCGCGCTATCCCCCGGGCGGCTCGGCAGCCTGAGCCCATACCCCTTCTGCTGCGCCGATCGAATCTGACTCCAGATGCTGCGCTCCAGCCCGGAATGCACGGGCGCCGCGTCCACCAGCGCCCGCAGCAGGGATTCGCGCTGAAGTTCGTCGCAGAACGCCAGATAGGCCATCCCGCTCGCCGAACCCAGCAGGCCGTGCCGGTGGCCCACCGTCGTCGCCTGCACCGCCAGCGGGCTGTAGGGCATCGTGCTGTAGCGGATCACAATCACCGTGCCCTCGAGCGTGCCGATGGCCAGCGGCCATTTGATCTCGCGCGTCACGCGCTTGACGATCGGCACCCCGACATCAACCACCAGCGACCGCCGCGTGTAGCCGGCACCGAGCTCGCGAACCTTCTCGGACACACGATAGGCGCCCGCCTGCTCCTCGGCCTGGGCGTAGCCGGCATGGCACAGCGTCGTGAGAAGCCGATGGATCGTCGTCTTCGGCAGCCCGAGGATCTTGTGGAGTTCGGCGAGGGAAATGGCCTCATGCTCGTTGAGCACCGCCAGGACCCGCAGTGCCCGTGTCACGGAGCGGATGATTCCATCCCCGTGCATGTCTTCAGCCTGGGGCATGAGTGTCTTCCGAGCGAGGATCGTGGGGCACGGGTTGCGAGATGATAGTCACACAAAGTGCCCCGGCACCGGGCACGCGCCGCGAGACAGGCGCGCCGCCCGCCTAGACTGGCCATCCCACAACAAGCTCAGGGATGTTTCCATGCTTCGCTGCCTCGCGCTGTGCTGTACGGCCGTGCTGTCCACCGGTTGCGCCACCATCGTCAACGACGCCACCCACCCGATGAAGATCGAGACGCAGACGGACGCCGGCCAGATGGTCGCGGGCGCCGAATGCAAGCTCACCAACGACTACGGCACGCTCACGGCCAAGTCCGGCGAAACCGCTCAGGTGCGCCGCTCGGGCAAGGATCTGGACATCGTCTGCAAGCACCCCGAGAACCCCGACGCGACCGCGCGCGCCATCTCGCGCGTCAACGGCGGCATGTTCGGCAACATCCTCATCGGCGGCGGCATCGGCGCCCTCATCGACCACAACAAGGGCACGGCCTACACCTACCCGACCTGGGTCCAGCTCGTGTTCGGCAAGACGCTGGTGATCGATCGCAGCACCGAGAAAGACGGCAAGCCGGCGATCGGCGTCGAGCCGGCCGCGCCGGCGGCCTCCGCCGCACCCGCCGCGTCCGCGGCCCGTTAGCCGCCGGCGGGCGACGCCCGCCAGCCGCGCCGGCACGCGGCTCCCTTAACATCGCGCGTCTTTGCTCCCGCGCCCGTCCGTGCCTGCCGCCACCACCCCGCTCGCCGTCCTGAACGAGGTGTTCGGCTACCCCGCCTTCCGCGGCCAGCAGGCGGCGGTCGTCGAGCACGTGGTCGCCGGCGGCGACGCGCTGGTGCTGATGCCCACCGGCGGCGGCAAGAGCCTGTGCTACCAGGTGCCGGCGATCGTGCGGCATCGCCGCGAGCGCGGCGTGGCGATCGTCGTCAGCCCGCTGATCGCGCTGATGCACGACCAGGTCGGCGCGCTCGAAGAGGCCGGCGTGCGCGCCGCCTTCCTCAACTCCACGCTGACGCTCGACGAGGCGCAGCGCATCGAGCGCGAGATGATGTCCGGCCGCCTGGTGCTGCTGTACGCCGCGCCGGAGCGCGTGACGACGCCGCGCTTCCTCGCGCAGCTCGATTCGCTGCACGAACGCGGGCTGCTCAGCCTGTTCGCGATCGACGAGGCGCACTGCGTCAGCCAGTGGGGCCACGATTTCCGCGAGGACTACCTCGGCCTGTCGGTGCTGCACGAGCGCTACGCCGACGTGCCGCGCATCGCGCTGACCGCCACGGCCGACGCGCTGACGCGCGCCGACATCATCGAGCGGCTGCAGCTCGGTGCGGCGCAGGTCTTCATCAGCAGCTTCGACCGGCCCAACATCCGCTACGCCATCGTCGAGAAGGACGACGCGCGGCGCCAGTTGCTGCGCTTCATCCGCGACGAGCACGAGGGCGACGCGGGCATCGTCTACTGCCAGTCGCGCAAGAAGGTCGAGGAGACCGCGGCCTGGCTGAACGACGAGGGCATCGCCGCGCTGCCGTACCACGCCGGGCTCGACGCCGAGCTGCGCCGCCGCAACCAGGACCGCTTCCTGCGCGAAGAGGGCGTGGTGATGGTCGCCACCATCGCCTTCGGCATGGGCATCGACAAGCCCGACGTGCGTTTCGTCGCGCACCTCGACCTGCCCAAGAACATCGAGAGCTACTACCAGGAGACCGGCCGCGCCGGCCGCGACGGCGAGCCGGCCGACGCCTGGATGGCCTACGGCCTGGCCGACGTGGTGAACCAGCGCCGCATGATCGACGAGAGCCCGGCCGACGAGGAGTTCAAGCGCGGCCAGCGCGCCAAGCTCGACGCGCTGCTCGCGCTGGCCGAGGCGCACGACTGCCGGCGCGTGCGCCTGCTGGCCTACTTCGGCGAGCACAGCCAGCCCTGCGGCAACTGCGACAACTGCCTGAACCCGCCGGCCACCTGGGACGCGACCGAGGCCTCGCGCAAGGCGCTGAGCTGCGTCTACCGCTTCCGCCAGCAGCGCGGCCAGCGCTTCGGCGCCGGCCACCTGATCGACGTGCTGCGCGGCAAGCGCACCGACAAGGTGGCGCAGTACGGCCACGAGACGCTCTCCACCTTCGGCATCGGCGCGGACCTGGGCGAGCCGCAGTGGCGCGGCGTGCTGCGCCAGTTGATCGCGCTCGGCCACCTGCGCGCCGAGGGTGAATACAACACGCTCGAACTGACGGACAGCGCGCGCGAGGTGCTCAAGGGCGAGGTGCAACTGCTGCTGCGCGTGCCCAGCGAGGCGCCCCGCCGCGGCCGCGCGGGCCGCGGCGGCGGCGCGAAGGAGAAGGCCGCGCCGGTCGCGCTCGACGAGGCCGGCCAGCGCCGCTACGCCGCGCTGAAGACCTGGCGCGCCGAGGTGGCGCGCGAGCACAACCTGCCGGCCTACGTGGTGTTCCACGACGCCACGCTGGCCGAGATGGCGCGCAGCCGGCCGGACTCGCTGGACGCGCTGGGCGGCATCAGCGGCGTCGGCGCGAAGAAGCTCGAAGCCTACGGGCGCGAGATCCTGCGCGTGCTCGACGCCGCCGCGTGAGCCGCCGCGCCGCTCACAGCGTGTAGTCGCCGCTGGCCTCGGGCTGGAACAGCAGCGCCTCGACGCGCGCCGCGCGGGCGCGGCCGTCGGGCGTGGTCCAGCACGCGGTCTCGCCGCAGCGCAGGCCGAGCAGCGCCTGGCCCAGCGGCGACAGCACCGAGACGAATCCCGCCGCGGGCTCGGCGTCGTCCGGGTAGCACAGCGTGAGCTTGATGGGCGTGGCGGCCCCGGCGTCGCGCAGCAGCACCTGCGAGTACATGGTCACGACGTCGGGGCCGACGGCGCGCGACGGCACGACGTGCGCCGCCTCCAGCAGCGCGCCGATGGCGGCGGGATCGGCCGGCTGCCGTTGCAGCAGCCGGGTCAGGCGCACGTGGTCGAGTTCGGTGAGCGTGCGGTCGAGGTCGGCGAAAGCCATGCCGGTGTCCTTTCGAGGCAGGAGCAGCGCCTGAAGGGTGGCCCGGCGATCGAGAAAGGCGCGGAAGAAGGAGAAGGAGGAAGAGCGATCGCCGGGCTAGAAGGGTGCGGCCGGCTGGCGCCAGGCGCGCGCGGCTCGCGTCGCCCGCGGCGGGGCGACGTCGTGGCGAGGGGCGGCAGCCGGGCGACGCATGCGGCCATGCTAGCCGCGCCGCAATGTCGCACGGCGGCAGTGCGGTATGGCCGCGCCGTTGGCGCTGCGCCGGCTCAGGGCGTCACGCTCACCGTGAGACGGTCGCTCTCGGCCGTGCGGCTGGCGCCATCGCGCGCCCGCGCGTAGACGGTCAGCGTGCTGCGGCCGTCGGCCGGCACCGGCACGTTCCATTCGTAGGGCGGGCGGCCGGTGCTGCCCAGGCGCGTGTCGGCGCCGGGGTCGACGCGGTAGAACGCCACCTCGTCGATGCCGCTGTCGGCGTCGGACGCGGCGGCCACCACGCGCAGCGTGCCGCCGGCCGGCACGCTGGCTTGCGCGCTGGTGATGCTCACCGAGGGCGGGCCGAAGTCGTCGTCGCCCCAGCTCCAGCCGAGGTAGACGCCGCCGCCGCAGCCGGCAAGCAGCAGGGCGAGGGATGCGGACAGCGCGGCGATTCGTCTCATGCCGCGATGGTACGCATCAGCCGCGCGGCAGTCGCGCCAGTTCGTCGCCGACGAGCTTGACGATCAGGCGGTCGAGCGTCTGCACCGAGTAGCCGCGCACGTCGTGCGGCGTCTGCGTGCCCGGCCCGCTGCCGGGGTCGGCGGCATCCTTGTAGGTCAGGAAGACGAAGCGCCCGGCGGTGTACTGCGCGATCTGGCGGTAGACGTACTCGCCCACCGGGTCGAGCCCGCTGGCGCCGACGGCAAACAGCTTGATGCCCTTGGCCAGCGCGGCCTGCATGTCGATGTCGTACTGCGGACAGGCGCCGGGCCGCCCCGAGCCTGGACGCTGCCCCCTCGGGGGGCCGAAGCCTTCGGCTTCGGGGGGCTCCATGCACCCGCCGTAGTCGAGGTGCGGCGGCGCGTCGGCGACCAGCACCACCATGCGCGCCGCGTCGGCGCGCCAGCTCAGGCGGTGCACCGTCTCGTGCAGCGCCTCGTTGAGCGCCTCGGGCGTGTCGCCGCCACCGCCGGCCTGCACACGCGCCAGCACGCCCTGGAAGGCGGCCAGGTCGTCGGTGAAGTCGTGCGTGCGCGTCAGGAAAGCGTCGCCGCGGTCGCGGTAGGCCACCAGGCCCCAGCAGATGTCGGGCTGGCCGGGCAGTTGCGCGATCTGCTGCGCCATCGCGCGCATCGAGGCCTTCAGCTTGGCGATCTCGTCGCCCATCGAGCCGGTGGCATCGACCAGGAACACGAGGTCCAGGCGCGCACGCTGCGCCGGGTTCTGCGCGCCCCCCAGGCGCACCTGCAACGCGGCGCGCTGCTCGCCGCGCAGCAGCGTGGCGCGCGACCAGGCCGCGCCCTTGCGCACCGCGATGCCGAGCGCGCGGTCGTCGACGCCGGGGGCGAGAAAGGCGCGCGGGTGCAGCCAGACGCGCCCGGCGGTGTCGGTGCGGGCCCACATCACCGGCTCGGCGCGGCCGGCGCGCTGCACCGCCACCTCGGCGTCGTGCACCGGGCGGCCGGCGGCATCGGTGACTTCGAGCAGGTAGCGCTCGGCGATGTCGCGCTCGCGCACCGCCAGGCCGGCGTTGCGCTGGCGGTAGGCGAGGTATTCGCCGAAGTCGGCGTTGTCGTCGACCATGCCGGCGGTGACCGCTTCGCGGCGCGGCGCGATGCGCGGCGCGGGCTGCGGCAGCGCCGCCGTGGCGGCGGGTGCGGGCGCCATGCTTCTGGCCGCCATCTCGGCACGACCCTCGGCACGACCCTCGGCGCGGTCTTCGGCGCGGTCTTCGGCGGCGGCCGGCGCGCTCTCGGCGTGGCCGAGGCCGCGGCGCAGGCGGCCTTCGCTCCACTGGCCGCCGCCGCCCGGCACCTCGCGCGTGCCCGGCAGGCGGCGGCAGTGGCTCGCGCTCGGCGGCTCGAAGGCCGGCAGCGTGAAGTCCTGCTGCTGCTGCGGCGCCGGCGGCTCGTTCCAGGCCGGCGGCCAGGCGGCGGGCGCGGCCTGCGCGCAGGCGGCCAGCAAGGCCAGCGCGGCGCCCAGCGGCGCGAGGGTGGACAAGAAGAATCGCGGGGCTCCCATCGTCATGCTCCTGTTCGTCGTGGGGGGACGAGGCTGATACGCGACAGGGCGCCGAACGGGGTGACAACGGGGTGGCGCCGGCTGAACCACGGCTCGAACTACAAATGGAAATCACCCCGTTCGCGCGCGCCGGCCGTAGCAAGGGCGGATGAGGCAGACTCCCACCCCGATGAGCGAGCAAGCCCTGCCCGATGACGACGACGCCTTGATGGCCGCCTACGCGCGCGGCGAGGCCGCGGCGTTCGAGCAGCTCTACGCGCGCCACCGGCTGGCGCTGTACCGCTTCGTGCGGCGGCTGCTGGGCGGCGCCCACGCGGCGCAAGCCGACGAGGTGTTCCAGGACACCTGGCTGCGCGTGGTGCAGGCGCGCGCGCGCTGGCAGCCGCAGGGCGCGAGCTTCCGCACCTGGCTGTTCACGCTGGCGCACCACCGCGCCATCGACCTGCTGCGCAAGAGCGGCCGCGAGGTCGCGCTCGATGCGCACGCGGGCGAAGACGGCGAGCCCTGGCAGCCCGAGGCCGGCGTCAACGCCTGGCAGCACTGGCCCGCGCCGGCCGCGGCCGCCTTGCAGGGCGATGAACTGGCCTTCTGGCGCCGCGCCGGCGAGAAGCTGCTCGCCTGCCTCGACGAGCTGCCGCTGGCGCAGCGCAGCGCCTTCCTGCTGCACCACGACGACGGCCTCGCGCTGGCCGAGGTGGCGCATGCGCTGGAAGTCGGCTTCGAGACGGCCAAGACGCGGCTGCGCTATGCGATGGCCAAGCTGCGTGCCTGCATGGGCGCCTACCTCGCGCCGGAGTCGCCGCGATGAATGAATCGCATGAGAGCAGCGACCTGCCGCGCGACGCCTGGCTGCGCGAGGCGCTGCGCCACGCGCCCGACGCCGAGGCCGCGCCGCCGCCCAAGCTGAACGAAACGATTCTGCGCATGGGCCGCGCCGCGGTGGCGCCGCGCATCGAGCGCGCGCCGGCGGCGGTGAACTCGGGCACGCTGCGCGAAGGCGGCGGCGCACCGGGCCCGCTGGCGGCGCTGTGGGCCTGGCTGGCGCGGCCGCCGGTGGCGGCGGGCTTCGCCGCGGTGTTCCTCTGCACCGTGGCCGGCGTCGTGTGGATGGGCGACTCGCCCGACGAGAACGACGCCGCGCCGCGCGAGGAGGTCGTGGCGGCCGCACCGCCCGCGCCTGTCACACCCGCACCCGCCACACCCGCACCCGCGACAGCCCCCGCCGAGACGCGCGCGCCCGAAGCGGCCCGGCGTGTCGCCGAGAAGCCGGCACCCGCCATCGTGGCCGCCGCGCCGGCGCGCAAGGTCGAAGCGCAGCAGCCGCCGCCCGTGGTCGCGGCGGCGCCGGCCCCGCCGGCGCCAGCCACTGCGGCCCCCGCCGCCGCCGAGATGGCCACGCGCGACAGCGCCCGCGCCGAGCGCCGCGAAGCCGCCGCGGCGGGCATGGCCGCCGCCACTGCGGCCGCCGCGCCCGCGCCGGCCGCCTCCGCCGTCGAAACGCCCAGCCTGAGCAACCTGCGCTTCGAGATCCGCCGCAAGGCCGAGGCCTGGAGCTGGCAGCGCGACGACGGCGAGTCGCGCGCGATGGACGACGCGATGCAGAACTGGATCGCCCAGGCCGACCGCGCGTCGCGCCCGTCCTGGCAGCACGGCGCCGCGGCCGGCGCGACCACGAGCACCACGCTGCGCTTCACGCGCGACGGCGTCACGCGCGCCGTGCTGCGCCTGGGCCCCAACGGCATGCAGCTCACGCGCGGCGGCAAGACCGAGTCGGTGGCGCTGTCGGCCGGCCAGATGGGCGCGCTGCAATCCTCGCTCGACGCGCTCGGCCCCTGAGGTGAGCCTGGGTGGCTTCGCCCGCCTCGCTATGATGGGCGGTTTGCCCCGAGCGAAGCGATGCCGCCCTCTCCCGCTCCCGTCGTTCCCGAGTCGCCGGCCATCCGCGTCGGGGATGACAACGCGCACGCCATCCGCGTGCGCGGGGCCCGCACCCACAACCTCAAGAACATCGACCTCGACATCCCGCGCCACCGGCTGGTGGTGATCACCGGGCTGTCGGGCTCGGGCAAGTCGAGCCTGGCCTTCGACACGCTCTACGCCGAGGGCCAGCGCCGCTACGTCGAGAGCCTGTCGGCCTACGCGCGCCAGTTCCTGCAACTGATGGACAAGCCCGACGTCGACGTGATCGAGGGCCTGTCGCCGGCGATCAGCATCGAGCAGAAGGCCACCAGCCACAACCCGCGCTCGACGGTGGGCACCGTCACCGAGATCCACGACTACCTGCGCCTGCTCTACGCGCGCGCCGGCACGCCGTTCTGCCCCGACCACCACCTGCCGCTGCGCGCGCAGAGCGTCAGCCAGATGGTCGACGCGGCGCTGGCGCTGCCCGAGGGCACGCGGCTGATGGTGCTGGCACCGGTGGTGCGCGACCGCAAGGGCGAGTTCGCCGAGGCCTTCGCCGACTGGCAGGCGCAGGGTTTCGTGCGCTTCCGCGTCGACGGCACCGCCTTCGAGGCGGCCGAGCTGCCCAGGCTGAAGAAGACCGAGAAGCACGACATCGACGTGGTGATCGACCGCGTCAAGGTGCAGCCCGGCCTGCAGCAGCGCCTGGCCGAGAGCTTCGAGGCCGCGCTGCGCCTCGCCGAGGGCCGCGCGATCGCGCTGGAGATGGACACCGGCGCCGAGCACCTGTTCTCCAGCCAGTTCGCCTGCCCGGTGTGCAGCTACTCGCTGCCCGAGCTCGAGCCGCGCCTGTTCTCGTTCAACTCGCCGGTGGGCGCCTGCCCGAGCTGCGACGGGCTGGGCCAGGTGACGGCCTTCGACGCCGAGCGTGTGGTCGCCTTCCCGTCGCTGTCGCTGGCCAGCGGCGCGGTCAAGGGCTGGGACCGGCGCAACGCCTACACCTTCTCGCTGCTGGAAAGCGTGGCGCGCCACTACGCCTTCGACATCGACACGCCCTTCGAGGAACTGCCCGAGACCGCACGCCGCGTGCTGCTGCACGGCTCGGGCGGCGAGGACATCGAGTTCGTCTACCAGGCCGAAGGCGCCAAGGGCCGGCAGCGCGTGGTCAAGCGCCACCATCCCTTCGAGGGGATCCTGCCGAACTTCGAGCGGCGCTTCCGCGAGACCGACTCGGCCGCGGTGCGCGAAGACCTGGCGCGCTACCAGGCCGCCCGCCCCTGCCCCGACTGCGAAGGCGCGCGGCTGCGGCGCGAGGCGCGCAACGTGTTCCTGGTCAGCGGCGCCGAGACGGCCGACGCGCCCCAGGAGCCGATCTACCGCGTCGAGCACTTCACGCTGCGCGAGTGCCTGGCCTACTTCGAGTCGCTGCGGCTGGAAGGCGCCAAGGCCGGCATCGCCGACAAGGTGGTGCGCGAAATCCGCTCGCGGCTGCAGTTCCTCAACGACGTGGGCCTGAACTACCTGAGCCTGGACCGCTCGGCCGACACGCTCTCGGGCGGCGAGGCGCAGCGCATCCGCCTCGCCTCGCAGATCGGCTCGGGCCTGACCGGCGTGATGTACGTGCTCGACGAGCCCAGCATCGGGCTGCACCAGCGCGACAACGAACGCCTGATCGGCACGCTGCGCCACCTGCGCGACCTGGGCAACAGCGTGCTGGTGGTCGAACACGACGAAGACGCGATCCGCGCCGCCGACCACGTGATCGACCTCGGCCCCGGCGCCGGCGTGCACGGCGGCCGCGTGATCGCGCAGGGCACGGCCGACGAGGTGGCCGCCAACCCCGAATCGCTGACCGGCCGCTACCTCGCGCGCGCGCTGAGGATCGAGGTGCCGCGACGCCGCCGCGCGTTCGCCGACGGCGCCGCGACGCAGGCGCTGAAGATCACCGGCGCGCGCGGCAACAACCTGAGGAACGTCGACGTCGACATCCCGGTGGGCCTGTTCACCTGCGTCACCGGCGTGTCGGGCTCGGGCAAGAGCACGCTGGTCAACGACACGCTGTACGCCGCGGTGGCGCGCAAGCTCTACAACGCGCACGCCGAGGCCGCGCCGCACGACACGATCGACGGGCTGGACGCCTTCGACAAGGTGATCAACGTCGACCAGAGCCCGATCGGCCGCACGCCGCGCTCCAACCCGGCCACCTACACCGGCCTGTTCACGCCGATCCGCGAGCTGTTCGCCGAGGTGCCGATGGCGCGCGAGCGCGGCTACGGCGCCGGGCGCTTCAGCTTCAACGTCGCCTCGTCGTCGGGCGGCGGGCGCTGCGAGGCCTGCCAGGGCGACGGCGTGATCAAGGTGGAGATGCACTTCCTGCCCGACGTCTACGTGCCCTGCGACGTCTGCCACGGCCGGCGCTACAACCGCGAGACGCTGGAGGTGCTCTACAAGGGCAGGAACATCACCGAGGTGCTCGACCTGACGGTGGAAGACGCGCATGCGTTCTTCGCCGCCGTGCCCACGCTGGCGCGCAAGCTGCGCACGCTGCTCGACGTGGGCCTGGGCTACATCCGCCTCGGCCAGAGCGCGACCACGCTGTCCGGCGGCGAGGCGCAGCGCGTCAAGCTGGCGCTGGAGCTCTCCAAGCGCGACACCGGCCGCACGCTCTACATCCTCGACGAGCCGACCACCGGGCTGCACTTCGCCGACATCGCGCTGCTGCTGCGCGTGCTGCACCAGTTGCGCGACGCCGGCAACACCATCGTCGTGATCGAACACAACCTCGACGTGATCAAGACCGCCGACTGGGTCATCGACATGGGCCCCGAAGGCGGCGCCGGCGGCGGCACGGTGGTGGCGCAGGGCACGCCGGAAGAAGTGGCGGGCCATCCGCACAGCCATACGGGGAGATATCTGGCGGGGCTGCTCTAGACTGCGCCTCCCGCACACACGAACGAGGAGCCGGCGATGGCGCTGACGGTGGACTACTACTTCGCCCCCCACTCGCCGTGGACCTACCTCGGCCACGAGCGCTTCGCGCGGATCGCCGGCGAGGCCGGCGCGGCGATCAACGTGCTGCCGGTCGACCTGGGCGGCAAGGTCTTCCCGGTCTCCGGCGGGCTGCCGCTGGCCAAGCGCGCGCCGCAGCGCCTGGCCTACCGGCTCGTCGAGCTGCAGCGCTTCAGCGAGTTCCTCGGCCGGCCGATCGTGCTGCAGCCGAAGTTCTTCCCGGTCAACCCCGACGACGCCGCCAAGCTGATCATCGCGGTCGACATGCACGACGGCGGCGACGCGGCGATGCGCATCGCCGGGCGCATCCTGCGCGGCGTGTGGGTCGACGAGCGCAACATCGCCGACCCGCGCGACCTGGCGAAGATCGTCGCGGAGGAAGGCCTGCCGGCGCGCCGCCTCGACGACGCGATGAGCCAGGCGGCCCATGTGCGCTACGAGCGCGACACCGAGCGCGCCATCGCCGCCGGCGTGTTCGGCGCGCCGAGCTACGTGATCGACGGCGAGCTGTTCTGGGGCCAGGACCGGCTCGACTTCGTGCAGCGCCGCCTCGCGCGCGGCTGAGCCCGCCGTGCCCGAACCCGCGCTCCCCGCCGACGAGCCCTCGCGTCTGGCCGCGCTGCGCGAGCTCGCCCTGCTCGACACGCCGCGCGAGCCGGCCTACGACGCGCTCGTCGCCACCGCCGCCGCGGCCACCGGCTGCGCGATCGCCACGTTCTCGCTGATCGACGCCGAGCGCCAGTGGGTCAAGGCGGCGCACGGCATCACGCTGGCCGAGGTGCCGCGCCCGCACAGCCTGTGCGCCCGCGCCATCCTCGGCACGGCCCCGCTGGTGATCGACGACACCGGCACCGAGGGCCTGCGCTTCTACGCCGGCGTGCCGCTGGTGCTCGACGGCCAAGGGCTCGGCACGCTGGCGGTGATGGACCGCGCGCCGCGCACGCTCGACGCCGCGCAGCACGCCGCGCTGCTCGGGCTGGCGCGGCTCGGCTGCGAGCTGCTGCGCAGCCGGCGCCGCCTGCGCGCGCTGCACGAGGAGCGCGTGCGGCTGCACGACCTGGCGCGCGCCAGCGGCGACTGGATGTGGGAGCTGGACGAGGCGCTGCGCTACCGCTGGATCTCGGGGCAGTTCGAGCCGGTCACCGGGCTGCCCAGCGAATCGCTGCTCGGCCAGGCCATCGCCGACGCGCCGCTGCTCGACGCGCAGGGCCAGCCCCTGCAGCCGCCGGCCACGCTGCTCGAACTGCTGCGCCGCGGCGAGCCGTTCAGCCGCACCGTCACCGCCAAGCACACGCCGCGCGGCCGGCTGCTGGTGTCGCGCAGCGCCCTGCCCATCGTCGACACCGACGGCCGCCTGCGCGGCTGGCGCGGCACGGCGCGCGACGTCACCGCGCAGATCGACGCGCGCAGCAGCGCGACGCGCCACGACGAACTGCTGCGCAAGCTGTCGTCGCAGATCCCGGGGATGATCTTCCAGTTCGTCAGCCACGCCGACGGGCGGCGCTCCTTCCCCTACATCAGCCGCGGCGTCGAGGAGGTGTTCGGCGTGCCCGCCGCGCAGGTGATCGCGCACCCCGACCACGCCTTCGAGATCGTGCACGCCGACGACCGCGCGCGCGTGCTGGCCGGCATCGAGCGCTCGGGCCGCGAGCTGAGCCGCTGGCACGACGTCTACCGCTGCACGCTGGCCGACGGCCGGCTGCGCTGGATCGAGACGCACGCCTCGCCCGAGCGCCTGCCCGACGGCGCGACGCTGTGGCACGCCTTCAGCGCCGACGTCACCGAGCGCGAGCAGACCGCGCACGCGCTGCGCCGCATCGAGGCGCGCTGGCAGATGGCCGCGCGCGCCACCGGGCTCGGCCTGATGGAGCTGGACCTCGCCGGCCGCCGCCTGCAATTCGACGAGCGCGCCTGCGCCCACCACGGTCTGCCGCATCCGCAGCCGGCGCGCACCATCGACGACTGGGCCGCCGCGATCGCGCCCGAGGACCGCGAGCGCACCGTGGCCGCCTTGCGGCGCGCCATCGCCGGCGGCGGGCCGCTGCACGCGCGGGCGCGCATGCGCCGCCCCGACGGCGGCGCCTACACGCTCGAATTCGTCGGCAACACGCTGCTCGACACGCACGGCGCGCACGGCGGCATGGTGATCACCTGCCGCGACGTCACCGAGCAGGCCGAGACCGAGCGGCTGCGCCAGGACAAGGAGAACGCCGAGCGCGCCAACCGAGCCAAGAGCGAGTTCCTCTCGCGCATGAGCCACGAGCTGCGCACGCCGCTGAACGCCATCCTCGGCTTCGCGCAGTTGATGGCGCTGGACCGCCGGGCGCCGCTGGCGCCCGACCAGCAGGGCCGCATCGACAAGGTCGTGCAGGCCGGCACGCACCTGCTCGCGCTGATCAACGACGTGCTCGACCTGGCGCGCATCGAACACCAGCGCGACGCCTCCGCGCTGGTGCTCGAACCGGTGGACGCCGGCGCGGCGCTGGCGCACTGCCTGGCGCTGGTGGCGCCGCTGGCCGAGACGGCCGGCATCCACCTGCCGGCGCCGCGGGCCGGCGCCGCGGCGCACTGGGTGCGCGCCGAACGGCGCGCGCTCGAACAGGTGCTGGTGAACCTGCTGTCCAACGCGATCAAGTACAACCGGCCGGGCGGCGCGGTGCACGTCGACATCGTGCGCATCGACGGCCACGTGCGCATCGCCGTGCGCGACGAGGGCGCCGGACTCACGGCGCAGCAGCAGGCGCGGCTGTTCCAGCACTTCGAGCGCCTCGGCGCCGAGGCCAGCGGCGTGCCCGGCAGCGGCCTCGGGCTGGTGATCACGCGCGAGCTGGTGCAGGCGATGGGCGCGGCGCTGCAGGTGCGCAGCGCGCCCGGCAGCGGCTCGACCTTCAGCGTGGTGCTGGCCGCCAGCGAGCCCGCCCCCGATACCGGCATCGACGGCGACGCGCCGGCGCACACGGAGCCGGAACCCTTGCCGGCCGAGGCCTCCAGCACGCCGCGCTGCGTGCTCTACATCGAGGACGAGCCGCTCAACGCGCTGCTGATGCACGAGGTGTTCCGGCTGCGCCCGGCGTGGTCGCTGCACGTGGCCACCAGCGGCCACGACGGCCTGGCGCGCGCCGCCGCGCTGCACCCCGACCTGGTGCTGGTCGACATGAACCTGCCCGACCTCGGCGGCGCCGAAGTCGTGCGGCGGCTGCGCGAGGCGCCGGCGACGCGCACGCTGCGCTGCATCGCGCTGTCGGCCGACGCGATGGCGCCGCAGATCGCGGCGGCGCGCGAGGCCGGCTTCGAGGACTACTGGACCAAGCCGATCGACGTGCGCGAGGTACTGGCCGGCTTGCAGCGCGTGTTCGGCTGAGCCAGCGCCGCGGGCATGAAAAAGCCGGCCACGCGGGCCGGCTTGCAGTCTGCGCGGCCCCGGGGGGCCGCCGCAGCATCGCTCACTTCAGGTGGGCGTTGACGTACTTCGTCAGCTCGAACATCGAGACCTGAGCCTGCTTGGTGACGTCCTTCAGCTTGGCGTCGGCGTTGATCAGCGTGCGCTTGATCTTGTCCTGCAGGCCGTGCTTCTTGATGTACTCCCACACCTTCTTGGTCACCTCGGTGCGCGGCAGCGGCTTGTCGCCGATGATCGCGGCCAGTGCCGAGCTGGGGGTCATCGGCTTGAGGAACGCGGCGTTCGGGGTGCGCTTCTTGGCCGGAGCCTTCTTCGCGGCAGCCTTCTTCGCCGGTGCCTTCTTCGCCGGGGCGGCCTTCTTGGCCGGCGCCTTCTTGGCCGCAGCCTTCTTCGCCGGAGCGGCGGCCTTCTTGGCCGGGGCCTTCTTCGCTGCCGCCTTCTTGGCGGGAGCCTTCTTCGCAGTTGCCATGTCGATTCTCTCCATCAAAAGTCTGATTGATGTGCCCGGGATGGGCGAGGCTCGCGTGGAACCTCATTTCTCCATAGCACCGTGCGGAGCGAATGGTATAGCGTGCCTGCTGCATTGAGAAGCAGTTTTCACTCGTGGCGAGTCGATCTTGTCGAGCGAAAGTGCGCTTTTGTCGCGCTCAAGCGTCACCTGGGGCGCTCCCAGGGAGCGCCGGCTGCGATTTCGGCGCATCGAAGAGCAGTTCGCGCGGCACCGCATCGAGCGTCGCGATGCCCGCCAGCGCCATCGCGATCTCGAGTTCGTCGCGCAGCAGGCGCAGCGCGTGCGCCACGCCTTGCGGCCCCGCGGCCGCCAGCGCGAAGACGATGGGCCGGCCCACCAGCACCGCGCGCGCGCCGAGCGCGAGCGCCTTGAGCACGTCGGTGCCGCGGCGGATGCCGCCGTCGACCAGCAGCGGCAGCGTGCCGCCGAGCGCGTCGGCGATGCGCGGCAGCGCCCAGGCCGTCGGCAGCGCGGTGTCGAGCGTGCGGCCGCCGTGGTTGGAGACGATCAGCGCGTCGGCGCCGCGCGCCTGCGCGCGCTTCGCGTCGTCGGGATGCAGCACGCCCTTGAGCACCAGCGGCAGGCGCGTCTGCGCGCGCAGCCAGTCGACGTCGTCCCAGCCCGGCGCGGCGGCGAGCAGGCCGCCGCACAGTTCGCCGCCGCGCGGCAGCGGCGGCGCGCCGGCGAGGTTCACCGCGGCGATGCCGCCGGGCAGCGCGAAGCCGGCGCGGCGCTCGCGGTCGCGCGCGCCGTGCATGGGCGCGTCGACGGTCAGCACCAGCGCCTCGAAGCCGGCCGCTTCGGCGCGCCGCACCAGGTCGAGGTCGAAGCCGCGGTCGCCCTGCAGGTAGAGCTGGAACCACAGCGGGCCGCGCGTCGCCTCGGGCAGCACCAGCCGCGCCACGTCTTCGAGCGGCACGCTGGCCTGCGCCGAGAGCACCATGCCGGCGCCTTGCACCGCGGCGGCGAAGCCGCTGGCGAGTTCGCCGCCGTCGTGCGCGAGGCGCTGGAAGGCCATCGGCGCGACCAGGATCGGGTGCGCCAGCGTGCGGCCCAGCAGCTCGACGCGCGTGTGCCCGTGCGCCAGCGTGCGCAGCACGCGCGGGTGCAGCCAGTGCGCGGCCCAGGCCTCGCGGTTGGCGCGCAGCGTGATCTCGTCGGCCGCGCCGCCGGCGAAGTAGGCCCAGGCGTTGGCGTCGAGGCGCTCGCGCGCCAGCGCCTCGTAGTCGTCGAGACGAATCGCGGCACCCTCGAGCGGCCGCCGCGGATCCGGCTCCGCCGGTCCGCCAGCGGCGCCCCCCCGGGGGGGAGCGCCGGAGGCGCTGCGGGGGGGGGTCACGTATCCGCCCAGAGGCGCAGCAGGTTGTGGTAGGTGCCGGTCAGCGCCACCACGCCCGCGTCCATCTCGCCCACCGTCGAGCGCAGGTGCATCAGCGCGCGGTCCATCTCGAACAGCAGGCTGCGCTGCTCGTCGCTGCGCACCATGCTCTGCACCCAGAAGAAGCTGGCCACGCGCGCGCCGCGGGTCACCGGCTCGACGCGGTGCACGCTGGTGCTCGGGTAGAGCACCATGTCGCCGGCCGGCAGCTTGACGCGGCGCTCGCCCGCGGCGCCGTCGATGACGAGCTCGCCGCCGTCGTACTCGTGCGGGTCGGCGAGGAACAGCGTGCACGACAGGTCGGTGCGCACGCGCCCGGCCGGCGTGTAGCGTATGGCCGCGTCGACGTGGTTGCCGTAGGTGTTGGCCTCGCCGGCGTAGCGGTTGAACATCGGCGGGAAGATGTTCTTCGGCAGCGCCGCCGAGAAGAAGGTGGCGTGGCGCTCCAGCGCGTGCAGCACCAGCGCGCGCAGCGCGCGCGCGGCCTCGCCGTCCTGGGCGAGCTGCTGGTTGTTCTTCACCGTGGCGGCCTGGGCGCCGGCCGTGGCGCGGCCGTCCTCCCAGGCCGCGCCGGCCAGCAGCCGGCGCGCCTCGCGCAGTTCGTCGGGGTTCAGCACCCCGCTCAGGGTCAGGAGCATGGCGGCGGCTCTGCTCGTTGGAGAAAGGGAAAAGGCCTCAGAACTTGACGGTGCTGGTCAGTTGCACCGTGCGTCCCTTGCCTGGAATGTAATGGCCCCGGTAGAGCTGGTCGGCGTACAGCTTGTCGGTCACGTTGGTGACGTTCAGCTTGAAGGCCAGGTTGCCGGTGGTGTACTCGGCCATCAGGTCGCCGGTGACGAACTTCGGCGCGTAGAAGTTCGCCAGGTAGGGCCGCGTGCCGCTGCGCGCGGTCAGGCCGCCGCCGACGCGCCAGCTCGGCGAGAGCCGGTAGGTGGTCCAGACCGTGCCCGAGTGGCGCGGCGTCATCGCCGGGCGGCTGCCTTCGACTTCGCCGCCCACCAGGATGCCCTTGTCGACCTTGGCCGACGGGATCCACTCGTAGGCCGCGAACAGCTCCCACTCCGGCGTGATGCGGCCGGCGAAGTCGAGGTCGATGCCGGCGGCGTGGCGCTTGCCGGAGAGGATGTAGTTGTCCGGGCTGACCGTGTCCTGGTCGGTGTTGCGCTCGTTGTACTTGGTGGCGTGGAAGAGCGCGAAGCGCGTCGTGAAGCGGCCCTGCGCCCAGTCGATCGCGCCGCCCAGCTCGATGTTGCGGCTGGCCTCCGGCGGCGTGTTCGCGCCCTTGGGGTCGAACGAGTAGGCGTCGCCGAAGGTGTTGAACGAGGTGCCGTAGGACAGGTGGTAGGACTGGTGGTCGGTCGGCTGGAACAGCAGGCCGAAGCGCTTGCTCCACAGCGAGTCCTTGCGGTCGCGCTGGGCGGTCTCGGTGCCGGGAGGCGTGGTGTTGGTGCCGCCCAGGTTGGCTGTGGCATAGGTGCGGTAGTCACCGTCGAACTGGTCCCAGCGCAGGCCGGCGAGCAGCTTCCACTTCGGCATGAACTCGACCAGGTCCTGCGCGTACACGCCGATCGCCTTGGCGTCGAAGGTCTGGCTGCGGCGAACGGAGCGGGCGCCCTCGTTGACCGCGCCGCTGTCGCCCGGCGTGCCGATCGTGGTGTTCGGCTTGGCGGGAATCGTCACGCCGGGCGGCGTCACCGTGGCATAGCGGTTGAAATCGTCGATCGCGATGTCCACGCCCGACAGCAGCGCGTGCTTCATGCCGAGGGCATCGAACTTGCCGCTGTAGTCGCTCTGCAAGTAGATGCTGTCCATGTCCTGGATCTTGTTCGTGCCGTTCGGATTGCCGCGCGTCAGCACCGTGTCCGGCCCGATGGTCGCGGGCGAAACCGCCACGCCGCCGGGCTGCAGCGCCATACCCGCGAAGCGGATCGGGCTGGCGCGCTGGTCGCGCGTGTAGCGCCCGATGCGCAGCACCGTGCGCAGTTCGTTGTCGGTGCTGAAGCGGTGCGTGTGCGTCAGCGTGCCCCAGGTCGTGCCGCCGGCCATGTAGTCGCTGGCCGCGCCGTAGTAGGCGTCGGGCTCGAAGGCATCGTTGATCTTGTTCTGCAGCCAGGGGAAGCCGTAGTTGATGCCGTTCTTGTACTGCAGCTTGTACAGGCCGACCGAGAACTCGTCGCGCGTGCCGATGCCCCAGCGGAAGGTCGGCGCGATGCCCAGCTTGTCGATCTCGTTGCCGCCCAGGTCGGCCTGGTTGACCAGCGCGTTGACGCGCAGCGCCGATTCGTCGCCGGTCTTGACGTTGAAGTCGCCGGTGCCGCGCACGAAGCTGCCGTTGCCCAGCGTCAGCGACAGCTCGTTCTGGTTCATCAGCATCGGCTGCTTGTTGACCTGGTTCACCGCGCCGCCGGTCGAGCCGCGCCCGAACAGCATCGAGGCCGAGCCGCGCATCACCTCGAGGCGGTCCCAGTTGAAGCTGTCGCGGTCGTAGAAGCCCGGGTCGCGCATGCCGTCGAGGAAGATGTCGCCGGTGGACTGCAGCGCGAAGCCGCGCAGGCGGATGTCCTCCTCCTGGCCCTCGGCGGCCTGGAAGGTGATGCCGGCGGTGTTGCGCAGCGCGTCCTTCATCGTGTCGAGGTTGCGGTCGTCGATCAGGCGCTCGGTGACCACGGTGATCGACTGCGGAATGTCGCGCAGCTCCTGCTGGCCCTTGCCGATGCGCGTCTCGGTGGCGCGCACGCCGTCCTTGCCCTGCGTCTCGGCCTGCGCCTTCACCTTGATCGGCGCCAGCGTGGCCTCGTTCTTGGCCTCCTCGGCCGGCGCGGCGGTCTGAGCCTGCGCGCTGCCGAACGCCAGGCCGAAGCCGGCGGCCAGCGCGCCCAGCGGCAGCAGGGGCGATGCGGCCGGCGCGCTGCGCCGGGCTTGTCTGCGGTTGCTCTTCATGGGTTCCTCACTCCTCGTTGTCTGGGGGTTTGTGTCTTCAGGGACGTGTCTTCAGGGGTTCTCGGGGTCGCTGACGAAGCCCACCTTGGTCAGTCCGGCGCGCGAGGCGTCGGCCAGCGTGCGCGCCACGTGGCGGTAGGGCACGGCCTGATCGGCGCGCAGGTGGATCTCGGGCTGCGGCTGCTGCCGGCCGGCCGCGGCAAAGCGCGCGGCGGCCTCTTCGCGCGAGACCTGCTCGCCGTTCCAGTAGAGCTTGCCGGTGGCGTCGATCGCGAACTCGACCTTGTCCGCCTTGGCCTGGTTGACCTGCGAGCTGGCCTGCGGCAGCTCGAGCTTGACGGCGTGGGTGAGCAGCGGCGCGGTGACGATGAAGATCACCAGCAGCACCAGCATCACGTCGATCAGCGGCACCATGTTGATGTCGGAGACCGGCGCGCTGCCGCGCTGCGAATCGAAGCTGGCGAAGGCCATGGGCGCCTCCTTCCGCTCAGGCCGCGCGCGTCGGCACGGCGCGCACCGGCGGCGCCGGCGGCGCGTCGGCGGCGGCCAGCGGCTGGCCCATCGCGACGAAGGTGTGCACCTCGTAGGCGAAGGCGTCCAGGCGCGACATCAGCACGCGGTTGGCGCGCGTCAGCCAGTTGTAGCCCACCACCGCGGGAATCGCGACCGCCAGGCCCAGGCCGGTCATGATCAGCGCCTCGCCCACCGGGCCGGCCACCTTGTCGAGCGTGCCCGAGCCGCTCATGCCGATGGCCACCAGCGCGTGGTACACGCCCCAGACCGTGCCGAACAGGCCGACGAAGGGCGCCGTGGCGCCGACGGTGGCGAGCACCGCCAGGCCGTTTTCCATGCGCGTGTTCTCCTCGTCGAGCACCTTCTTGATGGTGCGCGTGACGAAGTCGCTCGCCGTGCCGGCCTCTTCGAGCTTGGCGGCGCCGTAGCGCGCGTGGTGCGACTGCGCCTGCATCGCGTGGCTGGCCAGGTGCGAGAACGGGTCGCGCGCGCCGTGCGTGACGATCTCGTGCTGCACCGCCTCCAGCGAAGTGGCGTTCCAGAAGAAGTTCAGGAAGGTGTTGCTGCGGCGGCGGCGCGCGACCAGCGTCAGGCCCTTGAGGGCGATGATCACCCACGACAGCACCGACATCAGCACCAGCACCGCCAGCAGCGTCTTGCCCACCGCATCGCTTTGCGCGATGAAGTGGCCGAAGCCCAGCGAGGTTTCAGCGTTCACGTTCATTTCTCCAGTTCGAAGGGAATCGGGATGCGCGCCCAGCCGGCGATCGGCTGGCCGTTCTCGGTGGGCGGGCGGAAGCGGGCGCGGCGCACGCCTTCGACCGCCGCCTCGTCGAGCCGCGCGAAGCCGCTGGACTGCAGCACCTGCACCTGGCGCGGCAGGCCGTCGGAGCCGACGTACACGCGCACGATCACCTGGCCCGATTCGTTGAGCCGGCGCGAGGCGCGCGGGTACACCGGGTCGGGCGGGTCGAGGTACTGGATCGCCGAGGCGGGCAGCTCGCGCGTGGGCTGCGGCGGCGGTGGCGGCGCGGGCGGCGCCGGGGCCACGGCCACCACCGGCGGCGGCTCCGGCGGCGCGGGCGGCACCGGCTCGGGCGGCGGCTCGGGCACGACGAAGGGCGGCGGCGCCGGGCTGGGCCTGGGCGGCGCGGCGATCACCGGCGCCGGCGGCGGCGGCTTCTTCAACGGCGGTGGCGGCGGCGGCGGCTCGGGCGGACGCTCGGGCGCCGGCGGCGCGATGAGGTCGACGAACAGCGGCGCGGCCTCGGCCACCGCGTTGCGCACCGCGTCGACCTGCATCAGGCCCCAGGCGGCGGCGCCGTGCAGCGCCAGGATCGCCAGCACGGCAATGCGGCGCTGCGCGGGCGGGAGTTCGTCTCGTTGGGGTGGTCGGGGCACGGTGGTTCGTGGTTCGGGCTGTCGCAACCGACTAGATTAACACGAATCATTCGTATTACTTCCGATTGTTAACGGAAGTCAAGACGGTGCGCGCCGCGCACGGTTATTCTTCGCCCCATGAAGATCCTGATCCGCTGGCTGCTGCTGGCCTCGGCATTGCTGCTGGTGGCCTACCTCTACCCGGGCGTGAGCGTGAAGAGCTTCGGCTCGGCGATGATCGCGGCGTTTGTCATCGGCATCTTCAACACGCTGCTGCGTCCGCTGCTGGTGCTGCTGACGCTGCCGGTGACGCTGCTGACGCTCGGACTGTTCCTGTTCGTGATCAACGCGCTGATGTTCTGGGCCGCCGCCAACATCCTCGAAGGCTTCACGGTCAGCGGCTTCGCGGCCGCGCTGATCGGCTCGCTGATCTACAGCGCCTGCGGCATCGTGATCGACGCGGCGATGGAGCGCCTCTTCGCGTCGCGCAAGCTGGTGGCCTGAGCGGGGTCCTGCGCCGCCTGCGCGCGCAGCGTCGCGCCGCGCACCTCGAAGCGCACCGTCTGCACCGCGCGCCCGCGCGCGTCGAGCAGACTCAGTTCGTGCCGGCCCGGCCAGGGCGCCCAGCGCAGCCGGCTGCCGGTGCCCAGGCGCTTGCCGTCGAGCAGCCAGGTGCCGTGCTCGCCCTCGAAGACGATGCGCTGCGCCTGCGGCGGGATGTCGGGGTCGAGCGCGAAGCGGCTGCCGTCGCGCGGGCTGGTGATGCCGAAGCTGCGCTGCGGCGCGAGCTGCGCGCTGGCGCGCCAGCGTGCCTGCTCGGTGCCGGCGAGGAACAGCTCGTCGCGCGCCGGCTCGCGGCCGCCGTCGAATTCGATGCGCTGCGCCAGCACGCCGGCCGGCCGCGCCGGCGCGCGCGAGGGCCGGCCTTCGTGCAGCGCCGCGACGATCTCGCGCCAGATGGGCGCCGCGCCGCTGATGCCCGACACCGCGTGCATCGCCGCGCCGCTGGCGTTGCCGACCCACACGCCGACGGTGTAGCGATCGGTGAAGCCGACGCACCAGTTGTCGCGCAAGTCCTTGCTGGTGCCGGTCTTCACCGCTGCGAAGCCGCGCGTGGCCAGCGCGCTGGACAGTCCGAAGGTGCGCG
Source organism: Piscinibacter sp. (assembly GCF_047600445.1). Lineage (GTDB taxonomy): Bacteria > Pseudomonadota > Gammaproteobacteria > Burkholderiales > Burkholderiaceae_C > Piscinibacter. The sequence continues at coordinate 353,245 of NZ_JASGKT010000001.1, forward strand.
CGCGCGCCGCGTCGTCGGCCAGGATGTCGACCACCAGGTGCACCGCGCCGGCGTCGGCCACGCGCCGCGGCGCCGGCGCCTCGCCGCGCAGCGACGGCGCGCCGAACAGCCCGCCGTTGGCCAGCGCGCGGTAGGCGTTGGCCAGGCCGAGCAGCGTGACGTCGGCGCTGCCCAGCGCGAGCGCCGCGCCGTGGTGGCCGCCGCTCTCGGCCAGCGCGAGGCCGAAGTCGTTCAGCCGCGCGAACAGCGCGTCCGGCCCTAGCATCGCGCCGGCGCGCACCGCCGGCACGTTCAGGCTGTTGCCCAGCGCGCTGCGCACGCTGACCCAGCCCTTGAAGTCGCGGTCGTAGTTCTGCGGCAGGTACAGCCCGGCGGCGGTGGCGATCTGCGCCGGCGAGTCGTCGAGCAGGCTGGCCGGCGTCAGCAGGCGGCGCTCGAAGGCGAGCTGGTAGACGAAGGGCTTGATCGTCGAGCCCGGCTGGCGCCGCGCCAGCACGCCGTCGACCTGCGCCGCCGCCGAGGTGGCGCCGTTGGCGCCGACCCAGGCCAGCACCGCGCCGCTGGCGTTGTCGAGCACGACGATGGCGCCGTCCTCCACGTTGCGGCCCGAGAGTTCGGCGAGCTGGCGGCGCAAGGCGCCGATCGCCAGGCGCTGCACGCGCGCATCCAGCGTGCTCGGCTGGCGCGCCGGGCCGGCGGGGTCCATCACCTGGCGCGCGAAGTGCGGCGCGAGCTGCTCGCCCAGCGGCATCGCGCCGCGCCGCTCCAGCGCGGCGCGCGTGATCACGTCCAGGCCTTCGCAGCCCAGCGCCTGCTGCTTCAGCAGTTCGCAGGCGCGCTGCGCGACGCGCTGCGGCGCGGCGTTGGGCGCGCGCACCAGCGCCGCGATGATGGCGGCCTCGGTGTCGTCGAGCCCGCTGGCGTGCTTGCCGAACAGCGTCTGCGCGATCGCGCCCACGCCGACCAGCTCGCCGCGCAGCGGCACGGAGTTCAGGTAGGCCTCCAGGATCTGGCTCTTGCGCCAGCGCCGTTCGAGCTGCGTCGCGGTGAAGGCCTGGCCGAGCTTGCGCGCCGCGCTGCGCCCGCCCTCGGGCCGCGCCAGGCCGTCGTCGAGCAGGCCGGCGAGCTGCATCGTCAGCGTCGAGGCGCCGCGTGTGCGCGTGTTCCACAGGTTGCTCCAGGCGCTGGCCGCCACCGCGCGCCAGTCGACGCCGCTGTGCTCGTGGAAGCGCCTGTCCTCGCTGGCGATCACGGCGCGCAGCAGCGCCGGCGACATCTGCTCGATGGCCACCCATTCGAGGCGGCGCACCTGCTTGTCGACGCGCAGCGTCTGCACCGCCACGCCGTGGCGGTCGAGCAGCACGAGGTCCGACGGGCGGTGCGCGGCGCGCACCTCGTCGAAGCCGGGCAGCGCCTGCGCCGCCGTCGAGACGGCGAGCGCGAGCGCGGCCAGCGCGCGCTTCACGGCGCGACCTCCAGCGCCGCGTTGGGCAGCTCGCCGAAGGCCTCGGGCGCGTACATCGCCTCGACGCGCGTCGGCGGCAGCGCGAAGCGGCCGGGGTTGTTGAGCCGCACGCTGTACTCCACCACGTGCCTGCCGCGCGGCAGGAATTCGTAATAGCCGCGCCAGGCCTCGAAGCTGCGTTCCTCGTAAGCCAGCCACGCGCCGCCTTCGCGCTTCTCGCCGCGCGTGGCGAGCGCCGAGTCGCGGCCCAGGCCCGAGCCCAGCAGCGTGGCGCCGGCGGGCACCGGATCGCTCACCACCACCCAGCTCATGTCGGACTGCGCGTCGATTTCAAGGCGCACGCGCATCACGTCGCCGCGCGACCAGCGGCCGCCGTCCTTGCGCTCGACCGCGCCGACGCTGCGCGTGATCGCGTAGCCGGCGCGCAGCGGCGCTTCGAGCGGAATCGCGGCCAGGCTTTGCACCGTCAGCCAGGGCTTGCCGGCGCCCTGGTGGTTCACCGCCAGCGTGCCCGGCGCGGCCGGCCAGGGCAGCGTGAAACGATCGCCCTCGGGCTTGGCGGCCCAGTCCAGCGTCCGCGACGCGGCGCCGCTGCTCGCGCTGCTGCGCCCGGCCACTTTCTCGGCCTCGAACCTGGCCGAGAACTTGTCGAGCGCCAGCGAGCCCCACAGGTTGGCCGTCGTCGTCAGCCACGCGCCGCGCTTCTGGCGCGCCAGGCTGCCCACCACCAGGCGCGGCAGGTCGTCCTTCCAGCCGGGCTCGTCCAGCGTCGCGAGGATCAGCCGCGCGGCGTTGGCGTCGGCGCTGTCCATCAGCCACCACCAGAAGTCCTCGTCCTCGGTGGAAAAGCGCAGCGTGCTGCCGCTGAACGTCAGCCGCGCGCGCAGGATCTGCTGCGCTTCCTCGATGCGCCCGGCGCGCTCGGGAATGCCTTCGACGCGGCGCAGGATCGAGAGCCAGTCGATCACCGCCGCGGTCGGCCACAGGTTCGGCGTGAGCTTGATAGCCCCCAGCATCCTCGGCTGCGCGCGGCCGTGGCGCGACAGCGCCTCCAGCGCGGCGAGCTTGCGCACGTCCAGGTCGGCCCGGGGCGACCAGAAACGCCGCTCGATGCGCCCTTCGACGAAGGCGGCCAGGCCGTCGAGCATCGCCTTGCGCGCGGCCTCGGGCAGCGCGAAGCCGGCTTCGTGCGTCGCGGCGATCAGGTAGGCGGTGAGGCGGTCGCTGCCGCGCGCGCCGTCTTCGGCGCGCGGCGGGAAGTAGTTGGCCAGGCCGTCGCCGTCCAGATAACCCGGCAGCTCGCCGCTGACCGTGGCCCACAGCGCCGCGTCGCGCAGGCCCACCGCCTTGGACACCTTCTGCTCCAGGCAGACGAAGGGGTAGCTCTCGAAAAAGCGCCGCAGCCCGGGCAGCGCGCCGGTGAGCCGGGGCTGCAGGCCGACGGACAGGCCGCCGCGCTTCGCGCCGCTGGCGGGCAGCGCATCGGCCGGCGCCGCCACCGGCAGCGAGAAGCCGCCGTCGAGCTGCGCCAGCGTCGCCTGCAGCACGCGCACCGGCACCGCCGCGCTCACCTGTTGCGTCACCTTCAGCGCATCCTTCGCGCCGGCGCCGCCCTGCTCCTGCACGCTGGCCTGCCAGGTGATGCTGAAGGCGTCCGCCGGCACGTCGATCGGCCAGCTCACTTCCTGCGCCGCGCCGGCGGCCAGCGTCAGCGCCTGCGGCGGCAGGTTCAGCGGCGTGCGCACGATCTCGCCGCCAGCGCCGTTGCCGTTGGCGGTGCCGGCCAGCGTGGCGCGCAGCGTCATCGCCCGCGCGGTGGTGTTGCGCAGCGTCAGCAGCGCGGCGAAGCGGTCGCCCTCGCGCACCAGCGGCGGCAGGCCGGAGAGCATCTGCAAGTCCTGCGTGACGCGGATGCTGGTCGCGCCGCTGCCGAAGCGCTGCGCGCCGTCGTCGGCGATCGCGACGAGGCGGAAGCTGGTCAGCGAATCGTTCAGCGGCACCTCGACCAGCGCCTCGCCCTTGGCGTCGAGCGTGATGCGGTCTTTCCACAGCAGCAGCGTGTCGAACAGCTCGCGCGTGCCGCCGCGCCCGCCGCCGCCGCCCGCGGCCACCGCCTTGCGGCCGTAGTGGCGCCGGCCGACGATCTCGCTCTGGCCGGTGGCCGTGGCCACGCCCCAGGCGCGCTGGCGCAGCATCGCGTGCAGCAGGTCCCACGACGCGTTGCCGCGCAGCGCGAGCAGCCCTTCGTCGACCGCCGCGAACGCCACCTCGGCGTTCGCCAGCGGCTGGCCGGCGTGCAGCACCTGGATGCGCGCCTTGGCGGTCTGGCGCACCGCGTACTGCGGCTGGTCGGCCGCGACCTTCACCTGAAGCTCGTGCTCGGCCAGGCCCACCTGCAAGGCCGCCACGCCGAGCTTGAAGGCCGGCTTGGCCAGGTCGACCATCGCGGTCGGGGGCGCGTAGTCGGGGCCCTCGTCGCGGTAGGCGCGCCACCACGCGAGCGGCTGCTTCCAGCCCCACTGGAACAGCGAGTACCATGGCACCTCGCGCACCCGGCCGCGCAGCGCCAGCACGCTGACGTAGACGTTGGGCGCCCAGCCCTTCTCGATCTTCAGCGCGATGTTCGGGTCGTCGCCACGCAGCGCGACGACGCGCGTGTCCATCACGCCCTCGCGCTCGATCGCCACCAGCGCGGTGGCGGCGCGGAACGGCATGCGCAGTTGCAGCGTCGCGGTCTCGCCCGGCTCGTAGCGCTTCTTCTCGGGCAGCAGGTCGACGCGGTCGTCGTTGTCCTGCGCGAACCACAGCTCGCCGTGGCGCGTCACCCAGACGTCGGTGGCGGCCTCGGCGACACGGCCGGCGCCGTCCTTGGCCGCCACCACCAGCTCCACCTGCCCGGCGCTGTCCAGCTTCGCCTCGCAGGCGAGCTGGCCGCGCTCGTCGCTGCTGCCCGTGCACAGCGTGCCGAGCTCCTTGACCTCGGTGCGGTTGTCGTAGGCGTAGAAGCCGCCGACGATGCGCTTGCGCGTGCTGATCACCTGCGACAGCCGCGCGCGCACTTCCAGCGCCTGGCCCTTGAGCGGCTTGCCGGCGGTATCGAGCGCCAGCGCGGTGAAGTTCACCTTGCCGCGCACGCTGGCCCACGAGCCGGCGCGGATGCCGGGCAGCACCGCGGCGGGCCACAGCTTCAGCGTGGTGGCCACCGTCTGCGCCTCGCCGTTCGGGTCGGTGTAGCTCACCTCGGCCAGCAGCTCGCTCGGGCGTTCGATCTTCGGCAGGTTCTTCAGCGCCACGGTGGCGGCGCCGGCCTTGTCGGTGGCGAGCGCGAGCTTGTCGGCCACCAGCACGCCGTCGCCGTGCGGCGAGTCTTCGTCGCCCGTCTCGTCGGCGGCGGCCTCGGCGCCGCGCGGCGGCTGGAAGCTGTAGTCCTCGTAGCCGGGCAGGCTCACGCCGCGCGGGCGCAGCAGCGCGCTGGCCTTGATCGGCGCGTTGCCCATCGCGCCGCCGGACAGGAAGTTGAGCTGCACCGCGAGGTCGAGCGCCGCCGGCGCGATCGGCAGCTCGCGCGGGCCGCTCACGCGCGCATCGACCATCGGCACGCGGAACTCCTCGACGCGGAAGTCGCCGCTGTCCCAGCGCTGCTGCAGGCGTTCGTCGGCGTTCGAGCGCTGCAGCAGCACGCGGTAGCTGCCGAGCTTGGCGGCCGCCGGGATGTGCCAGCTCGAGGTGGCGCTGCGCGTGCCGCTCCAGGCCAATGGCAGCACCACTTCCTCGCCGCTGCCTTCGTGCACGAGCACGGCGCGGTCGGGCAATGCCTTGGCGTCGAGGTTGACGAGGCCGCTGGCGGCTTCGCCGCGCACGAAGTGCTTCATGGCCACCGTTTCGCCGGCGCGCAGCAGCGTGCGGTCGAACACCGTGTGCGCCACCGTCTCGGCCTGCGGCCCGCTGGCGGTCGGGTGCGCGAAGCGCCACGGCTCTATGCCCTTCTGCCAACTGCTGAACACGAAGGCCATGTCGGCGCCGCTGCGCGCGGTGACGAAGAAGCCGCCGTCGGCCGGGCAGTCGCCCTGCTCGGCCAGCGCGCGCTCGACCCGGGCGATGCCGCTGGCGTCGCTGCGGCCAGCCCACAGGCGCGCGCCGCGGCAGTCGTTGACCGCCACCTCGGCATCGGCCACCGGCTTGCCGCGGTCCAGCGAGGTCACCCACACCAGCGCGTTCTCGCGCCCGATCTTGACGTGCACGCCGAGGTTGGTGGCCAGCACCGCGCTGCGCACGAACACCGGCGCGTCGCGGTCGAGCAGCGCCTGGCCGAGCCGGCGCGACTCGATCTCGACGACGTGGAAACCCGGCTGCGCGAGCGGAATGCCCACCACCTCGAAGGGCCGCGGGTCGCCGCCGGCGAGCGCGGGCAGTTCGAGGCGCTGCGCCTGCGCGTCGCTGGCCAGCAGCGACACCTCGCGCGTGCCCACGTAACGCTCGACGCGGCGCTCGACGACGCGCCCGCGCGCGTCGGTCTCGCGCACGGTCTCGGTCCACTCGCGCGAGGGCAGGCCCAGCTCCTTCGCGCTCAGCCGCGCCTCGTGGTACTTGAGCACCTTGGCGTACCAGGCCAGCACCTCGGCATCGCCGTCCAGCCGCTTGATGCGCACCGCGCCGCCGCCGCCGGCCGGGCGCAGCTCGCCCTGCACGTGGCGCAGCGTCACCGGCAGCACCGCGCCGCCGGCCTCGCGCTCGACGATGCCGAAGGGCGCGGCGGCGAACTTCGCGATCGGCGGCGCGTCGCCGGTGGCGACCGCGAGCGGGAAGCTCGATGCGTTGGTGAGCGCGCGGCCGCTGCTGTCCTTCAGGCCTGCCGGCAGCACGACGCGGAAGCGCGCGTTCGCGGCCAGCGGCGTCGGGAAGGCGACGTGCTGCACGTCTTCGCTCTTGTCGTCCTTGTCGAAGGCCGGCGCGATGCCCTGCCCGCCGCCTTCGGGCTGCAGGCGCAGTTGCGCCGCCAGCGCGCGCGGCACCGCCGACGAGAAGCCGACGCTCAGCGGCCGGATCGGCAGGCAGGGCGCGCCGGCGCGTTCGCGCTCGCAGGAGAACTCGGCCTGGAAGGGCGCGCGCACGCGGAACTCGAAACGCTGCTCGACGCTGGTGAGCACCTTCGGGTTGGCCTGCGCCGCGATGCCGCGGCCCCACACGAGGCGCACGCGCGCGTCCGGCGGCAGCGGGCGCTGGCAGGCGGCGAGCAGCGCGTCGGCCCCGGCCCGGGGGGACAGGCGGCGCGCCTTCAGCACCGCCTCGCGCGCGGCGCCTTCGACGATCTTCAGCGGCAGCCGCTCGCCGATGCCCTCGACCTCGCACCAGGCGTTGGCCGCCACGCTGGCCGGCGCGGCGGCACCGGACAGGCGCAGCAGGAAGTGCTGGTCTTCCTCGATCGTGGCGCCGCTCCACGGCTGGGTGGAGACCACCGCCGGCCCGCCGGTGCCGAAGCCGAACTCGCGCGCGCCGCTGACGCTGCCGTTGAGCGGCTTCCAGCCGGCGTCGATCTGCAGCGTGCAGCGCGAGCCCGGCGGCAGCGCCGCGCTGAAGTCGTACAGCCAGGTGCGCTCGTCGGCCCAGCGGCCGCGGCCGCTGATCGAAGTGCCTTCGCAGCGCACGCGCGCCGGATCGGGCAGGCGCAGGTCGCCGAAGGGCACCACGGCCTCGCTGAAGCGCAGCGTCACCTGGCGCACCTGCGCCACCTCGCCGCGCGGCGTCATCGTCGCGACGCTGACGGCCTGCGCCGCCGTGCACGCCAGCGCCGCCAGCCATGCGGCAGCCGCCTTGCCCATCCCTGCACGCATCGTCTCTCCCGGTCTCGATGTCAGCCGGGCAGTCTAGGGCCTCAGCGCTGCTGCTCCTGCTCGGCCATCAGCGCGCGCAACTGGGCCTGGATGTCGCGCAGCCGCGCGTCGATCACCGACACCTCGATGAAGTCGGACGCATTGCCGGGCCGCGCGGCGCGCTGGCCGGCGCGCAGGCGGTCGATCGCGCCGCGCAGGTCGCCCAGCGCGTAGACCGATTCGCCCTCGGCGCGCAGCGCGCGCAGCGGCTCGTTCAGGCGCGCCCACAGCCGGCCGAGCGTGGCCCAGGCGGTGGCGTCGCCGGGCTGCACCGCCACGCGCGTCTGCAATTCCTCGGCGCTGCGGCGCAGCGCGGCTTCGTTGCCGGCGCTGGCGCCGAGCGCCACGTCGGCGTGCATGAGCTGCACCGGCCGGCTGGTGTCGGAGGCCAGCGGCGCCAGCGCCGCGCCGGCGCCGGCGGCGTCGCCGCGCGCCAGCAGCGCCTGGGCGCGCAGCATCGCCACCCAGCGCGCGGCGCGCGCCTCGGGCCGGCCGCTGTCGGCCAGCAGCGACTGCACCCGCGCGAGCGCGCCGTCGGCGCGCGCCGGCTCACGCAGCAGCACCGAGGCCAGCGCGCTGCTGTAGGCGTCGCCCAGCTTCTGCGCTGCGGTGACATCGGTGCGCGCGAGGTCGAGCGACTGCCAGCGCCGCAGCGCGTCGACGCGCGTGTCCATCAGCACGCGCGCGCGCGCCTGCGCCAGCGCGTGCTCGTAGCTCGCGCCGTCCGGCCCCGGCGCCGGCCGCGGCGGCGTGGTGCCCAGGCGCGCGCGCGCCTCGCCGATGCGCTCCGAGGTCAGCGGGTGGCTGCGCAGATAGGGGTAGCCGCCGTTGTCGTTCAGCCGCGCGGCCTGGTCGAGCTTCTCGAACATCGCGGCCATGCCGGCCGGCGAGAAGCCGGCGCCGGCGAGCAACTGGAAGCCGATGCGGTCGGCCTCGCGCTCCATGTCGCGCGAGAAGTTGAGCTGGCCCTGGATCATGCCGGCCTGGCTGCCGGCGATCACCGCGTTGGCGGCGTCGGCGCTGTTCGAGCGGCTGGCCGCGATCATGCCGATCAGCAGCGCGGCCAGCCCGAGCATCGACTGGCGCTTGCTGTTCGAGATGCCGCGCGCGATGTGGCGCTGCGTGATGTGCGACAGCTCGTGCGCGAGCACCGAGGCGAGCTCGTCGCGCGTGGCCGTCACCGCGATCAGCCCGAGGTGCACGCCGACGTAGCCGCCGGGCAGCGCGAAGGCGTTGACGCTGCGGTCGCGCACCAGGAAGGCCTCCCAGGCGAAGCGCGAGTCGATGTCGGGCGTGACGTGGCCCTCGCGGCGCGACTCGGCCACCAGCGGCGCGAAGATGCCCTGCACGTATTCGAGCAGCAGCGGGTCGTCGAGGTAGGCCGCGTCGCGGCGGATCTCGCGCATGATCTGCTCGCCGATCTGGCGCTCGGTGGCCACGCCGAAATCCTCGGTGGCGGCGTCGCCGAGCGCGGGCAGGTTGTTCTGCGCGCGCAGCGGCGGCGCGGCGGGCGCGAGCAGGCTGGCGGCGCAGACGGCCGCGAGCGCGCGGCGAAGGCGGGCAAGCATCGTCGCTATGATGCCCGCTAAACGTTTCCCGCGTGTTTCCTCGCATGTCCTCCTCACCGCTGACGCACTTCGACGCACGGGGCCAGGCGCACATGGTCGACGTGTCGGCCAAGGCCGAGACGCACCGCGTCGCGCGCGCCACCGGCACCATCCGCATGCAGGCCGCGACGCTGGCGCTGATCCGCGACGGCGGCGCGAAGAAGGGCGACGTGCTCGGCGTGGCGCGCATCGCGGCGATCCAGGCCGCCAAGCGCACCGCCGAGCTGATCCCGCTGTGCCACCCGCTGCCGATCACGCGCGTGGCGGTGGAGTTCGAGATCGACGCGGCGGCCAGCGCCGTGCGCTGCACCGCGCAGGTCGAGACCTTCGGCCGCACCGGCGTCGAGATGGAGGCGCTGACCGCGGTGCAGGTGGGCCTGCTGACCGTCTACGACATGTGCAAGGCGGCCGATCGCGGGATGGTGATGGAGGGGATCCGCGTACTGGAAAAGCGCGGGGGGAAGAGCGGGGAGTGGGTGGCGGCGTAGCGAGTCGCGCCGATGCCGCGACTCATACCCATTCGCGTTCGAGCGTCAGACTCCGCTCGCCCTGAGCTTGTCGAAGGGCACGCGAGTGCCTCGGTGGGGCTTCGACAAGCTCAGCCCGAACGGGAACATTGATGCGTTCGAACGCGAATGGGTATCAGTGGTAGTCGTCTTCGAGCTGGTGGCGCACGGCGACAACCGTGACCTCGGCGGCACCTTCGATCTCGAACAGCACGACGTAGCCCGCGCGACCGAAAGGCACGATCAGCTCGCGCAGGAAGGGGCTCGATGCGGCCTTGCGGCAGGTGAACGGCGAAGTTTCGAGCGTCGCAAAACCCGCGCGGATCGCCGCGTGCGCACGCTCCGCCAGGCTGAGATCGCCGCCGCTGTCGCGCGCCAATTCGCGTTCGACGATGAAATCGAACAAGCGCGCGAGATCGGCATCCGCCTCGCGCGTCAGCCTGACCTTGAAGCTCACCGGCTCTTCTTGGCGAGCTGCTCGCGTGCCGCGTCGAGCTTGCGCTGCAGCTTGGCCAGAACCACCTCGGCATCGACGTACTGTCCGGTGCGGCGCGCTTCGTCGCGCGAGCGCAGCCCGCGCGCAATGAACTCCGCCTGGGTGCGACGCCGCTCGACCCCGGCGCGCACCGAGGCTTCCACGAACTCCGAGAGCGTTTCGCCTTCGCCCAGCACAGCCTCGACCTCGGCGCGGAACTCGGGCTCGACGCGGACGGACGGGATCGTGGCGGTCTTCATGGCGGCATCGTATCGCAATTGCGCTACGGGCTTTCAGCGGAAATCCACGTAGTCATACCCCCGCCGCGGCGCCTCGCACTGGAACGGCTTCGGCGCGCCCTCGCCCGCCGGCTCGTCGCACACCGCGAAGAACTCCGCCGACAAGGGGTTGCGGAACTCGCGCAGCCGCGCCGCGAGGTGGCGGGCCTTGTCGACCTCGCCGCGCTCGGCCAGCGCCTTGGCCCAGGCCACCGTGATGCGCGTATCCAGCAGGTAGTGCGTGGCGCGCGCCAGCGCGGCCATCTCGTCGGAGGGGTGCGCGGCCACGGTGGCCGCGGCGTAGTCGGCGTGATGGCCGAAGAACCAGCTCTGCCGGCCCTCCTCGATGCGCTGCGCCAGCGGCGTGGCGCTGGCCGGCGAGAAGATCACCGCGACGCGGCGGTAGTCGGCCAGCGAGGCCGCGCCGCCGAGCAGCAGCGCCAGCGCGGCCGGCAGCCAGAGAGGGGGTCGCGCCCCCGCCGCCCGGGAGCGCCGCGACGCCCCGGCCGGCGCCGGCCCACCCAGCGCGATGCCGAAGGCGAACGCCGCCGGCAGCAGGAAGTAGGCGTACCACAGCGGATATTCGAGCTGGCTGTGCAGCGCGATCATCACCACCATCGCCAGCGCCGCGCGCCGCGCCGCGATGTCGCCGGCCTCCCCCTCGCGCGCCAGGCGCAGCGCACGCCACAGCGCGTAGAGCAGCAGCGCCAGCACCAGCGCGGCCAGCGGCAGGCCGAGCTCCACCGCGAGCTGCAAGGGCAGGTTGTGCGTGTGGTCGAAGAACGCCACCGGCCGCCCCGGGAACACATGCAGCGACCACGCGAAGTTGAAGCCGCCGAAACCCACGCCGGCCCACGGATGCGCCGCGATCAGGGTCAGCGTGTTGGCCCAGATGCCGAAGCGCGAGCTGGACGGATCGGCCTTGTGCATCTGCGCCTCGCCGGCGAAGGTGGTGCCGCCCTGGTGCGCCAGCGCGGCGAACAGCTCGTACCAGAAGAAGTACACCAGCGGCACCAGCACGAGCTGCAGGCGCACGCGGCGCGTCAGGCGCCGGTCGGCCAGCCCCCACAGCGTCAGCAGCGCCGCGCCCACCATGCCGGTGCGCGAGGCCGTGAGCACCACGCCGGCCAGCAGCGCGAGCAGCAAGGCCGGCAGGGCCACGCGCGACAGCCGCCCGCTGCCGCCCAGCCAGACGGTGGCGATCATCGCCCACAGCAGCAGGCTGCTCTGGTGGTTGGGCTGGCGCAGGTTGCCGACCGCGCGCGCGCCCAGCGTGCCGGCGGCGATCCACTGCCCGTCGGCCCAGGCCGGCGCATACACCTGCACGAAGCCCACCAGCGCGGCCAGCACCCCGGCGGCGAGCAGCGCGAAGCAGAACGAGGCAAAAGCGGCTTCGCCGAGGCCCGCGCGTTGCAGCGCCACGGCCAGCGCCGCCACCAGCATCGCCGCGCCGATCACGCCGATGGCCGAGAGCGCGAGCGTCCACGGCAGGCCGGTCCACAGCGGCGCGGCGAAGGCGCTGGCGGCGATGAGCAGGAGCGCCAGCAGCAGCGCGGCCGCGCCGCGATCGGGCGCTGTGTTCGATGGCGGGGCCGCGCTCGGCAAGGCCATCGCCAGCAGCATCGCCCACGCGCCCCAGCCGACCAGCGCGGCGGCTTGGTTGATGAAGGTCGCCGAAGGGGCGACGTTGAAGGCGATCAGCACCGGGGCGGCAACGGCCGCGGTGGCGAGGGCGAGGTGTGGGGCGGGGAGGTGTTGCATGCGTCTGGGCTACGGCGGCGGGGCCGTCTGGTCCCTCAGCGCTTCGACGATCACCGCGACCATCGGCTGGTGATTGCCGCGCATGGCCTCGAACGACGCCACGGCATAGCGGCCCTCCGGGCGCGGCCTCAGCCGCAGCGCCGGCGGCAGGCCGTAGCGCATCAGGATCACGTTCGCGAGGATGCGCGCCGTGCGGCCATTGCCGTTGCAGAACGGATGGATGCGCACCCATTCGCCGTGCGCCCAAGCGGCCAGTTCGACGACGGCGGCGGCGCCGTCGGTGGTCAACGCCGCGCCCGCCGGGACGATCTCGTCGAGCCGCGCCAACACGCGCGCCAGCGTCGCTTCGAAGCGCCCCACTTCGCCGGCCACCTGCGCCGGCGGCACGCCTTCGTGCGACCCGACGTGGACGCGAAGGCGCTCGGCGCCCGGCTCGCCGCGGAACACACCGACCAGCGCCGGATCCGGCACGCGCAGGCCCTGCATCGTCCGGCGATGCCACGCCTTGACCGCCTGGACGTCGATGGCGTGGCGCGCGGGCGCCGCGTCGGCAAGCGTCTCCAGCAGTTCGATGAGATTCCCGCGCAGCCGCGGGGAGTCCTCTTCCCAGTCAGCCGCCACGCAGCGCCTCGCGCACGAGCGTCAGCGCGGGGCCTTCGGGAAGGGAAGATACGTGCCCCTCGGCCGGATCGTCGAGCGCGGCCTCGGCTTCGGCGAACGCCTCGATGGCCTTCCTGAAGCCCGGATCGCGGCGCCGATAGGCCTTCAGGCTCGTCAGCGTCTGCTCGAGCTTGCGCTCCAGGCTCTCCGACTGCGCCTCGATGTACTCGGCCACCGCCTGGTTCACGAGCTTGTTCAGCGGCCGCCCGAGTTCGGCGTGCAGCAGGCGCAGGCCTTCTTCGTTCTCGGGTGTCAGGCGGAAGGTGGTGGCCCGCAGGGGCGCGGCTTTGGCTGTCATGCTCGACTTCCAATGATGTCGAAATGCAATTATGCCGTCATTCGTTCAGGGTGTTCCGCCGCACGGGGAGCGAATGATGTGCGGCGCAGCTAGTACACCGCCGATCCGATATGCGCTACTCGGAGCGATCAGAAGAACCCGTCCGCCTCGAGGAAGGTGACGATGTTGCCCTGCGCGTCGAGCACGGCAACCCAGTCGCCGCGCGCCAATACGGGCGCAAAGCGCGCCGCGTCGGGGGCCAGCCCGTGCTTGGCCAACACGGACGCCATCTGGTTCAATTGCGCCGGATAGCGATCGAGCAGGAGTTTCATCGGACGTGCGCGCCGAACCGCCACCGACTTGAACGCGTCGTAGGGCTCCCAGAACAGGGGCCGCTGCCCCATGTCAAAGCCCTTCTCCAAGGCCATCATCAGGGCATCCGACTTTTCGGCACCCGCCTCGGCGTCGCGCGTGGCCAGCATCCACGGGCCTGTCAGCGGAAGTTTGCGATATTCGACTCGCGCCTTTGGCAGTTCGGGCTCGTAGACGTCCAGGGCGGAGACCATGCGAAAGCGGTCGGCCTCGAAGACCAGCGCGACCGGGCGCGCGATGTAGACCGTGTGCAATCCGTACACAAGGCCGGCCAGTTGCAGTGCGCCGATCACGGCCAGATCGCGACGCAGGTGCGGCCAGCCCTTGGCGCGGTTGAATACCGCGAATGTGAGCAGGGGGCCGAGCACCACGTCGACGCTGACGACCAACAGGAACAGGCTCTGGCCGCCCGCCAGCAGGCGAAAAGCGCCTGGATACCACAGCCCGAAAACCAGGGCTGCGCAGGCGGCGGCCAGCAACGCGGAAATCGCCAGGTGCCAGCCCGCAGCGACGAAGCGATCCTTGAGCGCAATGAGTCTCGACTCGGTCATGGGTCGCGCAGTGTAGGGGTGCGGATGCAAAACGCGTTGCCGGAACGACAACGGCGTGCCGAGGCACGCCGTTGTCTGGGCGGGTTGCGGCGCAGGGCCGCAACCTTTCCTGTCAGCCAGTCCTTAGACCGCGCCGCGGCATTGGGCCGGGGCATAACGGGCCAGCAGCGTGCCCGCGGTACCGACAGCGAAGGTCGAGCCAGCGCTCTTGCAGTGCCAGTCGATGTTGCCGGTGGCGTTGGCAGCGGCCAGCGCCGTGCCGCCGATCGTCGGCACCAGGGTCAGGGTATTGGCAGCACCCAGTTGCGGGATGCCAGTGGCCGTCGTGTCGAACGTGACCGTGACCTCGCCATTGGCCGGGGTGATAGCAACCGATGACACATTCTTCGTCACGACAAAGCACCAGTGGTCCGTGTTGACGCAGGCAGCGGCCGTCGCAGCAGAGGGGGTGAACGTGGCACCCGCCGGGAAGCCGCCGTTGGAGCCGAAGGTCTCGGAGACCACCGTCTTCGCGCCGTTGGCCTGGGCCAGACCTTCAGTGACCTTCGAGCGGATCGTGTAGTCCTGATACGCCGGCAGCGCAACCGCCGCCAGGATGCCGATGATCGCCACGACGATCATCAGTTCGATGAGGGTGAAACCCTGTTGCATACGACGCTTCATGAGAACTCCTGTCTAAGAGAGGTTGGGGAGGGACACGGCTTTCTCCGTTGCGAAGGGCGTGCCATCGAAATCGGCCCGAAATTCCGTGAATTGCGGCCGCACCGCTGACGCAAACAGTCACAGTCGGTTCGGCTGGCCGGACCGGTCCGGTCGCGGCTGACGCAAATGGTCACCCGCGCCAAGTCCTTGTGATCCAACGAAAAAAGGGCCCGCGGGCCCGTTGTTCAGTGTGGCAGCGCGCCCTGCAGGGTGTTCACGACATTGCTTCCCACGGGTTGACGAGGCTCACTCCCGTCGGCTCGAAATCGGCCACGTTGCGAGTGACCACCGCCATGCCGTGCACCAGCGCCGTCGCCGCGATGAGCGCGTCACGCTCGCCGCGCTTGTCGGGCACGTGCAGCCGGGCGCAGCGTTGCGCCACGGCAGTGTCGACGGGCAAGGTGCGCCCGGCGAACTCGGGCAGCACGTGCTGATCGAGCCACGAGCGCAGCAAGGCTCCTTGGGCTGCGTCCTTGCGTTCGACCGACAGGACGCCAAGCTCCAGTTCCATGATGCTGATGGCCGACACGAAGAGGTCGGCCGCATCGACGCTTTCCGACCACGCCGCCACGTTCGCATCGGCCTTGCCGAGCCGCACCTTGCGCAGCTCGGACAGCACGTTGGTGTCGAGCACGTACATCATCGAAAATCAGCCGGCCGGGCGCGAAGGGTCACACGTGGCAGCTCGAACTCGATGTCAGCAATGCCGGGCATTGCCAGCGCATCGGCAATGTTGCGTCGCTGTCCGGTCAGCCTCTGATAGTCCTCGAAGCTCAACAGCACGTGCGCGGGCTTGCCGCGATCGGTGATGAACACTGGGCCGCTGCGGGTCGCCTTCTTGGCCCGGGTCACGTCCTGATTCAGCTCTCGGCTGGAGAGGGTGGTGATGGTCATGGCGCAACTCCTGAACGAATCAAGAAATGTAGGAATGTTACTACATTGCTTGTTCGACGCTCCGCCAGCGCCGGCTCGGGCTGTGCGGTCTTGCTACGCCTCGCCGAGCCGCATCACCTGCCCCGCGCTCAGCGCCCGGATGCGGTGGCCGCTGGCCAGCTTGCCGATCTCGCTCATCACCGCCTCGGTCTCGCCGGGCTTGATGTGCGTGATGTGCACCTCGACGCTGCCGGGCAGTTGCGCCAGCTCGTGGCCCAGCGCGGCGGGGCAGAGGTGGCGGCTGATGTAGGCGAGCTGGCGCTCCTCGTCGCTGAACGCGGTCTCGATCACGAGGTGGGCGATCTTCATGTGGCGCAGGCGCACCCACAGCGCCGGGTTGGGGCCGGTGTCGCCGGTGTAGACCCACCAGCCCGCCTCGCCGCCGTCGACGGCGAAGCCGCAGGCCGGCACGGTGTGCGAGGCGCTGATCACCTCGATGCGCTTGCCGGCCACCTCGATCTGGTTGCCCACCGCGAAGGGCACGAACTGCAGCACCGGATGCTCGGCGCTGGGCAGGCGCGTGAAGTCGGGCCAGATCACGCCGTTGAAGATGTGCTCGCGCAGCGCGGCCAGCGTCTCGGGCAGCGCGTGCACGCGGATCGGCCCGCGCCCGGCGGCGCGGCGCGCGCGCATCACGCTGTCGGCCAGCAGGCCGATGGCCAGCACGTGGTCGAGGTGCGAGTGGCTGATCAGGATGTGCTCGATGCGCGCCAGCGCCTCGAGCGCGAGGTCGCCGACGCCGGTGCCCGCGTCGATCAGCACGTCGTCGTCGACGAGGAAGGACGTGGTCCTGCTGCCGGCCGCGATGGCGCCGGAACAGCCGAGGACTTTGACGATCATTTGCTGTCGAAGGTGCGGGTGCCGTCCCAGTCGGGCGGCTCGGGGTGTTCGGCCCAGCGCCGGATGCGCTCGCCGAGCTGGGCGTACAGCCCACTCAACGCCGAATCGCCGAACCCGTCTCGCAACGCGGCCAGCGAATCCAGCGCCTGCTGGGCATGCTGCGCCCGGTGGTGCGCCAAGGCAAGGCTCCAAAGTCGCACTTCGTCGGCAAATCTGGCCTGCGCCGCATGGGCCTGCAAGGGCGGCGTGAAAAGGGTCACGGCCTGTTGCTTGCCCTTGACGCGCACGCGGTCGACCTCGACCAGAGGCAGCCGCTGCCCGATGGCTTCGCGCGTGCCCTGGCCGAGCAGGATGTCGACGCCGTAGACGCGCGTCAGCGCCTCGATGCGCGAGGCGAGGTTCACCGCGTCGCCCATCACGGTGTAGCTGCGGCGGATGTCGGAGCCCATGTCGCCCACGCACACCAGGCCGGTGTTGATGCCGATGCCCAGCCCGATTTCGGGCAGGCCGCGCTCGCGCAGCGCGCGGTTCAGCCCGTCCATGCGGGCCAGCATGGCCTGCGCCGCCTGCACGGCGTGCAGCGCATGGTCGGCGTCGGCCACCGGCGCGCCCCAGAAGGCCATGATCGCGTCGCCGATGTACTTGTCGAGCGTGCCGCGGTGGGCGCGGATCTCCTGCGTCATCGCCGAGAAGAAGCGGTTGATCAGCGCGCGCAGCTCCTCGGGCGGCAGCGCCTCGGAGATGCGCGTGAAGTTGCGCATGTCGCAGAACAGGATGGTCAGCTCGCGGTTCTCGGCCTGCATGCCGTAGCGCTGCGGGTCGCGCGCCATCTGCGCCACCAGCTCCGGCGGCACGTAGGTGCCGAACAGCTTCGCCAGCCCGCGCCGCCGCGCGCCCTCGACCACCACGCCCCAGCCGGTGATGCCGGCGTAGACCAGCGTGGTGAGCAGCAGCGCGGCGGCCAGCGGCAGCGCGAGGCCGTGGACGCGGTACAGCCACTGGTCGAGCAGCACCAGCGCGACGGCCAGCGCCACCGTCGCGGCGGCGGCGCGCGCCGGGCGCAGGCGCGGCAGCAGCAGGGCCAGCAGCGCGGTGACGGCCAGCAGTTGCGCCACTGCGTAGCCGCGCGACCAGTCGGGCGCCACCGGGCCGCGGCCGTCGAGCAGGCCGGACAGCAGGCTGGCATGCACCTCGACGCCGGGGTAGACCGCCGCCACCGGCGTGCTGCGCAGGTCGAACACGCCCGGCGCGCTGGAGCCCACCAGCACCAGCTTGCCGGCCAGCGCGCCGTCGGCCAGCGCGCCTTCGAGCACGTCGGCCGCCGCAACGTAGTCGAACGAGCCGCCGCGCGCGCCGCCGGCGCCGCGGTAGGGCACGCGCACGGCGCCGCGCGCGTCGAGCGGGATGCGCAGCCGCGCGCCGTGCTGCTGCAGTTCGATGGCGCCGGGCAGGGCCCGCACCGCCGGCCGGCCGGCGTGCACGCGCAGCATCGCCAGCGCCAGCGATTCGCGCGCCGCGCCGTCCACCGTGGCCAGCAGCGGCAGGCTGCGCAGCACGCCGTCGGCATCGGGCAGGGCGTTGAAGAAGCCGGCCGCCGGCGCCGCGGCGGCCAGCGGCGCGATGCTGGCGGCCCAGCCGCGCCAGGCCGGCGCGCCGGGCAGCGGCGCGTCGAGCACGGGCGCCGGCAGCACGCCGCTGCGCGGCGCGCCGGCGGAGTCGGTGAGGAAGTAGCCCAGCACCGCCGGCCGGCCGGCCAGCGCGCGCGCCAGCGCGGCATCGCCCGCGCCGCCCGCCTCGGGTTCGGAGAACACCAGGTCGAAGCCGACCAGCGCGGCGCGCTGGCGCTCGAACAGCGCCTCGGCCAGCGCCGCGATGCGCTCGCGCGGCCAGGGCCAGCGGCCGATGCGCGCGAGGCTGGCGTCGTCGATGTCGACGATGACGATGCGCGCATCCTTCCTGCCCGGCAGCGTGGCGCGCAGGCGCGCGTCGTCGATGGCGAAGTCGAGCTGCTCGACAAAGCGCAGCGGCACGAGGCCGCTGGCATGCATCAGCGAAAGCGCCAGCGCGATGCCCAGCAGGGCCCAGCGCAGCGCGCCGGTACGCATCGGGGCGCGCGTCGGGCCGGCGGCGTCAGGCCTGCACGAACTGCATCTGCGTGCCGGCCAGCTCGACGACGTCGCCGTTCTTGAGCTGCACGGTCTCGCCGGTCACCGGGCTGCCGTTGACGGTGGGCCGCAGCGCGCCCTCGACGTGGGCGAGCACGTAGCCGCCCGGGCGCTTGGTGATAGAGGCCACCTGCACGCCGGGCTTGCCGACGGTGGTGACGACCTTGGTGAGCATGACCTCGCGGCCAGCCGCCGCGCCGTTGAGCACCTTGATCGAGGCCGGGCCGGAGCCGCCGCCCAGCGTGCCGAAGGCCGAGGCGCCGAAGGCCTGCGTCGGCTGGTAGCCGTGCGCGGAGCCGGCGGGCTGGGCCGCGCCGGGCTTCATGATCATGGTCTTCTCGTAGTCGGTGCCGTCTTCGACCAGGTACTTGATCTTGTACTTGCCGATCTCGACCGTGTCGTTGTGGCTGAGAAGCTGCTTCTTAACCGCCTTGCCGTTGATGTAGGTGCCGTTGGTGCTGTTGAGGTCTTCGATGAAGACGTCGGCGCCCACCATCTGCAGCACGGCGTGCTCGCCGCTGACGGCGAGGTTGTCGATCACGATGTCGTTGTAGGGCCGCCGGCCGAGGGTGGTCTTGTCCTTGGTGATCTGCACTTCCTTGATCACCACGCCGTCCAGTGAAACGACCAGCTTGCCCATGCTCGTTGTCCTCGTGATCTCGTGTGTTTTCGGTTCTGTTCTCGTCCCCGGGCCGCGTCACCGACGGAAGGGCCACCACGATCGAGCCGGACCGGCCGGGCCGCGCACCCTCGCCAGCACGACCGAGATATTATCCTTTCCGCCTGCGTCGTTGGCGGCGTCCACCAGGGCCGCGGCCACTTCACCGAGTGCGTCGCTGCTCTGCAACAACTGCGCGATGCTTTCGTCGTCCAGCATGTCGGACAGGCCGTCGGAGCACAGCAGGTACACGTCGCCGGGCATCACGTCGTGCAGGTGCGTCTCGAGCAGCACGGTGTCCTCGACGCCGACGGCGCGCGTGACGAGGTTCTTGTTGGCCGAGAAGGCGGCCTGCTCGGCGGTGATCAGGCCCGAGTCGATCTGCTCCTGCAACAAGGAGTGGTCGTGCGTGATCTGCGCCAGCCGGCCGCCGCGCAGCCGGTAGCCGCGCGAGTCGCCGACGTGGCCCATCAGCAGCCGCCCGTCGCGGAACACGCCGACCACCAGCGTGGTGCCCATGCCGGCGTACTGCGGGTTGGAGTTGGCGGCGTTGAAGATCGCGCGGTTGGCGTTGTCGACGCAGATGTCCATCGCGCGGCGCACGTCGGTGTCGGAGGCGTTGTCCGACGCCTCCTCCAGCCAGCGCCCCAGTTCGGTCTTGATGAACGAGGTGGCCATGCCGCTGGCGACCTCGCCGGCGTTGTAGCCGCCCATGCCGTCGGCCAGCACGACCAGGCGCGACGCGTCGTCGACCGCCACCGAGTCTTCGTTGTTGCTGCGCGCCCGGCCCGTGTCGGTGGCGCAGAAGAACTCCAGGGGCATGTTTGAGTCGGCGTCGGGCAGGGACATGGCGGGAAGCGGCCGGGTCGGGAGCGCCGGGCGCGCTCACTCATGATGCGGAATTGTGCCTTGGTTCGACGCGGGCCAGCGTCACGGTTTTCTCGAACGCGTCATCCTTCACGTCCGGCGCGCCCACCGGGGCCAGCATCGCGGAGGCGACCGCGCGCAGGTCCTGCGCCATCTGCAAGCCGTCGGCGTAGCGCACCTCGGGGCGCTTTTCCAGCGCCAGCGCCACCACGTCGGCGAGCGCGCGCGGCAGCTCGGGGCGCAGGCTGCACAGGTCGGGCGGCGGCTCGGTGGCGATGCGGCGCATCAGCTCGGCCATGCTGCCGCCCTCGAACGGCAGCGTGCCGGTGAGGAGCTGGAACAGCGTGACGCCGAGCGAATACAGGTCGCTGCGGCCGTCGGCGCGGCGCCCGGCCATCTGCTCGGGCGACATGAACGAGGGCGTGCCCAGCACGATGCCGCTGCGCGTGCGGCTGGCGTCGTCCATGCGCGCGACGCCGAAATCCATCACCCTGACCGCGCCGCCCTCGGGGTCGACCATCACGTTGGCGGGCTTGACGTCGCGGTGCACCACGCCCTGCGAATGCGCGTACGACAGCGCCTCGGCCACGCGCGCGCCGATCTCCAGCACCTGCGGCACCGGCAGCAGCCGGCCCGGCGCGGTGTGGCGCTGCAGGTCGACGCCGCGCACGTATTCCATCGCGATCCAGGCCAGCCCGTCGGCCTCGCCGGCGTCGAAGATGGTCACGATGTCGGGGTGTTGCAGGCGGCCGGCGGTCTCGGCTTCGCGGAAGAAGCGCTCGCGCGCCTCGCCGAGCTTGTCGGCGCCGAACTCGCGGCCCAGGGCGTGGGTCTTGATCGCCACCTGGCGGCCGATCTGCGGGTCGCGCCCCAGGTACACGGCGCCCATGGAGCCGCGCCCGATCTCGCTTTCGATGCGGTAGCGGCCGAGCGTGGCGGGCATCGCGCCGGCCGGCCGCGTGGCCTCAGGCGCGGGCGGCGCGGCGGCAGCCGGGGCGTCGGCGCGGCGTGCGCGCGAGGCGCCGAGTTCGTATCCGGCATGGCCGGCGAGCAGCACCAGCGCCGCGGCCACCGGCCACATCGCGCCGGCCAGCGCGGCGCCGACGCAGGCCGCCACCACGACGGCGGCCGTCAGCAGCCCGGCCCGGCGCGCGCCCAGGCGCGGCAAGCCCCACAACAGGTACGCGGCCACCAGCGGGACCGAGACTAACCACAGCACGCCCATTGGGGCGGGAAGTTAGCACACGCCGCGCCCCGGAAGCCGGAGCGCGGCGGCGGGGCGCGGCGTCAGTCGGCCAGTGTCAGCATCGCGCTGAGCCCGGCGGTGGCGGCCACCGGGTAGGCCCACTGGCTCTGCTCGGCGGCCGGCTGGTCGGCGCTGACCGGCTCGTCGGTCTTGCCGAGCTTGGGCCGGCGCGCATCGAGGAAGCGCACCGCGCCCAGGCGCGTCTTCAGCTTTTCGCTGACCTCGACCAGCGGGCGCTTGACCATCATCTTCTCGACCTTGCTGCCGGGGGCTTCGCGCAGCACCGGCTCCAGGCGCGCGAACAGCTCGCCGCTCCAGCGCTCCAGCCACTGCTGGCGCGCCGAGTGCGACACCCAGCGGCCGATGTGGCGCGTCAGCGTCGGCGGCGTGGCGACGATGATCCAGTGCGTGGGCGCGCTGCCCGGCAGCATCGGCTGGACGATGTGCAGCGCATGCTCCGCATCGTTGACGAAGACGACGATCTTTTCCATCTCGGGGCTCCTCTCGTGTGCGGACAGGGGATTCATGTGGCCGACGCGGCGTTGCGCGCCTCGGCGCGCCGCGCGGCCCACCAGCCGGCGGCGAGCACGCCGACGATCAGCACCGCGTAGGTGGCGATGCGGCCGGCCAGGCTCGGGTCGTAGACCTGGTTGAGCAGCGGCTCGCTGACGATCATGTGGCCCGCGGTGTAAGCGAGCACACCGGCGCCGATATAGGTGATGGCCGGGAAGCGCTCGACCAGCTTGAGCACCAGCGTGCTGCCCCAGACGACGATGGGCACGCTGATCACCAGGCCGATCACGACCAGGTCGAAGCTGCCCTTGGCCGCGCCGGCCACGCCGAGCACGTTGTCGACGCCCATCAGCGCATCGGCGATGACGATGGTCTTCATCGCGCCCCAGAAGGTGTGGGCCTGCGGCGCGTGCTCGCCGCCGCCCTCGCTGGGCGCGAGCAGCTTGTAGGCGATCCAGACCAGGCCCAGGCCGCCGACCAGCATCAGCCCCGGGATGCGCAGCAGCCAGACGACGCCGATGGTCATCGCGCTGCGCGTGACCACGGCGCCGAGGGTGCCCCAGACGATGGCGCGCTTCTGCAGGTGCGCGGGCAGGTTGCGGGCGGCCAGCGCGATGACGATGGCGTTGTCGCCGGCCAGCACGAGGTCGATGAGCACGATGGCCAGCAGCGCTGACCACCACGAAGCGGTGAAAAGTTCCATAACGGCTCCAAACGGGTTGCACGACAACGGTGCAAACCGGATGGGCGACAGGAACGAGGGAGCGGCCCCTTGTGCGAGGCGAGACGGCTTCGATCCTGCCGCTCATGCGGCTTGCATCGAAGGTCTTGCTCGGCTGAAGTCGTTTGTTGTTGCCCGACAGACCGGAAGCTTGCGCTTCGGATTGGCGATCTGTCGAAACCTTGGCGCACGCTCCCGGGGGCGCGTGCGATGGAGTTGAGCTACTCCCCTTCTAGCGGCGCAGTATAGGCGCCCCGGACCACGGCGCAAGTGAGGGATTACCGAAGACCGGACGCCCCGGGGGCCTCTCAGGCCGCGTCGGCGCGCCGCCGCGCGCGGCGCTGCAGCCAGGTGCCCAGGGCCACCACCAGCACCGCGCCGGCCACGCCGGCGGCGTTGACGACCTCGTGCGACAGCGTGCCGAAGCGCTCGGTCACCGCCGGGTCGGTGAGCAGCATCTCGCCGGCCAGGAAGCCGAGCAGCGCGGCGCCCAGCGTGATGATGATCGGGAAGCGCTCCATCACCTTGAGCAGCAGCGTGCTGCCGAAGATGATCAGCGGGATGCTGACCGCCAGGCCGATGACCAGCAGCACGGTGTCGCCCTTGGCGGCGGCGGCGACGGCCAGCACGTTGTCCAGGCTCATCACCAGGTCGGCGACGAGGATGGTGCGGATCGCCGCCACCATGCCGCCGGCCTCGTGGCCGCCGTCGCCCTCGCCTTCGTCCTCCAGCAGCAGCGAGACGCCGATGTAGACCAGCAGCACCGCGCCCACCGCCTTCAGCCACGGCCACTTGAGCATCTCGACGGCGATCAGCGTCAGCACGATGCGCATCACGATGGCCGCGCCGCTGCCCCAGAAGATCGCCTTCTTCTGCTGTTGCGGCGGCAGCGAGCGGGCCGCCAGCGCGATCACCACGGCGTTGTCGCCGGACAGCACCACGTTGGCGAGGATGATGGAGCCGAGGGCTGCCCAGAAGGCGCCGGAAGAGAGGTCCATGGCAGGAGGGCCCGTTTGTCGGAATGGAGCGGAGGGCCACGCGGGCCCTCCTTTTTGCGAGCTGCCTGGATTCTAGGCAGCTCGGCCGACCGGGTGCGTTCGTACAACTACGAACGCGGCGCGCGCCCCCGGCGCGTCACAGCAGGGACTTCAGCAGCCGGCCCATCTCCGACGGGTTGCGCGTCACCTTGAAGCCGCACTCCTCCATGATGGCGAGCTTGGCGTCGGCGGTGTCGGCGCCGCCCGAGATCAGCGCGCCGGCGTGGCCCATGCGCTTGCCCGGGGGGGCGGTGACGCCGGCGATGAAGCCGACGATCGGCTTCTTCATGTTGGCTTTGCACCAGCGCGCCGCGTCGGCCTCGTCGGGGCCGCCGATCTCGCCGATCATGATGACGGCGTCGGTGTCGGGGTCGTCGTTGAAGGCCTTCATCACGTCGATGTGCTTGAGGCCGTTGATCGGGTCGCCGCCGATGCCCACCGCGCTGCTCTGGCCCAGGCCGATCTCGGTGAGCTGCGCCACCGCTTCGTAGGTCAGCGTGCCCGAGCGCGACACCACGCCGATGCGGCCCTTCTTGTGGATGTGGCCGGGCATGATGCCGATCTTGATCTCGTCGGGGGTGATCAGGCCGGGGCAGTTGGGGCCCAGCAGCAAGGTCTTCTTGCCGCCCTGCGCCTCCTTGCGCTTCATCTTGTTGCGCACCATCAGCATGTCGCGGATGGGAATGCCCTCGGTGATGCAGATCACCAGGTCGAGGTCGGCCTCGACGGCTTCCCAGATCGCGTCGGCGGCGCCCGCCGGCGGCACGTAGATCACGCTGACGGTCGCGCCGGTGGCGGCCTTGGCGTCCTTCACGCTGGCGTGGATGGGGATGCCCTCGAAGTGCTCGCCGGCCTTCTTCGGGTTGACGCCGGCGACGAAGCAGTTCTTGCCGTTCGCGTAGGCCTGGCAGCCGCGGGTGTGGAACTGGCCGGTCTTGCCCGTGATGCCCTGGGTGATGACCTTGGTGTCCTTGTTGATCAGGATGCTCATGTGCGTGCTCCTTATTTCACGGCCGCGACGATCTTGGTCGCGGCTTCGGCCATCGTGTCGGCGCTGATGATGGGCAGGCCGGAATCGGCCAGCATCTTCTTGCCCAGCTCCTCGTTGGTGCCCTTCATGCGCACGACCAGCGGCACGCTCAGGTTGACCGCCTTGCACGCGGCGATCACGCCCTCGGCGATGGTGTCGCAGCGCATGATGCCGCCGAAGATGTTGACCAGGATGGCCTTCACCTTGGGCGAGGAGAGCATGATCTTGAAGGCCTCGGTGACCTTCTCGGCGGTGGCGCCGCCGCCCACGTCGAGGAAGTTGGCCGGCTCGCCGCCGAACAGCTTGATGGTGTCCATCGTCGCCATCGCCAGGCCCGCGCCGTTGACCAGGCAGCCGATGTTGCCGTCGAGCTGGATGTAGGCGAGGTCGAACTTGCTGGCCTCGATCTCGGCCGGGTCCTCCTCGTCGAGGTCGCGGTAGGCGACGATCTCGGGGTGGCGGAACAGCGCGTTGGAGTCGAAGTTGAACTTCGCGTCGAGCGCGATCAGGTTGCCCTTGCTGTCGCAGTTCAGCGGGTTGATCTCGACCAGCGAGGCGTCCGTCTCCATGTAGCAGCGGTACAGGTTCTGGAACAGCGTCACCGCCTGCGCGTGCGAGCCTTCGGGCAGGCCGATCGCCGCGGCGATCTTCTTCGCCTGCGCGTCGGACAGGCCGGTCAGCGGATCGATCGTCTCGGTGATGATCTTCTCGGGGCTGCTGTGCGCGACTTCCTCGATGTCCATGCCGCCTTCGCTGGACGCGATGAAGGCGACCTTCTGCGTCGCGCGGTCGGTGACCAGCGAGACGTAGTACTCCTTCTTGATGTCGGCGCCTTCCTCGATGTAGAGGCGGCGCACCTTCTGGCCCTCGGGGCCGGTCTGGTGCGTCTTGAGCTGCATGCCCAGGATCTGGCCGGCCAGCGCCTTGACGTCGTCCAGGCTCTTGGCGAGCTTGACGCCGCCGCCCTTGCCGCGCCCGCCGGCGTGGATCTGCGCCTTCACCACCCAGACCGGGCCGCCGAGCTTCTGCGCGGCTTCGGTGGCCTCCAGCACGCTGAACGCGGGGTAGCCGCGCGGCACCGGCACGGAGAACTGGCGCAGGATTTCCTTGCCCTGGTACTCGTGGATCTTCATGGGATTGTCTCGCTTGCGGAAAGGAGGGGAGGGGCGGCGAACGGCGCGCAATGTAGCATGCTGCTTTGCATCAAAGCTGACAGCGCGCTGGCGCCGCGCCGGCGCGCCGGATCAGTCGTCGCCGGGCGTGCCGGACTGGCGCAGCACGCGCCGCACCGTCTCGGGCGAAAAGCCCCGGCCGGTCAGGAAGCGCGCCTGCCGGGCGCGGCCGGCGGCGTCGGCGGCCGGCGCGCCGAACTTGCGTGCCCAGACCTCGCGGGCGCGCTCGAACTCGCTGGACTTCAAGGCCTGCGCCGCATCGGCGTCGAGCGTGATGCCGTGCTGGGCCAGTTCCTGCCGGATGCGCAGGTTGCCGTGGCGCGCGGCGCGCACGTGGATGCGCGACTCGGCGAAGCGCCGTTCGGACAGGTACTGGTGGGCCTGCAACCAGTCGAGCACTTCGGTGACGCGCGCCATCACCTCGCCGGGCTCGGGCGCTTCGGCCGCCAGCGCGCGCGCGTGCGGCAGCAGCTTGCGCTGCATCTCGGCGCGGCTGTGCTCGCGCTGAGCCAGCCACTGCAACGCCCGCCCCTTCAGCGAGCGCGGCGGTGCGGCCACGACGCGCCCGTCACTTCTCGGCGGCGGCGTCGGCGGGCAGTTGCGGAATGCCCACGGCCTCGCGCACCTTGTTCTCGATCTCGCGCGCCAGCTCGGGGTTCTCGCGCAGGAACTCGCGCGCGTTGTCCTTGCCCTGGCCGATCTTCTCGCCGGCGTAGGCGTACCAGGCGCCGCTCTTGTCGAGGATCTTGTGGGTGACGCCCATGTCGATCACTTCGCCCTCGCGGCTGATGCCCTGGCCGTAGAGGATGTCGAACTCGGCGGTCTTGAACGGCGGCGAGACCTTGTTCTTGACGACCTTGACCTTGGTCTCGTTGCCGATGACCTCGTCGCCCTTCTTGATCGAGCCGATGCGGCGGATGTCCAGGCGCACCGAGGCGTAGAACTTCAGCGCGTTGCCGCCGGTGGTGGTCTCGGGGCTGCCGAACATCACGCCGATCTTCATGCGGATCTGGTTGATGAAGATGACCATGGTGTTGGTCTTCTTGATCGTGGCGGTGAGCTTGCGCAGCGCCTGGCTCATCAGCCGCGCCTGCAGGCCGGGCAGCGAGTCGCCCATCTCGCCTTCGATCTCGGCCTTGGGCGTCAGCGCGGCCACCGAGTCGACCACCACCAGGTCGACCGAGCCCGAGCGCACCAGCGCGTCGACGATTTCCAGCGCCTGCTCGCCGGTGTCGGGCTGCGAGATCAGCAGCTCCTGCAGGTTGACGCCGAGCTTTTGCGCGTAGGCGGTGTCGAGCGCGTGCTCGGCGTCGATGAAGGCGCAGGTGCCGCCGCCCTTTTGCATCTCGGCGATGACCTGCAGCGTCAGCGTGGTCTTGCCCGAGGATTCGGGGCCGTAGATCTCGACCACGCGGCCGCGCGGCAGGCCGCCGACGCCCAGCGCGATGTCCAGCCCCAGCGAGCCGGTGGAGACGACCTCGATGTCCTCGATCTTCTCGCCCTCGCCCAGGCGCATGATCGAGCCCTTGCCGAACTGCTTCTCGATCTGCGCCAGCGCGGCCTGCAGGGCCTTGGCTTTTTCGGTGTTGAGGGCTTTGACGGGTGCGTCCATGCGGCGTTCTCCTGGGAAGTGACGGCACTGTAGCGCAAAAGCTGGATGTTTGTACAGTAGATGCGGGCCCGATCTTCGCCCATCCCTACAATGAGGGCGATGGCCCCCGGCGAGGGCCGCTAGGAGACAACCATGCGCATCCTTGTCGCCGAAGACGATCAGGTCCTGGCCGACGGCCTGCTGCGCTCGCTGCGCAACGCCGGCTACGCGGTCGACCGGGTCAGCAGCGGCACCGAGGCCGACGCGGCGCTCGCCTCGCACGAGTTCGACCTGCTGATCCTCGACCTGGGCCTGCCCAAGCTGCACGGGCTGGAGGTGCTGCGCAAGCTGCGCGCGCGCGGCTCGGCGGTGCCGGTGCTGATCCTGACGGCGGCCGACAGCATCGAGCAGCGCGTCAAGGGCCTGGACCTGGGCGCCGACGACTACATGGCCAAGCCCTTCTCCTTGCAGGAACTCGAGGCGCGCGTGCGCGCGCTGACGCGCCGCGGCCTGGGCACCGCCTCGTCGGTGATCAAACATGGCCCGCTGACCTTCGACGCCACCGGCCGCGTCGCCTACATCAACGACCAGATGATCGAGCTGTCGGCGCGCGAGCTCTCGCTGCTCGAGGTGCTGCTGCAGCGCGCCGGGCGGCTGGTCAGCAAGGACCAGCTCGTCGAGCGCCTGTGCGAGTGGGGCGAGGAGGTCAGCAACAACGCGATCGAGGTCTACATCCACCGCCTGCGCAAGAAGATCGAGCAGGGGCCGGTGCGCATCGCCACCGTGCGCGGCCTGGGCTACTGCCTGGAAAAGATCGCGGCCTGAACTGAACTGAATGCCCGGCAGCACCAGGGAACAGCGCTCCCTCTTCGGCGAGATCCTCGACTGGATGCTCGCGCCGCTGCTGCTGCTGTGGCCGATGAGCGTCGCGCTGACCTGGCTGGTGGCGCAGAACATCGCCAACAAGCCGTTCGACCGCGAGCTGGGCGAGATGACGCGCGTGCTGGCCAAGCAGGTGGTGCTGCTGGAGGCGGCCGACGGCGAGGCCAGCGCCGGCTTCACGCTGCCCGGCGGCGCCTCGGAAGTGCTGCACACCGACCAGGACGACGAGATCCACTACCAGGTGCTGGGCCTGCGCGGCGAGCTGCTCAGCGGCGAGCTGAGCCTGCCGCTGCCCGCCGAGGAGGAGCCGCGCGCGCCCGGCGAGCTGCGCTTTCGCGACGGCATGCTGCACAACGAAGACCTGCGCATCGGCTACGTCTGGGTGGCGATGCCGGGGCGCCCCGTCGAGGCGGGCATGGCGCTGGTGCAGGTGGCCGAGACGCTGGGCAAGCGCTCGCGACTGGCCACCGAGATCATCAAGGGCGTGATCCTGCCGCAGTTCGTGATCCTGCCGCTGGCGGTGCTGCTGGTGTGGCTGGCGCTGGTGCGCGGCATCGCGCCGCTGAACGAGCTGCAGCGGCGCATCCGCCGGCGCGACAGCAGCGACCTCTCGCCGATCGACGAGCGCGAGGCGCCCGAGGAGGTGTCGCCGCTGGTGCGCGCGATCAACGACCTGCTGGCGCGGCTCGACCAGTCGATCGCCACGCAGAAGCACTTCCTCGCCGACGCGGCGCACCAGCTCAAGACGCCGCTGGCCGGGCTGCGCACCCAGGCCGAGCTGGCGCAGCGCGAGATCGACGCCGGCCAGCGCGACCCGAAGGAGCTGAAGAAGTCCTTGCAGCAGATCGCGCTGTCGAGCCAGAGCGCGGCGCACATGGTCAACCAGTTGCTGGCGATGGCGCGCGCCGAGAACCGCGAGCAGCAGGTGCAGCGCCAGCGCGTCAACCTGGCGCGGCTGGCCACCGAGACCGTGCACGACTTCGTGCCGCGTGCGCTGGAAAAGCGCATCGACCTCGGCTACGAGGGCCCCGAAACCGGCCGCGGCGGCACGGCCGGCGCGGGCAAGGCGCTGGTCAGCGGCAACCCGCTGCTGCTGCGCGAGCTGATCCGCAACCTGGTCGACAACGCGTTGCAGTACACGCCGGTGGGCGGCACGGTGACGGTGCGGCTGGTCGACGACCCCTTCGGCCAGGTCGTGGTGCTGCAGGTGGAGGATTCCGGCCCCGGCATCCCGCCGGCCGAGCGCGAGCGTGTCTTCCAGCCCTTCTACCGCACGCTGGGCACCGAGGTCGACGGCAGCGGCCTGGGCCTGGCGATCGTGCGCGAGATCGCCGTGCAGCACGGCGCGCAGATCCAGCTCGAAGACGCCAACCTGCGCCATCGCCCGGGCCTGAGCGACCAGGGCGGCGCGGCCTTCGGCCCCGGCGCGCGCTTCACGCTGCGCTTCCCGGCCGCGCACGCCGAGCCGCCCGAGGCGCAGGCGCCGGGCGGCGACGCGGCAGCCGCGCCGGCGCCGTAGCGCGCCTCAGCTTTGCAGCATCCGGCGGCTCTTCGCGATCGACATCAGGATGCCCAGCCCCAGCCCCAGCGTCACCATCGCCGTGCCGCCGTAGCTGATGAAGGGCAGCGGCACGCCCACCACCGGCAGGATGCCGCTGACCATGCCCATGTTGACGAAGGCGTAGGTGAAGAAGCTCAGCGTGATCGCGCCGGCCAGCAGCCGGCTGAACACCGTGGGCGCCTCGGCGGCGATCATCAGCCCGCGGAAGATCAGGAACACGAAACCCAGCAGCAGCGCGGCACAGCCGATCAGCCCGAACTCCTCGGCGAAGGCGGCGAACACGAAGTCGGTGGTGCGTTCGGGGATGAACTCCAGGTGCGTCTGCGTGCCCTTCATGAAACCCTTGCCCTCGACGCCGCCCGAGCCGATGGCGATCATGCCCTGCAATGTGTGGAAGCCCTTGCCGAGCGGGTCCTTGCTCGGGTCGAGCAGCGTGCAGACGCGGTGCTTCTGGTACTCGCGCAGCCCCGGCCACTTCACGCCGGGCTCGCAGATCGCGTCGCCCGACATCACCAGCGCGGTGATCGCCACCGCGCCGGTCAGCAGCACCGGCACGATCAGCTTCCACGACAGCCCGGCGAAGAAGATGACGTACAGCCCGGCGGACAGCACCAGGATCGCGGTGCCGAGGTCGGGCTGCTTCACGATCAGCCCGACCGGCAGCGCCAGCAGCGCGGCGGCGACGAGGAAGTCGGGCACGCGCAGCGCGCCCTCGCGGCGCTGGAACCACCACGCCAGCATCAGCGGCACGGCGATCTTGAGCATCTCGCTGGGCTGGATCACGATGCCGACGTTGAGCCAGCGCGTCGCGCCCTTCTTGGTGATGCCGGCGAACTCGACCGCCAGCAGCAGGATCACGCCCAGCACGTACAGCGGCACCGCCAGCCGCATCAGCCGCTGCGGCGGCACCTGCGCGACGACGAACAGGATGCCGAAGGCGATCAGCATGTTGCGGCCGTGGTCGACGAAGCGCGTACCGCTGTCGTAGCCGGCCGAGTACATCGTCACCATGCCGGCGCCGGCCAGCAGCAGGATGGCCAGCGACAGCGGGCCGTCGAAGCCGGTGAACACCGGCACGATGCGCTGCCACACCGAGGGCCGCTCGAAGGCGACGTTCATCGCCGCGGGGCGGGTGCCGGCGTTCATGGCGCGGCGCCGGCCACCAGGGCCGGCAGCACGGTCATCGCGCCGGGCAGCGGCACTTCGGCGGCCGGGCGCGGCTTGCCCACCGGCGCGCCGGACTTGCCCTCGCGCGTCAGCGCGATGTCCTCCTCGCTGGGGTACAGGCCGGCGATCGCGTAGTCGAACACGCGCCGCGAGATCGGCGCGGCCGCCTCGGAGCCGAAGCCGGCGTTCTCGACCACGATGGCCAGCGCGATGGTCGGCGCCTCCAGCGGCGCGAAGGCCATGTACAGCGAGTGGTCGCGCTTGTGCTCCTCGAGCTTGGCGGCGTTGTAGCGCTCGTTCTGGCGGATGCCCACCGCCTGCGCGGTGCCGGTCTTGCCGCCCGACTTGTACGGCGCGCCGAGGTAGGAGCGCACCGAGGTGCCCTCCTGCGTGACGCCGTACAGCGCCCGCGTGATCAGCTCGACGTGCTCGGGCTTGAGCGGCAGCGGCGGCAGCTCGGCGTGCGCCATCTCGCGGCGCTCGCCGGTGCTCACGTCTTCCACCTCGCGCACCAAGCGCGGCTTGTAGCGCTGCCCGCCGGAGACCAGCGTGGCGGTGGCGCTGGCGAGCTGCAGCATCGTGAAGTTGTTGTAGCCCTGGCCGATGCCCAGCGAGATGGTCTCGCCGGCGTACCACTTCTGCTGCTCGGGCTTCTTGTAGGCGCGGCGCTTCCACTCGGTGGACGGCAGCAGTCCGGTCACCTCGCCCTCGACGTCGATGCCGGTCTTGCGCCCGAAGCCGAACGGCGAGAGCTGCTCGTGCATCAGGTCGACGCCCATCTCGTTGGCCAGCGAGTAGTAGTAGACGTTGCTCGACTTGACGATGCTGCGCACCATGTCCACCGGCCCCAGCCCGCTGTCGCCGTGGCTGCGGAAGGTGTGGTTGCCGAACTGGAAGGTGCCGCCGTCGTAGATCACCTGCGTCGGGCCGCGCTTGCCGGAATTCAGCGCCGCGATCGCCATGAAGGGCTTGAAGGTCGAGCCGGGCGGGTAGGTGCCGCGCAGGGCCCGGTTCAGCAGCGGCTTGTCGATCGACTCGTTGAGCTCCTTCCAGCTCTCGTGGTCGATGCCGTCGACGAACAGGTTGGGGTCGAAGGTCGGCTTGCTGACGAAGGCCAGCACCTCGCCGTTGCGCGGGTCGAGCGCCACCAGCGCGCCGCGCCGCTCGCCGAACAGCCGCTCCACCAGCGCCTGCAGCTTGATGTCCACCGACAGCACCACCTTGTTGCCGGGCGTCGCCGGGCTGCTGCGCAGGCGCCGCACCGGCCGGCCGGCGGCGCTGGTCTCGACCTCCTCGAAGCCGGTGATGCCGTGCAGCTCGGCCTCGTAGCTCTGCTCGATGCCGAGCTTGCCGATGTACTCGGTGCCGCGGTAGTTGGCGGCGTCCTCGGTCTCCTCGATGGCTTCCTTCTCGGCCTGGTTGATGCGGCCGATGTAGCCCAGCAGGTGCGCGCCGGTGTCGCCCAGCGGGTAGTTGCGGAACAGCCGCGCCTTGATGTCCACGCCCGGGAAGCGGAAGCGCTGCGCGGTGAAGCGCGCCACCTCCTCGTCGCTGAGCTTGGTGCGGATCGGCAGCGACTCGAAGCTCTTGCTCTCCTCCAGCAGCCGCTTCAGGCGCTTGCGGTCGCGCGGCTGGATCTCGACGATCTCGGAGAGCCGGTCGATCAGCGGCTCGAGCTCACCGGCCTTGGACGGCGTGACCTCCAGCGTGTAGGCCGAGTAGTTGTTCGCCAGCACGATGCCGTTGCGGTCGACGATCAGGCCGCGGTTGGGCACGATGGGCACCACCGCGATGCGGTTGTTCTCGGCCTGGGTGGCGAGTTCCTCGTGCTTGACGATCTGCAGGTGCACCAGGCGCGCGCCGAGCAGCCCGAAGCCGAACAGCACGAACGCGCCGGCCGCCAGCAGCCGCGTGTTGAAACGCGACAGTTCCTGCTCGACGTTCTTCAGCTCGGTCACGTCGCAGCTCCACGGCAGGCGGGCCGAGCGCCGGGCCGCTCCCGAGCCGGCCCGCACCCCCTCGGGGGGTGGCTTGCCGTACTCGGGAAGCCGGGGGTCGTCATCACAGCGGTCGATTCTCGTCCGGGTCGGGCGGTCGGCGCTGCGGCGCCAGCAGGATCCAGGTGACCAGCGGCCACAGCAGCGCCTCGAACACCGGCGCGAGCAGCAGCTCCCAGCCCGGGAACATGCCGCCGGCGACCATGCGCACCACCAGCGAGACCAGGTGCGCGGCGAAGAACAGCGGCAGGATCTGCACCGCCTGCGACGGCACCGTGAACCACAGCAGCCGGCGGTGCACGGTGGTGGCGAAGAAGCTCAGCAGCGTGTAGGCCAGCGCGTGCTGGCCGAGCACCGCGCCGTCGTGCACGTCCATCGCCAGCCCGAACACGAAGGCCGCGCCGACGCCGACGCGGCGCGACTGGTGCACGTTCCAGAACACCAGCACGACGGCCAGGAAGTCGGGCATCGCCGGCACGCGGCCGAGCGGCACCAGGTTGAGCAGGAAGGCCAGCACCAGCGTCAGCCAGACGAACAGCGGGTTCGCCGGCAGCAGCAGGGTGTCGCCACGCGGCATGATCATGGCGCGCGCTCCCGTGACGGCGGCCCAGTCATCGCCTCGTCCCCCGCTTCGCCGGCTTGGCGGGCTCGTCGGGCACCGGCTCCGGCGGCGGCGGCATCTGCACGCCCACCGGCTCCAGCACCAGCACGTGGCGCACCGCGTCGGCCACCGCCACCGGTTCGAGCAGGATGCGCGCGAAGCTGGTGTCGATCTTGCGGTCGACCACGGTCACCTTCGCCACCGGCAGCCCCGGCGGGTAGATGCCGTCGACACCCGAGGTGGCGAGCAGGTCGCCGACCTGCACGTCGGCGTTGCCGGCCATGAAGCGCAGCTCCATGCCGTTGCGCACGCCGAAGGCGGCGCTGCGCAACTGGTTGCGGGTGTTGAGCACGGGGATCGCCGCGTCCTTGTCGGACAGCAGCGTCACCTCGGAGGACAGCGGGTAGACGCGCGTCACCTGCCCGAGCACGCCGGCCTCGTTGATCACCGGCGAGGCCGGCGCCACGCCGTGCGTCGCGCCGCGGTCGATGATCACCTTGCGCGAGTACGGGTCGGGCGCGTCGTAGAGCACCTCGGCGGCCATGGTGCGCACGGCCAGCGCCGGGCGCAGTTCGAGCAGCGCGCGCAGCCGGTCGTTCTCGGCCTGCAACTGCTCGACACGCGCGGCGCGCTCGGCCTGGCGCGCCAGCGCCGCGCCGGCGCGTTCTTCCTTGGCGAGCGCGCGCTGCAGGCCCATCAGGTAGTCGCTGCCACCCCGCCACGCCGCCACCGGCACGAGCAGCACGCGCTCGATCGGGTGCAGCACGGTGGCGATGGCCGCGCGCAGCGTGCGCGCCAGCTCGAAGCGCGTGTCGGCCACCATCAGGAACAGCGCCAGCGCCGAGAAGATCATCAGCCGCGTCAGCGCCGACGGTCCCTGGCGGAAGAACGGCGGCGGCGTGCGGTCGAGGGTGCCGAGGGGCATGGCCGCCTTGCCGGATTCACGCGCGCGCGGCGACGCGCGTCACTCCGAGGTGAAGATCGAGCCCAGGCGTTCCATGCGCTCCAGCGCCATGCCGCAGCCACGCACCACGCAGGTCAGCGGATCCTCGGCGACGAGCACCGGCAGGCCGGTTTCCTCGGCGAGCAGGCGGTCGAGGTCGCGCAGCAGCGCGCCGCCGCCGGTGAGCATCATGCCGCGCTCGGCGATGTCGGCGCCGAGTTCGGGCGGCGTCTGCTCGAGCGCGTTCTTGACGCTGGAGACGATCTGGTTGAGCGGGTCGGTCAGCGCCTCCAGGATCTCGTTGGACGAGATCGTGAAGCTGCGCGGCACGCCTTCGCTGAGGTTGCGGCCCTTGACCTCCATCTCCTTGACCTCGGAGCCGGGGAAGGCCGAGCCGATCTGCTTCTTGATCGCCTCGGCGGTCGGCTCGCCGATCAGCATGCCGTAGTTGCGGCGGATGTAGTTGATGATGGCCTCGTCGAACTTGTCGCCGCCGACGCGCACCGAGCCCTTGTAGACCATGCCGCCGAGGGAAATGACGCCGACCTCGGTGGTGCCGCCGCCGATGTCGACCACCATCGAGCCGGAGGCCTCCGACACCGGCAGGCCGGCGCCGATGGCCGCGGCCATCGGCTCCTCGATCAGGTACACCTCGCTGGCGCCGGCGCCGAGCGCCGATTCGCGGATCGCGCGGCGCTCGACCTGGGTCGAGCCGCAGGGCACGCAGATGATGATGCGCGGGCTCGGCTTCAGGACGGACCGCGGGTGGACCATCTTGATGAACTGCTTGAGCATCTGCTCGGTGACGGTGAAGTCGGCGATCACGCCGTCCTTCATCGGGCGGATCGCCTCGATGTTGCCGGGCACCTTGCCGAGCATCGCCTTGGCCTCGGCGCCGACGGCCTGGATGGTCTTCTTGCCGTTGGGGCCGCCCTCGTGGCGGATCGCCACGACCGACGGCTCGTCGAGCACGATGCCCTTGCCACGCACGTAGATCAGCGTGTTGGCCGTGCCCAGGTCGATGGCGAGGTCCGTCGAGAAGTAGCGACGAAAGGATTCGAACATGGGTGTGGAAAGCGCTTCGGTGCGAAGCGCGGCGCGCTGCGCAAGGGCTTGTGGATAACCGGGGATAATACCCCATCGGCCTGCATTCCCCGGGGTGCGGGCCGCGCGTTTTCACCCTGTTTCCGCCTTTCCATCCATGGCCCTCACCCCCCAGGACGTGAGCCGCATCGCCCACCTCGCGCGGCTGGAGCTTTCCGAGCCCGAGCGGGCCGCGCTGCTGCCGCAGCTCAACGGCTTCTTCCGCATCGTCGAGCAGATGAGCGCGGTCGACACCTCCGGCGTCGAGCCGCTGTACACGCCGCTGTCGGCGGTGCAGGAGGTCGCGGCGCGCCTGCGCGACGACGCCGTCACCGAGAGCGACGCGCGCGCGCTCAACCAGCGCAGCGCGCCGGCGGTGGAAGACGGCCTGTTCCTCGTGCCCAAGGTGATTGAATGAGCGCGTCGCCGAGCCGCCTCAAGACGTGCGTGCTCCCCCTTGGGGGGACGGCGCGAAGCGCCAAGGGGGCTTCATGAAGCCGGTCCACGAGATGGGCGTGGCCGAGCTGGCGAGCGCGCTGGGTGCGCGCGAGGTGTCCAGCGTCGAAGCGACCGGCGCGCTGCTTGATCGTTTGGAGAAACACGCCGCGCTCGGCGCCGTGCTGGCCAGCGACCGCGAGGCGGCGCTGGCGCAGGCCGCGGCCGCCGACGCGCGCCGCGCCGGCGGCAAGGACGGCGGCGGCGCGCTGCTGGGCGTGCCGATCGCGCACAAGGACATCTTCGCCAGCGCCGCGCTGCCCACCACCGCCGGCTCGAGGATGCTGGAGGGCTACCGCAGCCCGTTCGACGCCACCGTGGTCGCGCGGCTCGCGCAGGCCGGCACCGTCACGCTGGCCAAGCTGAACTGCGACGAGTTCGCGATGGGCTCGGCCAACGAGAACTCGGCCTTCGGCCCGGTGCACAACCCCTGGGACACGACGCGCGTGCCGGGCGGCTCCTCGGGCGGCTCGGCGGCCGCGGTGGCGGCGCGCCTCGTGCCGGCGGCCACCGGCACCGACACCGGCGGCTCGATCCGCCAGCCGGCGAGCTTCTGCGGCATCACCGGCATCAAGCCGACCTACGGCACCTGCTCGCGCTACGGCATGGTGGCCTTCGCCTCCAGCCTCGACCAGGCCGGCCCGATGGCGCGCTCGGCGGCCGACTGCGCGCTGCTGCTGTCGGCGATGAGCGGCTTCGACGAACGCGATTCCACCAGCGCCGAGCGCGCGCCGCAGGACTTCCATGCGCAGATGCTCGCGCCGCGCGAGGGCGCGCCGGCCGGCAAGCCGCTGGCCGGCCTGCGCATCGGCCTGCCGCGCGAGTTCTTCCCCGCCGCGCTGGCCGCCGACGTGGACGGCGCTGTGCGCACCGCGCTGGCCGAGTTCGAGAAGCTCGGCGCCACGCTGCTCGACGTCAGCCTGCCGCGCACCGAGCTGTCGATCCCGGTCTACTACATCATCGCGCCGGCCGAGGCCAGCTCGAACCTGTCGCGCTTCGACGGCGTGCGCTACGGGCACCGCGCGGCGAAGTACGCCGACCTGCTCGACATGTACAAGAAGAGCCGCAGCGAGGGCTTCGGCGCCGAGGTCAAGCGCCGCATCATGATCGGCACCTACGTGCTCTCGCACGGCTACTACGACGCCTACTACCTGCAGGCGCAGAAGCTGCGCCGCATGATCGCCGACGACTTCCAGTCCGCGTTCCGCCAGTGCGACCTGATCGCCGGCCCGGTGGCGCCCAGCGTGGCCTGGAAGATCGGCGCGCAGGGCGACGACCCGGTGGCCGCCTACCTGGCCGACATCTTCACGCTGCCGGCCAGCCTGGCCGGGCTGCCGGGCATGAGCGTGCCGGCCGGCTTCGGCGAGGGGCGCATGCCGGTGGGCCTGCAGCTCATCGGCAACTACTTCCGGGAAGGCGCGCTGCTGCACGCCGCGCACGCCTTCCAGCAGGCCACCGACTGGCACGCCCGCGTGCCGGGCGGATTCGAGGCAGCATGAGCAGCAGCACACACCTGATCCGCGGCTACGAGGTCGTGATCGGCCTGGAGACGCACGCCCAGCTCTCCACGCGCTCGAAGATCTTCAGCGGCGCGAGCACGCAGTTCGGCGCCGCGCCGAACACCCAGGCCTGCCCGGTGGACCTGGCGCTGCCCGGCACGCTGCCGGTGCTCAACCGCGGCGCGGTCGAGCGCGCGATCCGCTTCGGGCTGGCGGTCGGCGCCACGGTGGCGCCGCTGTCGATCTTCGCGCGCAAGAACTACTTCTACCCCGACCTGCCCAAGGGCTACCAGATCAGCCAGTACGAGATCCCGGTGGTGCAGGGCGGCGAGCTCGAGTTCTTCATCGGGCAGGCACGCCACGTGGTGCGCCTGACGCGCGCCCACCTGGAGGAAGACGCCGGCAAGTCCTTGCACGAGGACTACCACGGCCAGACCGGCATCGACCTGAACCGCGCCGGCACGCCGCTGCTGGAGATCGTCACCGAGCCCGACATGCGCAGCTCGGCGCAGGCCGCGGCCTACGCGCGCGCGCTGCACGCGCTGGTGACCTGGCTCGACATCTGCGACGGCAACATGCAGGAGGGCTCTTTCCGCTGCGACGCCAACGTCTCGGTGCGCCGGCCCGGCGCGCCCTTCGGCACGCGGCGCGAGATCAAGAACCTGAACAGCTTCAAGTTCCTGCAGCAGGCGATCGACTTCGAGGTGCAGTGGCAGATCGACCTGATCGAGGACGGCGGCCGCGTCGAGCAGGCCACCGTGCTGTTCGACCCCGACACCGGCGAGACGCGCGCGATGCGCACCAAGGAAGACGCGCACGACTACCGCTACTTCCCCGACCCCGACCTGCCGCCGCTGGTGATCGCGCCGGAGTGGGTGGCGCGCGTCGCGGCCGGCATGCCCGAGCTGCCGCGCGCGATGAGCGAACGCTTCCAGCGCGACTACGGGCTGCCCGCCTACGACGCGGCGATGATGACGCAGGGCAAGGCGATGGGCGCGTTCTTCGAGGCCGCCGCGCGGGCCTGCGGCCAGCCCAAGCTGGTGGCGAACTGGCTGATGGGCGAGGTGTCGCGGCGCCTGAACGCCGAGGACCGCGCCATCGAGGCCAGCCCGGTCGGCGCCGCGCAGCTCGGCGCGCTGGTCGCGCGCATCGCCGACGGCACCATCTCGAACAACGGCGCGCGTCAGGTGTTCGACGCGCTGTGGAGCGGCCAGGGCGGCGAGGTCGACGCCGTCATCGCGGACAAGGGCCTGAAGCAGATGTCCGACAGCGGCGAGCTGGAACGCATCCTCGACGAGGTGCTGGCCGCCAACCCGAAGTCGGTGGAGGAATACCGCGCCGGCAAGGACAAGGCCTTCAACGCGCTGGTCGGCCAGGCGATGAAGGCGAGCAAGGGCAAGGCCAACCCGGCCCAGGTCAACGAGTTGCTGAAGAAGAAGCTGGCGGGCTGACCGCCAGCGGCCCGAGCGAGCCCGGCTGCGCGCCGCTCCACAGGCGGCGCAGCCGTTCCAGCTCTTCGTCGTAGTTGCGGTTGATGCGCACGATCTCCGCCTTCTGGTTCGCCACCAGGTCGCGCTGCGCGTCGGCGGCGGCGTCGTTGGCGTCGATCGCCTGGCGCAGCTTCAGCGGCAACTGCTTGCCGACGTAGAACTCGGTCTCGTCGACCAGCGGCTTGCGCTCCTTCTCCAGCGCGGCCAGGCGCGACTCGGAGGTCTTCAGGCTGGTGCGCACCACGTCGAGCGCCGCCTCGCGCGCCTTGTCGTGCGCCTGCTGGGTGGGAAAGCGCGCCAGCAGGTTGCGGTCGCGCCGGATCGCCTCGCGCTGCTGGGCGCGCGCCAGCGCTTCCTCCTGCTGGCGGGCCTCGAAGGCGGCGCGTTCGTCGGCGGTGAGCACCGGCGCGCGCACCTCGCGCACCGAGCCGTCGGAGTTCAGCACGCGCTGGTCGCGCGCGTTGCACTCGGCGATCGGCCGGTCGGACGTGATGCGGCGGCCGCCCACTTCGCAGCTGTAGATCAGGCCGCCGCGCTTGTCCTGCGCACCCGACGCGAACGGCGCGAGCAGCGCCGCGCCCGTCAGGGACGCGAGCAGCAGCGGGCGAAGCGAATTGAGCACGTGGTCAGACTCCGTAGCGTTCCCGATAGGCCGAAACCGCGCCGAGGTGGGACCGCAGCCCGGCATCGGCGCTCGCGTTCAAGTATTGCAGCAAGTCGGCCAGCGTTGCGATGGCCGCCACCGGCAGACCCAGCCGCTGCTGGACATACTGCACGGCCGACCAGGGCGCGTCGGCGCCGTCGTCGGCCGTCGCCTTCTCCTGGCGGTCGAGCGCGATCGCCACGCCGCCCGGCTGCGCGCCGGCGGCCTGGATCAGGGAGATGGATTCGCGCACCGAGGTTCCTGCCGAGATCACGTCGTCGACGATGAGAACGCGGCCGGCCAGCTTCGCGCCGACAAGCGTGCCGCCCTCGCCGTGGTCCTTGGCCTCCTTGCGGTTGTAGGCGTAGGGCACGTTGCGCCCCAGCCGCGCCAGCTCGATGGCCACCGCCGCCGCCAGCGTGATGCCCTTGTAGGCCGGGCCGAACAGCATGTCGAAGGGCAGGCCCGAGGCGACCAGGCGGCGTGCATAGAATTCCGCCAGCCGGCCGAGCTTGGCGCCGTCGTCGAACAGCCCGGCGTTGAAGAAATAGGGCGAGAGCCGGCCTGCCTTGGTCTTGAACTCGCCGAAGCGCAGCACGCCGGCGTCGACCGCGAACCGCACGAAGTCCTGGGCCAGGGGGTCGGTCGCGGGGTTCGTCGTCATCGGAGGGTTTGTCTCGTGTTCCGTCTCGTCACGCTCAACCTGAACGGCATCCGCTCGGCGGCCACCAAGGGCTTCGCAGCCTGGGCCGAAGGCGTGGTGGCCGATTGTATGGGGGTGCAGGAAGTCAAGGCGCAGGCCGCCGACGTGGCCGGCCGCTTCGAGGTGGTGGCCGGCATGAGCGGGCACTTCCACTTCGCCGAGAAGAAGGGCTACGCCGGCGTCGGCCTGTACACGCGCCGGGCGCCCAGCGCGGTGATCACCGGCATCGGCAACGCCGAGTTCGACGCCGAGGGCCGCTACGTCGAGGCGCGCTTCGACACGCCCGGGCGCAGGCTCTCGATCGTCAGCTGCTACTTCCCCAGCGGCAGCAGCGGCGAGGAGCGCCAGCAGGCCAAGTACCGCTTCCTCGCGCTGATGGCGCCGCACCTGCGCGCGCTGAAGGCCGAGCGCGAGTTCATCCTGGTGGGCGACGTCAACATCGCCCACAAGGAGATCGACCTGAAGAACTGGCGCGGCAACCGGAAGAACAGCGGCTTCCTGCCCGAAGAGCGCGCCTGGATGACCGCGCTGCTCGACGAGATCGGCCTGGTCGACGTGTTCCGCACCCTCAACCCGCACCCCGAGCAGTACACGTGGTGGAGCAACCGCGGCCAGGCCTGGGCCAAGAACGTCGGCTGGCGGCTCGACTACCACCTGGCGACGCCGGCGCTTGCGAAGCTGGCGCGGCACGAGCACATCTACCTAGAGCAGCGCTTCTCCGACCACGCGCCGCTGGTGATCGACTACGACTTCACGCTGTAGGCGAGCCCGGCGGCTACAGGCGGAACCAGAGGATCGTCACGACGCCGGCCAGGCACATCGTGGCGTTGCCCAGGTTCACCAGGATCGCCTTGCTGTTGCGGCCGGGGGCGGTTTCGTGCAGCCAGGCGGCCATCGTCAGGTTGCCGCCCAGCCAGATGAGCCAGGTCAGCAGCGAGTGCTGGCTGGAATCGCCCTGCTGCCAGATCAGTGCCAGCGTGGGCAGGTAGGCCACCACGCGCAGCGTGGCGAACAGCGTGAAGGCCCAGCCCAGCAGTTGCCGGTAGTGGCCCCGCAGCGCCGTGCGCCACGCGCGCCGCGGCGCGCCGGCGGCCATCATCCCCTTGTAAGCCCAGTCCATCGTGTGCTCCCGACGTGGGCCGATTGGCCCCCTTGCCTCTCAGTACGGAAGCGGGCGCCGGATCCGGACAGCGCGGCGGACGCTAGGAAGACACGGCGCGCGCCGCCGCCAGCGTTTCCGGATGGGCCGCGCCCAGCGCGGCCTGCAACTGCCGCTGCGCCTCGGCGGCATCGGCGCGTGCTCCGGCGGCGTCGCCGCGCAGCGCCTTCAGCCGGGCGCGTTCGAGCAAGACGAGCCCGGTGACGCCGCTGTGCGGCTGCCTGCCCTGGGCCGCGCGGGCGATGGCCAGCGCGCGCTCGATGTCCCGTTCGGCCTCCGGCAGGCGATCGGCCCGCAACGCCAGTTGCGCGCGCTCATTCAGCGCCGAGGCCAATACCGCGGTTTTGAGGCCGCGGTCGTCCAGCATGCCGACGACCTGGTCGAGCGTCGCGCGCGCCTGCGCGACGTGGCCGCCCTGCGCATCGAGCAGCGCCTGCAAGCGCAGCAGGCCGATGTCGGCCGGGCCGCCCGCGGGCACCTTGCCCTGCGCGGCGGCCCGCAAGGCCTGCAGCCGCGCGCGCGCCTCGCCGGATCGCCCCTGCAGGCGCAGCGCATCGGCTTCGGTGACGCCCGCAACGATCAACGCAGTGGGATTGCCGGCGGCCTGGGCGAGCGGAGCGGCTCGCCGTGCCTCGGCCACCGCCTCGTCGAGGCGGTGGAGATTGAGCAGCATGCGCGCCCGGTTGGCCACCACGAAGAGCGGCGGCGCGGCGCCGGCCGCGCGCCGCGCGTGCAGGGCCAGCGCCCGATCGAGCACCGCCAGCGCCTGGCTCGGGTCGCCGGCCGCCAGCAGCGCCAGGGCCCAGTTGTTCCAGACCGTCATCGCGCGCACCGAGTCTTCCTGGCCGACCGAGCGGAACAGGTCGATCGCTTCTGCGTACAGCGGCAGCGCGCTGTCCGGCTGTCCCGCCAGCGAATGTCCATATGCGAGCGCGGCGACCGGCATGGCGTGATGGGCCGGTTTCAGGTTGGCCTGCCGGCGCGCGCGTTCGAGCGCCAGACCGGCGGAACGGACAGCGGTGGTTGCGTCATTGGCAAGCTGCGCCAGATACGCGCGTGCCGTCAGGCAATCGACGAACACCGTGTCGGAGTCGGCATGCTCGGCGGCGAGCCTCTCGAGCCGGTCGGCCGCATCGGGGTCTGCGCCGCGGCGGCCGGCGATCGACGCCTGCAGGCAGCGCACCAGGCCGAGCTGCTCGCGGTCGCCGCCTTGCTCGGCGCGCTCCACGGCGCGGTCGATCAGCGGCTGCGCGCGGGCGAAAGCGCCGTGCGACGAATGCAACTGCGCGATGGTGTACAGGACCGTGGCCTCCTGGGGCGGTGACAGGCGCTCGTTCGCCAGCAGCGCTTCGCTGCGTTCGAGCAGCTCCGGCGCCGTCACGCTGCGGCCGATGTCGATGCTGGTGATCAGCGACTGCATGAACGCACTGACCGCCTGTTCGCGCTCGAGTGCGCTCAGCGTCCGGTCGCGCTCGGCCACCGTCTGCCGGTATTGGTGGATCGAGGATCCCGCGCCGACCGCCGCGACGGCCAGCAGCAGCGCGGCGGAGGCGACAGCGGCGCGGTTGCGCGCGACGAACTTGCGCGCCCGGTAGGCCCAGCCGTCGGGCCGCGCCTTCACCGGGCGCGAGGCCAGGGCCGCCTGCACGTCGTCGATGAAGGCCTCGACCGTCGCATAACGCTGCGCCGGAT
This sequence comes from Piscinibacter sp., assembly GCF_047600445.1. Taxonomy (GTDB): domain Bacteria; phylum Pseudomonadota; class Gammaproteobacteria; order Burkholderiales; family Burkholderiaceae_C; genus Piscinibacter. The sequence continues at coordinate 396,457 of NZ_JASGKT010000001.1, forward strand.
CCTTCTTCAACGCCTTGTTCAGGATCGCGTCGAGGTCGCCGCGCAGCGCCTTCCTTGCCTGCGCATCGACGGCGGCGTCGCTGGCGCGCGGCGGGTCGACGGCGGCGATCGCCTCTTCCAGTTCGGCGGCGCTGCCGCGCTTGAGCTTGTAGGGCCGCACGCCGGCCAGCAGTTCGTAGGCGACCACGCCCAGCGAGTAAACGTCGCTGGCCGTGCCGATGGCCTCGCCCTTGATCTGCTCCGGGCTGGCGTAGGCCAGCGTCAGCGCGCGGCCGGCCTGTCGGGTGAGCTGCGTCTCGTTCGCCGTGCCGCCTTCCATCAGCTTGGCGATGCCGAAGTCGAGCAGCCGCGCCTGGCCGTCGGCCGTCACCAGGATGTTGCTCGGCTTCAGGTCGCGATGCACCACCAGCCGGCTGTGCGCGAACGCCACCGCGGCGGCCACCTGCAGCAGCAGTTCGAGCCGCTGCCGCACGTTCAGGCCGTGGGCGCTGGCGTAGGCGTCGATCGGCTGGCCTTCGACGTACTCCAGCGCCAGGTAGGGCCGGCCGTGGTCGTCGGCGCCGGCGTCGTACAGCCGCGCGATGTGCGGATGCTCCAGCGCGGCGAGGATGTCGCGCTCGCGCGCCATGCGCTCGGCCAGCCCGGCGCCCCAGGCCAGGCGCGGCAGCTTCAGCGCCACCTGGCGCTTGAGCGTGCCGTCGGCGCGCTCGGCCAGCCAGACCGCGCCCATGCCGCCGGCGCCCAGTTCGCGCAGCAGCCGGTAGGGGCCGACCTGCTGGCCCGCGCCGGGTTCGTCGCCCAGCCCCGGCAGCGCCACGCGCGGCAGCGTGGCCAGCAGGTCGGCGGTCTCCTTGCCGGCCGACTGCGCCAGCAGGTGGCGCAGCGTGTCGCGGTAGCGCGCGCTCTCGCCGTCGAGCGCCTGCACGAAGCTGTCGCGCTCGGCCGGCGGCAGCGCGAGCAGTTCGTCGAGCAGCGCGCTGACGGCGGGCCAGTCGGCGGCGGTGACGGGCAGCAGCATCGGCGGGGAACTCCGGCGGGTCGGTGGCTTGCCCTGTGTTACGGACTGCGCGCGCCGATCCGGACACCGCGGCGCGTCACGCCTTCAGCGCGGCGGCCAGCAGCAGCCGCGCCTTGTCCCAGTCGCGCCGCACGGTGCGATCGGTCAGGCCCAGCGCGGCGCCGATCTCGGCGTCGGTCATGCCGCCGAAGTAGCGCATCTCCACCACCTGCGCGAGGCGCGCGTCGAGCCGGGCCAGTTCGGCCAGCGCCTCGTGCACGCGCACGATCTCGTCTTCGCCGTGCGGCGCGCCCAGCCCCTCGGCCAGCGTGGTGTCCAGCGTCACGTGCGGCGCGTCGCCGCCGCGCCGCTCGGCGGCCTTGGCGCGCGCGAAGTCGACGATGATCGAGCGCATCGCGCTGGCGGCGTAGGCGAGGAAGTGCGCGCGGTCGTCCGGGCCGAGCCGCTGCGCCTGCGAGAACTTGAGGTAGCACTCGTTGACCAGCGCGGTGGTGTCGAGCAGCGTGTCGCGCAGGTGGCGCGTCAGCCGCGCGTGGGCGATGCGGCGCAGCTCGGGGTGGAGCGTGTCGAACAGCGCGTCGAGCGCGCCGCGGTCGCCGCCGCGCGCGCGCCGGATCAACGCGGTGATGTCGCCCATCGCTGTCGCCCCTTTTTGGATACCACCTTCCCGTTCGCCGGAAATGTTAGCGATGAAGTACGGCGACCGCGACGGCCCAGCCTCCCTAGAAGCCGCGAAGCACCGCACAAGTGCGTTTTGCGCCCCGCAGACGGGCGTCAGGCACCGGAAAGGTTCCCGGCTGGGATAATTTGGGGATTTCCCCCACCCCGCCCGCGCCGCGCCCCACCTCATGAAGCACGCCTCCAGCCACGACTTCCTGGCCCACGTGGCCCAACGCAACCCCGGCCAGCCGGAGTACCTCCAGGCGGTGACCGAGGTCATCGAGAGCCTGTGGCCCTACATCACGGCGCACCCGAAATACGCCGAGCACGGCCTGCTCGACCGCCTGGTCGAGCCCGAGCGGGTGATCCTGTTCCGCGTCTCCTGGGTCGACGACCACGGCAACGTGCAGGTCAACCGCGGCTACCGCATCCAGCACAGCCTGGCGATCGGGCCGTACAAGGGCGGGTTGCGCTTCCATCCCTCGGTGAACCTGTCGATCCTGAAGTTCCTCGCCTTCGAGCAGACCTTCAAGAACGCGCTGACCACGCTGCCGATGGGCGGCGGCAAGGGCGGCTCCGACTTCGACCCCAAGGGCCGCAGCGCCGGCGAGGTGATGCGCTTCTGCCAGGCCTTCGTCAGCGAGCTGTTCCGCCACGTCGGCGCCGACACCGACGTGCCGGCCGGCGACATCGGCGTGGGCGGCCGCGAGGTCGGCTTCATGGCCGGCATGATGAAGAAGCTCAGCAACCGCGCCGACTGCGTGTTCACCGGCAAGGGCCTGGCCTACGGCGGCTCGCTGATCCGCCCCGAGGCCACCGGCTACGGCACCGTCTACTTCGCCGAGGAGATGCTCAAGCGCAAGGGCCTGTCGTTCGAGGGCCTGCGCGTCAGCGTCTCGGGCTCGGGCAACGTGGCGCAGTACGCGGTGGAGAAGGCGATGGCGCTGGGCGCGAAGGTGGTCAGCGTGTCCGACTCCAGCGGCACGGTGGTCGACTCGCAGGGCTTCACGCCCGACAAGCTGGCCGAGCTGATGGAGGTGAAGAACCACCACTACGGCCGCGTCGACGACTACGCGAAGCGCGTCAAGGGCGTCGAGTTCCTGCCCGGCGCGCGGCCCTGGCGGTTGCCGGTGGACGTGGCGCTGCCCTGCGCGACGCAGAACGAACTCGACGAGAACGACGCCCGGACGCTGGTCGCCAACGGCGTGAAGTGCGTGGCCGAGGGCGCCAACATGCCCTCGACGCTGGAGGCGGTGAAGGTGTTCGAGGCCAGCGACGTGCTCTACGCGCCGGGCAAGGCCAGCAACGCCGGCGGCGTGGCCACCTCGGGCCTGGAGATGAGCCAGAACGCGATGCGCCTGTCGTGGGGCCGCGACGAGGTCGACGCGCGCCTGCACGGCATCATGAGCAGCATCCACGAGGCCTGCCTGCAGCACGGCCGGCGCGCCGACGGCCGCATCAGCTACGTGGACGGCGCCAACGTCGCCGGCTTCGTCAAGGTGGCCGACGCGATGCTGGCGCAGGGCGTGATCTGAGGCTCAGGGCAGGGCGCCGAGCACGCGCAGCAGCCACTGGTTGAGCGCGCCCACCTCCTCGGGGCACACCGAGTGCCCCATCGGGTACTCGTGCCACTCGACCTCGTGGCCGAGCGCGCGCAGCGCGTCGCGCGAGGCGATGCCGCGTGCCGGCGCGACGACCTCGTCCTGGCTGCCGTGGGCGAGGAAGACCGGCACGTCGCGGTTCGCCTCGCTGCGCTCGGCCGCGGTGCTGGCCGCCAGCGGAAGGTAACCCGACAACCCGGCGAGGCCGGCCAGGCGCTCGGGGTAGCGCAGCCCGGCCAGCAGCGTCATCGCGCAGCCCTGCGAGAAGCCGGCCAGCACGATGCGATTCGCGGCGACGCCGCGTTCGCGCTCGCGGGCGATCAGCGCGGCGACGGCGCGCGCCGATTCGCGCAGGCCGGCTTCGTCCTCGCGGCGCTGCAGGTCGGCGCCGACGATGTCGTACCAGGCGCGCATGCGGTAGCCGCCGTTGATCGTCACCGGCCGCACCGGCGCGTTCGGAAAGACGAAGCGCACCGCGCCCACCGCCGTCAGGTCGAGCGCCTGCGCCACCGGCACGAAGTCGCGGCCGTCGGCGCCCAGGCCGTGCAGCACGATCACGCTGGCCACCGGCGAGTCGCCGGTGGCGCCTTCCAGGGTTTCGAGTTCAGGGGTGTCGTTCATGGCGGCATTCTCGCCCGCGCGCGCTCATGCGCCGAGCGAGGAAGCGCATGCGCATTCCGCGCTTCGGTTCGCGGGGCGCCCTGCCTAGAGTGGCGGTTTTACCCCGGACACCGCCATGAGCCTCGCTCTCTCACCCTCGACGCAGGCCGCACCGACGCGGCATCGGCGGGATGACTTCGTCGTGCGGCGCCTCGATGCGCCGCTCGGCGCCGAGCTGACGGGCCTCGACCTCGGCAGCGCGCTCGACGACGCGGCCTTCGCGCGCATCCACCGGGCCCACCTCGACCACCATGTGCTGGTGTTGCGCGACCAGCGCATCACGCCGCGGCAGCAGATCGACTTCAGTCGGCGCTTCGGGCCGCTGCAGATCCACGTGCTGCACCAGTTCCAGTTGCCGGGCCACCCGGAGATCCTGGTCGTCTCCAACATCGTCGAGAACGGCCGGCCCATCGGCCTGGGCGACGCCGGGCACTACTGGCATTCCGACCTGTCCTACGTCGAGAAGCCCAGCCTGGGCTCGATGCTGCACGCGCAGGAGCTGCCGTCCGAAGGTGGAGACACGCTGTTCGCGAACATGCACCTCGCCTACGACACGCTGCCGGCGGCGCTGAAGCGCTCCGTCGAGGGGCTTCGGGCCGAGCACTCGTACCTGTGCAAGTACGAGGCGCTGCGCGCGCGCAGTCCCTGGCGGCCCAGGCTCAGCGACGCGCAGATCGCCCAGGTGAAGCCGCAGGTGCACCCGGTCGTGCGCACGCACCCCGAAACCGGCCGCAAGGCCCTGTTCGTCAGCGAGCACTTCACGACGCGCATCGTCGGCCTGCCGGAAGACGAAAGCGCCGACCTGCTGGCGCGGCTGTTCGCGCACAGCGTGCGCCCGGAGCATGTGTACCGCCACCGCTGGCGGCCCCACGACATGGTGTTCTGGGACAACCGCTGCGTCATCCACCTCGCCACCGGCTGCCCCGACACGCTGCGGCGCCGCTTGAACCGCACCACGATCGAGGGCGACCGGCCCTTCTGAGCCTTTCCACTGGAGATCCGATGACCCGCCACGCCCGCCGCGACCTCGCCGCACTCGCCCTTGCCCTGACCGCCGCCGTCGCCACGCCCGCCCGGGCCGAAGGCCAGTTGCGCATCGCCGAGCAGTTCGGCATCGTCTACCTGGCGCTCAACGTGGCCGACGACCTGAAGCTGATCGAGAAGCACGGCAAGGCGCAGGGTATCGACGTCAAGGTCGAGTACGTCAAGCTCTCCGGCGGCCCCGCCGTCAACGAAGCGCTGCTGTCCGGCTCGATCGAGGTGGCCGGCGCCGGCGTCGGCCCGCTGCTGACGGTCTGGGACCGCACGCTCGGCAGGCAGAACGTCAAGGGCATCGCCTCGCTGGGCAACTTCCCCTACTACCTCGTCACCAACAATCCGGCGGTGAAGACGATCGCCGACTTCGGCGACAAGGACCGCATCGCGACGCCGGCGGCGGGCGTGTCGGTGCAGTCGCGCATCCTGCAGCTCGCCTCGGCCAGGCTGTGGGGCGACGCGCAGTACAACCGCCTCGACAGGCTGCAGGTGGCGGTGCCGCACCCCGAGGCGGCCGCGGCGATCATCAAGGGCGGCACCGAGGTCACGGCGCACTTCGGCAACCCGCCCTTCCAGGAGCAGGAGCTGGCCGGCAACCCGAACGCGCGCATCGTGCTCAACAGCTACGACGTGCTCGGCGGCCCGGCCTCGGCGACGGTGCTGTACGCCACCGAGAAGTTCCGCAAGGAGAACCCGAAGACCTACAAGGCCTTCGTCGACGCGCTGGCCGAGGCCGCGCAGTTCATCCGCGCCAACCCGGAGAAGGCGGCCGACATCTTCATCCGCGGCAACAAGAGCGGCGTCGACCGCGAACTGCTGCTGAAGATCATCCGCAACCCCGAGGTCGAGTTCAAGCTGACGCCGCAGAACACCTACGCGCTGGCCGAGTTCATGCACCGCATCGGCGCGATCAAGAACAAGCCCGCGTCGGCGAAGGACTACTTCTTCGACGACGCGCACAACGCCGCGGCCAACTGAGCATGGCCGCGGTCCTGCCCCTGCCGGCGCTCGACCACCGCGGCGCGGCGCCGCGCGTCGCGGATGCCGCGGCGGCCGCGCAACCCTTGCTGCGCGTGCGCGACCTGACGCTCGAATACGCCACCACCGAGCGCGTGGTGCGCGCCACGCACCGCGTCGGCTTCGAGCTGCATCGCGGCGACCGCTTCGTGCTGCTGGGCGCCTCGGGCTGCGGCAAGAGTTCGCTGCTCAAGGCCGTGGCCGGCTTCCTCGCGCCGCGCGAGGGCGAGATCCTGCTCGACGGCGAGGCGGTGCACGGCCCCGGGCCGGAGCGCATCGTCGTATTCCAGGAGTTCGACCAGCTGCCGCCGTGGAAGACGGTGCTGGGCAATGTCGAATTCCCGCTGCGCGCGACGCGCCGCTGGCCGCGCGCCGAGGTGCGCGAGCGCGCGCTGGACGCGCTGGCCAAGGTGGGGCTGGCCGACTTCGCCGGTGCTTACCCGCACCAGCTCTCGGGCGGCATGAAGCAGCGCGTGGCGATCGCGCGCGCGCTGGCGATGCAGCCCAAGGTGCTGCTGATGGACGAACCCTTCGCCGCGCTCGACGCGCTGACGCGCCGGCGCATGCAGGAGGAACTGCTCGCGCTGTGGGAGGAGGTGCGCTTCACGCTGCTGTTCGTGACGCACTCGATCGAGGAAGCGCTGGTGGTCGGCAACCGCATCCTGGTGCTCTCGCCGCGGCCGGGGCGCGTGCGCGCCGAGCTGAACGCGCACGAGTTCGACCTCGCCGGCGCGGGCAGCCCGGCCTTCCAGGCGCAGGCGCAGCGCATCCACCGGCTGCTGTTCGAGGAGGCGCCGGCGTGAGCGCCGTGCTGCCGCCGGTGCGCCCGGAGTTCGAACGCGCGCTCGAGCCGCTCGCCGACGTGGCGCCCGAGCGGCCGCTGCCGCTCGCGCAACGGCTGTGGCGGCACGCGGCGCTGCGCCAGGGGCTGATCGTGCTCGCGCTGGCGCTCCTGTGGGAAGTCGCCGCGCGGCTGGCCGGCAACGACCTGCTGCTGCCCACGTTCACGCAGACCGCGCGCGCGCTCGCCGACGGCCTGGCCGGCGGCGAGTTGCTCGACAAGGCGCGCATCTCGCTGGCCGTGCTGGTGCAGGGTTACGCGCTGGGTGTGCTGGCCGCCTTCGTGCTCACCGTGCTGGCGGTGTCGACGCAGATCGGGCGCGACCTGCTGGCCACGCTCACCGCGATGTTCAACCCGCTGCCGGCCATCGCGCTGCTGCCGCTGGCCCTGCTGTGGTTCGGCCTCGGCCGCGCCAGCCTGGTCTTCGTGCTGGTGCACTCGGTGCTGTGGCCGCTCGCGCTGGCCACCTTCAGCGGCTTCCAGGCCGTGCCCGAGACGCTGCGCATGGCCGGCCGCAATTACGGCCTGCGCGGGCTGCGCTACGTGGCGCAGATCCTGGTGCCGTCGGCGCTGCCGGCGGTGCTCTCCGGCCTGCGCATCGGCTGGGCCTTCGCGTGGCGCACGCTGATCGCCGCCGAGCTATTCTTCGGCGCCTCGTCGGGCCGCGGCGGGCTCGGCTGGTACATCTTCCAGAACCGCAACGAGCTGTACACCGACAAGGTGTTCGCCGGGCTGGTGATGGTGATCCTGATCGGCCTGCTGGTCGAGCGCCTCGGCTTCGACACGCTGGAGCGCCTCACCGTGCGGCGCTGGGGCATGCAGCGCTGAAGGCGCCATGGGACGCGGCGGCCCGCTACCATCGGCCCGACCCGCCCCTCGTGACCGAAGCGACGATGAGCAGCTCCTCCCCGACACTGCCACGCCTGTTCCGCGTGCTGCTGGCAGCGCTGCTGTGGGCCGCGCTGCCGGCCGCCGCGCAGGCGCCCCAGCCTTCGCCGCAGGCGATCGACATCCCGCGCTGGTTCTCCAACAGCCTGCTCGACTTCAAGGACGAGATCCCGGAGGCGGCCCGCGCTGGCAAGCGCGTGATGGTCTATTTCGGGCAGGACGGCTGCCCCTACTGCAAGGCGCTGATGAAGGCCAACTTCGGCCCCGGGCCCTTGGCCGACAAGACGCGCGCGAACTTCGTCGCCATCGCGATCAACATATGGGGCGATGCCGAGGTGACCTGGATCGACGGCTCGCACACCACCGAGAAGGCGCTGGCGCGGACGCTGAACGTGCAGTTCACGCCGACGCTGCTGTTCTTCGAGACCGACGGCCGCCTCGTGCTGCGCCTGAACGGCTACCTGCCGCCCGAGCGCTTCACGCATGTGCTGGACTACGTGATCCAGCGCCGCGACCGCGAGCGCTCGCTGGCCGAATACATGAGCGAACGGCTGGACGAACCGCCGGTGCCCCAGCGCGGCGCGCGCCCGTACCTGATGCGCGATCCGTCGCTGCTGGCGCGGGCCGGGCGCGGCCGGCCGCTGGCGGTGCTGTTCGAGTCGCCGTCGTGCAAGGAATGCGCGGAGATGCACGACGAGGCCTTCACGCGCGAGCCGCTGCGCCGGCTGCTCGCGGGCTTCGACGTCGCGCGCCTCGTGCCGGGGACGCCTGCGCGGCTCGTCACGCCCGACGGCCGCCGGCTCGATGCCTCGCTGTGGGCGCGCGACCTGAAGATCAACCTCTACCCGACGGCGGTGTTCTTCGACGCCGCGGGCGCCGAGGTGTTCCGCTTCGACGGCTACCTGCGGCCCTTCCACATCGAGAGCGCGTTCGACTACGTCGCCAGCCGCGCCTACCGCGACGAGCCGCAGTTCCAGCGCTTCGTGCAGGCCCGCGCCGAGCGGCTGCGCGCGCAGGGCCGGCCGGTCGACCTGTGGCGTTAGGGCCTGTTCACCCTACGGATGCCAGATGCGTTGCCACGACAAAGCCCGCGAGCAAGGCGCAAAGCGCAGCCCAGGCTGGACGCCTGGGCAAGGTTTGCAACGCCGCGCGCGGGCTTTGTCGGGGCAACCCGCAGGGAACGGGCCTGGCAGGGCGCACGGCGGCGTTGCGCTCCTAGCCAAGCCGTCCAGGCTTGGCGTCGTCGCGCGCCTTGCCCTGCGCCCTGCCAGGCTCGTTCGCACTGGCATCCGTAGGGTGAACAGGCCCTAGGCGCGCGCGCCGGCCGGCGTCAGCGCCGTGTGCCGGCCAGTCGCCGCACCACCGCCACCAGCCGGTCGACTTCCTCGCGGGTGTTGTAGAACGCCAGCGAAGGCCGCACCGTCGTCTCCAGCCCGAAACGGCGCAGGATGGGCTGCGCGCAATGGTGGCCGGTGCGCACCGCGATGCCTTCCCGGTCGAGCGCCTGGCCGACTTCGCCGGTGCCGTGGCCGTCGAGCACGAAGCTCAGCACGCTGGCCTTGTCCCTGGCGGTGCCGACCAGGCGCACGCCGGGAATCGGCTTCATCCGCGCGGTGGCGTAGTCGAGCAGCGCGTGCTCGTAGCGGCCGATCGCCTCGATGCCGATGCGTTCGACGTACTCCAGCGCGGCACCCAGCCCCACCGCGTCGGCGATGTTGCCGGTGCCGGCCTCGAAGCGTGTCGGCGGGCCGTGGTAGACGGTCTTCTCGAAGGTCACGTCGGCAATCATGTTGCCGCCGCCCTGCCAGGGCGGCATGTCCTCGAGCACCTCGCGGCGGCCGTAGAGCACGCCGATGCCGGTGGGCCCGAAGATCTTGTGGCCGGAGAAGACGAAGAAGTCGGTGCCGAGCGCTTGCACGTCCACGCGCAGGTGCGACACCGACTGCGCGCCGTCCACCAGCGTCGTGATGCCGCGGCGCCTGGCGATCTCGACGATCTCCCGCACCGGCACCACCGTGCCCAGCGCGTTGCTCACCTGCGTGACCGAGACGATCCGGGTGCGACCGTTGAGCAGCTTCTCGTATTCGGAGAGGATCACCTGGCCCGAATCGTCGACCGGGATCACGCGCAGCGTCGCGCCCTTCTCGGCGGCGAGTTGCTGCCACGGCACGATGTTGGCGTGGTGCTCGAGGTGGGAGACCACGATCTCGTCGCCCGCGCCGACCTTGCGCGCGCCCCAGCTCTTGGCCACCAGGTTGATCGCCTCGGTGGTGCCGCGCACGAAGACGATCTCATCGGTCGAGCCGGCACCGATGAAGCGGCGCACGATCTCGCGCGCGTTCTCGTAGGCGTCGGTCGCGCGCGCGGCGAGTTCGTGCGCGGCGCGGTGGATGTTCGAGTTCTCGTGCGCGTAGAAGTGCGCGAGGCGGTCGATCACCGCCTGCGGCTTGTGCGTCGTCGCGGCGTTGTCGAACCACACGAGCTGCCGGCCGTTGACGCGCTCTTGCAGGATCGGGAAGTCGCGCCGCACCGCGTCGACGTCGAACGGCGGATGGGCCTCGGCGGGAACGGCCGGCACCACGGGCTCGCGCCGCGCCGCCTGCTCGACGAAGTAGAACTCGGGGACGCGGGGCAGGCCGAGCAGATGGCTGCCGAGCCGGCCGTCATAGGCCGGCGCGGCCTCCAGCGCATGGTCGGGCACGCCGTTGGGCGCCGTGGCGTTCGGCACGAGCTTGGGCGCCGTCGCGCCCAGCACGCCGACCGATTGCGGCGAGGTCGGCACGAGGTTGACACCGGGCGGCAGGCCCGTGGGTTGCGCGGCCGGCGTGGCCGGGCCGCTGGCGCCGGGCGGCAGCGACAGGCCCGCCGGCTGCACGGTGGCCGGCACCGGCACGCCGCCGATGGCCGGTGCGCCGCTGCCGGGCGGCGCGGCGAAGAACTCGCCGGCCAGCCGCGCCAGCGCCGCGGGGTCGGGCAGGCCGGGCGGCAACGCGGCGCCCGGGATGTCGGGAGTCGTCATCACGAGGCTCCGCGCGGCTTACTTGTAGGTGTCCGGATAGTCGTGGTACTTGCCGATCTCCACGTCTTCCAGCACCGCCAGCGCATCGTCGGTCTGCACGGCCAGCGAGCAGTACAGCGAGATCAGGTACGAGGCGATGGCGTTGCGGCTGATGCCCATGAAGCGCACCGACAGCCCCGGGCTCTGCTCGCCCGGCAGCCCGGGCTGGTACAGGCCGACCACGCCCTGGCGCTTCTCGCCGACGCGCAGCAGCAGGATCTTGGTCTTGCCGTCGGCCACCGGCACCTTGTCGCTGGGCACCAGCGGGATGCCGCGCCAGGTCAGGAACTGCGAGCCGAACAGGCTCACCGTCGGCGGCGGCACGCCGCGCCGCGTGCACTCACGGCCGAAGGCGGCGATGGCCAGCGGGTGCGTCAGGAAGAAGGCCGGCTCCTTCCACACGCGCGTCAGCAGTTCGTCGAGATCGTCGGGCGTGGGCGCGCCGGTCAGCGGGTAGACGATCTGTTCGGGCGTCACGCTGGCGAGCAGGCCGTAGTCGGGGTTGTTGATCAGCTCGCTTTCCTGCTTCTCCTTGATCGTCTCGATCGTCAGGCGCAGTTGCTCCTTGATCTGGTCGTGCGGGCTGCTGTAGAGGTCCGACACGCGCGTATGCACGTCCAGCACCGTGCTGACGGCGTTGAGGAAGTACTCGCGCGGCGTTTCGTCGTAGTCGGCGAAGGTGGTGGGCAGTTCGGCCTCGTCGCGCTTGGCGCACAGCACCTTCAGCGCCTCGGGGTTCCTGACGCGGTTGAGGCGGTAGATGCCGGCCTCGACCGGCAGCCATTGCAGTAGATGCGTCAGCCAGCGCGGGCTGATGGTCGAGAGGACGGGCGCGGTCTTGGTGGCGTTGGCGAGCTGCCGCGCGGCGGCGTCGCCGAGCGCGAGCTGCGAGGCCTGGGGGTCTGCCATGAGAGGCTCCTGGATGCAAAAAGCGGATTTGTCGACGAGGAATTCGGCGCGTGGCAGTGTCGAGGCCCCCTCGCGCGGGATCAACCGGCTATAGCCACCAATCAGTCCGCGACTGGCGACTCGCAGCGCGAGATCAGGTGCGACAGCGGCACGTCGAGCGCCCGGGCCAGCTTGGCGGCGGTGGCCAGCGAGGGCATCGCCGCGGCGCGCTCGATCTCGCCCATGTACGAACGGTTGAGCTCGGCGCAATTGGCCAGCCGCTCCTGCGACCAGCCGCGCGCCTCGCGCAGTTGCCGCACCGCGTGGCCGAAACGTTCGCCGACGCCGGCGCGGGGATCGCCCATCTTCTAGATCCCCGCCCCTTCGAGCACCGCGTCCTCGCGCGCGCTGGCCTGGGCGATGCGGCTGCCCGGCGGCACGCTGCGCGTCAACCAGACGTTGCCGCCGATGGTCGAGCCGTGGCCGATGGTCACGCGGCCGAGGATGGTGGCGCCGGCGTAGATCACCACGTCGTCCTCGACGACCGGATGCCGCGCGCCGCCCTTGGCGAGATGGCCGTCGGCGTCGGTGGCGAAGCGCTTGGCGCCCAGCGTGACGGCCTGGTACAGGCGCACGTTGCGGCCGATCTGCGCCGTCTCGCCGATCACGACGCCGGTGCCGTGGTCGATGAAGAAGCCCGCGCCGATGTTCGCGCCGGGGTGGATGTCGATGCCCGTCGCGCCGTGGGCCAGCTCGGCCACCAGGCGCGCGAGCAGCGGCACGCCCAGCACGTGCAGCTCGTGCGCGATGCGGTGGTGGATCATCGCGTGCACGCCGGGATAGCACAGCAGCACCTCGTCGACGCTGCGCGCCGCCGGGTCGCCGTGGAAGGCCGCGAGCACGTCGCTGTCCAGCAGCTCGCGGATGCGCGGCAAGGCGCCGCCGAACTCGCGCACGAGGGCCAGCGCGCGCGCGTCGGCGTCGCCGTGGCCGGGCTGCTGCCGCGCCGCGTGGCGCAGTTCGAGGCCCACCTGCGCGAGCAGCGCGCCGAGCACCGCGTCGAGCGTGTGGCCGACGTAGTAGTCCTCGCTCTCCTGGCGCAGGTCGGGCGGCCCCAGCCGCATCGGGAACAGCGCGCCGCGCAGTCCGTCGACGATGGCCGCGAGCGCCTCGCGCGAGGGCAGCTCGCGCCCGCCGACCTCGCGGCCGCGCTGCCGTGCGTTGCGCCAGCGCGTGCGCGCCTGGCGCAGCCCGTCGACGATGCGCGTCAGGTCGAAGGACTCGCCGCCCATTCAGGCCGCCTTCGCCGGCGCGGGCGGAAGCCCGGCGGCGTCGAACACGCCCTCGAACAGCACCGAGCTGAGGTAGCGCTCGCCCGAGTCGGGCAGGATCACGACGATGGTCTTGCCGGCGTTCTCGGGGCGCTGCGCCAGGCGCGCCGCCACCGCCGCCGCCGCGCCGCAGGAGATGCCGGAGAGGATGCCTTCCTCGCGCGTGAGGCGTTGCGCGTAGCGGATCGCCTCTTCGTTGCCGACCTGCTCGATGCCGTCGACCAGCGAGAGGTCGAGCACCTCCGGCACGAAGCCGGCGCCGATGCCCTGGATCTTGTGCGGCGAGGGTTTCAGTTCCTCGCCGTTGCGCTGCTGCGTCAGCACCGGGCTGGCGGCGGGCTCCACCGCCACCGACTGGATCGCCTTGCCCCGGGTGTTCTTGATGTAGCGCGACACGCCGGTGATCGTGCCGCCGGTGCCGACGCCCGAGACCAGGATGTCGATCGCGCCGCCGGTGTCCTCCCAGATCTCGGGGCCGGTGGTGGTTTCGTGGATCGCCGGGTTGGCCGGGTTCTTGAACTGCTGCAGCAGCACGTACTTCGGGTCGGACGCGGCGATCTCCTCGGCCTTGGCCACCGCGCCCTTCATGCCCTTGGCGCCTTCGGTCAGCACCAGCTTCGCGCCGTAGGCCAGCAGCAGCTTGCGGCGCTCCAGGCTCATGGTCTCGGGCATGGTCAGCGTGATCGGGATGCCGCGCGCGGCGGCGACGAAGGCCAGCGCGATGCCGGTGTTGCCGCTGGTCGGCTCGACGATCTCCTTGCCCGGCCCGAGCAGGCCGCGCTTCTCCGCGTCCCAGATCAGCGCCGCGCCGATGCGGCACTTCACCGAATAGGCCGGGTTGCGGCCCTCGATCTTGGCCAGCACGGTGGCCTTGGCGCCGTCGAGCACGCGGTGGAGCCTGACCAGCGGCGTGCGGCCGATGGACAGCGAGTTGTCATCGTGGATGCGGGTCATGGTGGATCTCCTCAGTCTTGAACCCAGGGCAGGCCGTGGAAGCGCCAGCCGCCGGACTGGCCGCGTTGATGCCGCTCGTCGATCTCGCCCTCGAAGCCTTCGAGCACGTTGAACACGGCCGTGAAGCCGGCCCTGGCGGCCGCCTCGGCCGCCAGGGCCGAGCGCTTGCCGCTGCGGCACAGCAGCAGGACGGCCTCGTCCTTGCGGACCTTGGCCTCGAGTTCGCGCACGAAGCGCGGATTGCGCGTCAGGCTGGTGCCGGTGGCCCAGGCGACGTGCGCGATGCCCGGCACATGGCCGACGAACTTGCGCTCTTCGGTGCTGCGCACGTCGATCAGCGTCGCCAGCCCCACCTGCGCCAGCGCCCAGGCGTCGGCCGGCGTCACGCTTCCGGCGTAGGGCAGGCCGGCCGCCTGCGCGGCGGCGCGCGCGGTTTCGAGCACGGGGGGCAGTCGGATCTCGTTCAGTACGGCGGACATGGGGCTCTCGGCGGTTCTGATGGCTATGGACGGCAGGCAGCGTAGGCATTCGCCACGCACGGCGGAACGAAGCTTTGTGTGCTTCGATATGCGCAAAGCGGGAAAGCCCCGCCGCGCGCCATCGGCGCCCGATCGGCATCGGCGCGAAGCTGCGGAATCGGCATGAGCTCATCCGGATTCGGTCGTTCACGCCATCGACGGCGCCCGCTAACTTCCGCCTCCTCGAATCACAGGAGGTCTTCCATGCGCCGATCGCAGTTCCTCATGACCCTGGCCTTGTCGCTGGGTCCGTTCACCGTTGGCGGCGCCGCGCTGGCGCAGGAGACGGTGCGCATCGCCTATCAGACCGTCGTGGAGCCCGCCAAGGTCGCGCAGGCCGATGGCCTGTACGAGAAGGCCACCGGCCGGACGATCGAATGGCGCAAGTTCGAGAGCGGCGCCGAGGTCATCGCGGCGGTCGCCTCGGGCGACATCCAGATCGGCTACGTCGGCTCCAGCCCGCTGGCCGCGGCGGCGAGCAAGGAGCTGCCGGTCGAGACCTTCTTCATCGCCGCCGAGATCGGCAACGCCGAGGCCCTGGTGGTGCGCAACGGCAGCCGCATCTCGAAGGCGGCCGACCTGGTCGGCAGGAAGGTCGCGGTGCCCTTCGTCTCGACGACCCACTACAGCCTGCTCGCCGCGCTCCGGCACTGGGGCGTCGATGCGAAGAAGGTCGACATCGTCAACCTGCGCCCGACCGAGATCGCGGCCGCCTGGCAGCGCGGCGACATCGACGCTGCGTACGTGTGGGACCCCGCCCTCGGCCAGATCAAGGCCAGCGGCAAGGTGCTGACCGACTCGGCGCAGGTCGCCAAGTGGGGCGCGCCGACCTTCGACGCCTGGATCGTCCGGCGCGATTTTGCGCAGAAGAACCCGGACGTGGTCGCCGCGTTCGCGCGTGTCACGGGCGAGGCCTATGCGGCCTACCGCAAGGACGCCAAGGCCTTCGCCGGCGATGCGGCGAACGTCGAGAAGATCAGCCGGCTCACCGGCGCGAAGCCGCAGGAGATCGCCGAGCTGCTGGCCGGCAGCGGCTTCCCGACGCTGGCCGAGCAGGCCACGCTGCTGGGCGGCAGCACGGTCAAGGCGCTGACCGAGACCTCGAAGTTCCTGAAGGAGCAGGGCAAGGTCGACAAGCTGCTGGCCGACTACAAACCCTACGCGACGCCGCGCTTCGTGCAGGCCGCGCTGAAGGGCGCGGCGCAGCAGGTCGCCGCCCGGAACTGAACACCACCGGGTCCAGGCCGTGGTCGAGCTGGAGAGGGTCGTGGCGGGCTACGGGGACGACGCCGGCTCGACCACGGTGCTGGACGCCTTGTCGCTGACGATCCCCGACGGCGGCATCACCGTGCTGCTCGGGCCCTCGGGCTGCGGCAAGTCCAGCCTGCTGAACCTGATCGCCGGCTTCGTGCCCTTGCGCGCCGGACGCGCGAGCGTGTCGGGGCGAAACATCGACGGCCCCGGCGCCGACCGCGGCGTGGTGTTCCAGGACGACGCCCTGCTGCCCTGGCTCGACGTGCTCGGCAACGTCGCGCTGCCGCTGCGGCTGCGCGGCCTGGACCGCGCGGCGCGGGAAGAGCGCGCGCGCCACTTCCTCGACCTGGTGGGGCTGCGCGACCATGCCGACCGGCGCGTCTGGGAGCTCTCCGGCGGCATGCGCCAGCGTGTGGGCATCGCGCGCGCGCTGGCCGCCGATCCCGAGGTGCTGCTGATGGACGAGCCCTTCGGCGCGCTCGACGCGCTGACCCGCGAGCGCATGCAGGAGCTGCTGCTGCGGGTCTGGACGGCCACCGGCAAGACCATCGTGCTGGTGACGCACGGCGTCGAGGAGGCCGTGTTCCTCGCCACCGAGCTGGTGCTGCTGTCGCCGCGCCCGGCCCGCATCGTCGAGCAGCGGCCGCTCGCCTTCTCGCGCCGCTTCGCCGCCGGCGAGCCGGCGCGGCGGCTCAAGTCGCTGCCCGAGTTCGTCGCGGTGCGCGAGCAGGTGCTCGGCGCGGTGTTCGCGCTCGAAGACCGCGCCGCCTGAGCCATGCAAGCCGTATCGCCGATCACGCTGCGCAAGGCGCTCGCGGACATGAACCAGCCGCCCTCGGCCCGCGCGCCGCGCCCCTGGCATCCACGCTGGCTGAGCGCCCTGACGGTGGCCGCGCTGCTGGGGCTCTGGCAACTGGTCACGGCCGCCGGCTGGATCGCGCCGCTGTTCCTGCCGCCGCCCGCGCTGGTGGCAGCCAAGTTCGCCGCCGTGGCCGGCGAAGGTTTCATGGACGCCACGCTCTGGCAGCATGCGCGCGCCAGCCTCGCGCGCGTGGGCCTGGCGCTGCTGCTGGCGCTGGCCGGCGCCATTCCGCTGGGCCTGTGGATGGGCCTGTCGCCCCGGGCGCGCGCGGTGTTCGACCCGCTGGTCGAGTTCTACCGGCCGGTGCCGCCGCTGGCCTACCTGCCGCTGATCGTGATCTGGTTCGGCATCGGGGAGGTCTCCAAGGTGCTGCTCATCGCGCTGGCCATCTTCGCGCCGGTGGTGATCGCCACCGCCACGGGCGTGCGCCGCGTCGAGCAGAGCCGGCTGCGCGCCGCGCAGTCGTTCGGCGCCAGCCGCGCGCAGGTGCTGCGCCATGTCGTGCTGCCCAGCGCCCTGCCCGACGTGCTGACCGGCATCCGCGTCGGCCTGGGCTGGTCCACGCTGGTCGCCGCGGAACTGGTCGCGGCCACGCGCGGCCTGGGTTTCATGGTGCAGTCGGCGGCGCAGTTCCTGAACACCGACATCGTCGTGCTCGGCATCGTCGTGATCGCGCTGATCGCGTTCTCGCTCGAACTCGGCCTGCGCGCGCTGCAGCGCCGCCTCGTGCCCTGGCAGGGAAGATCATGAACGTCACGCCCCTGGGGCCGGCCGTCGGCGCCCTCGTCGACGGCGTCGACCTGACGCGCCCGCTGGCCGGGCACGACCGGGCGGCGCTGCACCGCGCCCTGCTCGCCCACCACGTGCTGTTCTTCGAGAACCAGCCCGTCACGCCGCGGCAGCAGCGCGACCTGGCGGCCCGGTTCGGCGAGCTGCACATCCACCCGGTCTATCCCTCGCATCCCGAGGCGCCCGAGATCGTCGTGCTCGACACCTCGAACGACAACCCGCCGGACAACGACAACTGGCACACCGACGTCACCTTCATCGAGACGCCGCCGCTCGGCGCGATCCTGACCGCGCAGTTGCTGCCGCCCACGGGCGGCGACACGCTGTGGGCCAGCGGCATCGCCGCCTACGAGGCGCTGTCCGAGCCCTACCGGCGCTTCCTCGACCCGCTGCACGCGGAACACGATTTCCTGCAGTCCTTCCCGGCCTGGCGCTTCGCCCGCACGCCGGAGGAGCGGCTGCGCTGGGAAGCGGCGCGCGACCGCCATCCGCCGGTGGTCCACCCGGTGATCCGCACCCATCCGGAGAGCGGGCGCCGCGGACTGTTCGTCAACGAGGGCTTCACCAGCCGCATCGTCGAACTCGGCAAGTCCGAGAGCGACGCCGTGCTGGCCCAGTTGAGGGTGCACGCCGCGAAGCCCGAGTTCAGCGTGCGCTGGCGCTGGAAGCGCCACGACCTCGCCTTCTGGGACAACCGGCTGACCCAGCACTACGCCACGGCCGACTACCTGCCGCACCGGCGCGTGATGCATCGCGCGACCATCCTGGGCGACCGGCCGCGCTGAGCCCGGCCCTCGGGGTCGAGCCTTGCGAGCGTCTGAAGCCGCGGCGGCATACTCTGTGCGCTTTGCCGGCCCAGTCGTCGAGCGTCGACTCCGAGTTGCCGAAGAACACGCAGCATGAGCTTCCGCCACCGCACCCTCCCCGTCACCGCCTTCCAGCAGAACTGCTCGCTGGTGTGGGACGACGCCACGATGCAGGCCGCCCTGATCGACCCCGGCGGCGACATCGACGTGCTGCTCGGCGCCGTGAAGGAGCTGGGCCTCGCGCTCGAACAGATCTGGCTGACGCACGCGCACATCGACCATGCCGGCGCCACCGGCACGCTGGCGCGCACGCTCGGGCTGCCGATCGTCGGCCCGCACGAGGCCGACCAGTTCTGGATCGACGCGCTGCCGCAGCAAAGCCGCATGTTCGGCTTTCCCGAGGCCGAGCCGTTCACGCCGACACGCTGGCTGCACGACGGCGACCGCGTGCGCGTCGGCGGCTGCGAGCTGCTGGTGCGCCACTGCCCCGGCCACACGCCGGGGCACGTGGTGTTCTACGAGCCGACCACGCGGCACGCCTTCGTCGGCGACGTGCTGTTCGCCGGCAGCATCGGCCGCACCGACTTCCCGCAGGGCGACTTCGACACGCTGGTGCGCTCCATCACGACGCGGCTGTGGCCGCTCGGCGACGCGGTGCGCTTCACGCCCGGCCACGGGCCGCAGAGCACGTTCGGGCAGGAGCGGCGCAGCAATCCGTTCGTGGGCGGCACCTGAGGGGCGGCCGCCCGGGCGCCGCTCAGGCCTTCTTCGGCGGCTCGAAGCGCCGCGGCGGCTTGGGCGCGCGCTGGTACAGCGGCTGCACCTTGGGCAGGTTCTTCTGGATGTCCTGGATGCGCGTCGGGCCCGAGGGGTGGGTGCTCATGAACTGCGGCGGCGCGCCCTTGGAGGCCTGCGCCATCTTCTGCCACAGCGTCACGCCGGCGTGCGGGTCGTAGCCGGCGCGCGCGGCCAGGTCGATGCCGACCAGGTCGGCCTCGGATTCGTCTTCGCGGCTGAACTTCAGCGTCAGCAACTGGCCGCCGAGGTCGGCCGCCAGGCGCCCGGCGTTGCCCAGGCCGAACAGCGCGGCGCCGATCTCGATCGCGCCGCGCGTCGCGGCGGTCTTGCCGACGCGCTCGCGGGCGTGTTCGCGCAGCGCGTGCGCCGCCTCGTGGCCCATGATCATCGCCACCTCGTCGTCGCTGAGCTGCAGCTCCTGCAGGATGCCGTAGTAGAAGGCGATCTTGCCGCCCGGCATGCAGAAGGCGTTCAGCTCCTTGCTGCCGATCAGGTTGACCTCCCACTTCCATTCGCGCGCGCGCGAGTTCCACTCGTAGGTGAAGGGGATGATGCGCTGCGCGATGGCGCGCAGGCGCACCACCTGCGGGTGGTTGTCGGGCGCCAGCGCGCTCTTCGAGGCGGCCTCCTGGCGCAGTTGCAGGTACTGCTGCGCGGCGGCCTGCTCGATCTGGTCGGCCGACACCAGCTTCGAGAAGCTCGAGCGCTTGCCCACGTTCACGCCCTCGCGCGCCAGCGCGGGCAGCGCGGCGGCGGCCAGCAGCCCGCCGGTGAACAGGCGCCGCGAGTGCAGCGCGCAGCGGCAGCCGCGGGCATGGGCCCGCGCCAGCGCGGGCAGGGTCAGCTCGGCATCGGTGCGGAAATCTTGCTTCATGGCGCGCAATCTAAGGCATTCCCGGCCAAACCCGGCCAATTCGATCAAGGGGTCCCGGGTTCGGCTTCCAGCGCGCGCAGCGGCGCGCGAAGCCACCAGAGCATCCACAACGCCGGCAGCGCGGCCAGCGTGGACACCAGGAAGAAGGCCGGCCAGCCGATCGCCTCGGCCAGCACGCCGGCCAGCGGCCCCACCCACACCCGCCCCACCGACGCGAAGGCCGACAGCAGCGCGAACTGCGTGGCGGTGAAGCGCTGGTTGCACAGGCTCATCAGGAAGGCGACGAAAGCCGCCGTGCCCATGCCGCCGGAGAGGTTCTCGAAGGCGATCACCATCAGCAGCCCGCCGTCCACCGGCGTGGCCGCGGCGAGCTGCACGAAACCCCAGTCGAAGGCCGGGATCACCAGGCCCGGCAGCACGCCCTTGCCGTTGGCCGCCAGCCACCAGAAGCCGAGGTTGCTGGCCATCTGCAGGATGCCGAACGCGAACAGCGCGCGCCACAGGCCGAGCTTGAGCATCAGCGCGCCGCCGAGCAGCGCGCCGCCGATGGTCAGCCACAGCCCGATCACCTTGTTGACCACGCCGACCTCGGCCGGCGCGTAGGCCATGCTCTTGAGCAGGAAGGGCGTCATCAGCGAGCCGGCGAAGGCGTCGCCGAGCTTGTACAGCACGATGAAGGCGAGGAAGGCCGCCGCGCCCGGCTGCGCGAAATAGTTCGCCAGGCCCGACAGCAGCGTCTCGAAGCGCGCCCGCCGCGCCGCGAAGGCGGCCAGCGGCAGCGTGATCGCGATGCCGGCCAGCAGCGCGAGCAGGTCGGCCCAGCGCGGCGCGGCGGGCAGCAGCGCGCGCAGCAGCGGCGCGACGACGCGGTCGGTGAGCAGCACGCCGGCCGCCACGGCCGCCAGCAGCGCCAGGAAGCCGAGCAGGTCGTGGCGCGCGTCGGTCCTGGGCCGCGGCGCGCGCGGCAGGCGCGGCAGCAGCAGCGCCGACACCACGGCGGCGGCCACCATCACGCCGGCCATGAAGCGGTAGACCTCGGGCCAGCTCCAGCCGCCGCCCTGGGTCGGGTCGGTCCAGATCAGCGCCAGCCCGCCGGAGACGATCATCGCCAGGCGGTAGCCGAGCACGTTCAGCGACGAGCCCAGGCCGCGCTCGGCGGCGGGCAGCAGGTCGGTGCGGTAGGCGTCGATCACCACGTCCTGCGAGGCCGAGACGAAGGCCGTCAGCAGCGCCAGCAGCGCGAAGGCGCGCGTGGCGTCGGTGGGCGAGGTGGCGGCCATCGCCAGCAGCGCGCCGGCCAGCGCGAGCTGCGTGAGCACCAGCCAGCCGCGGCGCCGGCCCAGCCAGGGCAGTTCGAAGCGGTCCATCAGCGGCGCCCACAGGAACTTGAAGGTGTAGGGCAGGCCGACCAGGCTGAGGAAGCCGATGGTGGCCACGTCCAGCCCCTGCATGCTCAGCCAGGCCTGCATCGCCTGGCCGGTGAGCGCCAGCGGCAGCCCGCTGGCGAAGCCGAGCAGGGCGACGACGAGGAGGCGGTGCCAGGCGGCGAGGCGCTGCGCGAGCGGGCGGTGCGGGGTCACGACCAGTCCGCTCCCGGGTCCAGGTGCCGCGCCAGCTCCATCGCATCGTGGAGCACGCGGCCGATCACGACGAGCCCCGGCTCGACGCGGTAGACGAGAAAGTGGCGCGGCCGCCGAACGGGGCCGCTCGCCGCGCGCTCGCGGCTCAGGCGCAGGTGCCATGAGCGCACGCCCGCGCCCAGCTCCGGGCGGTCGATGCTGCCCGGCCGCTCGGGCTGCGCGGCGATGTCGCGCAGCGCCGCCGCCGAAAGGCGATGGCGAGGCATCAGCTCGCGGTCTTCGCCCGGCGCGCCGCGCGCAGGCCCAGTTGCCCGACAAAGTCCCCGAGCCGGGCATCGTCGACATCGGCATAGCGCCCGGCGGAAACGTCGGCCCAGCCCTGCCGCGCCGCCTGCTTGAGCGCCTCGAGCTTGATGTCTTCGAGGCGCTCGCGCTCTTCGATCAGGCGAAGGCCTTCACGCAGCACCTCGCTGGCGTTCTGGTAGCGCCCCGACTGCACCAGCGCCTCGACGAGTTCGTGCTGGTGGTCGCTGAGAACGACGTTGGGTGTCGGCATGGCTGAGCTTCGGGAAGGCGGGTCGGTTGGCATATTCTGGCAGCCTGGTCGGCGTGGTTTAGCCATGGCACGTTCCGTTCGGCAGATCGAGGTCGGTGACTCTCTCGCCCCGGTCTCGACTCTGGCCAATCCCCCCGTTCGGGCTGAGCCCTTCGACAAGCTCAGGGCGAACGGAGTTCGGCGACTTCGCAGGCCGGCGGCCGGCTATTCCCCCGCCGCCACCCCGGCGCGGCCGCTGCATGACAATCCCCCCATGCAGGCGCGCTCGCCCTCCTTCTCCTCGCTCGAATTCCGCGCGGCGCTGGGCATGTTCGCCACCGGCGTGACCATCGTCACCGCGCGCGGGGCCGACGGCGTGCCGGTCGGGCTGACGGCCAACTCCTTCAACTCGGTGTCGCTCACGCCGCCGCTGGTGCTGTGGAGCCTGTCGCGCCGCGCCAACTCGATGGCGGCCTTCCACGCCGGCTCGCACTACGCGATCAACATCCTCGCGGCCGACCAGCATGCGCTGGCCGAGCGCTTCGCCGCCAAGCAGGTCGACCGCTTCGCCGGCGTGGCCTGGCACGAGGGCACGGCCGGCGCGCCGCTGATCGAGGGCGCGGCGGCGGTGTTCGAGTGCTTCAACCGCAGCCGCTACGACGAGGGCGACCACGTCATCTTCGTCGGCGAGGTCGAGCGCTGCACGCACCGCGCCGGCGCGCAGCCGCTGATCTTCCACGGCGGGCGCTACTACACCGAATTGCCGCTGTGAGGCTCAGCCCTGCGAGGCGGCCTGGCGCCGCTTCGCGAAGCCGGCGAACCATGCCACGCACTCGGCGTTGGCCATCGCGTCGAGCTTGAACACCTGCTCGGGCGGCGTGCCCATCAGCAGCTTCTTGACGGGCAGCTCCATCTTCTTGCCCGACAGCGTGCGCGGGATCGCGCTGACCTGGAAGATCTCGTTGGGCACGTGGCGCGCCGACAGCGCTTGCTTGATGGCCTGCTTGAGCCGCTTGACCAGCGCCTCGTCGAGCACCGCGCCCTCGCGCAGCACCACGAACAGGGGCATGTAGCTCTCGCGGCCGAGGTATTCGAGGTCGACCACCAGGCTGTCCAGCACCTCGGGCTGCGCGTCCACCGCGCGGTACAGCTCGGCCGTGCCCATGCGGATGCCGTGGCGGTTGATGGTGGCGTCGCTGCGGCCGTAGACGATGGCGCCGCCGCGCGGCGTGATGCGCAGCCAGTCGCCGTGGCGCCAGATGCCGGGGTACATGTCGAAATAGCTGTCGAGGTAGCGCCTGTCGCCGGCGTCGTTCCAGAAGCGCAGCGGCATCGACGGCATCGGCCGCACGCACACCAGCTCGCCGACTTCGTCCACCAGCGCGCGGCCGCGTCCGCTCGCGTCCGGCTCGCTCCAGGCCTCCACCGCCGCGCCCAGGCAGCGGCACTGCATCTCGCCCTCGACCACCGGCAGCGTGGGCAGCCCGGCGAGGAAGGCGCCAGCGAAGTCGGTGCCGCCGCAGATCGGCGTGAGCCAGATGCGCCGGCCGTCCACCTGCGGCAGGTGGTCCCAGACCCACTGGTAGGCGTCGCTGGCCAGCGGCGAGCCGGTGGAGCCGATGGCGCGCAGCTTCGAGAGGTCCGCCGCCTTCGCCGGTTCGATGCCGGCCTTCATGCAGCTCGCGTAGAAGGCCGCGCCGGCGCCGAAGAAGGTCGCGCCGGCGTCGGCGGCGAAGCGCCACAGCGTCGTCAGGTCGGGCGTGCCGGGGTTGCCGTCGTAGATGCACACGGTGGTGCCGCCGAGCAGCGCGCCGGGCTGCGTGTTCCACATGATCCAGCCGGTCGCGCTGTACCAGTGGTAGCGGTCGCCGGTCTCGACGCTGGCGCCGAGGTTGTTGTGCAGCGTGCCCATCTTGAGCGACTCCAGCACCACGCCGCCGTGGCCGTGCACGATGGGCTTGGGCAGGCCGGTGGTGCCGCTGGAATACACCACCCACAGCGGGTGGTCGAAGGGCAGCCACTCGGGCTCGAAGGGCGCGTCGTTCGCGGTCAGCGCGGCGAAGTCGTGCAGCGTGCGCCCGGGCGCGGCCAGCGCGGCGGCATCCGCCGCCTCGTCGCGGTAGCGCAGCAGCACCGCGTGCTTCACGCTGGGCAGTTCGTCGAGCAACTGGCGCAGCACCGGCAGGCGGTCGTGCTCCGTGCCGGCGTAGACGTAGCCGTCCACGCCGATCAGCACCTGGGGCTCGATCTGGCGGAAGCGGTCGAGCACCGCCAGCGGCCCCATGTCGGGCGAGCACACCGACCAGATCGCGCCCACGCTGGCCGCGGCGAGGAAGGCGACGATGGTCTGCGGCGTGTTGGGCAGGAAGGCGCAGACGCGGTCGCCGCGCCGCACGCCCATGCCGCGCAGGGCCGCGGCGAGCGAGGCCACCTGGCGGCGCAGCTCGGGCCAGGCGACGTGTTGCAGCTCGCCGCGCGCGCGCATGCGTTCGTTCTGGAACACCAGGGCCGGATGCCCGGCCGCGTGCGCCGCGTCGGCGTGGCGCAGCACCTGGCGCGCGTAGTTGAGCTGCGCGCCCTCGAACCAGCGCGCGCCGGGCATCGCCGCCGCGGCGAGCACGCGCGCGTGCGGCGTCGGCGACTCGATGCCGAAGTAGTCCCAGACCGCGCCCCAGAAGGCCTCCAGCTCGGTCACCGACCAGCGCCACATCGTGTCGTAGCCCTCGGCGGTGCCGGGGTCGAAGCGCAGGCCGCGGTGCTCGGCCAGCCAGCGGGTGAATCTCAGGATCTGCGGTTCGGGCAGCGTGTTCATGTCGATGTCTCCATGTCGACCCCGGTGTAGACCCAGGTGTCGCGTGCGAACGGATGGCGCCAGAAGCCGCGCACGCGCGGCTGCAGCAGGTCGTTGACGATGGTATGCACGTGCGCCTTGTACGGCATGTGCGCGGCCAGCAGGTTCTTGCCCTCGCGGATCAGCGCGTCGCGCCCGGCGCCGTCGGGCAGCACGCCCTGGCGTTCGTAGAGGCGGTCGAAGGCGGGCAGCGCGAAGCGCGCGTCGTTCGACTCGTTGCCGTTCGGCCCGTAGGCGATGCCGAGGAAGAAGCCGCCGTCGGGCGACTGCGCCACCCAGGTGTAGCCCCACATCATCAGCGTCGCGGCGCGGCTGCGCTTGAGCAGGTCGCCCCAGGTGGCGACGTCGAACTCCATGCGCAGGCCGACGCGCGCCATGTGCTTGCGCCACAGCTCGTTGACGCGCCGCGCCAACTGGCTGCCGGTGGACGACAGGCGCAGCACCAGCGGCGAGCCGTCGGGCTGCTCGCGCCAGCCGTCGCCGTCGCGGTCGACGTAGCCGTACAGGTCGAGCAGCGCCATCGCGCGCGCCGGGTCGTGCGTGCCCATCTCGCTGCGGTAGGCGGGGTCGTAGCCGGAGGTGAAGGGCGGCACGGTCGACTGCGCGGCGATGCCCTGGCCGTGGCGCAGCGCGCGCAGCTCCTCGCCGCTGTCGTAGGCGAGCGCGACGGCGCGGCGCAGCGCCACCTTGTCCGCCGTGTAGCCGCCCACCAGCGGGTGCTGCATGTTGAAGTAGGTCATCGCCATGTCGGGCTGCGGCACGCGCTGCAGGCGCACGCCGCGCCGCGCCAGGTGCGGCGCGGGCGCCCCGCCGGCCAGGGCCACCGGCGCGAAGTCCAGCGGCACCTCGAGCTGGTCGAGCGAGCCGTCGAGAAAGGCCAGCCAGCGCGGCTGCGACTCCTCGATCACGCTGATCTCCACGCGGTCGGCCAGCGGCAGGCGCCGCCCGGCCAGTTCGCGCGCGAGGGCCTGGGCCTGGGCGTCGCCCTCGGCCGGCGCGGCCTCGAAGACGCGCTCGCGGTAGCGCGGGTTGCGCACGAGCTCGATGCGCGAGCCGCGCCGCCACGCGCCGAGCATGAAGGCGCCGGTGCCCACCGGGTGCGCGGCGATGTCGGCGCCGTAGGCCTCGACCACCTCGCGCGCGACGGCGCCGGCCAGCCCGGTCTGCGCGAACAGGTACGCCAGGCGCGGCGCCGGCTTGTCGAGCCGGACGCGGAAGGCGTAGCGGTCCAGCGCGCGTATGCCCTCGACCTCGCGGTCGTAGTCGAACGGCGTCTTGCTGCGGATCGCGCGCTCGCGCAGTTCGGTCAGGCCGAGCAGCCCGGCGTTCTCCCACAGGTAGAGCAGTTCGCTGTTGTTGCGCGGGTCGTAGTAGCGCTTGACGGCGTAGACGTAGTCGGCCGCCACCAGCTCGCGCGGCCGGCCCTTGAAGGCCGGGTCGTCGGCGAAGAAGATGCCCGGGCGGATGCGGAAGGTGAAGCTGCGGAAGTCGTCGGCCGCCTCGGGCAGCGCGGCGGCGGTCAGCGGCACCATCCGCACCGGCCGCGCCAGGTGGTCGTAGGTCAGCGGCGACTCGAAGATGCAGGCGGCGACGCGGTTCGAGTTTTCGTCGCCTATGGCCAGCGGATCGAAGCCGGTCTCGGCGACGCGGAAGGCCACGCGCAAGGTGTTGTCGCGCGGCGCGGGGGCGGCGGCCGGCAGGCGCGGCGCGGCCAGCAGCGCGGCGGACGCGGCGGACGTGGCGAGCCAGTCGCGCCGCCGCATGGCCTCAGCGCCGCGGCGGCTGGCGCGCCGGGTCGATGTCGACGTACTGCCAGAACTGCTGGCCGTACAGCGGCCGGCGGTAGCCCGCGAGCCAGGGCTGCGTCAGGTCGGTGAGCACGCGGTGCACCTTGTACTTCATCGGCATCAGCGCGGTGACGATGGACTGCGCCTCGCGCAGCAGCGCGAGGCGCTCGGGGCCGTCGGGCAGGCCGTCCATGCGGCGGTAGATCTCGTCGAAGCGCGCGTGGCGGAAGCGCGGCAGGTTCTGCCCGCCCGAGGCCGGGCCGTAGAGGATGCCCAGGCCGTCCTGCACGTCGGGGTTGGCCGCCGAGTAGCCGAGCTGCCAGATCATCAGTTGCCCGGCCTTGGCCCGCTTGAGCTGCTCGGGCCACTGCGCCTTGTCGATCGCCAGGCGCAGGCCGATCGCGTCCATGTTGCGCTTCCACAGGTCTTCGAAGGGGCGCGAGCTTTCGTCGGGCGTGGAGGCGTAGTGCAACTCCAGCGGCGTGCCGTCGGGGCGCTCGCGCCAGCCGTCGCCGTCGCGGTCGAGGTAGCCGTACAGGTCGAGCAGCGCCTTGGCGCGCGCCGGGTCGTATTCGCCGTTCTCGCTCTTGTAGGCCGGGTCGTAGCCCCAGGTGCCGGGCGCCACCACGCTCTGCGCCGGCACCGCCTGGCCGCGCCACACGCTGGTGATCTCGCGCGCGGTGTCGGTGGCCAGGCTGATGGCGCGGCGCAGCGCCACCTTCCCGGGCTCGACGCCGCCGACCAGCGCGTCTTCCATGTTGAAGAAGAACAGCGTGCGGTCGGGGTTGAGCACGCGGTGCAGCCCGATGCCGCGCCTGGCGAGGTTGGGCGCGAGCTTGCCGTTGGGCGCCGCCATGTTGACGAAGTCGCCCGGCACGGCGAGCAGGTCGAACTGCTCGTTGAGGAAGGACAGCCAGCGCGGCTGCTGCACCTCGACGATGGCGATCTCGACGCGGTCGATCATCGGCAGCCTGCGGCCCTTGAAGCGCGCCAGGATGGCCTGGCCCTCGGTGTCGTCGGGCGCCGGCTGCGCGTCGTAGACCTGCTCGCGGAAGTTCGGGTTGCGCTCCAGCACGATGCGCGAGCTGCGCCGCCACTGCACGAGGCGGAACGGCCCGGTGCCCACCGGATGCTCCATGCTCTGCGCGGGGTAGGCCTCGATCACCTCGCGCGCCACCGCGCCGAACAGGTCGCCGGCGGCCAGCGTGTAGATGAAGCGCGGGCGCGGCTGCGCGAGCTTGAACTGGAGGGTGTAGCGGTCCAGCGCGCGCAGGCCCTCGACCTCGCGGTCGTAGTCGAAGCGGCCCGTCTTCAGCGCCTGCTCGCGTAGCGCGTCTAGCCCGAGCATGCCCTGCTCGGCCAGGCCCGAGTAGACCGGGCTCTTGGTCTCGGGGTCGAAAAAGCGCTTGTACGAATAGACGAAGTCGGCCGCCACCAGCTCGCGCTTGGCGCCCTTGAAGGCGGGGTCGTCGGCGAAGTGGATGCCGGGCCGGATGCGGACCGTCCAGGTGCGGAAGTCGTCGCTGTGCCGCGGCATGCTCTCGGCGACGTTGGGCCGCACCAGGAAGGGCCGCGCCAGCGGGTCGAACTCGTACAGGCCGTCGAACACGTGCGCGGTGACGTAGCGCGAATACAGGTCGTTGACGCGCGCCGGGTCGAAGCCGGTCTCGGCGGCGGGAAAGGCGTAGCGCAGCACCTTCTGGCCTTGCGCCGAGGCGAGCAGCGGCAGCGCGCACAGCAGCGCCAGCGCGACGCGGCGCCAGCGCTTCATTTCACCTCCTTGTCGCGCAGCGCCGGGTCGACGTCGAGGTACTTGTAGAACTCGCGCACGAACGGATTGCGGCGGAAGCCGATCACCCACGGATGCATCAGGTCGGTGGCGATGCGGTGGCTGCTGAGCTTGTAGGGCACGTAGGCCACCATCAGCTTGCTGGCCTCCTCGATGGTCTGCTGGCGCTCGGCGCCGTCGGGCATCGCCTTCTGCTTCTCGTACAGCGCATCGAAGGCCGGCAGCGCGAAGCGCGAGTGATTCGCGCCGCCCTTGTTCGGCCCGTAGGCCAGCGCGAGGAAGGTGTCGCCGTCCGGCGTGGTGGCCGCCCAGGCCACGCCCCACATCATCAGCTTGCCGGCGCGCGAGGCCTTCAGGTTCTCGGGCCACTTGGCGACCTTGAAGACCATCTTCAGCCCGACGGCCTTCATGTTCTTCTCCCACAGCTCGGCGAGCTGGCGGCTCACCTGGTCGGGCTGCGTGGCGTACTCCAGCACCAGCGGCGAGCCGTCGGGCCGCTCGCGCCAGCCGTCGCCGTCACGGTCGACATAGCCGTACAGGTCGAGCAGCGCCATCGCGCGCGCCGGGTCGTGGTCGCTCATCGTGGTCTTCAGCGCCGGGTTGTAGCCGAAGGTCAGCGGCGCCACCGCGGTCTGCGCCGGAATGGCCTGCGACTTGCGCACCAGGCGGATCTCCTGGTCGCTGTCGTAGGCCAGCGCGATGGCGCGGCGCAGCGCCACCTTCTCGGGCGTGTAGCCGCCCACCACCGGGTCGTCCTGGTTGAACAGCGCGGCCAGCGTGATGTCCACCAGCGGCGTGCGCTCCATCGTGATGCCGCGCCTGGCGAGGTTGGGCGCCAGCCTGTCGTTCGGGATCACCGCCGGCGCGAACTCGTTGGGCAGCCGCTCCATCAGGTCGGTCTGCCCGTTCAGGAACGACAGCCAGCGCGGCTGCGACTCCTCGATGATGGCGATCTCGACGCGGTCGAGCATCGGCATGCGCCGCCCTGCCAGTTGCGCGGCGATGGCCTGCGAGCGCGGGTCGTCGGCCGGCGCCTGCTCGTCGTAGAACTGCTCGCGGTAGCCGGGGTTGCGCTCCAGCACGATGCGCGAGCTGCGCCGCCACTGCGCGAGGCGGAACGCGCCGGTGCCCACCGGGTGCTCCATGATCTTGTCGCCGTAGGCCTCGACCACCTCGCGCGCCACCGCGCCGAAGTTGCCGTGGTCGGTCATCACCTCCTGGTGGAAGCGCGGCGAGGCTTCGGCGAGCCTGACCTGGAAGGTGTAGCGATCCAGCGCGCGCACGCCCTCGACCGGCTGGTCGTAGGGGAAGGGCTTCTTGCTCGCCAGCACCTCGCGGCGCAGCTCCGACAGGCCGAGGATCTTCACCGCCTCCAGGCGGTACAGGTTGGGGCTGTTCCAGCGCGGGTCGTAGTGGCGCTTGAGGGTGTAGACGTAGTCCTGCGCGACCAGCTCGCGCTTCCTGCCCTGGAAGGCCGGGTCGTCGGCGAAGAAGATGCCCGGCTTCACGCGGAAGGTGAAGGTGCGGAACTCGGCGTCGATCTCCGGCATGGCCACCAGCGTGTTCGGCTTCATGCGCGGCGGGCGCGCCAGGAAGTCGAAGGTCAGCGGCGCGTCGAAGATGCCGGCCACGACGGTGCGCGAGTACAGGTCGGAGATCTGCACCGGATCGAAGCCCGTCTCGGCGACCGGGAAGGCGTAGCGCAGCACGCGCGGCGCGCCGTCGGCCGCCGCGGCGGCGGCACCGGCGAGCGCGAGGATCAGGGTCGCGGCAAGGGCGCGCACGGACATCACGGGAATTCTCGGGGTCGCATCGGCGCGGAGTCTATCGGCGGATGGCCCTAGACTCCCGGCCCATGGCCGCCTACCTGATCCGACGCCTGTGGCAGATGATCCCGACGCTCGCCGGCGTCGTGCTGCTGGTGTTCTTCCTCTTCAAGGCCTTCGGCGGCGACCCGGCCGAGATCCTCGGCGGGCTGTCGGCCTCGCCCGAGCAGGTCGACGCGATCCGCCAGCAGCTCGGGCTGAACGAGCCGTGGTGGGTGCAGCTCGGCATCTTCCTGAAGCAGATCGTCACCTTCGACTGGGGGCGGAGCTGGGCCACCAACGAATCGGTGGCCAACCTGTTCGCCACGCGGCTGCCGGCGACGCTGACGGTGATGGTGCCGATCCTGATCCTCGACACGCTGCTGGCGATTCCGATCGCGCTGCTGGTGGCCTACCTGCGCGGCTCGCTGACCGACCGCACGATCATGATCGCCACCACCATCGCGCTGTCGATCTCCTTCCTGGTCTACGTGATCGTCGGCCAGTACCTGTTCGCCTTCCAGCTCGGCTGGTTCCCGGTGCAGGGCTGGACCGACAGCCTGGCGACCAACCTGCTGGTCTACACGCCGCTGCCGGTGCTGCTGGCGGTGATGGTGGGCATCGCGCCGCAGACGCGCCTGTACCGCAGCTTCTTCCTCGACGAGATCGGCCAGGACTACGTGCGCACCGCGCGCGCCAAGGGCCTGGCCGAGCCGCGCATCCTGCTGACGCACGTGATGCGCAACGCGCTGATCCCCATCCTCACCAACGTGGCGGTGTCGCTGCCGGGCATCTTCGTCGGCTCGTTCCTGATCGAGGTGTTCTTCTCGATCCCGGGCCTGGGCCGCGAGGTGCTGCTGGCGGTCAACCGCAGCGACTACCCGGTGATCCAGGCCGTGACCGTCTACCTCGCGGTGATCACGATGGTGGTGAACCTCGCCACCGACGTTCTGTACAAGCTGGTCGACCCGCGGGTGGTGCTGAAATGACCCCCCCCGGAAGCGACTTCGTCGCCCCCCCCCAGGGGGGCGCCGCCAGCGGCCCGGCGAAGCCGGTTCCGCGGCGACTGCCTGATGGCGCGCGCTCGGAGGGCGTGTGGGCCGCGGCGTGGCGACGCTTCCGGGGCGACCGCGTCGGCATGGTGTCGCTGGCGGTGGTGGCGGCCTTCGTGCTGCTGATGCTGGCCGCCGCGCTGGGGCTGGTGGCCGGCGACTGGCAGCGCGAGGTCGGCGTGCCGAACGCGCCGCCGACCTTCATGGGCCCGGCGGCGAAGACGGCCGGCGCCGGCGCGATCCCGGTGCCCGAGGGGCCGAACGTCGACATCTCGGCGGTCGACCCGCTGGCGCCGCGCTACGCCGAATGGGCCGAGCTGGCCAAGAAGTACCAGACCGCCGAGGTCGTGCGGCGCGAGACGCTGCCCTTCGGCGGCGACCGCCTCGGCCGCGACGTGCTCGCCAAGGCGATCAAGGGCGCGCAGATCTCGGTGTTCGTCGGCGTCGCGGCGGCCATCGTCGCCACGCTGATCGGCACCGTGCTGGGCGCGCTGGCGGGCTTCTTCGGCGGGCGCGCGGGCGACTTCCTGGAGTGGCTCTACAACGTCTTCACCTCGATTCCCGGCATCCTGCTGATCTTCGCCTTCGCGGCGGTGGCCGGGCGCGGCGTGCAGTCGGTGGTGCTGATCCTCGGGCTCACCGGCTGGACCGGCGTCTACCGCCTCGTGCGCGCCGAGTTCCTGAAGCACTCGGTGCGCGAGTACGTGCGCGCCGCCGAGGCGATCGGCGCCAGCGCGCTCTCGCGCATCTTCCGCCACATCCTGCCCAACACCAGCCACGTGATCCTGGTGCAGCTCTCGATCCTGGTGGTCGGCTTCATCAAGGCGGAGGTGATCCTGTCGTACCTCGGCCTGGGCGTCAGCGTCGACCAGGTGAGCTGGGGCACCATGCTCGCCGAGGCGCAGAGCGAGCTGATCCTCGGCCACTGGTGGCAGCTCGCCGCGGCGACGGCCTTCATGGCGGTGTTCGTCACCGCCTTCTCGCTGATGACCGACGCGCTGCGCGACGCGCTCGATCCCAAGCTGCGCGGAGCGGAATGATGCTGCTGACCATCGACGACCTGCGCGTGCGCTTCCGCCTCGGGCGCGGCCAGCGCGCGAGCTACACCGAGGCGGTCGGGCGCGGCGACGCCGGCGTGAGCTTCGAGGTGCCCGAGAACACCACCGTCGCGCTGGTGGGCGAATCGGGCTCGGGCAAGAGCGTCACCGCGATGTCCATCCTCAACCTGCTGCCCGACAACGCCGAGCGGCGCGGCCGCATCCGCTTCCAGGGCCGCGAGCTGCTGGCCGCCGCGCCGGCCGAGCTGCGCGCGCTGCGCGGCCGCGACATCGCCTGCGTGTTCCAGGACCCGATGAGCTCGCTGAACCCGGTGTTCACCATCGGCCGCCAGCTCTGCGAGCCGATGCGGCAGCACCTCGGCCTGGGCCGCCGCCAGGCGCTCGAGAAGGCCGAGGCGCTGCTCGCCGAGGTCGGCCTGCCCGAGCCGAAGCGGCGCCTGGCGGCGCATCCGCACGAGCTCTCGGGCGGCCAGCAGCAGCGCGTGATGATCGCGATGGCGCTGGCCTGCGAGCCCAAGCTGCTGATCGCCGACGAGCCGACCACCGCGCTGGACGTGACCATCCAGCGCCAGATCCTCGAGCTGCTGCGCCGGCTGAAGGACACGCACCGCATGAGCATGCTGTTCATCAGCCACGACCTCGCGCTGGTCGGCGAGATCGCCGACCGCGTCGTCGTGATGCGCCAGGGCACGGTGCGCGAGCAGGGCTCGGCGGCCGAGATCTTCGCCGCGCCGCGCGACGCCTACACGCGGGCGCTGCTGGCCTGCCGGCCGACGCTGGAGCAGCGCGGCGCGCGGCTCAAGGTGATCGACGACCACCTGGCCGGGCGCGACACCGCCGCCGCCGCGCCGCCGCCGCCCAAGCGCGCCGACGCGCCGGTGGTGCTGGAGGCCAGCGGCGTCACCAAGAGCTTCTGGATCCGCCGCGGCGTGTTCGGGCGGCGCGAGTTCCAGGCCGTCAAGGGCGCGAGCTTCACGCTGCGGCGCGGCCACACGCTGGGCATCGTCGGCGAATCGGGCTCGGGCAAGACCACGCTGGGCCTGGCGCTGCTGCGCCTGCACGAGCCGGCCGGCGGACCGGTGGGCGGCAGCGCGGTGTTCGACGGGCGCGACCTGTTCACGCTGTCGCGCGAGCAGATGCTGCCGATGCGCCGGCGCATCCAGGTGGTGTTCCAGAACCCCTACGCCTCGCTGAACCCGCGCTTCACGGTGGCGCAGACGCTCACCGAGCCGATGGCCATCCACGGCATCGCCGCGAACGACGCCGAGCGCGCGCAGCGCGCCCGCGCGCTGCTGGCCAGGGTGGGCCTGGACGACGCCGCGCTGAACCGCTACCCGCACGAGTTCTCCGGCGGCCAGCGCCAGCGCATCGCGATCGCGCGCTGCCTGACGCTGGAGCCCGAGGTGCTGGTGCTCGACGAGGCCGTCAGCGCGCTCGACGTCTCGGTGCAGGCGCAGGTGCTCAACCTGCTGAAAGACCTGCAGGACGAGCTGGGCCTCGCCTACATCTTCATCAGCCACGACCTCGCGGTGGTGCGCTTCATGGCCGACGAGGTGCTGGTGATGAAGGACGGCGCGGTGGTCGAGCAGGCCGGCGTGGCGCAGATCCTCAGCGCGCCGCGCGAGGAGTACACCCGGCGGCTGCTGGGCGCGGTGCCGCGGGGCTACGTGGCGGCGGCCTGACCGGCTTGGTCGGCCTTGTATCGAAGCACTTACATTTCAGCCCGTTTTTGCCGCCGCCCGCGCCGCGTGGCGGCTGTGTCATGCCGCAGTTCGTGATCTAGCGCACGGCGCCGCCGCCGCGCCGGCATGGCACGGACGATGCGTTGGCGAGTGCACACGCCCGCGCAGCGGCAGCCACCGCCGCCGGGACGCACGAGACACATACCGGACGTCGTTGACACCATGCCGCAAGCCCGCTCGCCTTTCGCCCCCGCCACCCGCCGGCTGCGTCCGGCCGGCCCGCACTGCCACGGCGGCGCGTCGTCGCTGCTGCGGCTGTCGAACGCCGCGGCGCCGCGACTGCCCAAGGCGCCGGCGCTGGCCGACTGGGTGGAGCGCGCCGCCGGCGTGCTGGGGCTGAACCGCGAGGGCCCGGCCTTCGCGGCCAGCGAGTTCCGTTGAATTCGAGAGGTGCCCGCCATGCTGCCGATCACCCCCCCGACCCCCACGCCGCGCCTGGCCGCGGCGCAGCCGGTGCGGCCGACCGCCGTGCGGCCGGTGCTGGCCTCGCGCCAGACGCAAGTCCTGAAGTCGAGCCGCGAGCCGGCTCAGCTTTCGCTGTTCCCGCGCCCGAGCGGCGCGCGTTGAACGGCCAGTCGATCGTTTCGAGGTTGTGAGAGAGGGGCTTTTTTTCGCGGACTGACACCTGTCCACCAAGGGAAGCGGGCGACTCCGGGGGGGTTGAGAGCGAGCCCCGGAACCTTCGTCCCGCTTCCCTCCTTTTTTCGCCTCCTTCCAGGGTTCGACCTCTGACGGCGCCGCGGCGCCCGGCACGACACTGCGGGTTCCCTTCGAACCCCAGCCAAGGACTCCCGTCATGCGCCGTCCGCTGCTCGCCGCCCTCCTGACCGTCTGCCTCGCGCCGCTGCCGGCGCTCGCGCAAAGCGCCTGGCCGAACAAGCCGGTGCGCATCGTCGTGCCCTTCGCGCCGGCCGGCACCACCGACATCCTGGCGCGCGCGCTCGCGCCCGAGCTGAGCCGCGTCTTCGGCCAGCCTTTCGTGATCGAGAACAAGCCCGGCGCCGGCGGCAACGTCGGCGCCGACATGGTGGCGAAGTCGAACGACGGCCACACGCTGCTGATGGGCACGGTGGGCACGCACGCGATCAACCCGGCGCTGTACCGCAAGATGCCCTACGACCACGTCAAGGACTTCGTGCCCGTGACGCTGGTGGCCGGCGTGCCCAACGTGCTGGTGATGAACCCGGCCAAGGCCGAGACGCTGGGCATCCGCGGCGTGCCCGACCTGATCCGCGTCGCCAAGGCGAACCCCGGCAAGCTGAACATGGCCAGCAGCGGCAACGGCACCTCGATCCACCTCGCCGGCGAGCTGTTCAAGAGCATGACCGGCACCTACATGGTCCACTTCCCGTACCGCGGCTCGGGCCCGGCGCTGCTCGACCTGATCGGCGGCAACATGGACCTGATGTTCGACAACCTGCCCTCGGCGATGCCGCACATCAAGTCGGGCAAGCTCAAGGCGCTGGCGGTCACCAGCGCCGAGCGCAGCGCGGCGCTGCCCGATCTGCCCACGGTGGCCGAGGCCGGGCCGCTGCCGGGTTTCGAGGCCAGCTCGTGGTTCGGGCTGCTGGCGCCGGCCGGCACGCCGGCCGAGGTGGTGAACCGGCTGCAGCAGGAAACCGCCAAGGCCCTGGCCACGCCGGCGCTGAAAGAGCGGCTGCAGGCGCAGGGCGCGATCCCGAGCGGCATGAGCCCGGCGGACTTCGCGAAGTTCATCGGCGCCGAGACGAAGAAGTGGACCGCCGTCGTCAAGGCCTCGGGGGCGCAGGTCGACTGAATGCGCGCGCGCTGGCGGGCCTACCGGCGTGAAGCGCTGCGCGACGACCTGCTGGCGGCGGCCATCGTCGCCGTCCTGCTGATTCCGCAGAGCCTCGCCTACGCGCTGCTCGCCGGCCTGCCGCCGCAGGCGGGCCTGTATGCCAGCCTGCTGCCGATGGCGGTGTACGCCGCGCTCGGCTCGTCGAGCGTCAATTCGGTCGGGCCGGTGGCGGTGGTGGCGCTGCTGACCGCGCACGCGATCGAGCCGGTGGTGGCCGCCGGCACGCCGGCCACGGCCGCCGCGCTGGTGCTGGCCGCCGAAGCCGGGCTGCTGCTCGGCGCGGCCGCGCTGTTCCGGCTCGACGCGCTGGCCGCGCTGCTGTCCACGCCGGTGCTGCACGGCTTTTCCACCGGGGCGGCGCTGGCGATCAGCCTGTCGCAACTGCCGGCGCTGCTGGGCAGCCCGGCCAAGGGCTTCACGGTGCCGGCGCTGGTCGCTTCGTGGCGGGCCAGCGGCGTGCCGGGCCACGCCCTCACCGCCGCCTTCGGCCTGCTGGCGCTGGCCCTGCTGTGGTGGACGCGGCGCGCCGCCCGGCCGCTGCTGGCGCGCTGGCTGAGCCCTCAGCACGCGTCGCTGCTGGCGCGCTGCGCGCCGCTGGCGGTGGTCGGGCTGGCCATCGCGCTGGCCTGGGCGCTGGCCGCCGACACACGCGGCGTGGCGCTGGTCGGCGCGCTGCCGGCGTTCGCCTTGCCGCTGGCGCTGCCGCCGCTCGACGCCGCGCTGTGGTGGCGGCTGCTGCCCAGCGCGGTGCCGCTCGCGCTGGTGACCTTCGTCAGCAGCCTGGCCGTCTCCGAGAGCCTGGGGCTGCGCCGCCGCGAGCAGGTCGACGCGCGCCGCGAGCTGACCGGCCTGGCGGCCGCCGACCTGGTGTCGGCCTGCTCGGCCGGCATGCCGATCGGCGGCAGCTTCTCGCGCGGCGCGCTGAACGCCGAGGCCGGGGCGCGCACACGCGCCGCCGGCGCCTGGACCGCGCTGCTGATGGCGCTGGCGATGCTGCTGCTGACCGCGCCGCTGGCCTGGCTGCCGCGCGCGGTGCTGGCGGCCAGCATCGTCATCGCGGTGCTGGGCGTGGTCGAGTGGCGCGCCTTCGCGGAGGCCTGGCGCTACTCGCCGCCGGAGTTCGGGGTGATGGCCGGCGTTGGCGTGCTGACGCTGTTCGTCGGCTCCGAGGTGGCGCTGGCCGCCGGCGTGGTGCTGTCGGTCGGGCTGCTGCTGCAGCGCAGTGCCAACCCGCACGTGGCGCGCATCGGGCGCGTCGGCGACACCGAGCACTACCGCAACGTCGACCGCCACGCGGTGCACTGCACGCCCGGCGTGCTGGCGCTGCGCATCGACGAGAGCCTGCTGTTCACCAACGCGCGCCGGCTGGTGGGCGTGGTCGACGGGCAGCTCGCCGCGCTGCCCGGCACGCGGCGCGTGGTGCTGCTGATGTCCCCCGTCAATGCGATCGACTTCAGCGCGCTGGAGGCGCTGCGCGCGCTGCACGACCTGCTGGCCGAGCGCGGCATCCGGCTCGATCTCACCGAGGTCAAGGGCCCGGTGCTCGACCGGCTGCGCGCCGGCGGCTGGCAGCGCTGGTTCCGCGGCCGGGTGTTCCTCAGCCACCACCAGGGCATGCGCGACGAGGGCGGGCAGGGCGGCTAGGGCCCGGCCGGCTACCCCTCGGCGCGCGCGTGCGCCACCGCGTTCTCGATCTGCTGCTGCACGCGGCGCGCGCCGCGGATCACCAGCGTCGTGTCCAGGTCGGCCTGCGGCGCCACCCTGGCGGCCACCACGTCGAGCGTGGCCGGGTCGCGCATCATCGCGCCGGCGATCGCCGAGACGGCGCAGATCGCTCGGCGCTGCACCTGCATCGGCAGTTGCAGCGTGGCGTTGACCATCACGTGGAAGCGCACGCTGTGCACCGCCGCGGGCGACAGGCCCCAGGTCTCGCACAGCGCCGCGCCCAGCGCGTCGTGGCTGACGCCGAATTCGTCGTGCTCTAGCAGCAGCAGGTCTTCGTCGTTCTCGGCGGCGCGCAGCAGCGGCTCGTAGCGCCGCGGCGCGTGGCGGAACAGCACCGCCTTGCCGCATTCCTCGAACAGCCCGGCCGAATGCGCCGCCCACGGGTCGACGCCGATCGCCTGGCCGATGCGCCCCATCAGCAGGCCGCGCACGCCGGCGCGCTCCCACAGCGGCTGCAGCTCGGGCGCGCCGGGGAAGACGGCTTTCAAGCCCAGCTCGAAGGTCACCGCCGCGACTTCGCGCGTGCCCAGGTAGGTGATGGCCTGCTGCACGCTCTGCACGCGCCCGGCCAGGCCGTAGCGCGAGGAGTTGACGGCCTTGAGCACCGCGGCGGCCAGCGCCATGTCGGCGGTGATCAGCGCGCTGACGGCCTGCAGGTTGACCTCGTCGTCGGCCAGCAGCAGCGACAGCTCGACCAGCGCCTCGGGCTGGGCCGGGATGTCGATGTCGAGGGAGCGCAGTTGGGCGTCGACGGGCATGGCCCGGATGCTAGGCGGCGCGCCAAGCGCCGAAGCGCGGAACAGCGCCGGCGAACGCGGCCAATTCGGTGCCGGGGCCTTAGCGGGCGATGGCGAAGGCGTCCCAGCCGGTCTTGGCGATCAGCGCCGCCACCACGACGATGAAGGCCACGCGCACGAAGCCGGCGCCGTGGCGCAGCGCGAGCCGCGTGCCGATCAGGCTGCCGGCCACGTTGGCCAGCGCCAGCACGGCGGCGACCTGCCACCACACATGCCCCTTCCAGCCCAGCAGCAGCAGCGCCGCGGCGTTGGTGGCGGTGTTCAGCAGCTTGGCGCCGGCCGAGGCGTGCAGGAAGTCGAAGCCGAGCATGCGCACGAACAGAAAGACCAGGAAGCTGCCGGTGCCCGGGCCGAAGAAGCCGTCGTAGCAGCCGACCACCGCGCCGATCGTGCAGGCCGCCAGCGTCTGCGCCGTACCGGCCAGGCGCGGCGCGTGTTCGCGGCCCAGGTCCTTGCGTGCCAGCGTGTAGGCGAGCACCGCCAGCAGCACGAAGGGCAGCGCGCGGCGCAGGCCGTCGGGGCTGGCCAGCGTCAGCGCCCAGGCGCCGACGAGGCTGCCGGCAAACGCCGCCAGCGCGGCCGGCAGCAGCGCGCCCCAGGCGAGCCGGACGCGGCGCGCGAACTGCCCGGTGGCCCAGGCCGTGCCCCAGATGCCCGCGCCCTTGTTGGTGCCCAGCAGGGTCGCCGGCGCGGCGCCCGGGTACATGCCGAACAGCGCCGGCACCAGGATCAGCCCGCCGCCGCCGACGATGGCGTCGACGCAGCCGGCGAACAGCGACGCCAGCGCGACGAAGGCCAGTTCGGTCATGGGAAGGGGGAAGTGAAAAGGGCGCCGGGGATGGCCCCGGCGCCCTTCGGATTGTGCATCGGCCGACTTGGCGCGGCCTGCTGCTTGTTCGTCTCCTCAGTCCCCCGCCCAGCCGGGCACCCGAGGGTGCCGCCGCGCAGTGGGCGAACTGTAGGGGGGTGGGCGCCCGCGCCGCAGCGGGAATTACCCTGCCCCGGACAGCCAGTCGAGCAGCAGCGCGTTCACCGCGGCGGGCTTTTCCATCGTCGGCATGTGCCCGCAGCCGGGCAGCCATTCGAGCCGCGCGCCGGGGATCGCGGCGGCCATCTCGCGCGAGCATTCGGGCGGCGTCACCGCGTCGCCCTCGCCGCACACCACCAGGGTCGGGCAGGTGATGGCCGGCAGCGCGCCACGCTGGTCGGCGGCGCCCATGATCGCGCGGTTCTGCCGGACCAGTTGCGCGTCACCGGCGCGCGTCACCATCGCGCGGTAGCGGTCGAGCAGCGGCTCGTCGTCCCAGGCGCTGCGGTGGAACACGAACCAGACGTTGGCGTCGAGCAGCGCCTCGCCGCGCCCGGCCTCGAACTCGGCGACCGCCTGGCCGCGCATCGCGCGCATCTCGTCGCTGTCGGCGCGCGCGGTGCTGCCCAGCAGCGCGAGGCCGCGCACGCGCCTCGGCGCGCGCCGCGCCGCCTCCAGCGCGATGCGGCCGCCCATCGAGGCACCGATCAGCACCAGTTCGCCGGGGTGTTCGGCCAGCAGCAGCTCGGCCATCGCGGCAAGGGTCTCGGCGCGGGTGTGCACGTCCGCCACGCGCGGCGCGTAACGCGGCCCGAGCGCGGCGAGCTGGTCGCGCCACAGCTCGGCATCGCAGGCCAGGCCGGGCAGCAGAACGGTGCTGAAGTCGCGGGCGGAAGACATGCGCCGAGTGTGCCGCAGCGGCCGGCAGCGGCCGGCGTCAGCCGCGCAGCCGGAAGGCCATGCCGGCGCCGCCGCCGTCGGCGCGGTCTAGCCAGCGCGCCGCCTCGGCGGGCGCCAGCGGGCGCGCGTACAGGTAACCCTGCATCACCTTGCAGCCGGCGGCGCGCAGCGCCTCCGACTGCGCCTCCGTCTCGACGCCCTCGGCGATCACGTCGAGGTCCAGCGTCGCGGCCAGGTCGCAGATCGCCTTGACCACCGCGGTGGCGTCGGGCGCCGGCAGCGGCTCGACCAGGCTGCGGTCGATCTTCACGGTGCGCAGCGGCAGGCTGCGCAGCATGTTCAGCGACGAGAAGCCGGTGCCGAAGTCGTCCAGCGCCACCTCGATGCCGTGCGCGCGCAGCCGCGCGATGCGGCCGCGCGCCTGTTCCATGTGCGTGACCGCGACGCTCTCGGTGATCTCCAGCGTCAGCAGCGCCGGCGGCACGCCGTGGCGCGCCAGCAGCGCCAGCACCTCGTCGACGAAGCCGGGGTCGAGCAGTTGCAGCGGCGAGACGTTCACCGCCACCGGCACGGCGTGGCCGTAGTCGGCGCGCCAGCGCGCGAGCTGCGCGCAGGCACGCTCCAGGATCAGCGCGCCGAGCGCGCGGACCATGCCGGTGCGCTCGGAGGCCGGCACGAATTCGAGCGGCGACATGCGCCCGCTGACCGGGTGGTCCCAGCGCACCAGCGCCTCGAAACCCACCAGCACCGGCGGGCGCGCCGCGCTGCGCACCTCGACCTTGGGCTGGTAGACCAGGCTGAACTGCTCGTCGCGCAGCCCGGCGCGCAGCGCCTGCTCGGCCAGCAGCGTGACGCCCGAGCCGCGCTCGAAACGCTCCTCGGCGAACTGCAGCGAGGTGCCGGGCACCAGCTTGGCCTCGTGCATCGCGGCGTTGGCGGCGCGCAGCAGCGCCTCGGCGCCGCGCCCGTGCGCCGGGTGCAGCGCGACGCCCATCGACACGTCGAGGAAGAACTCCTGACCCGGCAGCGCCAGCGGCCGCGCCAGCAGCTCGCGCACGCGCTGCGCCAGGGCGTGCGCGGCGCGCTCGGCGTCGTCGGCCGGCGCGAGCAGCGCGAATTCGTCTTCGCCCAGGCGCATCACCTCGGCCTCGCCGCGCAGCGCCTGCGTCAGCCGCTCGGCCAGCGCGCGCAGCACCGCGTCGCCGAGCGAGGGGCCGTGCGCCTCGTTGAAGAGCTTGAAGCGGTCGACGTCGAGCAGCAGCAGCGCGAAGCCGGCGTCGGCGGCGCACAGCTCGCGCAGCCGCGCCAGCAGCGCGCTGCGGTTGGGCAGGCCGGTCAGCTCGTCGTGCGTGGCCTGGTGCAGCAGCGCCATCGTCGCGTCGTGCTGCGCGGTCTCGTCGGTGACGATCACCTGCTCGGCGCTCTCGCCGTCCCAGTCGACGCGCCAGGCCGAGAAGCGCAGCCGGATCGGCGTGCCGTCGAAGCGGAAGCGCTGGCCCGACCAGTCCTCGCGCTCCGTCTCGCCGGCGATCAGGCGGCGGTGCCGCTCGCGGCCGGCGGCGCGTTCGCCTTCGGGCATGGTGGCGTCGCGCCACAGCGTGTGCACCTCCTGCAGCGAGGCCAGGCCGTAGATGCGCAGCAGCGCCGGGTTGGCGTAGAGCATCTGCTCGCCGCGGATCACCGCCACGCCCTGGTGCGAATGCTCGGTGAGCCGCTCGAAGCGCTCGCGCGCGAGGCGCGACGCCTGCGCCGAGCGGCGCCCGGCGGCGTGCAGCAGCGCCAGCGCGGCGCCCAGGCGCAGCAGCATGGCCAGCACGAGCTGGCGCTCGGTGGCCGAGGGTCCGATCACCTGCACCTGCAATGCGTTGAACGCCAGCAGCACCAGCAGCACGCCCGACAGCAGTTCGGCGACGCCGCCGCGCCGCGCCAGCCAGGCCAGCGCGGCCGCGCCGAGCAGCGCGTTGATCAGCGTCGGCACCATCAGCGCGGCGGGATCACCCAGCGGCAGCAGCAGCACCGCGCCGGCCAGCAGCAGCGCCAGGCTGATGCGCTGCTGGCGCCTGGTCAGCGGCCGCTCGGCGAGGTAGGCCACGCCCATCAGCACCAGCCCGGCCGACAGCATCGCCACCAGCAGGATCACGCCCAGCGCCAGCCGGTCGAGCGGCGGCGCGCTGGCGCGCATCGCCGCGTAGGACGGCGCGAGCAGCGCGTGCAGCAGGAAGGCCAGGCCGACCATGCGCAGGAAGGCCTGCTCGTGGTCGCGCCGCCAGGCCAGCAGCAGCGCCGCGCCGCAGCCCAGGCAGACGGCCGAGTTGGCGGCGTACAGCGCCTCGGTCATGGCGGGGCGCTCAGCGCCGCTCCTCGGCGATCCATTGCGCGGCGCGTTCGGCGATCATCAGCGTCGGCGCGTTGGTGTTGCCGCTGGTGATGGTGGGCATCACGCTGGCGTCGGCCACGCGCAGCCCGGCCACGCCGTGCACGCGCAGGCGCGCGTCGACCACCGCGCCGGCGTCGCCGGCCGGTCCCATCTTCGCGGTGCCCACCGGGTGGAAGATGGTGGTGCCGATGTCGCCGGCCAGGCGCGCCAGCTCCGCGTCGCTCTGGAACTGCACGCCGGGTTTGTACTCGCGCGGCTTGTAGCGCGCCAGCGCCGGCTGCGCGACGATGCGGCGCGTCAGGCGCAGCGACTCGGCGGCGATGCGCCGGTCTTCCTCGGTCGAGAGGTAGTTCGGCGCGATGCTCGGCGCGTCGGCGCAGTCGGCGCTGCGGATGCGCACCGCGCCGCGGCTGCTCGGGTTGAGGTTGCACACGCTGGCGGTGAAGGCCGGGAAGGGGTGCAGCGGCTGGCCGAAGGCGTCGAGCGAGAGCGGCTGCACGTGGTATTCGAGGTTGGCGTGCGGCTGCGCGGCGTCGCTGCGCGTGAACGCGCCGAGCTGCGAGGGCGCCATGCTCATCGGCCCGCTGCGCTTGAACAGGTATTCGAGCCCGATGCGCGCCTTGCCCCACCACGAGCCGGCCAGCACGTTGAGCGTGTCCACGCCCTCGACCTGGAAGACGGCGCGGATCTGCAGGTGGTCCTGCAGGTTGGCGCCGACGCCGGGCAGCTCGTGCTCGACCGCGATGCCGTGCTCGCGCAGCAGCGCGGCCGGGCCGATGCCGGAGAGCTGCAGGATCTGCGGCGTGCCGATCGCGCCGCTGGCCAGGATCACTTCGCCGCCGGGTTTCAGCCGCGCCTCGACGGGCTCGCCGCCGCCGTGCGGCCGCACCTCGATGCCGGCGGTGCGCAGCGCGCCGGCGTCGTCGCGCTCCAGCAGCAGCCGGCGCACCTGGGCGCCGGTCCAGACCTGCAGGTTGTCGCGCTCCTGGATCGGACGCAGGAAGGCCTT
The DNA here is from genome assembly GCF_047600445.1 of Piscinibacter sp. Lineage (GTDB taxonomy): Bacteria > Pseudomonadota > Gammaproteobacteria > Burkholderiales > Burkholderiaceae_C > Piscinibacter. Next base: position 439,943 of record NZ_JASGKT010000001.1, read on the forward strand.
GGTGGCGTTCCAGCGCACGCCGGCGCGCTGGTTGACCTCGAAGTAGCCCACGCCTTCGTTGTCGCCGCGGTTGAAGTCGTCGCAGGCCGGGATGCCCGTCTGCTGCGCGGCGGCGGCGAAGGCGTCGAGGATGTCCCAGCGCAGCCGCTGGCGCTCGACGCGCCATTCGCCGCCGGGGCGCTCGCCGCTCGGGTCGAAGCCGGGCGCGGCGTGGAAGGCGTCGGCGCCCTTGTGGAAGTCCTCGTGTTTCAGGAAGCAGGGCAGGCACTCGGCCCAGCTCCAGCCCGGGTTGCCGAGCGCGCCCCAGTGGTCGTAGTCGCGCGCCTGGCCGCGCATGTAGATCATGCCGTTGATGCTGGAGCAGCCGCCCAGCACCTTGCCGCGCGGGTAGCGCAGCGAGCGGCCGTTCAGGCCGGGGTCGGGGTCGGTGGCGTAGAGCCAGTCGGTGCGCGGGTTGCCGATGCAGTAGAGGTAGCCCACCGGCACGTGCACCCAGACGTAGTCATCGTTGCCGCCGGCTTCGACCAGCAGCACGCGGCGGGTCTTGTCGGCGCTCAGGCGGTTGGCCAGCAGGCAGCCGGCCGTGCCGGCGCCGCAGACGATGGTGTCGTATCGGGTTTCCGTCATGCCCCGATTCTCAGCGCACCACCGAGGCCAGCACGGGGAAGAGTTTCACCAATCCGTCGCTCATCACCTCGACCGCCAGCGCGGCGAGGATCAGGCCCATCAGCCGCGTCATCACGTTGATGCCGGTCTGGCCGAGCACGCGCGCGATGCGCCCCGACAGGCTGAACGCCGCCCACACCGCCAGGCCGATGACCACGCCGTAGCCGACCAGCACGCCGAGCTGCCACCAGTGGCGCGTCTTCTCGGCGTAGATGACCATGGTCGAGATCGTCGCCGGGCCGGTCAGCAGCGGGATGGTCAGCGGCACCACGGCGATGCTCGCGCCGGCGTCGACCTTGCTGTCGCCGTCGCTCACGTCCTCGCGGCGGCCCTCGGCCGGCTGGGCGTTGAGCATCTGCAGCGAGGAGATCAGCAGCAGCATGCCGCCGCCGACCTGGAACGACGCCAGCGAGATGCCGAAGAACTCGATGATGCGGATGCCCGCCAGCGCGCTCACCGAGATGACGCAGAACGCACTGAAAGCGGACACGCGGATGGTGCGCACGCGCTGCTCGGCGCTGAAGCCGCGCGTGAAGTGGATGAAGAAAGGGATAACCCCTATCGGGTTGACGATGGCCAGCAGCGCGATCAGGGGTTTGAACAGGTCCATGGGCGAATGCTAGGGCCTGCTCACCGTGAGCCCGAAAACAACACTTTCTCGCTTGACACGCTGCGAAGTTTCACGCAGTTCACTTATATTCCTCAGCCTGTGCTTGGACGCGGCGCCTTCGCTTGAATGGTTCACGATGGGTAGAAGCTCCAGTTCTGCAGGTCTTTGAAAAAGGGGCTCTTCCCATGGGCAACAAACTCTACGTCGGCAACCTCGCCTATTCGATCCGCGACGAGGATCTCCAGCAGTCCTTCTCGCAGTTCGGGACGGTGACGTCCGCCAAGGTCATGATGGACCGTGACACCGGCCGCTCGAAGGGCTTCGGCTTCGTCGAGATGGGTTCGGACGCCGAGGCGCAAGCCGCCATCAACGGCATGAACGGCCAGCCGCTGGCGGGCCGCGCGGTGGTGGTCAACGAAGCCCGTCCGCGCGAGGAGCGTCCGGGCGGCTTCGGCGGCGGCGGCGGCCGCGGCGGTTATGGCGGTGGCGGCTACGGCGGCGGTGGCCGCTCGGGTGGCGGCGGCTACGGTGGCGGTGGCGGTGGTGGCTACGGTGGTGGCGGCGGCCGTTCCGGCGGTGGCGGCTACGGCGGCGGCGGCCGTTCCGGCGGCGGTGGCGGCGGCAGCTACGGCGGCGGCGGTGGTGGCCGCGGCGGCTACTGAGCCGAAGCGGGTTTCGAGAGAAGGGGCGGTGCGCAGGCACCGCCCCTTTTTCATGGCACGTCGATCGAGATCTTGGCGAAGACCTCGCGCTCGCGTTCGCGCGGCAGCCCCGGCGCCGGCCGCTCGGCCTGCCGGCTCCAGCCCAGGCTGAGGCTGCGGCCGACGCCGAAGCGGCGCAGGAACACCAGGCTCGCCACCTCGCCGCGCGCATCCTCGGGCGGCAGCGCCTCGCCGCTGCCGAAGCGCCGGCTGCGCGTGCCCTGCCAGATCACGCGCAGCGAGTCGCGCGCGTCGGCGTGCAGCACCGCCAGCCATTGCAGCGCGGTGTCGGCGCGCGCGCGCCGGCCGTCGGGCGCGGCGATGGCGACGTGCTCGACGCGCTGCTCCGACTCCAGCCACCAGCGCCCCAGCGGCGCGCGCAGGTTCAGCTCGGCCAGCAGTTGCGTGCCGCGGCCGACGCGGTCGGCGTCGACGTCGAGCCGGCGGCCGAGCTCGCCCTCGACGTTCAGCCGCGTCAGCCACGGCGCCGGGTTGACGGTGTAGCCGGCGGCGAGCCGGGTCGTCGAGCGCAGCGGCGTGTCGCGCCGCGCGCGCTCGGCGTCGAACTGCAGTTGCACCCACGCCTCGGTGTTGCGCGCGGCGGCCAGCCACAGCCCGGGGTGAAGCTGGCGCAGCACGGTCTGGCCGGCCGGCTGCGCGCCGTCGGCCAGCGTCGAGCGGTGCTGCACCCACAGGTAGGTCTCCAGCTCGTGGGCGCGCAGCGCGAAAGGCCCGGGCAGCTCGGCCTCGCCCCAGCGGCGGATGACTTCGGTCTGCGCGATGCGCACGCCGGCCTGGTCGAAAAACCCGTTGTCGTTGCGAAAGCGCGGGCTGATCTCGATCGCCTGGGCGGTGAATTGCCAGTCGGGCGTGCGCATCAGCCAGTCGGCTTGCAGGTGGTGGCCGTTCTCGCCCGGGCCGATGCCGGCGTCGCGGCTGCGCGAGGCCATCGCGCGGGCGCTCCAGCGCTGCTCGGGACCCGGCCGCCATTCGACATCGACGCCGGCGACGCGGTTGTTCGCGCCGCCTTCGGCCTCCTCGCGCGTGCTCAGCAGCGCGCCGGCGCTGAACTGCTCGCCGCCATGCCAGCGCCCGCGCAGCAGCGTGGCCTGCGAGCGGCGCTGCTGCGGCAGCCAGGCGGTGCCGAACGGCCCGGGCCGGCGCAGCAGGCCGCCGCCCTCGTCGCGCAGCGACAAGGCGGTGGCGTCGGCGCTCGCGCCGCGCCAGGTGGCGCGCAGGCCCCAGGCGGGGTCGGTGACGGTGCGCGAGTAGAAGGCCGCCTCGGGCAAGGCGATGACGTCGGTGCTTTCCAGGAAGAACGGCCGCTTCTCGGGCAGCGCCTGGGCGAAGCGGGTGTTGACGGCGAGCTGCGGCACGTCGAGCTCGACCTGCGAGAAGTCGGGGTTCAGCGTCGCGTCGAACACCCAGTCGGCGCGCGGCCGCCACTTGATCTCGGCGCCCAGCGACGCGCGCGACGAGCCGCCGCGCCGGCCCCGGCCGTCGTCATCGCGCGTCGAGCGCAGCGTCAGCTCGGGGCGGATCGACAGCAGTGCCTGCGAGCGCGCCTGTTCGGCGACGGCGTCCATGCCGCCGATCTCCTGCAGCTCGGCGATGAAGCTGATCGCGTCCTTGGTCAGCGGCGCGCTGGTCAGCAGCACGCTGTCGTCGCGCGGGATGCTGCGCAGCGCCATCAGCCGCCACGGCGCGCCGCCCTCGTGCGGGTAGCGCAGGCTCAGCAGCGGCAGGCGCAGCTCGACGCTGTAGCCGTCGGGCAGGCGCTGCACCGCGGCGTCGAGCTCGAAGTCGGGCGCGAAGTCCTCCTCCTCGTCCTGGCGGCCGACGACGAACATGCCGTCGGCCACCACGCCGGCGGCGTTGACGCGCACGAACTGCGCCGAGCGGCGCGAGCCGCTCGGGTCGATCAGCACGGCGACGAAGTCCTGGTCGCGCGCCACCTTGTCGCGCCGCATCAGCGGCGCGCGGATGTCCTGCGGGCGCGGGTCCCAGGCGCGCAGGCCGATCACCAGCGCATGCGCCTCGACGACGATCTGCAGCGTGGTGCGGTATCCCGCCGGCGCGGGCTGGCGGTCCAGCGGCAGGTACTGCACGAAGGTGTCGTGCACCGGCGCGTCCGCCCAGGCGGGCTCGTCGAGCCGGCCGTCGATGCGCAGCGGCGCCGCGCCGGCGTCCAGGCGCCAGGCCTGCGGCTGCGCCAGCGCCGCGCCGCAGCCCAGCAGCGCGGCCACCAGCGCGGCCGGCATCGCGACGGCGCGCCGCTTCACTCGCCCTGGCGGCGCTTGCGCGGCCGGCCAGCCAGCAGGCGATCGAACAGCGGGTTGGGCAGCAGCCGCATCAGCTTGGCCGCCACGCCCATCTGCCAGGGAATGACGCGGTAACTGGTGCCGGCCTCGATGGCGCGCAAGGCGCGCTCGGCGAACTCGTCGGGCTGCAGCAGGAAGGGCATGCCGTAGCGGTTGCGCTGCGTCAGCGGCGTGGCGATGTAGCCGGGCAGCAGCGTCACCACCTTCACGCCGCTGCCGCGCAGCTCGCCGCGCAGGCTTTCGCAGTAGGCGATGGCCGCCGCCTTGCTGGCGCAGTAGGCACCGTGGCCGGGCAGGCCGCGGATGCCGGCCACGCTGGCGATGCCCACCAGCGCGCCGCTGCCGCGCTCGCGCATCGCGCGCACGAACGGGTGGAAGCTGGCCGCCATGCCGACCACGTTGGTCTCGACGGTGGCGCGCATCACCTCGAGGTCCTCGGCCACCTCGGTGTCCATGCCGACGCTGATGCCGGCGTTGGCGATCACCACGTCGGGCACGCCCTGCGCGGCCAGGCAGGCCTTGCCGGCGGCGGTGACGGCGGCGATGTCGCGCACGTCGGCGGCGTAGACGCCGGCGTCGTCCGCCGCGCAGCCCTGCGCCTGCGTCCAGGCGCGCAGCTCGGCGTCGCGCCGCGCCACCAGCGCGAGGCGCCAGCCGGCCCGGCGGTAGCGCGCGGCCAGCGCCTGGCCGATGCCGCTGGAGGCACCGGTGATGAAAACCAGGGGGCGCTCGTTCATGCGGACCTCACGGACGCGGGCGCGCCGCGAAGGTGGCGCGCTGGCGCCCCTTCAGCTCGACGGTGCGCGCCAGGTTGTCGTACTCCATGCCGTCGGCGCGCATCTCGGCGCCGCCGCGGCGCACCTGCACCGGCAGGTGCGAGCGCACCCGTTCGGTGTCGAGGAAGGCGTGCAGGAACTCGCTGCGGAACTCCAGCGCCGCCTGCCCGCGCGCCGCCTCGCGCACCACCTGCGCCGCGCCGAACAACTGCACCTCGCTGCCGTCGCCGTTGGCCAGCGCGCGCTTGGCCGAGGCGTTGGTGACCTGCCCGTCGAGCGCGAAGGCGCGGATGCGCGGGCTGTCGATCTCCAGCGTGTCGGTGTCGGGGTAGTGGCGCATCTCGGTGCCCTCGATCTGCACGCGCAGGTGGCCGTCGGCGGCGAAGCGCTGCACGGTGAAGCGCTGCATCGTGTAGTCGGGCTCGTGGCGCGGCGGTGCCGGTGGGCGCGCGGCCTCGGGCGGCGGCGAGACGTTGACCAGCCACCAGGTGGACAGCGCCAGCGCGCCCATCAGCAGCACCGGCAGGTAGGCGGTGGCGGCTTCGAGCAGGCGCAGGTGCCAGGGCAGGCGCAGCCGGCGCCGGTCGGTGGCCGGCGCCGGCGCGAGCACCGCCAGGTCGTCGAGGGTGTCGCTCATGTCGGCCCCTCGCCCGACGGGTACGTCGGTCGATCCCCCGAGGGGATGCTGGCCGGCTTGGGAGCGGCCCGGCGCCCGGCCAGCTTCACGACGCAGCGCCGTCCAGCGTGACGAGGTGCCCGCGCAGCAGCTCGGCGTAGCGCCCCGCCGCCGTCAGCAGCAGGTCGCAGCATTCGCGCGCCGCGCCGTGGCCGCCGCGCGCGCGCGTCACGTGGTGGGCGATGGCGAGCACCTCGACGTGCGCGCCGGCCGGCGCGCAGGCGAAGGCGGCGCGGGTCATCAGCGGCAGGTCGGGCCAGTCGTCGCCCATCGCCGCGACTTCGCGCCAACCGGCGCCCAGCGCCGCGAGCACGGGCGCCGCGGCGGCGAGCTTGTCGGCCGCACCGTACACCGCGTGGCGGATGCCGAGGTCGGCGACGCGCCGCCGCACCGCCGGCGAGTCGCGCCCGGTGATCACCACCGGCTCGATGCCGCCGCGCGCGAGCAGCTTCAGGCCGTGGCCGTCGAGCGTGCTGAAGGCCTTGAAGACCTCGCCCTGCTCGCCGACGTAGATGCGCCCGTCGGTCAGCACGCCGTCGACGTCGAAGATCGCGACGCGCACGCCCTGCGCGGCCAGCAGGCTCTCGGGCGCGAACTGCCGGGCCGGCTGCGAGGGCGGGGGGGCGGAGGTCGGCGGCATGGCCGGCGCAGTCTAGCCGAGGGTCAAGCGGGCCGCGCGTCCAGTAGCATCGCCCCATCCCCGCGCGCTTCATGGCCACCACGCTCGAACTCGTCCTGCTCTACCTGGTGGCCGCGGTCACCGGCGCGGTCGTCTGCCGGCTCGCCAAGCTGCCGCCGATGCTCGGCTACCTGGTGGTCGGCGTGCTGATCGGGCCGAACGCGACGGCGCTGGCCAAGGACTCGGCCGGCGTCCAGTACCTGGCCGAGTTCGGCGTCGTCTTCCTGATGTTCGTGATCGGGCTGGAATTCAACCTGCCCAAGCTCAAGAGCATGCGCCACCTGGTGTTCGGGCTCGGGCTGGCGCAGGTGCTGCTGACCATCCTCGGCGCGGTGCTGGGCAACACGCTGCTGTCGCACGGCTACACGCTGCTGACCGGCCAGCCCTGGGACCTGCACTGGCAGGGCGCCGTGGTGCTCGGCAGCGCGATGGCGATGTCGAGCACCGCGATCATCGTCAAGCTGATGGCCGACCGGCTCGAGCTGGAGAGCGAACACGGCCGCCGCGTGATGGGCGTGCTGCTGCTGCAGGACCTGGCCGTGGTGCCGCTGCTGGTGCTGATCCCCTCGCTGGGCTCGCCCGCGGCCGACATGGCGGTGTCGCTCGGCGCCGCCGGGCTGAAGGCGGCGGCGCTGCTGACGGTGCTGCTGGTCGGCGGCCAGCGCGCGATGCGCTGGTGGCTGACGCTGGTGGCGCGGCGCAAGAGCGAGGAGCTGTTCGTCCTCAACCTGCTGCTGATCACGCTCGGCCTGGCCTGGCTGACCGAGCACTTCGGGCTGTCGCTGGCGCTGGGCGCCTTCGTCGCCGGCATGCTGGTGGCCGAGACCGAATACAAGCACCAGGTCGAGACCGACATCCGGCCCTTCCACGACGTGCTGCTCGGCCTGTTCTTCATCACCATCGGCATGAAGCTCGACTGGCACCCGGTGGTCGCCGAGTGGCCGCTGGTGCTGCTGCTGACGCTGGTGCCGGTGCTGGCCAAGTTCGCGCTGGTGGCGGCGCTGGCGCGGCTGTTCGGCGCGCAGCCCGGCGTGGCGCTGCGCACCGGGCTGTACCTCGCGCAGGCCGGCGAGTTCGGCTTCGTGCTGCTGACGCTGGGCGCCGGCCACCAGCTCGTCGACGCGCGCTGGCTCAGCCCGGTGCTGGCCAGCATGGTGCTGTCGATGCTGGCCACGCCGATCCTGGTGATGTACAGCAACCGCATCGTGATGAAGCTGTCGGCCAGCGACTGGCTGATGCAGTCGGTGGCGATGACCTCGATCGCCAAGCGCTCGATCAATACCGCGGCGCACGTGATCATCGCCGGCTACGGCCGCTGCGGGCAGAACCTGGCGCGCATCCTCGAGCACGAGCGCATCCCCTACATGGCGCTGGACCTCGACCCCGACCGCGTGCGCCAGGCCGCCGCCGCCGGCCAGAGCGTGGTGTTCGGCGACGCCGCGCGGCTGCAAAGCCTGATGGCCGCCGGCCTGGCGCGCGCCAGCGCGGTGGTGGTGAGCTACCAGGACACGCCCTCCGCGCTGAAGATCCTGCACCTGGTGCAGGAACACGCGCCCAAGGTGCCGGTGATCGTGCGCACCATCGACGACAGCGAGATGGAGCGGCTGCGCGCCGCCGGCGCCACCGAGGTGGTGCCCGAGGCGATCGAGGGCTCGCTGATGCTGGCCAGCCACGCGCTGGCGCTGGTGGGCGTGCCGATGCGGCGCGTCATCCGCGTCGTGCAGGACCAGCGCGACGCGCGCTACGGCCTGCTGCGCGGCTACTTCCACGGCGCCGACGACGACAACGTCGACGAGCGCCAGACCGCGCGGCTGCTCAGCGTGACGCTGCCCGGCGCGGCCGCCTGCCTGGGCCAGACGCTGGCCGACCAGGCGCTGCACGCGATCGGCGTCTCGGTGGTGTCGGTGCGGCGCGCCTCCGGCGCGGTGACGGCGCCGACCGACGCGCTGCTGCTGGGCGCGGGCGACACGCTGGTGCTCTCGGGCCTGCCCGAGCCGCTGGCGCTGGCCGAGGGCAAGCTGCTGGGGACGGGCTGACGACCCCTGGCCCGGCCGCGGGCTTCAGGTGAACGGGATCTGCTTGGAGAGGTTGGCGCGCATGCGCACCGCCATCACGTTGCCAGCGGCGCGCAGCAGCTCGAGCGCCAACGCCGGGTTGCGCTGGGCCAGCTCTTCCAGGCGCGGGCCGCGCAGCGCCCACACCTCGCAGGCCGTCATCGCCTCGACGTTGGCCATGCGCGGGCCGTCGTTGAACAGGCCCGGCTCGCCGACCACCGAGCCCGCGCGCAGGATCGCGATGCGGCTGCTGCCCGGCGCGCCGCCGCTGATGAACACCTGCAGCGAGCCCTGCGCGAGCATGTACATCGAGCGGTCGTTGTCGCCCTGCTTGATCAGCAGGTCGCCCGAGCGGATCTCGTGGCGCGTCAGGAACGGGGCGATGACACGCCACTGGTCCAGCGTGAGCCGAGGGCGGAAGGCGTCTTCCGCGTTGAGCGTCTGCATGGCCTGAACCAGCGGGGCGATGTCCATCGTGTTCCTTGTGCGGCGCGGGTTTGCGCCGGTTGTCGACTCATTATCGGCCGCTGTTACAGCCGTCTCAACCCGCGTGAACACGCGGTGGCGGCGCCTTTACTTCCCGATACAGAAGCGGCCGAAGATCTCGCCGAGCAGGTCGTCGGCCGTGAAGACACCGGTGATCTCGCCGAGCGCGTCGTGCGCGAGGCGCAGCTCTTCGGCCAGCAGGTCGAGCGCGGCGTCACGTTGCGCGGCCAGCGCGGCGGCGCGTTCGAGATGCTCGCGCGTGCGCCGCAGCGCCTGCACGTGGCGCGTGCGCGCGATGAACACGCCTTCGGGCTGCGCATGCCAGCCGGCGCGTTCGAGCAGGCGCTCGCGCAGGCGTTCGAGGCCGTCGCCGCTGCGCGCCGAGACCACGATGGCGTCGCCGCCTTCGGGCCGCAGCGTGCTCGCGTCGGCCTTGTTGAAGACCTCGATCAGCCGGCCCGAGCCGGCCAGGCCGGCGGGCCAGGCCTGCGCGATGCGGCGATCGGCTTCGTCGTAGCCGGGCTCGCCCAGGCGCGTCAGGTCGCGCAGGAACAGCACCGCGTCGGCGCGCGCGATCTCGTCCCAGCTTCGTGCGATGCCGATGCGCTCGACCTCGTCGGCGCAGGCCTCCGGGTCGCGCAGCCCGGCGGTGTCGGTCACGTGCACCGGCACGCCGCGGATCTGGATCGTCTCGCTGACCTTGTCGCGCGTGGTGCCGGGAATCGGCGTGACGATCGCCAGCTCGGCGCCGGCCAGCGCGTTGAGCAGCGAGCTCTTCCCCACGTTGGGCTGGCCGGCCAGCACCACGCGCATGCCTTCGCGCAGCAGCGCGCCGCTGCGCGCGCGCTCCAGCACCGCGTCGAGCTCGGCCGCGATGCGCGCGAGGCGGCCGCGCGCGTCGGCTTTTTCGAGGAAGTCGATCTCCTCCTCGGGGAAGTCCAGCGTCGCCTCGACCAGCATGCGCAGTTCGACCAGCCGGTCGCGCAGCGAGTTGACCTGCTTCGAGAACGCACCGGCGAGCGAGCGCCCGGCCGAGCGCGCGGCCTGCTCGGTGCTCGCTTCGATCAGGTCGCTGACGGCCTCGGCCTGCGCCAGGTCGAGCTTGCCGTTGAGGAAGGCGCGCTCGGTGAATTCACCCGGCGCCGCCAGGCGCAGCCCCGGCATCGCCTCCAGGCAGCGCGCCAGCAGCAGTTGCAGCAGCACCGGCCCGCCATGCGCCTGCAGTTCGAGCACGGCCTCGCCGGTGTACGAGTGCGGCGCCGGGAAGTGGATCGCCAGGCCCTGGTCGAGCGTAGAGCCGTCGGCGGCGAGGAAAGGCCCGTAACTCGCCACGCGCGGCGCGAGCGGGCGTGCACACACTGCGGCGATCAGCGTTTCGAGCGCACGCCCCGACACGCGCACGATGCCCACCGCGCCGCGGCCGGGCGCGGTCGCGACGGCGACGATGGGCTCGTGGTGGCGAGGCAGCATGGGACGGATTCTGGCAAGACGAAGGGCGGTGCGTCATGGCGACGCACCGCCCTTGGTTGGCGCGGGGGGTAGCGGCGTCCGGCCTGGGGGGCGCCGGTCCGTTGCACTGCCCGAGCCGGCCGGTGCACGCGTCGTGCTGGTCCGGGTCTGCCCCGCATGGAATCGGTGGAAGGAGTGCTTCCTTGGCGCCGATGTTCCGCAGGCGCGGCTTTCACGCCTAGCCCCCAGGCGAGGGGAGACGCCCCCCAGCCCAAGTGCTTCACGAAAAAGCCCGTCAGCCCTTGCCGAGCACGCCGAGCTGCTTGTTGATCAGGTACTGCTGCGCGATCGACAGGATGTTGTTCGTCAGCCAGTACAGCACCAGGCCGGCCGGGAAGAAGAAGAACATCACCGAGAACACCAGCGGCATGATCCACATCATCTTGGCCTGCACCGGATCGGGCGGCGTCGGGTTCAGCCAGGTCTGCAGCAGGCTGGTGCCGGTCATCAGCAGCGGCAGGATGTAGAACGGGTCGATCGCCGACAGGTCCTTGATCCAGCCGATCCACGGCGCGTTGCGCATCTCGACGCTGGACAGCAGCACCCAGTACAGCGCGATGAAGAAGGGCATCTGCGCGAAGATCGGCAGGCAGCCGCCCAGCGGGTTGACCTTCTCCTCGCGGTAGATGCGCATCATCTCCTGCTGCATCTGCTGCGGCTTGTCCTTCAGGCGCTCGCGCAGCTCCATCACCTTCGGGTTGATGGCCTTCATCTTCGCCATCGAGCGGTAGGCGCTGGCGTTGAGCCAGAAGAAGGCGATCTTCAGCAGCACCACCAGCGCGACGATCGCCCAGCCCCAGTTGCCCAGCAACCCGTGAAGCTGCGTCAGCAGCCAGAACAGCGGCTTGGCCAGGATGGTGAACCAACCGTAGTCCTTCACCAGTTCGAGCCCTGGCGCCAGCGCGGCGAGCTTGTTCTCCTCCTGCGGGCCGGCGTAGAGCTGCGCGTCGAAGGCCTTGGTGGCGCCGGCGGCCACCTCGCCGACCGGCAGGAACATGCCGACCGAATAGGTGTTGGTGTCGACCTTGCCGGTGTAGAACTCGCGCGGCAGCCTGGCGCCGCTGCCGTTGTCGGGCAGCCAGGCCGAGGCGAAGTAGTGCTGCACCATCGCCACCCAGCCGTCGTCGCCGGTGACGGCGTGGTCGGGCTTGTCGCCGGGCTGGCGCTTCTCGATCTTCTTGAAGTCGATCTTCTGGAACTTGCTCGCGTCGGTGTAGATCGCCGGGCCGGTGAAGGTGAAGTAGAAGCTCGACTCGCCCTCCGGCGGGTTGCCGTCGCGCACCAGTTGCAGGTACAGGCGCGGGCTGAGCGCCGCGCCCGACGGGTTGCTCACCTCGTGGCGCACGCCGATCACGTAGTCGCCGCGGCGGAAGGTGTAGATCTTGGCGAGCTTGACGCCGCCGATCTCGGGCGACTCGAAGCGCACCTGCAGCTCGTTGCTGCCCTCCTTCAGCGCGAGGTCGCCCGGCACCAGCTCCATCACCGTGCGGTGGTTGGGCAGCCCGGCGCCGCCGGCCGGCGGGATCAGGCCGCTCTCGGCTTTGTACAGGCGCTTGGCCGACTGGTCGAACAGCACGACGTTCTTGGTGCGGTCGTTCTGGTCGGCCTGCTTGAGCAGTTCCAGGCGCACCAGCGAGCCGCCCGCGCTGTCCAGCGTCGCCTTGACGAGATCGGTGGCGATGGTCACCTGCTTGGCCACCGGCGCGGAGGCCGCGGCGGCGGGCGCCGCCGGCTCGGCGCCGGGCGCGGCCGTCGCCGCAGCCAGCGCGGGAGCCGGCGTGGCCGGGCTCGGCACGGCGCCGGGCGCCGCCGATGCGCCCGCCGCGGCCGGCTTGGCCGGCGCCGGGGCGAACATCGAGGGCTGGCCGTTGTGGCGTTGCCAGGCGTCCCAGATCAGCACCAGGGACATCGAGAACACCACCCACAGCAGGGTGCGGCGGAAGTCGGTCATGAGGAGGTCTTGTCGGACAAATGGGAGAACAGCGCCGGCTTGCACGCCGGCACGGCATCGACGCCGCCCGCGCACCACGGGTGGCAGCGCAGGACGCGCGCCGCCGCGAGGTAGCTGCCGGCCGCGGCGCCGTGGCGTTCCAGCGCTTCGAGCGCATAGGCCGAGCAGGTCGGCTCGAAGCGGCAACCGCTGCCCAGCCAGGGGCTCAGCAGCAGCCGGTAGCCGCGCACCAGGGCGATCAGCAGGCGTTTCATCACGTGCGGGCCTGGCGGAACAGGGTGCTCAGTTCCTCGCGCGCCGCCGCCGCCAGCGCGGCCGAGGCGGCCGAGGGGAAGGCGCGCACGTCGAACGGCGAACGCAGCCGCACCACCCACAGACCGTCGTCCAGCGCCGCTTCGCCGCGGCCGGCGGCGGCGCGGATCTGGCGCTTCAGCAGCGAACGGGTGACCGCGCGACGCGCATGGCGCTTGGGCAGCACCAGCCCGAGCCAGTGCCGCACGGCCGGCGGACTTGTGCTGGCGCAACAGTCATCCACAGGCCATTCGGGAAGAGGGGCTTCGCCTGTTGACAAGTCGGCCCGATCGCGCTTGGCGCGGCCCCCCGCGGGCGGTGTCGGCCGGCCGCGCAGGTGGTGCAGTGCGAAGTGCGCCGTGCGCGCCCGCGGCGCGCAGCGCAGCACACGTTCGAAGTCGACGGAGCGCACGATGCGACCGAGCACGGCGCAGGAGCGGGCGGCGGGTGGCCGCCGGCCTCAGACGGCCAGGCGCTTGCGGCCCTTGGCGCGGCGCGCGTTGATGACCGCGCGGCCACCGCGCGTCTTCATGCGGACGAGGAAGCCGTGCGTGCGGGCGCGGCGGACTTTGGAGGCTTGGTAGGTGCGCTTCATGATGGGTCCAGCGTGTGCAGTTTCGAGGCGGTGTGCCCACGGGCGGCTGCGACTCCGCGGGGCTTGGCCGGCCGCTCGCGGGAACTCGAGGGTTTCCACGCAGGAGGGCTTCGGCGAACCCGCGATTACAGCAAGAAAGCGCTTTGTGGTCAACGACTTGGGCGCCAAAGCCCCGCCGTGGTGCCGGACCGGGTGCCGCGCCGATCTGTGGATAACCACTGGCGCGCCGGCCGGCTATGGGTAGAATCCGGGCGCTTTCCAGAAGACTTTTCCACAACATGGCGGCAGACCTGTGGCAACGCGGCTGCGAGAAACTCGCAGCCGAGCTGCCAGAGCAGCAATTCAACACCTGGATCCGGCCCTTGCCGGCCGCCGACGTCAGCGACGACGCATCCGGCGGCGCGGTCGTGACCGTGCGGGTGCCGAACCGCTTCAAGCTCGACTGGATCCGCAACCAGTACGCCGGCCGCATCGAGACCGTGCTCAGCGAGCTGGCCGGCAAGCCGGTGCGCCTGGACATCACGCTGGCGCCGCGCGACGCGCCGGTGGCCGCCACGCGCAGCGCAGCACCCGCCGCGCAGCAGGTGGTGGCGGCGCTGCGCATGCCCGGCAGCAACGCCGCCACGGCCACGCCGCGCGGCCCGGCCGCGGCGCCGCCGTCGCCGTCCTCGCTGAGCCGCCTGAACCCGCAACTGACCTTCGACACGCTGGTGCCCGGCCGCGCCAACCAGATGGCGCGCACCGCCGCGCTGCACGTGGCCGGCGCGCCGGGGCAGATGTACAACCCCCTCTTCATCTACGGCGGCGTCGGCCTGGGCAAGACGCACCTGATCCACGCCGTGGGCAACGCGCTGCTGGCCGACCGGCCCGACGCGCGCATCCTGTACCTGCACGCCGAGCAGTTCATCACCGACGTGGTGCGCAACTACCAGCGCAAGACCTTCGACGAGCTGAAGGCCAAGTACCACTCGCTCGACCTGCTACTGATCGACGACGTGCAGTTCTTCGCCGGCAAGGAGCGCACGCAGGAGGAGTTCTTCAACGCCTTCGAGGCGCTGCTGGCCAAGCGGGCGCACATCATCATGACCAGCGACACCTACCCCAAGGGGCTGGTGGACATCGACGAGCGCCTGACCAGCCGCTTCGACGCCGGCCTGACGGTGGCCATCGAGCCGCCCGAGCTGGAGATGCGCGTGGCCATCCTGATGCGCAAGGCCGAGCAGGAAGGCGCGCCGATGCCGGAAGACGTGGCCTTCTTCGTCGCCAAGAACGTGCGCGCCAACGTGCGCGAGCTGGAAGGCGCGCTGCGCAAGATCCTCGCCTACTCGCGCTTCAGCCAGAAGGAGATCAACATCGGGCTGGCGCGCGAGGCGTTGAAGGATCTGCTGTCGATCCAGAACCGCCAGGTCGGCGTCGAGAACATCCAGAAGACGGTGGCCGACTTCTACAAGATCAAGGTCGCCGACATGTACAGCAAGAAGCGCCCGGCCTCGATCGCGCGGCCGCGCCAGATCGCGATGTACCTGGCCAAGGAGATGACGCAGAAGAGCCTGCCCGAGATCGGCGAGCTGTTCGGCGGGCGCGACCACACGACGGTGCTGCACGCGGTGCGCAAGATCGCCGGCGAGCGGCAGAAGAACAGCGAGCTGAACCAGCAACTGCACGTGCTGGAACAGACCCTGAAGGGTTGAAGCCTTGAAAACCGACCGGTGTCAAGGGACAACTCTGGGGACAGCGCCGGAACAAGCGCGCGGCTGTCCACAGCCTGCGGCCGACCGGCGCAGTTGTTCAAGTTCGCGCGGGCCTTCTCCGGCCCTTGCCGCACAGGGTTTGGCCGTGCGTAAAGGCTTGACGGAAAAGGCGAAAATAGCGTTCTCCACAGAAAACCCGGTCCTCTACTAAGACGACCAATTCAAGAGGTTGACATGATTGTCTTGAAGGCAACGCAGGAAAAAGTGCTGGGCGCGCTGCAGGCCGTGGCGGGCATCGTCGAGCGGCGCCACACGCTGCCCATCCTGGCCAACGTGCTGATCCGCAAGAACGGCGGCCAGGTCGAACTGACGACCAGCGACCTCGAGATCCAGGTGCGCACCAGCGCCGAGCTCGACGGCGACGCCGGCAGCTTCGCGACCACCGTCGGCGCGCGCAAGCTGATCGACATCCTGCGTTCGATGCCGGCCGACCAGACCGTGAGCCTGAGCGCGAGCCAGAACAAGCTGACGCTGCAAGGCGGCAAGAGCCGCTTCACGCTGCAGACACTGCCGGCCGACGACTTCCCGCTGGTGCAGGAGGCCGTCGACTTCGGCCCGATGTTCAGCGTGCCGCAGAAGACGCTCAAGGGCCTGATCAACCAGGTGCACTTCGCGATGGCGGTGCACGACATCCGCTACTACCTCAACGGCATCCTGTTCGTCGCCGAAGGCCGCAACCTGACGCTGGTGGCCACCGACGGCCACCGCCTCGCGCTGGCGCAGGCCACGCTGGACGTCGAGATCCCCAAGCAGGAGGTGATCCTGCC
Organism: Piscinibacter sp.; assembly: GCF_047600445.1. GTDB lineage: Bacteria > Pseudomonadota > Gammaproteobacteria > Burkholderiales > Burkholderiaceae_C > Piscinibacter. The sequence goes on from NZ_JASGKT010000001.1 coordinate 455,776, forward strand.
GCGCAAGACGGTGCTCGAACTGCAGCGCCTGCTGAAGGACGAGGACACCGCCATCGAGATGCGCTTCGCCGGCAACCAGGCCAAGTTCGTGTTCAGCGGCATGGAGTTCGTCACCAAGCTGGTGGAGGGCAAGTTCCCCGACTACAACCGCGTGATCCCGAAGAACCACAAGAACGCCGTGACGCTGGGCCGCGCGCCGCTGCTGGCGAGCCTGCAGCGCGCCGCGATCCTGACGTCCGAGAAGTTCAAGGGCGTGCGCGTCAACATCGAGCCGGGCACCTTGCGCATCGCGTCGAGCAACGCCGAGCAGGAAGAGGCCAAGGAAGAACTCGAGGTCGACTACGACGGCGACAGCATCGAGATCGGCTTCAACGTCACCTACCTGATCGACGCGCTGACCAACATGAGCCAGGAGATGATCAAGCTGGAGCTGCAGGACACCAATTCCAGCGCGCTGATCACCATTCCGGAACAGACCGGCTTCAAGTACGTCGTGATGCCGATGCGGATCTGAGCGCCTGCGGCGCCCAGATCCTTCGGATCGTTTCCACTTCGCTCCCCCCTGCCCCCCGCCAAGCGGGGGGTTCTGTCTCGTTAGACACCCGGTCCGGCTTTGCCGGCCCTCTCGAATACACGCCATGAGTGAATCGCAGTCGCCCGATCCCAAGCCTTCCGATTCCGGCTACGGCGAAGGCAGCATCCAGATCCTCGAAGGCCTGGAGGCGGTGCGCAAGCGGCCCGGCATGTACATCGGCGACACCTCCGACGGCACCGGCCTGCACCACCTCGTCTTCGAGGTGGTCGACAACTCGATCGACGAGGCGCTGGCCGGCTACTGCGACGACATCGTCGTCACCATCCACACCGACAACTCGATCTCAGTCATCGACAACGGCCGCGGCATCCCGACCGGCGTGAAGATGGACGACAAGCACGAGCCCAAGCGCAGCGCCGCCGAGATCGCGCTGACCGAGCTGCACGCCGGCGGCAAGTTCAACCAGAACAGCTACAAGGTCTCGGGCGGCCTGCACGGCGTGGGCGTGAGCTGCGTGAACGCGCTGTCGAAGTGGCTGCGCCTGACGGTGCGGCGCGACGGCAAGATGCACTTCATCGAGTTCCGCAAGGGCGTGCCGCAGGATCGCCTGATCGAGCAGAAGGACGGGTTCGACGTTTCGCCGATGAAGATCACGGGCGACACCGAGAAGCGCGGCACCGAGGTGCACTTCCTGCCCGACGAGGAGATCTTCAGCAACGTCGACTTCCACTACGAGATCCTCAGCAAGCGGCTGCGCGAGCTGAGCTTCCTGAACAACGGCGTGAAGATCCGCCTCGTCGACGAGCGCAACAACAAGGAAGACAACTTCGCCTTCGCCGGCGGCGTGAAGGGCTTCGTCGACTTCATCAACACCGGCAAGAAGGTGCTGCACGGCACCGTCTTCCACGCCACCGGCGAGAAGGCCAGCGACCAGGGCACCACCATCACCAGCGAAGTGGCGATGCAGTGGAACGACGGCTACAGCGAATCGGTTCTGTGCTTCACCAACAACATCCCGCAGCGCGACGGCGGCACGCACCTGACCGGCCTGCGCGCGGCGATGACGCGCGTGATCAACAAGTACATCGAGGACAACGAGCTGGCCAAGAAGGCCAAGGTCGAGATCAGCGGCGACGACATGCGCGAGGGCCTGTGCTGCGTGCTGAGCGTGAAGGTGCCCGAGCCGAAGTTCAGCAGCCAGACCAAGGACAAGCTGGTGTCCAGCGAGGTGCGCGGGCCGGTGGAGGAAGTCGTCGGCAAGGCGCTGGCCGACTACCTGCTGGAGAACCCGAACGACGCCAAGATCATCTGCGGCAAGATCGTCGAGGCCGCGCGCGCCCGCGAGGCCGCGCGCAAGGCGCGCGAGATGACGCGCCGCAAGGGCGTGCTCGACGGCATGGGCCTGCCCGGCAAGCTGGCCGACTGCCAGGAGAAAGACCCGGCGCTGTGCGAGATCTACATCGTCGAGGGCGACTCGGCCGGCGGCTCGGCCAAGCAGGGGCGCGACCGCAAGTTCCAGGCGATCCTGCCGCTGCGCGGCAAGATCCTCAACGTCGAGAAGGCGCGCTACGAGAAGCTGCTGTCCAGCGACGCGATCCTGACGCTGATCACCGCGTTGGGCACCGGCATCGGCAACGAGGACTTCAACGCCGACAAGCTGCGCTACCACCGCATCATCATCATGACCGACGCCGACGTGGACGGCGCGCACATCCGCACGCTGCTGCTGACCTTCTTCTACCGCCAGATGCCGGTGCTGGTGGAGCGCGGCCACGTCTACATCGCGCAGCCGCCGCTGTACAAGGTCAAGCTCGGCAAGGACGAGCAGTACCTGAAAGACGGCCACGAGCTCGACGCCTACCTGCTGCGCGTGGCGCTGAAGGACGCCAGGCTCGCCACCGGCGTGCCCGGCGCCGCGCTGCTGCAGGGCGAGGCGCTGGAGACGCTGGCGCGGCAATACGTGCTGGCCAACAACGTGGTGGAGCGGCTGTCGAACTGGATGGACGTGGAGGCGCTGCGCGCACTGGCCAACGGCCTGGAGCTGAACCTCGACACGCTGGAAGCCGCCGAGGCCTCGGCCGCGGCGCTGAAAGGCGCGCTGAACGCCGCCGAGGTGGTGGCCGAATTCGACGCGCGCACCGACAAGCACCACCTGCGCATCAGCCGCATGCACCACGGCAACGCCAAGAGCAGCGTGATCACCGCCGACTTCGTGCACGGCGCCGACTACGAGGCGCTGGCCGGCGCCGGCAAGACCTTCAAGGGCCTGGTGGGCAGCGAAGCCACCGTGAGCCGCGGCGAGGGCGAGCGGCTGAAGGAAGCCAAGGTGGACGACTTCCGCCAGGCCATGGCCTGGCTGATGCAGCAGGCCGAGAACGCGGTGGGCCGCCAGCGCTACAAGGGCCTGGGCGAGATGAACCCCGAGCAGTTGTGGGAGACCACGATGGACCCGACAGTGCGCCGGCTGCTGAAGGTGCAGATCGACGACGCCATCGAGGCCGACCGCGTCTTCACGATGCTGATGGGCGACGAGGTCGAGCCGCGGCGAGACTTCATCGAGACGAACGCGCTGAGGGCGGCGAACATCGACGTGTGAGGTGTCGTCGGGTCGCGCGTCCACCGTCTGTCCACCGTCTCTCGCGATGGCTTCCGACATCAAGACCGTGGCGTTCATCGCCGACCAGAGCGGCCTCGGCGATCGCCTTGCCCATAAGCGCATGTTCGGCGAATACGCGCTTTATCTGAACACGAAGGTCGTTGCCTTCGTTTGCGACGACAAGCTCTACCTGAAGCCCACGGATGCGGCGCGCGCCCTGCTCGGGTCGCCCACGGAGGCGCCGGCCTATCCCGGCTCCAAGAACTATTTCTTGCTCGAGGAAGAGCTCGAGAACCCGACGCTTCTTGGCAGGGCCTTCGAAGTCACGGAGGCTGCTCTTCCGCTGCCGAAGCCCAAGCCGCCAGCCCGGCAGAAGTCTGGTCAGCGGGGCAAGGCGAAAGGTGCGGTCTAAAGCACGTTAGGCGTCACAACTCCCATGCCCGTACTTCCAGAGACTCTCAATACGCACAGGTTGCGACTCAGAAAGCCGAAAGCATCGGACGCCTCACGCATCTTCGCTGCATATGGACAAGACCCCGATGTAGCGCATTACATGATCTGGCGGCCGCACACAGAAGTCAGCCAGACTCAGGAGTTTATCTGCGACTGTTTGAGATCCTGGGAAGGTGAAGACCGCCTTCCCTACGTAATTACTCGTCAGGATCGCGATGAACCGATCGGTATGCTCGATGCTCGGTTCCAGGGGCATATGGTCGACATCGGGTACGTCTTGGCCAAACGCGAATGGGGCCACGGCTTCATGCCCGAGGCTATCGAAGCCCTGGTCAGCCAGTTGTTTTCCCTTCCTGGCATCTATCGCGTCCAGGCAACCTGCGACGTAGACAACAAGGCTTCTCGACGAACTCTGGAGAAATCAGGCTTCGACCGGGAGGGTAGGTTTGAGCAGTACACAATCCATCCAAACATCTCATCCATACCCAGAGCTTGCTACATGTACGCGAAGTGCCGCAGTGACGCCTAACCCTTCGCTGGAGCCGACAAGCGCCATGCCGATGCTTGCGGCTCGGCTCAAACGCTAGGCGTCTCCGAGACTTCAAGAACCCGCGCTCACACCATCGCCAGATCCAGCCCGATATCCGCCGCCGGCGCGCTCTGCATCAACCGGCCGACCGAGACGTAGTCCACGCCGCTCGCCGCAATCGTGCCGATCGTGTCGAGCCGCACGCCTCCCGAAGCCTCGGTCTTCGCGCGCCCTGCGACCAGCGCCACCGCCTCGGCCAGCGTTGCCGGCGCCATGTTGTCCAGCAGCAGATGGTTCGCTCCCGCCGCCAGCGCCGGCTCGATCTGGTCCAGCCGATCCACCTCGCAGATGATCCACGCGATGCCCGCCGCCTTCGCCCGCGCCACCGCCGCGCCGACACCCCCCGCCACCGCGATGTGGTTGTCCTTGATCATCGCCGCGTCCCACAGGCCCATGCGGTAGTTCTCCGCCCCGCCCAGCCGCGTCGCGTATTTCTCCAGGCGGCGCAGGCCCGGCAGCGTCTTGCGTGTGTCGAGCAGCGTTGCGCGGCCGCCCATCGCATGCACGTAGGCACGGGTCATGGTGGCGATGCCGCTCAGGTGCTGCACCGTGTTCAAGGCGTTGCGCTCTGCCGTGAGCAGCGCGCGGGCGGCGCCGGTGACGCGCAGCAGTTCGGCGCCGGCCGGGACCGCCTCGCCCTCGGCGGCGAGGATGTCGACCGCGCACGCCGGGTCGAGATGGCGGAAGAAGGCCGCGGCGATCGGCAGGCCGGCGACGACGATATCCTCGCGGCTTGCCATCACGCCCGCGAAGCGCGCCTCGGCGGGGATGACGCTCTCGCTGGTCACGTCGCGACCGCCGCCGGGAAAGCCCACGCCGAGATCCTCGGCCAGCGTGGCGGCGATGAAGGCCGGAAGGTCGAAGCCGGGGAGGGTGAAGGCGCTCATGGCCCGTGATTGTCCGGCAGGAGTCCAGCGATCAAACTAGCTTCCAGCTTTGGCGACCGCTCACCAGCTCCCGCTGTTGGCCATAGACACCCAGGGCTCGGCCGGCGGCAGCGGCGCGCCGGCCTGCAGCAGTTCGATCGAGATCGCGTCGGGCGAGCGCACGAAGGCCATGCGGCCGTCACGCGGCGGGCGGTTGATGGTCACGCCGTGGCGTTGCAGGCGCTCGCAGGCGGCGTAGATGTCGTCGACTTCGTAAGCGAGGTGGCCGAAGTTGCGCCCGCCGCCGTAGGCCTCGGGATCCCAGTTGTGCGTCAGCTCGACCTGCGCCTCGTGCTGCCCCGGCGCGGCAAGGAAGTAGAGCGTGAAGCGGCCGGCCGGCACCTCGTGCCGGCGCACCAGTTCCAGGCCGAGGGCATCGCAGTAGAAACGCAGCGAGGCTTGCGGGTCGCTCACGCGGACCATGGTGTGCAGGTACTTCATGGCGCGATTGTCGGCCGGGCGCGGCCCGCACGGGCTCAGCGGGGCCGGGCGGCGTCGTCGCCGGGCGGGTGATCCAGTTCGACGACGTGCATGCCGTCGCGCAGGTCCATCGACGAGGTGGCCCAACTGTCCATCGGCAGGGTCGGGCGGTCGTCGAAGTCGGCCGGCGTGGTGCTGCGCGGCGGGCCGCTGTCGTCGATCTCGACCCACTCGCCCTCGGGCTTGCTGTCGGTGATGCGCCAGACGCGCCGCCGCGCCGACGGCGCGCGCGAGGGCGACGCGGGCCAGCGGCCCAGCGTCAGCAGTCTGACGACGGCGAACGTGACGCGGTTCACTCCGGGATTCCGTGCGGGGGTGTTGAACGAGAGCCGCAAAGATAGGCAGCCGCTCGCCGCGCGTCATCCGCCGCGAAGGGCTTTGTCCGTCAGCGTGCACGCACCCGGCGCCAGGGGTCGCCGCCGGGCGACGGGCATGCGACGGAAATCACGGGCATGGTGCGGGTTGCGGGCGAGCGCGTCGTGCGCCCGGGGGCGCGCCGGACAATGATGGCGCTCCGTCCCGCAGGCCCACCCGACCGCCGATGTCCGCCCCGGTTATCCCCACCAAGACCGCGCTCGGCCAGTTGGCGCTGCGGCGGCGCACCGGCGACATCGGCCCGCGCCACCGCACCATCCTGTTCCTGGTCGACGGGCGGCGCGCGCTGGCGCAGGTGCTGAGCCTGGCGCACCAGGCCGGGTCGGCCACCAGCCATTTCGAGGACCTGGTGCGCATGGGCTACGTCGAGCTGCCGCCCGAGCCGCCGAGCGCGGCGCCGCCGCCGGACGAAGCGCCGCTGGAGTCGCCGCGGCCGGCCGAGATCACCGAGCTGGCCGTGGAGGTCGGCGGCGAGGTGGACGAGGCACCGGAGCGGGAGCAGGAGCAGGAGCAAGAACAAGAACAGATGACTCCGGAACCGGCGCCCTTCCTGCCGCCCGAGCCGCCACCGCCGCCGCCACCGCCACCGCCCGCCGAGGAGCCGCCGGTGCTGCAGCGGGCGCGCGCGCAGTTGCTCGACTGCCTGCGGCTCGACCCGCAGCCCAACGGCGCGCGGCTGGCCGAGAAGGTGCGCACGGCGCCGGCCAGCGCGACGCTGATCGACGTGGTGTGGACCATGGAGCGCGGCCTGCGCCACCATCAGCGCACGCACGACGGGCTGATCGCGCTGCAACGCGCGCGCGAACTGCTCGGCCTGGGCAATACGCTGGTCGAGGAAGACAGCACGCCGGGCCGCCTGGACGAAGGCGACTGGTGAGCCGGCGCCGCGCTCAGGAGTCCGTCGCGGGCCGGCGCCGCAGCATGCCCCAGCCTTCCATCGTCATCACCACCTCGCGCTGCTGATTCAGAACCTGCCAGCGCTGGCGCACCAGGCCGACGTCGGGGCGGCTGCCCATGGGGCGCGCCTCCAGCACTTCCATGCGCACCGACAGCGTGTCGCCCGGGTACACCGGGCGGGTCCAGCGCAGGCTGTCGATGCCCGGCGAGCCGAGGCTGGCGGCGTCGAGCAGGTGGTCGTCGCAGATCATGCGCATGGTCATCGCGCAGGTGTGCCAGCCGCTGGCCGACAGGCGCCCGAACAGCGAGGCTTGGGCGGCCGCGTCGTCGAGGTGGAAGGGCTGCGGGTCGAACTCGGCGGCGAAGGCGAGCACGGCCTCGCGCGTCACCGGCTTGGCGCCGAACTCGCGCACGCTGCCGGCGGGGAAGTCTTCGAACCAGAAACGGATGGGGCGTGCGGTGCTGCTCATCGCCCGAGCATAGCGGCGGCGGCGAGTTCGGCCGCGGCCAGGTCTTCGAGCGCGTTGCCGACAGCCTTGAAGAGCGTGATCTCGCCGGCGTCGCGGCGGCCGGCGCGCTCGCCGCGCACCAGTTGCGCCAGCGTGCCTTGCAGCCGCTCGGCGCGGAAGCCGCCTTCGGCGACGGCGGCCAGCACGTCGCCCGACTTGGCCAGCGCCTCCTCGGTGTCGACGAAGACGCGGGCGCGTGCGAAGCACTCGGCGTCGCACTCGCGCATGCGCGGCGTGAAACTGCCGATCAGGTCGAGGTGCGCGCCCGCGCGCAGCCAGCGCCCTTGCACCAGCGGCGCGGTGGCCAGCGTGGCGCAACTGACGATGTCGGCCTCGGCCACCGCGGCGGCGAGCTCGTCCACGGGCTGCGCGTCCAGGCCTTGTTCGCGCCAGTCGCGTGCCAGCGCCGCGGCGCCTTCGGGGCGGTGGTTCCACACCCGCACCCGCGCGATGGGCCGCACGCAGCGCATCGCCTCGGGCAGCAGCCGCGCGACGCGGCCGGTGCCCAGCACCAGCAGCCGCGCGGCGCCTTCGCGCGCCAGAAAGGAGGCCGCCAGCGCCGCCGCCGCGGCGGTGCGGCGCGAGGTGATCTCGTTGCCGTCGAGCTGCGCCAGCGGCACGCCGGTGCGCGCGTCGAACAGCGTGTACAGCGAATGCAGCCCGGGCAGGCCGCGAGCGCTATTGGCCGGGAAGATCATCACCGTCTTCAGCCCGAACAGGCCGCCCGGCCGCCACGCCGGCATCAGCAGCACCGTGCCGCCGGGGCCCTGCGGGTCGGCCGGATCGGTGATGGTGTGGGTGTGGCGCAGCGGCACCTCGGCGCCATGCGCGAAGGCCTCGCGCAGCGCCGGCACCAGCGCCTCGAAGGCGAGCTGCGCGGCGGTGGCGGCGGCGTCGAGCTGGAGCATGGCCGGCAGTATCGCCGCCCGGCCGCGCGGCGCGACAATCGTGACCATGCCCCGCGTCCAGCCCTTGCCCGCCGCCCCTGCGCCCGCCCCCGCCGCGCCGCGCCGGCGCGGCGTGCCCGCCGACCCGCAGAAGTACGCGGTGGACGTGAAGCCCAGCCGCATCGACGGCCGCGGCGCCTTCGCCGCCGAGGCGGTGCCGGCGCGGCGCAAGATCGGCGAGATCCGCGGCGAGGCGATCAGCGTGCGCGAGGCGCGGCGCCGCGCCAAGGGCCAGCGGCGCATCATGATCGTCGAGCTGAGCGAAACGCGCGCGATCGACGCTTCGCATTCGGCCGACCCGCTGCGCTTCACCAACCACTCGTGCCGGCCCAACGCGGTGCTGCGCATCCGCCAGGGCCGCGTCGAGTTCTACGCGATGCGCGACATCGCGCCGGGCGAGGAGATCACCGCCAACTACGGCGAGACGCACCACGAGGGCAGGCTCGCCTGCCGCTGCGGCGCGCCGGGCTGCGTGGGGGCGATCTGAAGACGCTCAGCGCGCCGCGCGCGGCAGCAGCGTTCCGACCGCGAGCGAGCCTTCCTGGCTGAAGCGCACCGCGCCGAAGGCGCCGCCGGCGAGCTTGCCGCGCAGCACGAAGGGCACCGAGTCGCGCGTCGTCATGCTGCCGTCGGCCAGCGCCAGCGCCTGGCGCACCGCGCCGAGCGCCGAGATGCTCATCGGCACCACCAGCACGCGCTCGCCGTAGCGCGGCACGCTGCCGCGCTGGTCGCTCACGCCGCTGGCCAGCGTCTTGCCGTTGACCTCCAGTTCGAGCGCGCTGCCGTCGAACTCCACCGGCGCGTCGTTCGGGTTCTGCACGCGCAGCTTGACGGCCAGGCGCAGCTCCAGGCCCTGGCCTTCGATCGGTTCGATGCCCACCAGTTCGACGCGCAGCGGGTCGCTGCCCGGCAGCAGGGCGCAGGCGGCGAGCAGCAGCGAGGCGAGGACGGCGGTCAGGCGTGAGGTGAGGGTTCGCATGGGGCGCAGTATGCCGGCCTTCGATCGGGCCTGGGCGGGCGATTGATTCAGTTCAACACGGCCGCGCCGCTGCGGCATACGATGCGGCCGTCGACCGGAGAAGCCGCCATGAAGTCGCTCAAAGCCACGCTGAACATGCCGCCCGAGCCCGGCTTCGACGAGGCCTCGCTGGCCGATGCCTCGCTGCCCGACGACGGCAGCATCGTGCGCCATCCCGACGGCTACTACTGGATCGCCATCGACGGCCACCAGGAGTTCGGCCCCTTCGACACGGCGGCCGAGGCGCTGGCCGACATGAACGCCGGCTTCGACGACAACCCCGAGCCCGGCGAGACGCTGCAGGAAGCCGAGCAGGAGCTGGGCCTGGCCGACTGGGTCGACGCCGACACCGGCGAGCTGGCCGAGGGCACCGGCACGCGGCTCGAGGATCACTGAGCCGCCAGCCGCGCCGCCAGCGCGGCGCAGCGGCGCGCCACGGTGGCCGGGTCGGCGTCGGTGTCCAGGCGCAGCGCGCCTTCGTCGGCGGCCGGGATCTCGACGATGCGCAACTGCAAACCCAGCACCTCCTGGTCGGCGTCCGAGGCGTCGCGGCCCTCGGCCGCGCGGCGCGCGATGCGCTCGCGCAGCACCGCCTCGGGCGCCACGCATTCGACGAGGCGGAACTCGGCGCCGTGCGCCTCGGCGAGCGCGCGCAGCGCGTCGCGTTCGTGGCGGCGCAGCGCGGCGGCGTCGACGACCACGTTCAGGCCCGCCTCCAGCAGCGTGCCCGCCAGGCGGCCCAGGCACGCGTAGGTGCGCCGCGTCATCGCGGCGGCGTAGAGCGCGCCGGCCTGCGCCGGCGTCGGCCGCGCCTCGGCGGCCAGCCCGGCCAGGCGTTTGCGTTCGACGTCGGAGCGCAGCCGCAGCGCGCCCAGCGCCTGCAGCAGTTCGAGCGCGACCGTGCTCTTGCCCGAGCCCGACAGCCCGACGGTCAGCAGCAGCAGCGGCCGCGCGCGGCGCGCCGCGGCGATCTCGCGCGCCACGCCGATGTCGCGCGCGCAGGCGGCTTCGTCGTTGCGCAGCGCCGCCACCTGGGCGCGCACCAGCGCGCGGTAGACGGCGAAGAAGGGCAACAGCGCCAGGCCCTCGTGGTCGCCGCCGCGCTCGGCGTAGGCGCTGGCGAAGCGCCAGGCGAGCGATGGCAGGCCGTGGCGCCACAGGTCCATGAAGACGAAGGCGGCGTCGGCCATCGTGTCGGCGTGGCGCAGCGCCGGGTTGAATTCGATCGCGTCGAAGGGCACCGGCCGACCATCCAGCATCACGATGTTGGCCAGGTGCAGGTCGCCGTGGCCCTCGCGCACGCGGCCCTGGGCGCGGCGCAGCGCGAGCCGCGGCGCGATGCGCTCGAACTCGCGTTCGCTCCAGCCGTGCAGCTCGCGCAGGCCGCGTGTGTCGCCGAGCGCAGCGAAGTTAGCGCGCGCCCAGCGCAGCACGTCCTCGGGCTCGCCCCAGGCGGCCGGCGAGGCGGGCAGCGCCGCGTGGAAATCGGCCACCTCGCGCGCCAGCGCATCGACCTCGGCCGCGCCCAGCGCGCCGCGCGCGGCCAGGCGGGCCAGCAGCAGGTCGTCGTCGAAACGGCGCATGCGCAGCAGCCAGTCGATCGCGCCGGATGCATCGCCGGGCGTGCCGACGCGCGGCGCGGCGAGGCTGCCCTGCACCGGCCGCACGTCGAGGTAGAGCTCCGGCGCGGTGCGCCGGTTCAGGCGCAGCTCTTCCTCGCAGTCGCGGCGCCGCGCCGCCGGCGTCGAGAAGTCGAGGAAGGGCAGGCGCAGCGGCTTGCGCAGCTTGTAGGCGAAGTCGCCGGCCAGCAGCAGCGTCGAGATGTGCGTCTCGATCGTGCGCGTGCCGGGGCCGAGCGCCGCGCCCAGCGCGGCGGCCAGCGTGCGGTGCTCGGCCGGCGTCACGTCGGCTGCGCCGGCGCCGCGCCGGCGGCGTGGCCGCGCCGGTGCGCGTGCCGGGCGAACCACTGCACGAGGTCGTCGACGAAGGTGAACACCACCGGGATCACCAGCAGGCTCAGGAAGGTGCTGGTGATCAGCCCGCCGATCACGACGATGGCCATCGGCGCGCGGAAGCTCGGGTCCACGCCCAGGCCGAGCGCGATCGGCATCATGCCGGCGCCCATCGCGATGGTGGTCATCACGATGGGCCGCGCGCGCTTGCGGCAGGCGTCGAGCAGCGCGTCCCAGCGGGCGAGGCCGTGCTCGCGGCGCGCCAGCACCACGTAGTCGATCAGCAGGATGGAGTTCTTGGTCGCGATGCCCATCAGCATGATCAGGCCGATCATCGAGGGCATGGACAGCGAGGACTGCGTGATGAACAGCGCCAGGAACGCGCCCGGCACCGACAGCACCAGCGCGGCCAGGATGGTGGCCGGCTGCACGAAGTCCTTCAGCAGCAGCACCAGCACGACGTAGATGCACAGCACGCCGGTGATCATCGCCAGGCCGAAGCTCTCGAACAGCTCGCCCATCGCCTCGGCGTCGCCCACCGAGGTCTGGATCACGCCGGGCGGCAGGTTCTTCAGCGAGGGCAGCGCCAGCGCGGCCTTCTCGACCTCGCCGAGCGGCTGGCCGTTCAGCTCGATCTCGAAGTTGACGTTGCGCAGCCGGTCGTAGCGCGCGATCTCGGTCGGGCCGGAATCGATCGCCAGCGTCGCGACGTTGCCCAGCGGCACCGGCCCGCGCGCGCCGGGCACCGGCAGGCGCGACAGCAGCGCGAGGTCGGCGCGCGCGTCGTCGGCGAGCTTCACCACCACCGGCACCTGGCGTTCGCTGAGGTTCAGCTTCGGCAGGCCCTGGTCGTAGTCGCCGTTGGTGGCGATGCGCAGCGTGTCGGCGATGGCCTGCGAGGTGACGCCCAGGTCGGCGGCGCGCGCGAAGTCGGGCCGCACGATCAGCTCGGGCCGCACCAGGCTGGCGCTCGAGGTCACCGCGCCTATGCCGGGGATGCCGCGCAGCTCGCGCTCGACCTGCGCGGCGTGCGCGCTCAGCACGCGGCCGTCCTCGCCGGCCAGCACCAGCACGTACTTCTCGCTGGAGGCGCCCAGGCCGACCTTGACGCGCGCGCCCGGCAGCACCTCGAGCGCGTCGCGCAACTGCGCCTCGATGGCCTGCTTGGACAGGCCGCGGCGCGCGTCGCGGTGCGTCATGTTGATCGTCAGCACCGCGCGGCGCACCTCGGCGAGCGTGGGCGCGAACGGGTCGGAGCCGGCCGCGCCGCCGCCGATCGCGGTGTAGACCAGCTTGACGTGCTCGTTCTTCTGCACCAGCGCGCGCGCCTGCTCGGCGGCGGCGGTGGTCTCGGCCAGCGTGCTGCCCGGCGGCAGCGTCAGCGTCACCTGGGTCTGCGAGAGGTCGTCGGGCGGGATGAAGCCGGTGGGCAGCAGCGGCACCAGCGCGAAGCTGCCGACGAAGAACGCCGCGGCGGCCAGCAGCGTCCAGAAGCGGTGCTTCAGGCACCAGCGCGCCCAGCCGAGGTAGACGTCCAGCCAGCGCGCCGGCTTCTCCACGTGCTTGGGCGAGCGCAGGATGTAGGCCGCCATCATCGGCGTCAGCATGCGCGCCACCACCAGCGAGAAGAACACCGCGATCGCCGCCGTCCAGCCGAACTGCACGAAGAAGCGGCCGGCGATGCCGCTCATGAAGGCGGTGGGCAGGAACACCGCGATCAGCGTGAAGGTGGTGGCGATCACCGCCAGGCCGATCTCGTCGGCGGCCTCCATCGCGGCCTGGTACGGCGTCTTGCCCATGCGCAGGTGGCGCATGATGTTCTCGATCTCGACGATCGCGTCGTCGACCAGGATGCCGACCACCAGCGACAGGCTCAGCAGCGTCACCGTGTTGACCGTGAAGCCCATCAGGTGCATCACGAAGAAGGTCGGGATCGCCGACAGCGGCAGCGCCACCGCCGAGACGAAGGTGGCGCGCCAGTCGCGCAGGAACAGCCACACCACCAGCACCGCCAGCGCCGCGCCCTCGTAGAGCAGCTTCATCGAGCCGTCGTAGTTCTCCTGCACCGGATCGACGAAGTTGAAGGCCTCGGTGATGGCGATGTCGGGGTGCTCGGCCTTGAGCTTGGCCAGCGCGGCGCGCACGCCGTCGGTGACCTCGATCTCGCCGGCGCCGCGCGAGCGCACGATCTCGAAGCCGACCACCGGCTTGCCGTCCAGCAGCGCCGCCGAGCGCGGCTCGGCCACGGTGTCGTGCACGCGCGCCACCTGGTCGAGGCGGATGCGGCGCCCGTCGGCCAGCGCCACCTCCATGCGCGCCAGCTCCTCGGCCGACTGCACGGTGGCGATGGTGCGCACCGACTGCTCTGCGCCGCCCAGGTCGGCGCGGCCGCCCGAGGCCTCCTGCTGCACCTGGCGGAGCTGGCGCGAGATGTCGGCGGCGGTGGCGTTGAGCGCCAGCAGCCGCGCCGGGTCCAGCTCGACGCGCACCTCGCGCGCGACGCCGCCGACGCGCGACACCGCGCCGACGCCGGGCACCGCCAGCATCGCCTTGGCGACCTGGTTGTCGACGAACCACGACAGCGCCTCGTCGTCCATCTTCTGCGAGGCCACCGTGTAGGTGAGGATGGGCGTGCCGGCGAGGTCGACCTTCTTGATCACCGGGTCGCGCAGGTCGGACGGCAGGTCGGAGCGCACGCGCGAGACGGCGTCGCGCACGTCGTCCACCGCTTCCTGCGTGGGCTTCTCGAGGCGGAACTCGGCGGTGATCGTGACGGTGCCGTCGGTCAGGCTGGTGTACAGGTGCTTGAGGCCCTGCACCGTGGCCAGCGAGTTCTCGATCTTGCGCGCCACCTCGGTTTCGAGCTGCCCCGGCGAGGCGCCGGGCAGCGCGGCGACGATGTTGACCATCGGCAGGTCGATGTCGGGGAAGTTCTGCACCTTCATCGCCCGGAAGCCGACCAGCCCGGCCAGCGTGAGCATCAGGAACAGCAGGATGGACGGCGTCGGGTTGCGGATCGACCAGGCGGAGACGTTGATGGCCATGCCCGCGCTCCTTATTTGGCCGCCGGCGCCGACGCCGCGGAAGGTGCGGCGGGCGCCGCGTCGACCACGCGCACCAGGTCGCCGTCGCCGAGGAAGCCGGCGCCGGCGGCGACCACCCGCGCGTTGCGGTCGACCCCGCCGGTGATCTCGACGCGGTCGGCCCAGCGCCGGCCGGTGCTCACCTTCACCTGCTGCACCTTCGAGTCGGGGCCGACGCGCAGCACGTAGCTGAAGCCGTCGCGCAGCAGCACCGCGCCCTGCGGCAGCGACAGGCCCTGCGCCTGGCCGATCTCGAACTCGCCGCGCGCGAACATGCCGGCGCGCGCCGCGCCGGGCTGCGGCAGGTCGACGTAGACGATGCCGTTGCGCGTGGCCGCGTCGACGGTCGGCGCGACCATGCGCAGCCGGCCGGCGATGGCCGTGCCGCCGGCCGGCGTGACCGTCGCGGCGACACCCGGCTTGAGCTGCGCCAGGTCGGCGGCGGCCACCTCGGCGCGCCATTCGAGGCGCCCGCCGCGGATCAGGCGGAACAGCTCCTGCCCGGCCGGCAGCACCGCGCCGACGGTGGCGCTGCGCGCCGAGATCACGCCGTTGTCGGGCGCCAGCACCTGCGTCTGCGCCAGGCGCAGTTGCTGGGTCTTCGCGGCGGCGCGCTGCGCTTCCAGGCGCGCCTGCGCGGTGCGCTCGGCGGTCAGGTACTGGTTGATCTGCTGCGCCGACAGCGCGCCGGTGGCCTGCAGCTCGCGCGCGCGCTGCGCGTTGGCGCCGGCCTCGGCGAGCGTGGCCTCGGCCTCGGCGACGGCGGCGCGCGTCTGCGCCAGCTCGGCGGCGATGGTGTCGGGCGCGAAGGTGGCGAGCGCCTGGCCGCGCTTGACCACGTCGCCGACGTTGACCCGCACCTCGGCCAGGCGCAGCCCGTTCGCCTCGGTGCCTATGCTGGCCTCCTGCCACGCGGCGATGTTGCCGTTGGCGGCGATCTTCAGCGGCACGCTGGCCGGCTGCGGGCTGGTGACGGTGACGGTCAGCGCCGGCTTGGCCGGCGCCGCGGCGGCGGGCGCGTCGGCGGCGTGCACGACGACGGTGATCGCCAGGGCGGCCAGCGCGACGGCGAGCGGCGCGGCGGCGAACAGGAGTCGGTGGGAGGCGGGCATGGCGTTCTTCTCGGTGTTGGGTTCAGCGGCGGGGGGTGTCGGCGGCGGCGGCCAGCGCGTCGGCGCTCCAGCCCCCGCCGAGCGAGCGGTACAGCGAGATCCACGCGGCGACGCGCTCGCGCTGCAGCTCGATCAGCGCGGACTGCGCGGCCACGGCGCTGCGGCGCGCGTCTTCCAGTTCGAACAGGCTGGCCAGCCCGCCGCGGTAGCGCGCCTCGACGGCGCGCAGGCTGCGTTCGTAGCCCTCGGCGGCGTTGCGCGCGTCCTCGCCGCGCGCGGCCGTGCTGGCCAGCGCCACCAGCGCCTCCTCGACCTCGCGCACCGCGCCGCGCAGGCGGGCGGCGTAGCGCGTGGCGGCGGCGTCGTAGGCGGCCTGCGCGGCGCGCACGTTGGCGCGCCGCACGCCGCCGTCGAACAGCGGCAGGCTGACGCTGACCGGCCCGATGCTCCACAGCGTGCCGCTGGCGCTGGCGCCGCCGCTCTCGAAGCGCGACGGGCCGATGCTGCCGGCCAGCGTGACGCGCGGATAACGCTGGGCGCGCGCCTGCGCGGTGTCGGCGGCGGCGGCGGCCAGCTCGCGCTCGGCGGCGGCCACGTCGGGCCGCTGCGCCAGCGCCTGCGCCGGCACCGCGGCGACGCCGAGCTGCGCCGGCCGGGGCAGGCTGGCGCGGCGTGCGGCCAGTTGCTCGCGCAAGGACGCTTCGGGCAAGGCGGTGAGCGCCACCAGCGCCTTGACGGCCAGCTCGCAACTGGCGCGCTGCTGCGTCAGCGTGGCGTTGCCCTGGGCGGCGCTGGCGCGCGCCAGCTCGGCGCTGGCCGGCGCCTCGAAGCCGGCCTTGGCGGCCAGCTCGGTCAGCCGCGCGGTCTCGGCGCGTGAAGCGGCGTCCAGCTCGCGCTGCGCGAGCTGCGCTTCGCAGGCGCGCAAGGCCAGGTAGGCCGAGCCGGTTTCGGCGGCCACCGAAATGCGCGCGTCGTGCCACTGCGCCTGGCTGCCTTCGAGGCGCGCCTGGGCGGCGTCGCGGCTGGCGCGGTTGGCGCCGAACAGGTCGATCTCCCAGCCGGCCTGCAGGCTCGCGCCCAGCGAGGTGCCGACCGGCGTGGCGAGGTCGAGCCGGCCGCGCGTGGCGTTGGCGCCGGCGTTCAGGGTCGGACCCAGCGCTGCGCCGGCGCCGGTGCGCGCGGCGCTCGCCTGCTCGATGCGGGCGCGCGCGTCGGCCAGCGTCGGGCTGGCGGCCTGGGCGGCGTCTATCAACTGCGTCAGCAGCGGGTCGTCGAACTGTTGCCACCAGTCGCGCAGGGCAACGGCGGGGTCGGCGCCGGCCGGCAGCGCCGCCTGCCATTGCGCCGCCGGCGCGGCGGCCGTGGCCGGCGCCGGGGCGGGGTCGATGCTGGCGCAGGCGGCCAGCGCGAGCGCGGCCAGCGCCAGCGGCGCGCGGCGCGGGGAAAGCGGGTGTCGCGGCATGGGCTTGTTTCTCCCTGGTGTCACGGCTGGCGGGCCGAGGCGCGCCGGCGCACTTCCGACGCGACCATCGCCTCGGCGTACATCACCAGCGCGTCCAGCCAGCGGTCGAGCGCGTCGGCGCCTTCGTTCAGCGCCGGGGCGAGCGCGTCGGTGACGTCGCGGGCAACGTGCAGGTGCACGCCCAGCGCCGCCACGCAGACGGCCAGGCGCTCGATGTGCTCGTCCGGCGCGGCCGCGCCGACGTGCCGGCACAGCACGCGCAGCAGCGCCTCGTGCATCGGGCGGATGCCGTGCTCGATCTCCTCGCCCCACAGCCCGTTGGGTTCGAGCATCTCGCGCATGTGCAGCTTCATGCACAAGGTGGTCAGCTCGCCCTGCTTGAGCGGCTCCAGGAAGCCCAGGTACAGGCCGCGCAGCGCTTCGCGCAGGCTCAGCGCCTCGCCGCCGAAGCGGCGGATGTCGTCCTCCGGCTTGGACTGCATCTCGAAGAACACCGCGCGGTACAGCCCGGCCTTGTCGCCGAAGTAGTACTTGATGGCCGCGAGGTTGGCGCCGGCGGCCTCGGCGATCTCGCGCGTCGAGGTGGTGGCGAAACCCTGGTGGGCGAACAGGTTGAGCGCGGCGTGCAGCAGCCGCTCGCGCGCCGCCTCGCCGTCGCCGCGGCCGGGTCGCGCCGGCCGCGGCGCGGCCGCGATATTGATATCGGTCATGGGCGGAGATGGTACTCCGCAAATCAAACGTTTGATTGAAATGGATTGGTATAATGAAAATTAATCAGTGTGAGCACCGGCTCACATCAAAGGCAGCGTCGCCTGGTGCGGCATGGCAAACGGCCGCCGCGCCACCACCGCATGCGGCACGTAGCCGCGCGAATCGAGGTTCCAGCCCTCGGTGGCCTGGGCGGTGCCGATCTGCTCGATGCGCTGCGTCGCCAGCCCCTTGGCGGCGGCGCGCGCCAGCAGCGCTTCGCACTGCGCCGGCGTCAGCAGCCGGGCGAAGGCGCGCCAGCGCTTCATCACCAGCGGATTGCGCCAGGCGTCTTCGACCGCCCAGCGGGCGCGCTGCGGCTCGTCGCAGCGGCCGGCCTCCAGCACGCGCGGCAGCAGCGCGTGGAAGAACATCTGGAAGGCGCGCCGCGCCGGCTTGCCGGGCAGCAGCACCTCGAAGCGCGCGATGCGCTGGCTCCAGCCCGCCGTGAGCAACTGGCGGCTCACGAAGGCCTGCACCGCCTGCACCGGGTTGAACAGGCGCAGGCGGTTCGGCGGCAGCACCAGCAGCGGCAGCGCACTCGCCTCCTCGTGCGACAGCGGCTCGACGAAGCTGCACAGCACCGCGACGCGCGCCCACTGCGCCACCGTCAGCCCGCCGCCCGCGCCGGCGCGGGCGGTTTCCAGGTCGCGCACGATGCGCAGCGCGTCGCGGAAGCCGTGCGCCGCCTTGGCGTGGTTGGCCTGGGTGGACATCATCACGAGGTTGCCGGCGGCGTAGCCGGCGTCGTTGCGCACGCGGTCGACCGAGGCGTCGCTGCCTTGCAGCGTGGCGGCCGACAGCGCGATGCGCGTCACCGGGCAGTGGCTGGCCTCGATCTGCCGCAGGTGGCTGGGCGTGACCTGCATCAGCTCGACGCTGCGCCCGCGCAGCCAGGCGTGCAGCCGCAGTTGCAGCCACTTGCGCACGTGGCGCGTCGGCATCAGCGTGCGCGTGCCGAAGGTGGCCGCGCCGGCGCGCAGGCCGTCGCGCAGGCTGGAGGCCTCGTCGGCGTACGGCGCCGGCGGCTGCACGCCGTGGTGGGCGTAGTCCCAGCCCAGCTCGAAGCCGATGCGGTCGAGCGCGGTCAGCGTGGTGGCGGGGCAGGTGTCGTGGGTGAAGGTGGTGGTCATGGTCGGGTTCCCGGTGGGCGCCGCGGGCCGCGGCAGGCCAATGCAGTGTTACGGCCGGGTGGCTCAGGGGATGAGCCAGCGGCGCCGCGCGAAGCCGGGGTAAGCTCGCCCGGGCAGGCTCACGCCGTGAGCCACCGGCAGGATCCGAGCACGACCGATGGACCGCACCGAACGCTTCTACAAGATCGAGATGCTGCTCAGGAGCCGCGGCAGCGTCGGCTTCGCCGCGCTGCGCGAGGAGCTGGCCGTCTCGCCCGCGACGCTCAAGCGCGACCTGCAATACCTGCGCGACCGGCTGTACGCGCCCATCGTCTACGACGCCTTCGACAAGGGCTACCGCTTCGACAGCGGCGCCGCCGCGCCGCGCGGCGCGCGCCACGAGCTGCCCGGCCTGTGGTTCAGCGAGCACGAGATCCACGCGCTGCTGACCATGCACCAGTTGCTCGCGGGCCTGGACGACGACGGCGTGCTGTCGCGCCACCTGCAGCCGCTGCTGGAGCGGCTGCAAGGACTGATCGGCGCCGACGCCGCCGAGTCGCGCGAGCTGATGCGGCGCATCAAGGTGATCGGCACTGCGCGCCGGCGCGTGCCCAGCCGCTGGTTCGAACTGCTGGGCAGCGCGCTGCTGCAGCGCAAGCGCGTGCGGCTGCGCTACTTCAAGCGCAGCGACCGGCGCGAGAGCGAACGCGAGGTCTCGCCGCAGCGCCTGGTGCACTACCGCGCCACCTGGTACCTGGACGCCTGGTGCCACCGCAGCGACGCGCTGCGCCGCTTCGCGCTCGACGCGGTGCGCGAGGCCGGCGTGCTCGACGCCCGGGCGAAGAGCCTGCCGCTGCGCGAGCTGGAGGCGGCGCTGGACGCCGGCTACGGCATCTACGGCGCCAGCGGCGCGAAGCTGAAGTGGGCCACGCTGCGCTTCGTGCCCGACGCCGCGCAGTGGGTGGCCAGCGAGGAGTGGCATCCGCAGCAGAAGTCGCGCCACCTGAGCGACGGCCGCTACGAGCTGCAGGTGCCCTATGCCGACGCCACCGAGCTGTCGATGGACATCCTGCGCCACGGCGACAGCGTGCAGGTGGTGGGTGACAAGGCGCTGGCCGCCGCGATCGCGCAGCGGCTGCGGCGCGCCGCGGCGCAGTACCGAGAACACCCCGAGTGACCGCATGCGCCGCGCGGGCTAGCATGGTTCTTGCGGCGGCCACCAGCCGCCTCAATCCCTTGTTCACCCCTCACCGAGGAACACTCTCCATGCGCAGACTCTCTCTCTCGCTCATCGCCGTCGCCTGTGCCCTGCCGTTCGCGGCCCAAGCGCAATCCACGCTCGACAAGGTCAAGGCCAGCGGCAGCATCGGCGTGGCCTACCGCGAGTCGTCGATCCCGTTCAGCTACCTCGACGACAAGGCGCAGCCCACCGGCTTCGGCTGGGAGATCTGCGGCAAGATCGTCGACGAGGTGAAGAAGGCCACCGGCCGCGCCGACCTGAAGGTCACCACGCAGGCGGTGACCTCGGCCAACCGCATTCCGCTGCTGGCGAACGGCACCATCGACATCGAGTGCGGCTCCACCACCAACAACAGCGAGCGCGCCAAGCAGGTGGCCTTCGCGACCAACTATTTCTACACCGGCACGCGCTTCCTGGTGAAGGCCGGCACGGCGGTCAAGACGCTGGCCGACCTGAAGGGCAAGACGGTGGTCTCGACCACGGGCACCACGAACTTCAAGATCATCCGCTCGCTCAACGACGAGCAGAAGCTCGGCATCGACCTGATCGGCGCGAAAGACCACGCCGAGGCCGCGCTGCTGGTGCAAAGCGGCCGCGCGGTGGCCTTCGCGATGGACGACATCCTGCTGTACGGCCTGAAGGCCAGCGCCGCGAACCCGGCCGAGCTGGCCGTGGTGGGCGACCCGATCCAGGTCGAGCCCTACGCGATCATGCTGCGCAAGGACGACCCGGCATTCAAGAAGCTGGTCGACGACACGCTGGCCACCATGATGAAGAGCGGCGAGTTCGAGCGGCTCTACAAGAAGTGGTTCGAGTCGCCGATCCCGCCCAAGGGCATCAACCTGCAGGCGCCGATGAGCCAGGAGCTGAAGGACAACCTCAAGGCCTTGTCGGACAAGCCGGCGACTTGATCGGCGACACGAAGCCGCGCCTTCCTCACATCTGGCGATGCCGGATGTGCGCGTCTTGACGACAGTGCCTCCGTGCCGCATTCCTGCGGCTTCAACGGAGGCACTTCATGACGCGCATTCCCTTCCGACCCATTCCGCTCGTCGCCGCGCTGGCCGGCAGCATCGCCTTGCTGGCCGCCTGTGGCGGCGGCTCGTCCGGCGGTTCGGACGAGCCGGGCCCGGCGACCACCGTCGTCGGCGTCGCCGCCAACGGCGAGCCGATCGCCGGAGCGACCGTCACGCTGGTCGATGCCGACGGCGCCTCGGTCGATCCGGCGGCGGTGACCACCGCGGCCGACGGCAGCTTCAGCATCGTCGGCCGGAACCTGCGCGCGCCGTTCTCGCTGCGAGTCTCCTTCACGCAGGACGGGGTGGCGCGCACGCTCTACTCGGTGCTGCCGACGGCCACCGCCGGCGCCGCCAACACCGCCAACATCACGCCGCTGACCGACGCCATCGCGGTGCTGGTGGCGCCCGGCGGCAACCCGGCGGCGCTGAGCGATCCGGCGCAGCTCGCCGCCGCATTCAGCGGCGCGAATGCCGATGCCTTCGCCAATGCGGTGGCTTCGCTGATGGCGGTGCTCAACAGCGACCCGACGATCGCGGCGGCGCTGGCGGCGGCCGCCGGCGCCGGCGGCACCTACAACCCGGTGACGACCACGTTCGCCGCGACCGGCGGCGGCGTCGACGCGGTACTCGACCAGATCACCGTGAAGACCAACCCGAGCGACATGCCGGCCGGCACGGTGACGATCCAGAACAATGCGCAGGCGGCCACGAGCAACGGCGTCGCGCCGCCCGCGACGCTGACGCCCGCGACCACGCCGGCCACGGCGCCGACGCTGCCGCCGACGGCGAGCGACCTGCCGACGGCCGCCGAACTGGATGCGATCGCGGCGCGCTGGACGGCGTGTTACGCGCTGCCGGCGGCGCAGCGCGTGACGGCCACCGACGCGAACGGCTCGCCCACCGCCCTGGCCGCCGCCTGCGAGGCCGACGTGCCGGACTTCAAGGTCAACGGCTACTCCTGGATGGCGTCGCAGGGCGCCAGCCTGCTCAACCCCAATCTCGACGGCGCGAAGTTCCAGCGCCCGGCGATCCTGCTGGTGGTGCCGGCGGCGAACCTGAGCGATCCGAAAGAGATCAAGAACCCTTACTGCAACACCGCGCAGTGCGTGGCGGTCGACATGCGCGCCACGCTGCCGGCGGCCAACAACCAGGCGACGCGCCGTGCGCTGCTGCTGGCGAAGGTGGACGGCGCGTGGAAGTTCGTCGGCAACCAGCGGCCCTACGACTACGACGTGCAGCTGCGTCTGCAGCGCTACGTCAACCGCAATGCGGCGCCCGCCAATCCGGCCGGCTATTCCTCGCGGTCGCGCTACGAGGCCGTGCTGCGCCTGATGCTCGATCCGTCCGGCCCCGGCATGAACGGCGTGCGCGCGGCGCGGGTCAGCGGCCCCGGGCTGCCGGCGGCCGGCGTGGTGCTGTCGCGTTCGTCGCGCTGCACCTCCGACCGCATGGTGATCGTCAGCAAGACCGGCGACACCTACGTGGTCGACGGCGGCGTCAACCAGCCGCGCTACTGGACCGGCAACGCGAGCGTGGACTTCAAGGTCGGGGCCGAATTCCTCACCGGCGAAGGGCCGGGCGGCGCGTGGCCGGGGGCCAACGTGGACTACGCCGACACGCCGGAGGGAACCACCGAGGCGCTGGTGCCCTACGGCACCTACAAGTGGGAGTTCTTCTTCTTCGGCAGCGCGACGCCGGACCAGCCCGACCGGATCGCCTATCACCGCCTGATCGTCAGCGACCCCGACTTCAATCCCTACGTCGACAACGCCGCCGGCTGGTGGCCGACGCTGGCGCCGGCCAGCGTGGCCGCCTACCTCAGCCCGACGGGCAGCGGCGCCGGCGCGCTGACCGACGTGTCGCTGTCGTGGACGGCGCCCGCGCTGCTCGGCCGCGTCGACAGCGCCTACCTGTTCGGGCAGAACAACGCGATCGTCGACGGCACCAGCTACAACAAGCGCACCATCCTCTCGCCCCGGATCGCCAAGCCGGGCGACACGACGGCCAGCGTGACGGGCGGCCGGACGCCGTGGGCCTCGGGCATCTCGACCTCGACCTACACCGCCGGCATCGCCGCGGCGCAGAACCCGCGTTGCAGCGAGGCCGACAAATCGCTGGTGCCGCTGGCCGGCGTGGCGGGTGACTACCGCGAACTCGGGCTCACCACCACGTTGGCCAACGGGATGCAACTGGTCTCGATCGACTACTGGGCGCCCTGAGGCGCCGTGGCACGACGCGGCGAGGCGATCAGATCCCCAGGATCTTCTTCGCCTCGCCCAGCGCCTTCATCGAATCGTCGTGCTTGCCGGCCTTGTGCGCCGTCTCGCCGTCGGCGCGCAACTGCTTCACCTTCGCGGCGTCGGCGTCGCCGAGCTTGGGGCTGGTGGCCAGCTTGGCGTCGATGGCCTTCATCTCGTTGGGGCAGTTGTGGGCCAGGGCGGTGCCGGCGGCCAGGGCGAGGGACAGCGCCATCAGGGCGTTCTTCATCGTGGACTCCTCGTGAAGAAGGCGGCCAGGATGGGCCGCGCTGCGAATCTGCGCCGGGCGTTCCCCTGTGCGCAACAGGGTTGCTCGCCGTTCAGCGGATCTTGCCCAGCAGCGTCTCGACGTTGTCGAGCATCTGGCCCAGGTCGGCTTGGGCCGCGGGCTTGTCGCCGAGCCGGGCGGCCAGCTCCTGCTCCATGAAACACACCGTCATGCGCACGTAGGCGCTGTCCAGCGCCTTGCGCACCGCCGACATCTGGCCGGCGATCGCCAGGCACTCCTCGCCTTCCTCGATCATGCGCTGGATGCCGCGCAACTGGCCTTCGGCGCGCCGCAGGCGGTGCAGCAGGTCGGTGCGGGACTTCTCGTCGTTCAGGACGGGCATGGTGCAGGACGGCGCGCTGGACACGGCCGGAGTCGTCGGGCGGGCAGCCATTGTGTGCGATACCGTGCGACGCCGCCGTGGTTCACGCCGCGCCCGGCTGCGCGTGGATGGGCACCACCGCCGGCCCCTCGGCCACCAGCAGCGTGCCGGCGCGCAGGCCGCGCAGCGTGGCGGCGCTCAGCGCGAGGATCACCAGCGAAGCGAGCGCCAGCAGCGCCAGCGCCGGCACGCGCAGCCAGGCGCCGTCGGGCGTGGCGGCCAGGCGCAGCGACAGCACCACCAGCGCGGCGAGCGGGAAGCTCATGCCCCAGTGCGGTATGCCGAAGGGCAGCGCGGCGATGCGGCGCAGCTGCGTGCCGGCCCACAGCGCGTGGAACAGCGCCATGCCCCACAGCATCCACGGCAGCGGCGCGGGCGCGCCGTACTGCAGCGCCGCGATGCCCACCACCGCCGGCGGCGCGATGAAGATGAACAGCGAGGGCAGCAGCCGCTCGGGCGGCATGCCGGCCTGCGCGGTGCGCACGAAGTTCAGCACCAGCACCACCGGCCAGAACAGCAGCCCCAGGCCGAACTGCGCCGAGGCCCAGGCCGCGTGACCGAGCGGCACGCCGGCCAGCGGCGCGAGCACGTTGCCGACGATGGGAATGATCAGCACCGGCGTCACCGCGCTCCAGTTCGGCTTGTGGCCGGGGCCACCGGCCGGGCCGGCGGTCCATTTGGCCAGCACCCACAGCGTGATGCCGAACTGCGCCAGCGAGGCGATCCACCACAGCGTGCGTGCGCCCGGAACCTCGGGCCCGAACAGCGCCACGGCGAGCGTGGCCAGCAGCAGCCCGGAGATCGGGATGGCGGCGAAGAAGGTGTGGCGCACCGGATGCGCGAGGTCGTCGCGCAGCGCCTGCGCGTGGCGCCGGCGGCGCAGCAGCATCGCCGCGGCCAGCAGCACGAACAGCAGCGCCGCGACGGCGGCGGCCACCAGCGCGATGCCCTGCGCGGCCTCGCCCATCAGCGGCGCGGCGCGGTGCCAGGCCAGCCCCAGGCCCGACCAGCCCATCACGATGGCGAACCAGCCGGGGAACAGGTGCGCGAGCGGTTTGTCGTTCATTTTTCAGCGCGAGCAGGCCGAGCCCCCGTCCTTCAGGCCGAGCCTGCGCAGCAGGAAGCTCGGCGGGCAGAAGCCGGTGATGCCCGACTGGAACAGGTTCGCGCCGACGAAGGCGGTGAAGGCGAGGAACCAGCGGCTGACGAAGATCGGGCTGCCTTCGACGCCCAGCGCGAGCGAGAGCAGCACGAAGAAGCCGGCCATGATGCGCACGGCGCGTTCGACGGTCATGTGGAACTCCTGGGTTGGATGCGCCGCCGGTACAGCGCGAAATAAAGAACCGGGATGACGACCAGCGTCAACAGCGTCGAGACGAAGATGCCGAAGATCAGCGAAACCGCCAGGCCGTTGAAGATCGGGTCGTCGAGGATGAAGAAGGCGCCGGTCATCGCGGCCAGGCCGGTCAGCGCGATCGGCTGCGCGCGCACCGCGGCCGCGGCGACCACCGCGTCCTCGAAGGGCCGGCCCCGCGCGAGCTGCAGCTCGATGAAGTCGACCAGCAGGATGGAGTTGCGCACGATGATGCCGGCCAGCGCGATCATGCCGATCATCGAGGTGGCGGTGAACTGCGCGCCGAGCAGCGCGTGGCCGGGCATCACGCCGATGAGGGTCAGCGGGATCGGCGCCATGATCACCAGCGGCGTCAGGTAGCTGCGGAACTGCGCCACCACCAGCAGGTAGATCAGCACCAGGCCGACCGCGTAGGCCGCGCCCATGTCGCGGAAGGTCTCGTAGGTGATCTGCCACTCGCCGTCCCACTTCAGCGCGACCTCGCGGTACGGGTCGCCCGGCTGGCGGATCCAGTACTCGCCGGGCCCGGCGTCGCCGAGCCGGGCGCGCACCGCGAACAGGCCGTACAGCGGCGAGTCGACCAGGCGGCGCTCGTCGCCGGCCACCGCGCGCTCGCCGACGTCGCCGAGCACGTAGACCACCGGCTGCAAGTCCTTGGTGTGCAGCGGCTTGTCGATCACGCCGCGCTCGACGCGCACGAGTTCGGACAGCGGCACCAGTGGTCCGCCCGCCGCGCGCAGCGGCAGCGCCAGCAGCGCGTCCAGCCCGAACTGCTGTTCGGCGGGCAGTTGCAGCCGCACCGGCACCGGGTACTTGCTGTGGCCGTCGTGCAGGTAGCTCGCGTCGGCGCCCGACAGCGCGGCGTGCACCGTCTGCGCGATCACGGCGACCGGGATGCCCAGCGTCTCGGCGCGCTGGCGCTCGATGCGCAGCCAGGCGCGCGGCGCGTCGGCGGCCAGCGTGCTGTCGATGCCGACGATGTGCGCGGTCTCGCCGAACGCCTTCAGCAACTGCTCGGCGGCGTGCGTGCGCATCGCCTCGTCGGGCCCGTAGACCTCGGCCACCAGCGGCGCCAGCACCGGCGGGCCGGGCGGCACCTCCACCACCTTCAGCCGCGCGCCGTGCTCGGCGGCGATGGCGTCCAGCGCCGGGCGCAGGCGCTGCGCGATGGCATGGCTCTGCTCGTGGCGCCGCGACTTGTCGACCAGGTTGACCTGCAACTCGCCCTGCTCGGCGTCGGCGCGCAGGTAGTACTGGCGCACCAGGCCGTTGAAGGTGATCGGGCTGGCGGTGCCGGCGTAACCCTGCAGGTCGCGCACCTCGGGCTGCTGCGCGAGCTGCGCGCCCAGCCGCTGCAGCGTCGCGGCGGTCTGCTCCAGCGGCGTGCCGGCGGGCATCTCCAGCACCACCTGGAACTCGCTCTTGTTGTCGAAGGGCAGCATCTTCAGCACCACCCACTGCACCACCGCCAGCCCGGCCGACAGCAGCAGCGCGGCGACGATGCCCGCCAGCAGCAGCCAGCGCTTGCGCGCGCTGGCCAGCAGCGGGCGCAGCACGCGCTCGAACAGGCGCTGCAAGCGTGTCGGCGCGTTCGTCGCCACGGCGTGGTCGCCGCCGCCGTGGGGCTTCATCAGGTGCAGCGCCAGCCAGGGCGTGACCGTGAAGGCGATCGCCAGCGACAGCGCCATGCCCAGGCTGGAGTTGATCGGGATCGGGCTCATGTACGGCCCCATCAGCCCGCTGACGAAGGCCATCGGCAGCAGCGCGGCGATCACCGTCAGCGTGGCGAGGATGGTCGGCCCGCCGACCTCGTCGACCGCCGCCGGGATGATGTCGGACAGCGGCCTGCCGGGCGCCAGCGCCTGGTGGCGGTGGATGTTCTCGACCACCACGATGGCGTCGTCGACCAGGATGCCGATCGAGAAGATCAGCGCGAACAGCGAGACGCGGTTCAGCGTGAAGCCCCAGGCCCAGGACGCGAACAGCGTGGCGGCGAGCGTGAGCACGACCGCCGCGCCCACGATCACCGCCTCGCGCCGGCCCAGCGCCAGGCCCACCAGCAGGATCACCGAGCCGGTGGCGAAGGCCAGCTTCTGGATCAGCTTGTTGGCCTTCTCGGCGGCCGTCTCGCCGTAGTCGCGCGTGATGCTCGCCTCCACGCCCTGCGGCAGCACCGTGTTGCGCAGCTCGGCCAGGCGCTCGCGCGCGGCGCGCGCCACGTCGACGGCGTTGCTGCCCGGCTTCTTGGTGATCGTGATCGTCACCGCCGGCTGCGCCGCGCCGGCGGCGTCCGATGCCGCCGCGCCCGGCGTGAACCAGACGTAGCGCCGCGGCTGCCGGGCGCCGTCCTCGATGCGCGCGACTTCCGACAGCCGCACCGGCTTGCCGCCGGACACGCCGACGATCAGCTCGCCGACCTCGGCCGCCGAGCGCAGGAACTCGCCGGTCTCGACGCCGAGCAGGCGCGGCTGCGCGGCGCCGTCGTCGAGCACCGCGCCCGAGGGCATGGCCTGGTTGGCGGCCGCCAGCGTGGTTTGCAGCCGCGCGATGTCGATGCCGCGCTCGCGCAGCCGGCCGGGGTCGAGCCAGACGTTCACCGCGCGCCCCGGGCCGCCGATCGTCGTCACCTCGCGCACGCCGGCCACGCGCTTGAGCTCGGCCTCCATCGTGTGCGCCACGCGCTCCAGTTCGGCGGCGCTGGCGCCCTCGCGCGTCCACAGCGTGACGGCCAGCACCGGCACGTCGTCGATGCCCTTGGGCTTGACCACCGGCGGCAGCACGCCGAGGTTGGCGGGCAGCCAGTCCTGGTTGGCGTCGAGCACGTCGTACAGCCGCACCAGCGCCTCGGTGCGCGGCACGCCGACCTGGAACTGCACCGTCAGCACCGCCATGCCGGGGCGCGACACCGAGAAGGTGTGGTCTATGCCGGCGATCTGGCCGAGCACCTGTTCGGCCGGGCGCGCGACGAGCGCGTGCACGTCGGCGCTCGATGCGCCCGGGAAGGCGATCAGCACGTTGGCCATCGTCACGTTGATCTGCGGCTCTTCCTCGCGCGGCGTGACCAGCACCGCGAAGGCGCCGAGCAGCAGCGCGACCAGCGCCAGCAGCGGCGTCAGCGCGTGGCGCTGGAAGGTCCGGGCGAGGCGGCCGGAGACGCCGAGGGTGGGGGCGCTCATGGCGCGGCGCGCGCGCCGTGCAGCCCGGCGCGCAGCGGGTCGGCGGCGACGCGCTCGCCCGGGTTCAGGCCGGCCAGCACCTCGACGCGCCCGCCGGCCGCCGCGGCGACACGCACCGCGCGCAGCGCGAAGCCCTGCGGCGTGGCGACGTAGACGGCGGTCAGCTCGCCGCGCCGCAGCACGGCGCCGGCCGGCAGGCTGGGGCGCCCGGCCGCGCCCTCGGCGCGCAGTCCGGCGGCGCGCACGCGCAGCGACTGGCCGGGGCGCGCGCCGTTCGCCTCGGCCGGCAGCTCGAGGCGCCATTCGATCGTCTGCGACACCGGGTCGGCGGCGGGCAGCAGCTCGCGCGCGCCGGGTTCGAGCGCGCGACCGTCGGGCAGCAACACGCGAACCTCGCCGGCCGCCGCCAGCGCCGCGGCGCGCGAGGCCGGCACCTGCACCACGGCGCGCAGGCGGCCGGGTTCGTACAGCGTCAGCAGCGCCCGGCCGGGCAGCGCGAGGTCGCCGACTTCGACGTGCGTGGCGCTGACCACCGCGTCGTAGGGCGCGAGCACCTCGGCATGGCCTTGCGCCAGCGCGGCCTGGGCGCGCGCGGCGCGCGCCCGGTCCAACCCGGCGCGCGCCGCCTGGGCCTGCGTCTCGGCGCTGTCCACCGCGGCCTGGCTGATGAAGCCGCTCCTGTTCAGGTCGCGGCTGCGCGTCAGCGCCACCTCGGCCAGGCGCGCCTCGGCTTCGGCCTGCGTCACCGCGGCGTCGCTCTGCGCCACGCCGGCGCGGCTGTCGCGGTCGTCGGTGCGCAGCAGCGGCTGGCCGCGCCGCACGCGCTCGCCGGCGCGCACGCGCAGCGCCAGCACGTTGCCGCCGGTCTGCGCGGTCAGCGTCGCCTGGCGCACCGGCTGCAGCACGCCGTCGAACTCGGCCGTGGCGCCGCCGCCGCCGGCGGCGACCGCGATGGTCGGCACGCCGACCGGCTCGGCGGCGTGGGCGCCGGCGGCGAGCAGCGAGGCGGCGAGCAGGAGTTTCATGGCGGCACGGTTCATATACAGTATGGAGTATATGCCCTGTAGGGTATGTGTGGCAAGCGGGCCGGCCGGCTTCGCGCTACGCTGCGGGCCGTGCCGACGCCGCCCGAACCGACCCCGTCCTCACCGCCGCTGGCCGCCTCGGCGGCGCACCAGCGGCGCCTGCGCGAGGTGTGGCGCTCGGCCGGCTGGCCCTGCCAGGACCTGATCGAAGCCGAGCTGCTCGCCGCCGGGCTGCTGGAGCGCGTGCGCCACGGCAGCGGCCACGAGACGCTGCGTGTCACCGACGGCGGCGTCGCCGCGCTGGCCGCCACGCTGGCGCGCAACCGCGCGCGGCGCGGCGCGCACGAGGCGCTGGTCGGGCGCGTGGCGCGCGAGATGACACGCGCCGGCCGCATCGCCTGGCGCGGGCTGTCGCTGCGCGCGCACGTCGAGGGCGCCGGGGACGGCGGGGCGGGCCGCTGGGTGATGGCGATGCCCGACGTCTTCTCGATCCGCCACACCACGGTGGAAGACTGGCTGGAGCCGGCCGCGCACGAGGTCAAGGTGACGCGCGCCGACCTGCTGTCCGACCTGCGCCAGCCCTGCAAGCGCGAGGCCTATCGCATGCTGTCCAGCCAATGCTGGTACGTGCTCAAACAAGGCATCGCCGATGCCGACGAGGTGCCGATGGAATTCGGAGTGATGTTCGCCGGCCCGGCCGGCGCGCTCGAGGTGGCGCGGCCGGCGCCGCGCCGCGCGATGCGCCTGCCGCTGGCCACCTGGATGGCGCTGGCGCGCGCGACGGCCGAGCCGGCGCTCGACGACGAGGCGCAGGCCTGGCTGGGCGGGAGCAGCGCATGACGACGGCCGCCGCGAAGCGGGAACGTGTCGCGCTGTGGGCCGCGCTCGTGCTGGTGCTGTGCTGGGGCAGCAACTTCAGCGTGCAGAAGGCGGTGTTCACCGCGCTGACGCCGGGCGGCTTCCTGTTCGTGCGCTACCTGATCATGCCGGTGGCCGCGGCGCTGCTGCTGCTGGCGCATTTCGGCACGCGCTGGCCGCGCCTGTCGCGGCGCGAGTTCTGGCAGCTCTTCAGGCTCGGGCTCACCGGGCACCTGCTGCACGTCGGGCTGGTGACCTACGGCATCCACTGGTCGACGGCGTTCTCCAGCTCGCTGATCCTGGCCATCGGGCCGGTGTTCACGCTGCTGATCCTGCGCTGGCACGGCAGCGAGCAGCTCACGCGCGGCCAGGTCGCCGGCGTGGCGCTGGCGGTGTGCGGCGTGCTGGTGTTCCTGTCCGACAAGCTGGTCGGCGCGCAGTGGCAGGCCAGCGGCGGCGACCTGGTGCTGCTGGTCGCGGCGGCCTTCTTCTCGCTGTACACCGTGTGGTGCAAGCCGCTGATCGAGCGCCACGGCGGCGTGGTGGTGATGGCCTACGGCACGCTGCTCGGCAGCCTGCCGGTGATCGCGCTCAGCGCCGCACAGGGCCTGCGCGTCGACTGGGGCGCGGTGCCGCCGCTGGTCTGGCTCGGCACGCTCTACGCGGTGCTGGTGGCGGCCTTCTTCGGCTGGATCGCGTGGGGCTGGATCAACGCCGTGCGCGGCGTGGCGCGCACCGCGCCGCTGATGTACCTGATGCCGCCGGTGGCCGCGCTGGTGGCCTGGCTCGCCACCGGCGAGCGCTACACCGCCACCAAGCTGGCCGGCGCGGCGATCACGCTCGGCGGCGTGGCGCTGGCGCAGTTCGCCTCGCACGGCGCGCGCGACGAGCTGCGCGACTCGGTGCCGCCGCTGGAGTGAGGGCGCGGGCGCGAACGGCGCCGATGCGGCACACTGTCCCGACCATGCCGACGCCGCGATTCGCCCCGCTTCTCGTCCTCGCCGCCGCGCTGGCCGCAGCCGCCTGCTCGAAGAAGGACGAGGCGCCGCCGCCGGCCGGCATCGCCTGGGTGCGGGCCGCCGGCGACGCCGAGGTGGACGCCGCCTTCGCGCGCGCCCGGGCCGAGGGCAAGCCGGTGTTCGTCTACTGGGGCGCGCAGTGGTGTCCGCCGTGCAACCAGTTGAAGGCGACGCTGTTCAACCGGCAGGACTTCATCGAGCGCTCGCGCGCCTTCGTGCCGGTCTACGTCGACGGCGACGCGCCGGGCGCGCAGAAGCTCGGCGCGCGCTTCGCGGTGCGCGGCTACCCGACCACGGTGGTGTTCGCCCGCGACGGCCGCGAGCTGACGCGCCTGCCCGGCGAGGTCGATGCGCAGCAGTACAACGAGCTGCTGGCGCTCGCGCTGGCGGCGCAGCGCCCGGCCGGCGAGCTGCTGGCCGCTGCCCGCGCCGGCGGCAAGGACCTGAGCGACGCCGACTGGCGGCTGCTCGCCTGGTACTCGTGGGAGACCGACCAGCAGCAACTCGCCGGCCGCGACGGCCCGGCCGCGCTGCTGCGCGAGCTGGCGCGCGCCTGCCCCGACAGCTCGGCCGACGCGGCGCTGCGGCTGCGCCTGAAGGCGCTGGCCGCCGAGGGTGCCCAGGGCGGCCAGGGCGTGGTGGCCGACGCCGCCGAGCAGCGCCGCACGCTGACGGCGCTGCTGGCCGATGCCGGCCGCGCGCGCCGCCACGTCGACGTGCTGGCCGGCAGCGCCCGGGAGATCGTGGCCGCGCTGGCGGCGCCCGACGCGCCCGAGCGCGCGCCGCTGGTGGCGGCCTTCGACGCGGCGCTGGCGACGCTGCAGGCCGATGCGACGCTGTCGCGCGCCGACCGCCTCGGCGCGCTGGCGGCGCGTGTGCAATTGACGAAGCCGGAGCGGCTGCCGGCCCTGCAGGCCGAGCTGCGCGCGCTGGCCGCGCGCTTCGACCGCGAGATCAGCGACGGCTACGAGCGCCAGGCCGTGATCACCACCGCCGCCTGGGCGCTCGAAGAAGCCGGGCTGCTCGACGATTCCGACGCGCTGCTGAAGGCCAACCTGGCCCGCAGCCACTCGCCCTACTACCTGATGTCCGGCCTGGCCGACAACGCGAGGAAGCGCGGCGACGCGGCCGCGGCGGTCGACTGGTCGGCGCAGGCCTTCGAGAAGAGCGAAGGCGCGGCGACGCGGCTGCAATGGGGCGCCGGCCACCTGCGCGCGCTGGTCGAGCTGGCGCCGCGGGACGCGGCGCGCATCGAGGCGCTGGCGGCGCGCCTGATCGACGAGGCGGCGGCGCAGCCCGATGCCTTCGAGGCGCGCAGCGGCCGCTCGATGCAGCGCATCGGCAAGCTGCTGCGCGACTGGGATCCGATGGGCGAACACGCCGCCGTGCTGCAACGCCTGCAGCGGCGCCTGGACGCGGTGTGCGCCAGGCTGCCCGCCGGCGGCGAGGCGCGCGGCGTCTGCGACGCGGTGCTGAAACCCGCCGCGGCGGCCTGATCGGGGGCCTCGGGGCCGCGGCGCCGCAGTGCCTCAGCGCCCGATCTCGACCGCGTAGTGCGTGCGCTTTTCGAGGTCGAGGAAGTTCAGCGTCCGGCCGTCCCACTCGAAGGGGGCGAAGAAGCCGTCGATCTGCATCGTGCCGTGCATCAGCACCACGTCGACCTGGCTGCTTTTCAGCCGCAGCCGCCAGACCAGGTCGGCGATGCGCACGTTCAGGCGCCGCGCGCCCAGCACGTCGATGCGTGCCGGCCCGCAGTCGGCCGGGGCCGCGCCGACCGCGACGCACAGGCGGCCGGCGTAGCGGCCCGGCGCGGGCGCGTCGGCGCGCGCGGCGCCGGCGGCCAGCGCCGCCAGCGCCATCACCGCGAACCCCACGCGCCGGCCGCGCGCGCGCATCGCGTGTCAGCTCACTTCAGCAGGCCTTCGGCCTTCAGCGCTTCCTGCACCGCCGGCCGCGCGGCGACGCGCGCCATGAACGCGCCCAGGTTGGCCAGGCCGCCGATGTCGACGCCGACGTGCTTGCCCCAGCCGGCGACGACGAACAGGTAGCCGTCGGCGACGCTGAAGTCCTCGCCCATCAGGTAGGTCTTGCCGGCGAGCTGGCCGTCGACCCACTTGAAGCGCTCGGCGAGCTTGGCGCGGTACAGCGCGCGCGCCTCTTCCGGCATCGCCGGATTGAACAGCGGCGAGAAGCTCTTGTGCAGCTCGGTGGTGATGAAGTTCAGCCACTCCTGCAGGCGGTAGCGCGCCATCGTGCCGGCCGGCGGCGCGAGCTTCCTGGCCGGCGCCTGGTCGGCGATGTACTGCACGATCGCCGGGCCTTCGCTGAGGCGCTCGCCGTTGTCGAGTTCGAGCAGCGGCACGTAGCCCTTGGCGTTGATGGTGTAGTAGTCGGTGCCGTCCTGCAGCTTGTGCGTCTTGGTGCTGGCGAGCACCGGCTCGAAGGCGAGGCCGGCCTCGCGCAGCGCGATGTGGGGCGAGAGCGAGCAGGCGCCGGGGCTGTAGTAGAGCTTCAAGAGGGTCTCCGTGGGGTTGATGGGATGGCGCAGATTACATCGCCGCGCGGACTACCGGCGTGCAAGGGGATTGCGCGCGGCGTTCGAATCGCCTGACTCGAAACGGCGCGCCCGCGCGCCTACATTGACGCCATGAAGACCCTTCCTGCCCGAACCATCGCCCGCTCGCGCGGCGTCGAGCGGCTGGTGCGCGGACAAGCCACCTCCGACGGCGCCGGCGTCAGGCTCACGCGCGTGCTGGCGCAGCCGCTGCAACGCCGCCTCGACCCCTTCCTGATGCTCGACGCCTTCGGCAGCGACGCGGCGAGCGACTACATCGGCGGTTTTCCCGACCATCCGCACCGCGGCTTCGAGACCGTCACGATCATGAAGGCCGGGCGCATGCGCCACGGCGACAGCGCCGGCCACAGCGGCCTGCTGGAGCCCGGCAGCGTGCAGTGGATGACCGCCGGGCGCGGCATCGTGCACTCCGAGATGCCCGAGCAGGAACAGGGCCGCATGGCCGGCTTCCAGTTGTGGGTCAACCTCGCGGCCCGCGACAAGATGCAGCCGCCCGCCTACCGCGACGTGCCGGGCGCGCAGGTGCCGGCCTTCACGCTGGACGACGGCACGGCGGTGCGCGTGATCGCCGGCCGCACGCACGGCGTGGACGGCGCGGTCACGCGCCCGACCACCGAGCCGCTGGTGCTGGACATCACGCTGCCGCCCGGCGCGGGCTTCGACCTGCCGCTGCCGGCCGGGCACAACGCCTTCGCTTACGTGTACGGCGGCGCGCCGGCGCGGGTCGGCGGCACGGAGGTGGGCAGCGAGACGATGGCCATCCTCGCCAACGCGCCCGACGCCGACGGCGTGCGCCTGGCCGCGCCGGAAGGCGGCGGCGCGGTGCAGATCCTGCTGGTCGCCGGGGCGCCGCTGAACGAGCCGATCGCGCAGCACGGCCCCTTCGTGATGAACACGGCGCAGGAGCTCCGGCAGGCTTTCGCCGACTACCAGCGCGGGGTGCTGGCGGCCTGAGCGGCGCGGTCGGCTAACCTCGGGCCTTGCCGGCAGCGAGCCGGACAGCCCGAGGACCATCGCGCCATGCCCCGCAGCATCCTGGAGGAAAGCCGCATCCACCCGGCGATCCGCGACAGCGTCGCCAACCGCCACGCCGACATCGTGCACAACGTGCAGGCGGCGGCGGCCTCGAACCGCATCCTCGTCGTCGGCATGGCCGGCAACCCGCATTGCCGCAAGGCGCGCCGCGCGCTCGACCGCGCCGGCCTGGCGCACCAGTACCTGGCGTTCGGCAGCTACTTCAGCCAGTGGCGGCGCCGCAACGCGCTGAAGATGTGGAGCGGCTGGCCGACCTTCCCGATGGTGTTCGCCAAGGGCGTGCTGATCGGCGGCGCGAGCGATCTCGAACGCCTGCTCGCCTCGGGCGAGCTGAACCGCTTCCTCGGCGAGCCGTGAGGGCCCGGCGTCTTGCGGCCGCGCTGGCCGTGCTGCTGGGCGCCGGCGGCGCGGCGCAGGCCGCCGAGCCCGCGCCCTGCCGCATCGACGGGCTGGCGCGCGAGGTGCTGTGCGGCTCGGTGGCGCGTCCGCTCGACCCGGCGCGGCCCGAGGGCATCGGCATCGAGGTGCACTACGTCGTCGTGCCGGCGCTGGCGCGGCGCAAGCTGCCCGACCCGGTGTTTCCGCTCGCCGGCGGCCCCGGCCAGAGCGCGATCGACCTGGCCGGCGCGATGATGGGCGTGTTCGCGCGCCTGAACAACCGCCGCGACATCGTCTTCGTCGACCAGCGCGGCACCGGCCGCTCGGCGCCGCTCGATTGCGAGGAGCCGGCCGCGCAGCCGCTGGCCGAGTCGGCCGACGTGGGCCGGCAGTTGCAGAAGCTGCGCGAGTGCCGCGAGCGCCTGCTGCAGCGCCCGCACGTGAAGGAGGCGGCCAGCCTGGGCTTCTACACGACCACGCTGGCGATGCAGGACCTCGACGCGGTGCGGCAGGCGCTGGGCGCGCGGCGCATCAACCTGGTCGGCGCGTCGTACGGCACGCGCGCCGCGCTGGAGTACCAGCGCCAGTTTCCGCAGGCGCTGCGGCGCAGCGTGCTCGACGGCGTGGCGCCGCCGGACATGGTGCTGCCGGCCAGCAGCGGCGTCGATGCGCAGGCGGCGCTCGATGCGCTGTTCGCCGCCTGCCACGCCGAGCCGGCCTGCGAGCGGCGCTGGTCGGCGCTGCGCCAGGACTGGGAGGCGCTGCTCGCCTCGCTGCCGCGCGAGGCGACCGTGGCCGACCCGCTGACCGGCGCGCCGCAGCGCTTCACGCTGACGCGCGACGTGGTGCTGGCCGTGGTGCGCGCGCCGCTGTACGTGCCGGCGCTGGCCGCCGCGCTGCCGGCGGCGATCGAGGCGGCCGCGCAGTCGCGCTTCGAGCCGCTGGTGACGCTGGGCGGCGCGCTGTCGCGGCGCGGCGCGCCGGGCATCGCCACCGGCATGCACTTCTCGGTGATCTGCGCCGAGGACATGCCGCGCCTGGCGCGCGCGAACGCGGCGCCGGCGCGCGACTTCGGCGCCGGCCTCGCGCCGCTGTACGAGCAGGCCTGCGCCTTCTGGCCGCGCGGCGCGGTGCCCGAGGCCTTCTACACCGTCGGCCGCTCGGCCACGCCGGTGCTGCTGCTCAGCGGCGGGCTCGACCCGGCGACGCCGCCGCGCCACGCCCGGCGCGTGGCCGAGGCGCTGGGCGCGCAGGCGCGCCACGTGATCGTGCCCAACGCCGGCCACGGCCTGCTCGGCAGCGGCTGCGTGCCCGACCTGCTGTTCCGCTTCATCGACGCGGCCGGCGACGCCGACGCGCTGGCGCTCGACGCCGCCTGCGCCACCACGATGCCGCGCCCGCCGGCCTTCCTGCCGCCGCAGGCCTTCGCCCGGGAGCCGGCGCGATGATCCGCGTGGCCGGCCTGAGCAAGTGTTTCGCGGCGCCGCGCGGCACGCCCTTGGGCGCGCGCGCCGCGCCGGTGCAGGCGGTGCGCGACGTGAGTTTCGTCGCCGCCGACGGCCGCATCACCGGGCTGCTCGGCCCCAACGGCGCGGGCAAGACCACGACGCTGCGCATGCTCGCCGGGCTGATCGCGCCCGACGCCGGCACGCTGGAGGTCGACGGCATCGCGGTGGCGCAGCGCCCGCGCGAGGCGCTGGCGCGCATGGGCGTGCTCAGCGACGCGCGCGGCCTCTACCCGCGCCTGACGGCGCGCGAGAACATCCTCTACTTCGCCGCGCTGCAAGGCATGGCGCGCGACGAGGCGGCCGCGCGCGCCGAGGCGCTGGCGCAGATGCTGGAGTGCACGCAGTTGCTGGGCCGCCGTACCGAGGGTTTCAGCCAGGGCGAGCGCATGAAGGTGGCGCTGGCGCGCGCGCTGGTGCACGACCCGGCGCACATCGTGCTCGACGAGCCGACCAACGGCCTGGACGTGGTCGCCACGCGCGCGCTGCGCGAGACGCTGCAATGGCTCGCCTCGCCGGCCGGCGGCGGCAAGTGCATCGTCTTCTCGACGCACATCATGCAGGAGGTCGAGCGGCTGTGCGACGAGGTGGTCGTGATCGCGCGCGGCCGCACCGTCGCGCAGGGCACGGTGCCCGAGCTGCTGGCGCGCTGCGCGACGCGCGACTTCGAGGAGGCCTTCGTGCGCCTGGCTTACGCGGACGACGAGGTGCCGGCATGAGCGGCGCGTGGACGGTGTTCGGGAAAGAGCTGCTCGATGCGCTGCGCGACCGCCGCACGCTGGCGGTGGTGCTGCTGTCCAGCGTGTTGATGGGGCCGCTGGTGCTGGTGGCGCTGTCGGGCCTGGTGGCCTCGTTCGAGGCGCGCGCCGAGCGGCGCGAGCTGGTGCTTTCGGGCGCCGAGCACGCGCCCACGCTCACCAACTACCTCGCGCGCCAGGGTTTCACGATCAAGCCGGCGCCGCCCGAGCACGAGGCGCAGTTGCGCCGCGCCGAGCTGGGCGACCCGGTGCTGGTGGTGCCGGACGGCTTCGAGGCGGCGCTGGCGCGCGGCGAGGCGCCGCGCCTGCGGCTGGTGAGCGACAGCGCCAACAAGCGCGCCAGCGCCGGCGTGTGGCGCGTGCAGCAACTGGTGGCGGGCTTCAACCGCGAGCGCGCCACGCTGGCGCTGGCGCTGCGCGGCGTGTCCACCGAGCTGACCGAGGCGGTGCGGCTCGACGAGCGCGACCTCGCCAACCCGCAGACGCGCGGCACGCAGCTCACCGGCATGCTGCCCTTCTTCGTGCTGATGGCGGTGCTGTACGGCGCGCTGCACGCGGCGCTGGACACCACCGCCGGCGAGCGCGAGCGCGGCTCGCTGGAGCCGCTGCTGATGAACCCTGCCGCGCCGCTGGCGCTGGTGCTGGGCAAGTGGGCGGCGGTGTCGGCGGTGGCGCTGCTGATCGCGGTGCTGTCGTGTTTCAGCTTCATCCCCGCGCAATGGCTGCTGCGCGGCGATTCGCTGGCGGCGCTGTTCCAGTTCGGCGTGCGCGAGGCGCTGTGGTTCATCGCGGTGATCGCGCCCTTCGCGGCGGCGTTGGCCGCGCTGCTGATGGCGGTGGCGATCCGCTGCAAGAGCGTCAAGGAGGCGCAGGCCAGCACCGCGCTGGTGGTGCTGGCCTGCTCGCTGCTGCCGCTGGTGGGCCTGCTCAACCCGGGCGCCGAGGAGCGCTGGCACTTCTGGGTGCCGGCGCTGGCGCAGAACACGTTGATGACGCGCGTGCTCAAGGGCGAGGCGCTCGGCACCGAGGCGCTGCTGGCCTCGCTGCTGGTGTGCGCGGCGCTGGCGCTGCTGGGCGTGGGCTTCGTCGCCGGCGTGCTGCGCCGCGCGGCGGTGCGCTGAAGCGGCGCTGGCATCATCGCCGCATGGCCGATTCCAACCCTTCCGAGATCCATTGGCGCTGCAGCGCCTTCGAGCGCCTGAGCGTCGCCGAGCTGGACGCGATCTACCGCGCGCGCCAGCAGGTCTTCGTCGTCGAACAGAACTGCCCGTACCTCGACGCCGACGGCGTCGACCCGAGTTGCTGGCACCTTGCCGCGTGGCCGGCCGCGTCGACGGCATCACCCGGCGAGCCGCTGGCCTATGCGCGCCTGGTGGCGCCGGGCGTGAAGTACGCCGAGGCCTCGATCGGGCGCGTGATCACCAGCGCGGCCGCGCGCGGCACCGGGCTGGGCCGCGAACTGGTGCGCCGCGCGGTGGCCGAGGCCGAGGCGCTGTTCCCCGGCGGCGGCCTGCGCATCTCCGCGCAGGCGCACCTCGCGCGCTTCTACGGCGGCTTCGGCTTCGCCAGCGTCGGCGAGGAATACCTGGAAGACAACATCCCGCACATCGAGATGCTGCGGCCGCCGGGGCGCTAACGCTTCATCGGGCAGGTGTTGATGCCGAGCATCGTGTAGGCCGGGCACCAGCCGAGCGCTCCGGTGACCAGCGGCACGATGCCGATCCAGCCCCACATTCCCACCGTGCCGGTGGCGGCCAGGCCGATCAGCACGAGGCCGGCGATGATGCGCAGCGCGCGGTCCAGGGTTCCTGCGTTGGTTTTCATGGTGTCTGCTCCTGAGATCCGGCGCTCCAGGGGATACGGGCCGGGGTAGGCGCAGTGTGCGGCGCGCCGCGGCGCCGGTCTGTGACCGCGGTCACACAGCCGGAAGCTCGCCCGCCTCGCCAGCAGCCAGGCGGCGCAGCGCCGCGGCGTCCTTCAGCTCGATGCGCTCGCGGCCCAGCGCCAACCAGCCGGCGCGCTCGAAGCGGCGCAGCAGCCGCGTCACCATCTCGCGCACCGTGCCCAGCTCGTCGGCCAGCGCCTGGTGGCTGGTTTGCAGCACCTCGCCGTGGCCGAGCAGCGCGGCGGCCAGGCGCCGGTCGAGGCGCTGGAAGGCCACCGCCTCGGCCAGCTCCATCAGCTCGGCGAGCCGGTCGGCGAACACGCCGAAGACGAAGCGGCGGAACGGCTCGTGCGCGCAGCAGGCGTCCAGCGCTGCCGGCGACAGCACGGCCAGCCGCGTGGGCGCGGTGGTCTGGCCGTGCGCGCTGAGCAGATGGTGGCCGAACAGGCAGGAGGCCGAGACCACGCACAGCTCGCCGGGGCCGACGCGGTACAGCTCCAGCGAGCGCCCCTGCGCCGAGCCGCGCGCGACGCGCACCTCGCCGGCCAGCAGCAACGGGAAACCCTGGCAGGGCGACTGCTCCTCGAACACCGTGGCGGCGGCGGGCACGCTCAGCCACGCCGTCTGCCGCGTCAGCACCGTGTCGTGCAGCGCGGGCGGCAGCGCGGCCAGCGCAGGGTACAGGGCATCGAGCTGCTGGATCTCGGCGGCGGACGGTGGGGTGTTCATTGCGGAAGGCACGATAGCCGATCGCTCCCTACAATCTCGACCTGCTGAAAAATCAGGCAATCAGGATGACACCCCCCAGCTCACGTCGTTCGCTGCCCCCCGAGGGGGCGCTCAGTGGCTTCGGAACGGCCGGGCGCCACTGAGATGCTGTTCCCCCAGGAATTCGACGTGATCGTCGTCGGCGGCGGCCATGCCGGCACCGAGGCGGCGCTGGCGGCCGCCCGCATGGGCGCGGCCACGCTGCTGCTGACGCACAACATCGAGACCCTCGGCCAGATGAGCTGCAACCCGTCGATCGGCGGCATCGGCAAGGGGCATCTGGTCAAGGAGGTCGATGCGCTGGGCGGCGCGATGGCGCTGGCCACCGACGAGGCCGGCATCCAGTTCCGCATGCTCAACGGCTCCAAGGGCCCGGCGGTGCGGGCGACGCGCGCGCAGGCCGACCGCCTGCTCTACAAGGCCGCGATCCGCCGCCGGGTAGAGAACCAGCCGAATCTGTGGCTGTTCCAGGGCGCCTGCGACGACCTGGTCCTGCAAGGCGACCGCGTTGCCGGCGTCGTCACGCAAGTGGGCGTCCGCTTCGTGGCGCGGGCCGTGGTGCTGACGGCCGGCACCTTTCTCGACGGACGCATCCACGTCGGCCTGCAGAACCACTCGGCCGGCCGCGCCGGCGATCCGCCGGCGATTTCGCTCTCGTCCCGGCTCAAGGAACTGAAGCTGCCGCAGGGCCGGCTCAAGACCGGCACGCCGCCGCGCCTGGACGGCCGTTCGATCGACTTCACCCGCCTGACCGAGCAGCCCGGCGACGGCATGCCGGGTTCCGATGCACCCATGCCGGTGTTCAGCTTCGTCGGCGACACGGTGATGCACCCGCGCCAGCTCCCCTGCTGGATCACCCACACCAACGAGCGCACGCACGAAATCATCCGCTCCGGCTTCGACCGCAGCCCGATGTTCACCGGCGTGATCGAAGGCGTGGGCCCACGCTACTGCCCGAGCATCGAAGACAAGATCAACCGCTTCGCCGACAAGACGAGCCACCAGATCTTCCTCGAACCCGAGGGGCTGACGACGCACGAGTTCTATCCGAACGGCATCTCGACCTCGCTGCCCTTCGACGTCCAGATCGCCGCGGTGCGCTCGATGGACGGGCTGGAGAACGCGCACATCCTGCGCCCCGGGTATGCGATCGAGTACGACTACTTCGACCCGCGCGAGCTGACAGCGAGCTTCGAGACGCGCGCGATCGGCGGGCTGTTCTTCGCCGGCCAGATCAACGGCACCACCGGCTACGAAGAGGCGGCGGCGCAAGGCCTGTTCGCCGGCCTGAACGCGGCGCTGCAAGTGCGCGGCGAGCCGGCCTGGCTGCCGCGGCGCGACCAGGCCTACCTCGGCGTGCTGGTCGACGACCTGATCACCAAGGGCGTGACCGAGCCCTACCGCATGTTCACCAGCCGCGCCGAGTTCCGGCTGCAACTGCGCGAGGACAACGCCGACCTGCGCCTGACCGATGAAGGCCGGCGCCTGGGCCTGGTGGACGATGCGCGCTGGGCGGCGTTCAGCCGCAAGCGCGACGCGCTGGCGCGCGAGAGCGAGAAGCTGAA
The DNA here is from genome assembly GCF_047600445.1 of Piscinibacter sp. Taxonomy (GTDB): domain Bacteria; phylum Pseudomonadota; class Gammaproteobacteria; order Burkholderiales; family Burkholderiaceae_C; genus Piscinibacter. Next base: position 497,637 of record NZ_JASGKT010000001.1, read on the forward strand.
ATCGACCTGGGTGCACCCCGGGCTGGTGACGGCGGCCGACGCCGAACGGCTGATCGGCAAGGCGCTGGAGCACGAATACAGCCTGGCTGAACTGCTGCGCCGGCCCGGCGTGGCCTTCGATCAAGTGGCGGAACTGGCCGCGATCACCAAGCCCGAAGCCGGCGTTTCACGTGAAACGCTGCGCGCCGAGCTGGGCGAGCGCCTGGCCGACGCGGTGATCGAGCAGGTGCAGATCGCCATCAAATACGCCGGCTACATCGACAAGCAGAACGAAGAGGTCGAGCGCGCCGCGGCCTACGAGAACCTGAAGCTGCCCGCCGAGCTGGACTATGCGCAGGTGACCGCCCTGTCCTTCGAGGTGCGCCAGAAGCTGGCGCGCCACAAGCCGCAGACGCTGGGCCAGGCCTCGCGCATCTCGGGCGTGACGCCGGCGGCGATCTCGCTGTTGCTGGTGCATCTGCGCAAGGGCCGCTTCAAGGGCTTCGCCGCGAACACCGAATCGGTCGACGATGCGGCCTGAGGCCTCGGCGCTCGGCCCGGCGCTCGGCCCGGCGCTGGCCGGCGTCTGCGAATCGCTGGGCCTGGCGGTCGACGCGGCCACGCAGGCCAGGCTGCTCGCCTACCTCGCGCTGCTGCAACGCTGGAACGCCACCTACAACCTGACCGCGGTGCGCGAGCCGGCCGAGATGCTGACCCAGCACCTGGCCGATTGCCTTGCGGTGGTCGGCCCGCTGCGCCGGCAGCTCGGCAGCAGTGCGGCGTGCCGCATCCTCGACGTCGGCAGCGGCGGCGGCCTGCCCGGCGTGGTGCTGGCCGCGCTGGAGCCGGCGTGGTCGGTGACGTGCGTCGATGCCGTGGGCAAGAAGGCCGCGTTCATCCGGCAGGCGGCGGTCGAACTGGGCTTGCGCAACCTGAGCGCCGAGCATGCGCGTGTCGAGTCGCTGAAAGCCGGCGGCTTCGACCTGATCGTCTCGCGCGCTTTTGCCTCGCTGGCCGACTTCGTGACGCTCACCCGGCCGTTGCTGGCGCCCACGGGCGTCTGGGCGGCGATGAAAGGCAAGACGCCGACGGCCGAACTGGTCGAACTGGACGCCCTGCCCGCCGGGATCGACGTGTTTCACGTGGAACCGATCACCGTACCCGGCCTGGACGCCGAGCGCTGCATCGTCTGGATGCGCCAACAGGCCTAGGCGCCCGGCCCCGGGCTGGTACATTCCTGAGTCGCGCCGCAGGGTATCCGCGGCGCGCCGTTCCTGGGCCCCGGCCCGCATTTCCCCCTCGCGAGTCACATGGCCCGAATCTTCTGCATCGCCAACCAGAAAGGCGGCGTCGGCAAGACCACCACCACCGTCAATCTGGCCGCCGGGCTGGCGCGCATCGGCCAGCGCGTGCTGGTGGTCGACCTCGATCCTCAGGGCAATGCCACGATGGGCTCGGGCGTCGACAAGCGCGCGCTGGAGCTGTCGGTCTACGACGTGCTGCTCGAAAGCGCCGGCATCGCCGAAGCGCGCCGCCGCAGCGAGAAAGCCGGGTTCGACGTGCTGGGCGCCAACCGCGAGCTGGCCGGCGCCGAGGTCGAGCTGGTCGAGCTGGAGCGCCGCGACAAGCGGTTGAAAGCCGCGCTGGCCGCCGTCGATGCCGAGTACGACTTCGTGCTGATCGACTGCCCGCCTTCGCTGAGCCTGCTGACGCTCAACGGCCTGTGCGCCGCGCACGGCGTGGTGGTGCCGATGCAGTGCGAGTACTTCGCGCTCGAAGGGCTGTCGGACCTGGTCAACACCATCAAGCAGGTGCACGCCAACCTGAACCCCGACCTGCAGATCATCGGCCTGCTGCGCGTGATGTTCGATCCGCGCATCACGCTGCAGCAGCAGGTCAGCGAGCAGCTCAAGGCGCATTTCGGCGACAAGGTCTTCGACACCGTGATTCCGCGCAACGTGCGCCTGGCCGAAGCGCCCAGCTACGGGCTGCCGGGCGTGGTGTTCGACCCCTCCTCGCGCGGCGCGGTCGCTTTCGTCGAGTTCGCCAACGAGATGGTGCGGCGCATCGAGGGCATGCGCTGACCGCCCGGGGCCGACGCCGATGCGCATGAACCCGGTCATCGCGCGCAGCTTCGACCCCTGTCTGCTGTCGCGCGTCGAAGACGCCGGCCTGAACGCCAGCGCCCCGCCGCAGCAGCGCTGGGTCGACGGGTGGCTGCTGCGCTTCTCGCCAGGCAAGGCCAAGCGCGCGCGCTGCATCAACGCGGTGGCGCCCGGGCGCATGCCGGCGGCGCACAAGCTGGCGCTGTGCGAGCCGGTGTATGCGCAGGCCGGGCTGCCGCTGATCATGCGCATCACGCCCTTCAGCGAACCCGCCGGGCTGGACGCGACGCTCGAAGCGATGGGTCTGCAGCGCTTGGCCGACACCCGCGTGATGGTGCTGGACGATGTGGCCAACATCGTGCCGCCCAGCCTGCCGGCGAACCTCGTCATCCAGCCGGTCGGGCTGGAGGCGTTTGCCCAGCGGGTCGGCGCGCTGCGCGGCTCGCCGCTGGCGCAGAGGCTCGCGCACGGCCAGCGGCTGGCGCAGTCGCCGGTGCCCTTTCATGCTTATGAAATGCGGCTGGACGGCGAAGTGGTCGCTTGCGGACAGTATGCGCAGGAGGCCGATCTGGTCGGGCTGTACGACATCTTCACCGCCGAATCGGCGCGCGGCCGGGGTTATGCCGAGCCGCTTGTGCGCCCGGATGCTGACCGAAGCGCACCAACACGGTGCGAAGCATGCCTACTTGCAGGTCGACAGCGACAACCACGCCGCGCGGGCCATCTACCACCGGCTCGGCTTCGCCGACGCCTACGCCTACCACTACCGGGCGCGCGACCCCGTAGCGGCCTGAGCGCTCAGAGGCCCAGGCCCTCGTCCACGCCCAGGTGCAGGTTCATCGCCTGCACGGCGGCGCCGCTGGCGCCCTTGCCGAGATTGTCGAGGCGCGCCATCAGCAGCGCCTGGGTGTCGTTGGCGAACACGAAGATGTCGACGCGGTTGGTGTCGTTGCAGGCCTGCACGTCGAAGAAGCCCGCTTCCAGCGTGGCCGGGTCGGACAGCGGCATCACGCGCACGAAGCGCTCGCCGCCGTAGTGTTTCACGTAGGCGGCGTGCAGCGCCTCGCCGGTCGTTCCGGCCGGCAATTGCGACAGATGCAAGGGCACACTCACTGTCAAACCCTTGTAGAAGCTGGCGACGATGGGCATGAAGTTCGGTGCCTGCGCAAGCCGCGCATGTGTCGTCATCTCCGGAATGTGCTTGTGCGCCAGCGTCAGCGCATAAGGCCGCGGCGAACTCAGGCGCGCATCGCCGCCCGCTTCGTACTGCTCGATCATCTTCTTGCCGCCGCCGGAATAGCCGGTGATCGAGGTCGCGCTGATCGGCAGCGCCGCCGGCACCAGGCCGGCATCGACCAGCGGGCGCAGCAGCAGGATGAAGGCCGAGGCGTGGCAGCCCGGGTTCGCGATGCGCTTGCTCTCACGCAGCGCGGCGCGCTGCCCGGGGGCCAGTTCGGGCAGGCCGAAGGCCCAGCCCGGCGCGGTGCGGTGTGCGGTGCTGGCGTCGATCAGGCAGGTCTTGGGGTTGGTCACCAGCGCGGCCGCCTCCTTCGCCGCCGCGTCGGGCAGGCACAGGAAGGCCACGTCGGCGGCGTTCAGCAGGCGCGCGCGCTCGGCCTGATCCTTGCGCTTGTCGGCGTGGATGCGCAGCACCTCGACGTCGTCGCGCTGGGCGAGATACTCGTGGATGCGCAGGCCGGTGGTGCCCTCCTGGCCATCGACGAACACGCGGGTCTTCATGTGAGGCTTCCAAACGATGAGCGACAAGCATAAGGCAAACCCTGAGCTCGACGGCCTCGCGGTGCTGCTGCTGCCGGGCTGGCTGAACTCCGGCCCCGAGCATTGGCAAAGCCGCTGGGAAGCGCTGCACGGCCATCGCCGCGTCGAGCAGGCCGACTGGGAATGGCCGCGCCGCGGCGACTGGATGGCGCGGCTCGACGACGTGCTGCTGCAGACCCCGCAGCGCGCGCTGCTGGTCGCGCACAGCCTGGGCTGCCAGCTCGTGGCGAGCTGGGCCGCGCATTCGGCGCTGCACGATCGTGTCGCCGCGGCGCTGCTGGTCGCGCCGCCGGACACCGAGCGCGACGACATGCCGCCGAACCTGTTCAACTGGCGCCCCATCGTGCGCCGCGCCTTGCCCTTCCCGAGCCTGGCGGTGGTCAGCAGCGACGACCCCTACTGCGCGCCGGCGCGCGCGCAGCGCATGGCGGCCGACTGGGGCAGCGAGCGGGTCGACATCGGCGCGCGCGGCCACATCAACGGCGAGTCGGGCCTGGGCGACTGGCCCGAGGGCCTGGCCCTGCTCGGCCGCGTGGCCGGGCGCGCCGGCTGATCGCGGACAATCGCGCCCCATGGTCACCAAGAAACCCAAGGGCCTCGGGCTCGGGCTGGAAGCGCTGCTCGGCCCCAAGGTCGCCGACGCGCCGCGCCCGGCCGGCGACGCGCCGCCTGCCGCGCTCAAGCTCGACGTGCTGCAGCCCGGCAAGTACCAGCCGCGCACGCGCATGGACGAGGGCTCGCTGTACGAGCTGGCCGAGAGCATCAAGGCGCAGGGCGTGATGCAGCCGGTGCTGGTGCGCCCGCTCGCCGGCGGCCGCTACGAGATCATCGCCGGCGAGCGGCGCACGCGCGCGGCGCGGCTGGCCGGGCTCGACGAAGTGCCGGTGCTGGTGAAGGACGTGCCCGACGAGGCCGCCGCGGCGATGTCGCTGATCGAGAACATCCAGCGTGAAGACCTCAACCCGCTCGAAGAGGCGCAAGGCCTCAAGCGCCTGACCGACGAGTTCGGCCTGACGCACGAGCAGGCCGCGCAGGCGGTGGGCCGCTCGCGCAGCGCGGCGAGCAACCTGCTGCGCCTGCTCAACCTGAGCGAGCCGGTGCAGCAGATGCTGATGGCCGGCGACCTCGACATGGGCCATGCGCGCGCGCTGCTGCCGCTCGACGGCGCGCAGCAGATCCTTGCCGCGAACGACGTGGCGGCGCGCAAGCTCAGCGTGCGCGAGGCCGAGAAGCTCGTCGCAAGACTGCAGCACCAGCGCCAGCAGCCGCTGCTGCGCGTGGCCAAGGAAAAGCCGCGCGACGTGACGCGCATCGAGGAAGAGCTGTCCGATGCGCTCACGGCCAGGGTCGAGATCCGCATCAAGAAGCGCACCAAGCGCGGCGAACAGGGCGAGGTGGCGATCGCCTTCGGCTCGCTCGACGAGTTGAACGGCCTGCTCGACAGGCTCGGCCTGTCCGCGCGCTGAGGCGTAGCGCGACGCGCGCTTTGCGAAACTTTGCACGCGCCGGCGTGCCCGTGCGTGCCGCGCCGATCAACCAATGTGCGCGAGGCACGTTAATTGCTGAATTCGCGGCGACAAGACCCTTATGAGGAACTACGCCCGAATGCACGGTTAAATCGGCTTTACGGCAGGAACGATTTGCCGCAAGCTTGAATCGACATCGCTGGACGCGCGAGACCGATACCGGAAAGCTCTGATGGAGCCCGCCAGGACTTCATCAGAACTTCCCCAGTCCTGAATGAACAGGAGATCGGCATGGACGTGATCAGCAGCTTCGCCGCGCGTTACGAGCGCACCCGCGAAGAAGAGCTCTCGCTCGAGGACTACCTCGCCGAGTGCAAGCGCAACCCCCTGGCCTACGCCACGGCCGCCGAGCGCATGCTCAAGGCCATCGGCGAGCCCCAGACCATCGACACGCGCAACGACCCGCGCCTGTCGCGCATCTTCGCGAACAAGATCATCAAGATCTATCCGGCCTTCGCCGAGTTCTACGGCATGGAGGACTCGATCGAGCAGGTGGTCTCGTACTTCCGCCACGCCGCGCAGGGCCTGGAGGAGAAGAAGCAGATCCTCTACCTGCTCGGGCCCGTGGGCGGCGGCAAGAGCTCGATCGCCGAGCGCCTGAAGCAACTGATGCAGGAGGTGCCCTTCTACGCGATCAAGGGCTCGCCGGTGAACGAGTCGCCGCTCGGGCTGTTCGACGCCGTGGAGGACGGGCCGATCCTGGAGAAGGAATACGGCATCCCGCGCCGCTACCTGAACCGCATCCTGTCGCCCTGGGCGGTGAAGCGCCTGGACGAGTACGGCGGCGACATCCGCAAGTTCAAGGTCGTCAAGCGCTACCCGTCGGTGCTCAAGCAGATCGGCATCGCCAAGACCGAGCCGGGCGACGAGAACAACCAGGACATCAGCTCGCTCGTCGGCAAGGTCGACATCCGCAAGCTCGAGACCTTCGCGCAGGACGACCCCGACGCCTACAGCTTCTCCGGCGGGCTGTGCCTGGCCAACCAGGGCCTGCTCGAATTCGTCGAGATGTTCAAGGCGCCGATCAAGGTGCTGCACCCGCTGCTGACCGCCACGCAGGAAGGCAACTTCAAGGGCACCGAGGGCTTCGGCGCGATCCCGTTCGACGGCGTGGTGCTCGCGCACAGCAACGAGAGCGAGTGGAAGGCGTTCCGCAACAACAAGAACAACGAGGCCTTCCTCGACCGCATCTACATCGTCAAGGTGCCGTACTGCCTGCGCGTCTCGGAAGAGATCAAGATCTACGAGAAGTTGCTGCGCGGCTCGTCGCTGGCCAACGCCACCTGCGCGCCCGGCACGCTGAAGATGATGAGCCAGTTTGCGGTGCTGACGCGGCTGAAGGAGCCGGAGAACTCGTCGCTGTTCAGCAAGATGCTGGTCTACGACGGCGAGAACCTGAAGGACACCGACCCGCGCGCCAAGAGCTTCCAGGAGTACCGCGACTACGCCGGCGTCGACGAGGGCATGAGCGGCATCTCGACGCGCTTCGCCTTCAAGATCATCTCCAAGGTGTTCAACTTCGACTCGACCGAGGTGGCCGCCAACCCGGTGCACCTGATGTACGTGCTCGAGCAGCAGATCGAGCGCGAGCAGTTCCCGGCCGAGACCGAGCAGAAGTACCTCGCCTTCATCAAGGAGCACCTGGCCACGCGCTACGCCGAGTTCATCGGCAAGGAGATCCAGACCGCCTACCTGGAGAGCTACAGCGAGTACGGCCAGAACATCTTCGACCGCTACGTCACCTACGCCGACTACTGGATCCAGGACCACGAGTACCGCGACACCGACACCGGCGAGGTGTTCGACCGCGCCAGCCTGAACGCCGAGCTGGAGAAGATCGAGAAGCCGGCCGGCATCGCCAACCCGAAGGACTTCCGCAACGAGATCGTCAACTTCGTGCTGCGCGCGCGCGCCAACAACGCCGGCAAGAACCCGCTGTGGACCAGCTACGAGAAGCTGCGCACGGTGATCGAGAAGAAGATGTTCTCGAACACCGAGGAGCTGCTGCCGGTGATCAGCTTCAACGCCAAGGCGAGCGCCGACGAGGCCAAGAAGCACGAGGACTTCGTGACGCGCATGGTCGCCAAGGGCTACACCGCCAAGCAGGTGCGGCTGCTGTGCGAGTGGTATCTGCGGGTGAGGAAGTCGTCCTGAGGCCGCGAGCCGAGGCACCGATGGCCCTGCAAAGCATCATCGATCGCCGGCTGGCGGGCAAGAACAAGTCCATCGGCAACCGCGAGCGCTTCCTGCGCCGCCACAAGGAGCAGATCCGTGAGGCGGTCAAGCGCGCGGTCGACGGCCGCGGCATCCGCGACATCGAGAACGGCGAGGACATCCGCATTCCCAAGCGCGACATCAGCGAGCCGGTGTTCGGCCACGGCCAGGGCGGCCGGCGCGAAATGGTGCACCCGGGCAACAAGGACTTCGTGCGCGGCGACCGCATCAAGCGGCCCGAGGGCGGCGGTGGCGGTGGGGGCGGCGGCGGGCAGGCCAGCGATTCCGGCGAGGGCGAGGACGACTTCGTCTTCCACCTCAGCAAGGAAGAGTTCATGCAGGTCTTCTTCGACGACCTCGCGCTGCCCAACCTCGCGCGCACCACGCTGGCCGAAACGCCCGAGTACAAGACGCACCGCGCCGGCTTCTCCAGCGACGGCACGCCCAACAACCTGCACGTGGTGCGCTCGATGCGCGGCGCGCTGGGCCGGCGCATCGCGCTGGGCACCGAGTCGCGCCGCGAGCTGCGCGCGCTGGAAGAGCGCCTGGCCGAGATGAAGCGCCAGGGCGAGGCGCCGGCGCGCGAGATCGAGGAAGTCGAGCGGCAGATCGAGGCCCTGCGGGCGCGGCTCGACCGCATTCCCTACCTCGACCCGATCGACCTGCGCTTCCGCAGCCGCGTGCGCGTGCCGGTGCCCACCTCCAAGGCGGTGATGTTCTGCCTGATGGACGTCTCCGGCTCGATGGACGAGGCGCGCAAGGACCTGGCCAAGCGCTTCTTCATCCTGCTGTACCTGTTCCTGACGCGCCACTACGAGAAGATCGACATCGTCTTCATCCGCCACCACACGCAGGCGCAGGAGGTCGACGAGCACGAGTTCTTCCACGCCACCGAGACCGGCGGCACGGTGGTCTCCAGCGCGCTGGTGCTGATGGACGAGATCGCGCGCGCGCGCTACCCGACCAGCGAGTGGAACATCTACGGCGCGCAGGCCAGCGACGGCGACAACTGGCACCACGACAGCGGCCGCTGCCGCGATCTGCTGAACGACCGCATCCTGCCGCTGTGCCGCTACTTCGCCTACGTGCAGGTGGCCGAGGAAGAGCAGAACCTGTGGGACGAATACGCCGCGCTGGCCGCCGAGAGCAAGGTCTTCGCGGTGCGCAAGGCGACCGAGGCCAGCCAGATCTACCCGGTGTTCCGCGACCTGTTCAAGAAGGAAGGGCACCCCGCATGACGCGCAAGGCCAACTTCGTGCCCGACGGCACCGCCGACCTGTTCGAGCCCGAGCTCGCCGGCGCGCTGAAGGGCCGCGTGCGGCGCGCCGCCGACATCGTGACGCCGCCGCGCGCCGCGCGGCCGCTGGAGGCGCCGAGCGACTGGTCGTTCGAGCTGATCGAGCAGTACCACGCGGTGATCCGCGAGACCGCCGAGCGCTTCGGCCTCGACACCTACCCGAACCAGCTCGAGATCATCACCGCCGAGCAGATGATGGACGCCTATGCCTCGGTGGGCATGCCGGTGAACTACCGCCACTGGAGCTACGGCAAGGAGTTCATCGCCACCGAGAAGAACTACAAGCGCGGCCACATGGGGCTGGCCTACGAGATCGTCATCAACTCCAACCCCTGCATCAGCTACCTGATGGAGGAGAACACGATGGCGATGCAGGCGCTGGTGATCGCGCACGCCGCCTACGGCCACAACAGCTTCTTCAAGGGCAACTACCTGTTCCGCATGTGGACCGATGCGGCGTCGATCATCGACTACCTCGTCTACGCGAAGAACTACGTCGCCGACTGCGAGGAGCGCCACGGCGTCGCCGCGGTCGAGGAGCTGCTCGACAGCTGCCACGCGCTGATGAGCCACGGCGTCGACCGCTACCGCCGCCCGAGCAAGCTCAGCCTGACGCAGGAGCTGGCGCGCAGCAAGGACCGCGAGGCCTACGCGCAGCAGCAGGTCAACGACCTGTGGCGCACGCTGCCGAAGAAGGCCGAGAAGGCCGCCGACGAGAAGGAGCCGCGCCGCTTCCCCGAGGAGCCGCAGGAGAACCTGCTGTACTTCATCGAGAAGAACGCGCCGCTGCTCGAACCCTGGCAGCGCGAGGTGGTGCGCATCGTGCGCAAGGTGGCGCAGTACTTCTACCCGCAGCGCCAGACGCAGGTGATGAACGAGGGCTGGGCGACCTTCTGGCACCACAAGCTGCTCAACACGCTGTACGACGACGGCCGCATGTCCGAGGGCATGATGATCGAGTGGCTGAAGTCGCACACCAACGTGGTGTACCAGCCGCCGGTGGGCCACCCGCACTACAGCGGCATCAACCCCTACGCGCTCGGCTTCGCGATGTACACCGACATCAAGCGCATCTGCGAGAACCCGACCGACGAGGACCGCGCCTGGTTCCCCGCCATCGCCGGCAGCGACTGGCTCGAGACGCTCGACCACGCGATGCGCAACTTCAAGGACGAGAGCTTCGTCGGCCAGTACCTCAGCCCCAAGCTGATGCGCGACTTCCGGCTGTTCTCCATCGTCGACGACGAGCGCGACAGCGAGCTGGAGGTGGCGGCGATCCACGACGAGAGCGGCTACCGCGCGGTGCGCGAGGCGCTGTCGCGCCAGTACGACCTGGGCCAGCGCGAGCCCAACATCCAGGTGTGGAGCGTCAACCTGCGCGGCGACCGCTCGCTGACGCTGCGCCACACCCAGCACGACGACCGCCCGCTGCACGACACCGCGCAGGAAGTGCTCAAGCACGTGGCGCGGCTGTGGGGCTTCGGCGTGCACCTGGACAGCGTCAACGCCCGAGGCGAGACCACCAAGCGCTGGAGCGTGCCGCCGCCGGCTCAGCAGGGCGGCTGAGGCTCGCTCGCGTAGGGCTCGGGCAGCCGCTCGTCCTCGCGGATGCGCAGCGCCCGCCCCAGCGCCGGGAAGGCGCGCTGCGCGCAGGCCGGGCGGTCGCAGACCTTGCAGCCCGGGCCGATCGGCGTGGCGGCGGCGGCGTCCAGCGCCAGCCCGCGCGAGTAGACCAGCCGGTCGGCGTGGCGGCGGTCGCAGCCGAGCGCGACGGCGAAGGCGCGCTCGGGCGCGCCGAAGCCGCCGCCCGGGCTGCGCACGCTGCGCGCGATCCACAGGTAGGTGCGGCCGTCGGGCATCTGCGCGAGCTGCGTCAGCACGCGGTCGGGCTGCGCGAAGGCTTCGTACACGTTCCACAGCGGGCAGGTGCCGCCGCTGCGCGAGAAGTGGAAGTCGGTGGCCGACTGGCGCTTGGAGATGTTGCCCGCGCGGTCGACGCGGATGAAGAAGAAGGGCACGCCCGGCGCCTCGGGCCGCTGCAGCGTCGACAGGCGGTGGCAGACGGTCTCGAAGCTCACGCCGAAGCGACGCGCCAGCAGCTCGATGTCGTAGCGCAGCGCCTGCGCCGCGGCCAGGAAGGCGCCGTAGGGCAGCACCAGCGCGCCGGCGAAGTAGCTCGCCAGGCCGATGCGCGCCAGCGCGCGCGACTCGGCGCCGCGCAGCGCCGCGCCGGCCACGCGCTGCGCGATCAGCTCGCCGGCCTCCAGGAACGCGAGCTGCACGCCGAGCTGGAAGCTGCGCTGGCCGGGCGTCAGCCCGGGGTGCAGGCGCAGCACGCGGCGCGCGTCGTCGAAGCGGCGCAGCGCGCCGTCCGCGTCGCTCTCGGCGGTCTGCACCGCGATACCGTGGCGTTGCTTGAGCAGGCGTTGCAGCGGCTGCGCCAGCTCGCCGGCCAGCAGCGAAGCCGGGCGCAACTGCGCGTGCAGCGACTCGGCGAGCGCGTCGAGCTCGGCGATGTGGTTGTGGTTGGCGTAGAAGAAGTCGCGCACCTCCTCGTGCGGCTGGCTCGGCGCGACGCCGCTGAGCGCGGCGCGGTCGCCGGCCTCGTCGGCCAGCGCTTCGAGCCGCTCGCGCGCCTCGCGCGCCTGGCGGTGCAGCTCGATCATGCGCCGCGCCACCGCCGGCATCTGCTGCGCCAGCGAGCGCAGCTCGGCGGCGGCGATCGCGGCGCCCGGGCCGGTGTCGACGGCGGCGTCCTGCAACTGCGCGACCAGGCGCGCCTCCTCGTCCTCGGAGAACCATTGCAGGTCCACGCCCAGCGCCGCCTGCAGCCGCAGCAGCACCGGCACCGACAGCGGGCGCTGGTTGTTCTCGAGCTGGTTGACGTAGCTGGGCGACAGCGCCAGCAACTGCGCGAGCGCCGCCTGCGTCAGGCCGCGCTGCTCGCGCAGCGTGCGCAGCCGCACCCCCATGAACGTCTTGCGCATCCCGGCCGCCCTTGTTCGCAAACTTCGCAGATTTGCAGAATCCGCTTCGCTTTCCTTCGCCAATTCAGGCGTTGCGCCCAGCATAACGCATCGCGAAGATTGCGAACATGCTGCGCACCACCGAACCGCCCCGCTGCGACGAGCTGACGCTGACCGAGCTGGTGCTTCCCGAACAGGCCAACCACTACGGCACGCTGTTCGGCCCCAACGCGCTGGCGCTGCTGGGCAAGGCGGCGTTTCTCGTCGCCACGCGCTACGCGCGCCAGGCCATCGTGATGGCGGCCGCCAACCGCATCGAGTTCCTGCAACCGGTGCCCGTCGGGGCGGTGCTGAAGCTCAGCGCCCGCATCGCGCGCACCGGGCGCAGCTCGCTGACGGCGCGCGTCGTCGGCTACCTCGACTCCGAGCAGGGCCCGGCCGCCGACGCGGTGCTGCGCGGCGATTTCGAGATGGTCGCCGTCGACGCCCGGGGCCGCCCGACCCCTCTTCAGACCCCACCGAACCGGAGACTTCCATGAGCGAGACCCCCAGCACCGGCCCCAAGCCGAAAAAGTCCGTGGCCCTGTCCGGCGTGACGGCCGGCAACACCGCGCTGTGCACCGTGGGCCGCACCGGCAACGACCTGCACTACCGCGGCTACGACATCCTGGACATCGCCGAGGTCTGCGAGTTCGAGGAGATCGCCCACCTGCTGGTGCACGGCAAGCTGCCCACGCGCGCCGAGCTGAAGGCCTACAAGGCCAGGCTCAAGGCGATGCGCGGCCTGCCCGCCGCGGTGAAGAGCGCGCTGGAGACCGTGCCCGCCGCCGCGCACCCGATGGACGTGATGCGCACCGGTGTCTCGGCGCTGGGCTGCGCGCTGCCCGAGAAGGACGACCACAACCCGCCCGGCGCGCGCGACATCGCCGACCGCCTGATGGCCTCGCTGGGTTCGATGCTGCTGTACTGGTACCACTGGAGCACGCAGGGCAAGCGCATCGAGGTCGAGACCGACGACGACTCCATCGGCGGCCACTTCCTGCACCTGCTGCACGGCGAGAGGCCGTCCGCCGAGTGGGTGCGCGCGATGCACACCTCGCTGAACCTGTACGCCGAGCACGAGTTCAACGCCAGCACCTTCACGGCGCGCGTGATCGCCGGCACCGGCAGCGACATGTATTCGGCCATCGCCGGGGCGATCGGCGCGCTGCGCGGCCCCAAGCACGGCGGCGCCAACGAGGTGGCCTTCGAGATCCAGAAGCGCTACGACCATCCCGACGAGGCCGAGGCCGACATCCGCCGCCGCGTCGAGGCCAAGGAGGTCGTCATCGGCTTCGGCCACCCGGTCTACACGGTCAGCGACCCGCGCAACGTGGTCATCAAGGGCGTGGCCCGGCGCCTGTCGGAGACGGCCGGCTCGATGAAGATGTACGACATCGCCGAGCGGCTGGAGTCGGTGATGTGGGACGTGAAGAAGATGTTCCCGAACCTCGACTGGTTCAGCGCCGTCAGCTACCACATGATGGGCGTGCCGACGGCGATGTTCACGCCGCTGTTCGTCATCGCCCGCACCAGCGGCTGGGCGGCGCACGTGATCGAGCAGCGCATCGACAACAAGATCATCCGTCCCAGCGCCAACTACACCGGGCCCGAAGACCAGAAGTTCTTCCCCATCGCAGAGCGCGCGTGATGAAACCGACGAGCCAGCCTTTCCGCAAACCCCTGCCCGGCACCTCGCTGGACTACATCGACGCGCGTGCCGCGGTCGAGGCCCTGAAACCGGGCGCCTGGAACGCTCTGCCCTACACCGCGCGCGTGCATGCCGAGAACCTGGTGCGGCGCGCCGACCCGGCGATCCTGGACGACTGCCTGCGCCAGATCATCGAGCGCCGGCGCGACCGCGACTTCCCGTGGTACCCGGTGCGCGTGGTCTGCCACGACATCCTGGGCCAGACCGCGCTCGTGGACCTGGCCGGCCTGCGCGACGCGATCGCGTCGCAGGGCGGCGATCCGGCCGCGGTGAACCCGGTGGTGCCGGTGCAGTTGATCGTCGACCATTCGCTGGCGGTGGAGTGCGGCGGCTTCGACCCCGGCGCCTTCGCGAAGAACCGCGCCATCGAGGACAGGCGGAACGAGGACCGCTTCCATTTCATCGAGTGGACGAAACAGGCCTTCAGGAACGTGGACGTGATCCCGCCCGGCAACGGCATCATGCACCAGATCAACCTGGAGAAGATGTCGCCGGTGGTGTACGTGCAGGACGATGAACGTGGACAGGTGGCCTTCCCCGACACCTGCGTCGGCACCGACAGCCACACGCCGCACGTCGATGCGCTGGGTGTCATCGCCGTTGGCGTCGGCGGGCTGGAGGCCGAGAACGTGATGCTGGGCCGTGCCTCGTGGATGCGGCTGCCCGACATCGTCGGCGTCGAGCTGACGGGCCGGCGCCAAAGCGGCATCACCGCCACCGACATCGTGCTGGCGCTGACCGAGTTCCTGCGCAAGGAAAAGGTGGTCGGCGCCTACCTGGAGTTCTTCGGCGAGGGCACGAAGGGCCTGACCATCGGCGACCGCGCGACCATCTCCAACATGTGCCCCGAGTACGGCGCGACCGCGGCGCTGTTCTACATCGACGCGCAGACGCTGGACTACCTGCGCCTGACCGGGCGCGACGAGGCCCAGGTCAAGCTGGTCGAGACCTATGCGAAGACGGCAGGGTTCTGGGCCGATACGCTGGCCGGCGCCCAGTACGAGCGTGTGCTGAGCTTCGACCTCTCGACCGTGGTGCGCAACATGGCCGGCCCGTCGAACCCGCACCGCCGGCTGCCGACCAGCGCGCTGGCCGAGCGCGGCATCGCCGGCAACCTGGAGCAGGCGCGCGCGCAGGAGGCGCAGGGGCTGATGCCCGACGGCGCGGTGATCATCGCCGCCATCACGAGTTGCACCAACACCAGCAACCCGCGCAACGTCATCGCCGCCGGCCTGCTGGCGCGCAACGCCAACCGCCTGGGCCTCGCGCGCAAGCCCTGGGTCAAGACCTCGCTGGCCCCGGGCTCCAAGGCGGTGGAGCTGTACCTGAAAGAAGCCGGCCTGCTGCCCGACCTGGAGAAGCTCGGCTTCGGCATCGTCGCCTTCGCCTGCACCACCTGCAACGGCATGAGCGGCGCGCTGGACCCCAAGATCCAGCAGGAGATCGTCGAGCGCGACCTGTACGCCACCGCGGTGCTGTCGGGCAACCGCAACTTCGACGGCCGCATCCACCCGTATGCGAAGCAGGCCTTCCTGGCCAGCCCGCCGCTGGTCGTTGCCTACGCGCTCGCCGGCACCGTGCGCTTCGACATCGAGCGCGACGTGCTCGCGGTGGTGGATGGCCGCGAGATCCGCCTGGCCGACCTGTGGCCCGGCGATGACGAGATCGACGCGCTGGTGCGCGCTGCCGTCAAGCCGGCGATGTTCCGGCAGGTGTACGAGACTATGTTCGCGCTGCGGCCGGTCGATGGCGGCGCGGTGAGCCCGCAGTACGACTGGCGGCCGCAGTCCACCTACATCCGCCGCCCGCCGTACTGGGACCGCGAAGGCGTGGGCGCGCTGGCCGCCAGCCCGCGCACGCTGGCCGGGCTGCGCCCGCTGGCGATCCTGCCGGACAACATCACGACCGACCACCTGTCGCCGTCCAACGCCATCCTGCCCGACAGCGCGGCCGGCGAGTACCTGGCGAAGATGGGCCTGCCGGAAGAGGACTTCAATTCCTACGCCACGCACCGCGGCGACCACCTGACCGCGATGCGCGCCACCTTCGCGAACCCGACGCTGAAGAACGAGATGGTGCGCAATACCGACGGCAGCGTGCGCGCCGGCTCGTTGGCGCGCATCGAGCCCGAGGGCCGCGTGGTGCGCATGTGGGAGGCGATCGAGACCTACCTGAACCGGCGCCAGCCGCTGATCATCGTCGCCGGCGCCGACTACGGCCAGGGCAGCTCGCGCGACTGGGCCGCCAAGGGCGTGCGCCTGGCCGGCGTGGAGGCGGTGGTGGCCGAAGGCTTCGAGCGCATCCACCGCACCAACCTGATCGGCATGGGCGTGCTGCCGCTGGAATTCCAGCCCGGCAGCAACCGGCTGACGCTGCAGCTCGACGGCACCGAGACCTACGACGTGCTCGGCGAGCGCACCCCGCGCGCCACGCTGACGCTGCGCGTGCAGCGCCGCAACGGCGAAAGCGTCGACGTGCCCGTCACCTGCCGGCTGGATACGGCGGAAGAAGTGTCGATCTACGAGGCCGGCGGCGTGCTGCAGCGCTTCGCGCAGGACTTCCTGGCCGACCAGAAGAAGGCGGCCTGACACCATGGCATCCATTCCCCGAGTTCCCCAGGTGCGCATTCCCGCCACCTACATGCGCGGCGGCACCAGCAAGGGCGTGTTCTTCCGCCTGCAAGACCTGCCCGAGCGCTGCCGGCAGCCCGGGCCGGCGCGCGACCAACTGTTCCAGCGCGTGATCGGCAGCCCCGACCCGTACGCGGCGCAGATCGACGGCATGGGCGGCGCCACCTCCAGCACCAGCAAGTGCGTGATCCTGTCGCGCAGCAGCCGGCCCGGCCACGACGTGGACTACCTCTACGGCCAGGTCGCTATCGACAAGGATTTCGTCGACTGGTCGGGCAACTGCGGCAACCTGTCGACCGCCGCCGGCGCGTTTGCGATCCACGCCGGGCTGATCGACCCGGCGCGCGTGCCGCAGGATGGAACTTGCACGGTACGCATCTGGCAGGCCAACATCGGCAAGACCATCATCGCCCATGTGCCGGTCAGTGGCGGCCAGGTGCAGGAAACCGGCGACTTCGAGCTCGACGGCGTGACCTTCCCGGCCGCCGAGATCGTGCTCGAATTCATAGCCCCTGCCGAGGAAGGCGACGACGACGGCGGCGCGATGTTCCCCACCGGCAAGCTGGTCGACGAGCTGCAGGTGCCCGGCATCGGCACGCTGAAGGCCACGCTGATCAACGCCGGCATTCCCACCGTCTTCGTCAATGCGGCCGACATCGGCCGCACCGGCACCGAGCTGCGCGAGGCGATCAACGGCGATGCCCAGGCGCTGGCCCGGTTCGAAGCCATCCGCGTGGCCGGCGCGCTGCGCATGGGCCTGATCAAGACCCCCGAAGAGGCGGCGACGCGCCAGCACACGCCGAAGGTTGCCTTCGTCGCGCCGCCGCGCGATCACGTGGCCGCCAGCGGCAAGACCATCGCCGCCGGTGACGTGGACCTGCTGGTGCGCGCGCTGTCGATGGGCAAGTTGCACCACGCGATGATGGGCACGGCCTCGGTGGCCATCGCCACCGCCGCGGCGGTGCCGGGCACGCTGGTCAACCTGGCCGCCGGCGGCGGCGAGCGTGCCGCGGTGCCGAAATCGATTGTTTTTGGCCACCCCTCCGGCACGCTGCGCGTCGGCGCCGAGGCGCGGTTGGTCGACGGCCGCTGGACCGTCGCCAAGGCCCAGATGAGCCGCAGCGCCCGCATCCTGATGGAAGGCTGGGTGCGCGTGCCCGGCGACAGTTTCTGAACACCGAACCCACGACCATGTCCACACGCAAACGACTCAAGGCCCTGGCCGAAGCGCGCCGCGGCGTCATCGTGCCCGGGGCGTTCAACGCGCTGTCGGCCAAGGTCATCGCAGATCTGGGCTTCGAGGCCATCTACATCACCGGCGCCGGCGTCACCAACATGTGGTTCGGCATGCCGGACCAGGGTTTTATGGGCCTGGCCGAGATCGCCGACCACACCGCGCGCATCCGCGACGCGGTGACCGTGCCGCTGATCGTCGACGCCGACACCGGCTTCGGCAATGCGCTGAACGTGGTGCACACGGTGCGCACGCTGGAGCGTGCAGGCGCCGACTGCATCCAGCTCGAAGACCAGGTGGCGCCCAAGCGCTGCGGGCACTTCTCGGGCAAGGAAGTCATTTCCACCGAAGAGGCGGTGAGCAAGATCAAGGCGGCGGTGGACGCGCGGCGCGACCCCGACTTCCTGATCATGGCGCGCACCGACGCCGCCGCCACGCAGGGCTTCGACGCCGCCGTGGAGCGCGCGCAGCAGTTCGCCGAGGCCGGCGCCGACATCCTGTTCGTCGAAGCGGTCACCAAGGCCGAGGAAGTGCGCGCGCTGCCGCGGCGCCTTGCCAAGCCGCAGTTGATGAACATGGTGATCGGCGGGCGCACGCCGATCTTCAACGCCGCCGAACTGGCCGGGCTGGGCTACGGCATCGTGCTGTACGCCAACGCCGCGCTGCAAGGCGCGGTGGCCGGCATGCAGAAGGCGCTGACCGTGCTGCGCGACACCCGGGAAGTGCAGGAGTCCAGCGGCCTGGTGACGCCCTTCGCCGAGCGGCAGCGCCTGGTCGGCAAGCCGGAGTGGGATGCGCTGGAGAAGCGCTATGGCTGAGCGTGGTGTCGGCGCCGCTGCGCCCGGGCCCGCGGGCGGATTCTTCTTGACGCAGGCCGGCCCCGGCAACGCATACTCTCCTTGCCCCGCAAACAAGCAAGGAGACACACCATGGCATGGCACGGCAAGCGGCGCCTCGGCGCGGTTCTATCGGTCCTGTCGCTCGGGGCGCTGACCGCCGCGCTGAGCGGCTGCGGCAGCAGCAGCGACGACGACGACAGCCAGCCCACGTTGCGCCAGACGCGCTACGGCGCGGTGCGCGGCACCGACGATTCTGCGCAGTCGGGCACCTGGGCGTGGAAGGGCATTCCGTTCGCCAAGCCGCCGGTGGGCGCGCTGCGCTGGAAGGCGCCGGCCGATCCCGAGGCCTGGAGCGGCACGCGCGACGCGAGCAAGTTCGCCAACGCCTGCGTGCAGTACGGCCGCATCTACGGCCCCGGCGCCAACAACACCTACGACGCCACCATCGGCACCACGCTGAACCAGGCGGTGGGCAGCGAAGACTGCCTGTACCTGAACATCTGGCGCCCCGCCAGCAACGCCGCCGGCCTGCCGGTGATCGTGTTCATCCACGGCGGCAGCAACGTCTCGGGCTACACCGCCGATCCCGTCTACGACGGCGCGGCGCTGGCCAAGGCGGCCGACGCGGTGGTGGTCACCGTGAACTACCGGCTCGGCATCTTCGGCTGGCTGAACCTGCCGCAGCTCAAGGAAGGCGCGAGCGCGGCCGAGGACTCGGGCAACTTCGCGACGCTGGACAACATCAAGGCGCTGCAGTTCATCAACGGCAACATCGCGGCCTTCGGCGGCAACCCGGACAACGTCACGGTGATGGGCCAGTCGGCCGGGGCGATCAACGTCTACGCGCTGCTGACCTCGCCGCTGGTGGCCGGCGCCAACCCGAAGCTGATGCACAAGGCGGTGCCGATGAGCGGCGGCATCTCGCTGGCCAGCAACGTGCCGCCCGGCAGCATCCCGACGCTGAACCCGGCCTCCACCGCGCTGGCGCAGGGCAACGCGCTGCTCAACGCGCTGCTGATCGCCGACCGCCTCGCGACCGACGACGCCACGGCGCAGGCCTACGCCGCGACGCAGACGCCGGCGCAGATCGCCGCCTACCTGCGCGCCAAGGATCCGGCCACGCTGCTGCTGACGCTGCTGACCAAGCTGGCGCCGCTGGGGCTGGCCGGCTCGGGGCCGATTCCCGACGGCGCGGTGCTGCCGGAGGATCCGATCGCCGCGATCAACGCCGGCAACTACCTCAAGGTGCCGGTGCTGGCGGGCAACACGCGCGACGAGGCCAAGCTGTTCCCGACCTTCCTCGCGCTGGCGCCGGCGCTGGGCGGCGTCAGCGGCCGGCTGGTCAGCGACGCGACGCTGTTCGCCACGCAGCTCGGCTACAACCCCGACGCGCCGCCGGCCGTCACGATCGAGCAGTGGATCCCCGCGCAATACCTGCCGGTGACGACGCCGGTGACGGGCTTCAACGCCAAGACCGACCTGCTGAACGCGATCTTCTTCGGCACGAGCCGCGACAACGTGATGACGGCGCTGAAGTCGCAGCAGGACAAGGTCTGGTACTACCGCTTCGACTGGGACGAGGAGCCCGCGCCCTGGAACGACATCTACGGCGCCGCGCACGCCTTCGACCTGCCGTTCGTGTTCGGCACCTTCGGGCCGTCGCTGTTCGCGAACGTGGCCAACAGCACGGCCAACCGGCCCGGGCGGCTGGCGCTGTCGAACGCGATGATGCAAAGCGTGGCCGCCTTCGCGCGCAGCGGCGACCCGAACAACGCGGCGCTGGGCGTCGCGTGGCCGGCGTGGCCGAGCCAGTTGCTGTTCGATGCCAGCGCCACGGCGGCGAGCATCTCGGTGCAGTGACGTGACGACGCCGGCGGCCCGCCTGCCCTCGCCGCGCTGCGCCCGCCAGGCCCTGGCCCGTCTGCAGCAGATGGCCGGGCTGGACCTGCGCGGGCCGCCGCTGGTCGAGCCGGTGATGCAGGCGCTGCACCGGCTGGTCGGCTTCGATGCGGGCGGCTACGTGCATCCGGGCAGCGACGGGGTGTTGCAGACCTACCTGGAAGACCCCGCCATCCAGGCGCGGGAGGCGGCGTACTTCGACCCGCGCATCCTGCGCAGCGAGAACGCGGTGCTGCGCTGCAGCCTGCACCACCTGGGGCACACGGTGCATCTGGGCGCGGGGCCGCTGATGCTGGCGCAGTTGCTGAAGGTGCCCTACGCCGAGCTGCTGCGCAGCGAGTTCTACGACGTGATGCTGCGCCCCTCGGGCGTGACCGACTGGGCCACGCTGGTGCTGCGCGCCGACGGCCGGCGCGTGGGCACGCTGGTCCTGTACCGCCACGCGGGCTCGGCGCCGTTCACGCGCGAGGAGCTGGACGTGCTGGCGCCGCTGCAGGCCACGCTGGCGCACGTGCTGCAGCCGGGCGATGCGGACGCGCACGACGACGGCGACGACAGCGAGCGGCTGGGCAGCGGCCTGCTCGTCGCCACCGCCGGGGGCCGGCCGCAGTGGATCTCGCCCGAGGCCGAAGCCTTGCTGCGGCAGGCCTTCGGCTGGCGCTGGCGCGGCGCCGCGGGCGCGCTGCCCGCGCCCTTGCAGGCGCTGCTGCGGCGGCTGCATGCGCCCGCGCTGCCGGGCGAGCCGCTGCCCGTGCCGCAGATGCGCCTGTGCAACGCGCAGGGCTGGTTCTCGCTGCGCGCCACGCGCATGGAGGCCGCGCGCGGCGAGCGGCAGGCCGTGGCGGTGCACATCACGCGGCGCGCGCCGCGAGGGGTGCGCCTGCTGTCGGCCTTGCAGGCGCTCGGCCTGCCGCAGCGCCAGCACGAACTGGCATGGTGGCTGGCGCGCGGCCTGCCCGAATCGCAGATCGCCGCGCGCATGGGCATCAGCGCCAACACGGTGGTCTACCACCGGCGGCAGCTCTACAACCGGCTGGGCTTGCAGGAGCGGCGCGACCTGCTGCGCCGCCTGGATCAGGGCAGCGCCAGTTCCAGCACGTAGCCGTCGGCGCGCAGCCGCGCGGGGTCGGCGTCGGCCGTGTGCGTGCCGGGGCCGCCGCGCATGCCGGCCACGAGCCAGCGGCCGTTGTGCGCCTGCAGGCTGCGCACCGGGTTCTGGCCCGGCGCGGCGGGCAGCGTGAGGCGCCGGGCGATGCGGCCCTGGGCGTCCAGCACGGCGAGCAGAGGCGCGCCCTGGTCGGAGATGCTGGCGCCCGCCGGGTTCTGCTGGTAGCCGGTGGCCCCGGCGGCGAGATGGCGGCCGTCGGGCAGCGGGGCGATGTCGAACAGCACGTCGTCGGCGTCCACGTGCAGCACGGCGTGGCGCTGCATGCGGCCGGCGCCGTCGATCCAGGCGGCGAAGCCGTTCCAGCCGCCGTCCTGCCCCGCCACCTTGTGGCGGCCGGCGAGCGCCCAGCCGCCTTCGGGCACGGCGCGCAGCGCGTACACCTGCGTCGGGCCGCCGCTGTCGAACAAGGTGGCGCCCAGGCGTTGGCCCGCGCCGTCCAGCCGTGTGAGGATGGCGCCGTGGTCGGGCAGCACCGCGGGCGCCTGGGCGGGGAAGTGCGCCGCATGCGCCGCGAAGGCGCCGTTGTGCGGCGCGGCGGGCACGGCCACGGCGATCTCGCCCTGCGCGTTGGCGGCCAGCAGCACCTGGAAGTGGTTGACGAGCTGGCCGTAGGTGTCGTGGCTGCCGCTGCTCAGGTAGCGCGCCATCACCGTCGTGCCGGGCTCCAACAGGCGGCGCCAGCGCGGCGCGTAGCCTTGCGCGGAATGTGCGTGGCGGTAGGCCACCACGGCGTGGCGGCCGGTGCGCAGGGCCACGGCCAGGTCTTCGCCCAGCGCGGCCAGGCGCACCGCATCGCGCGTGTGCAGCGGCAGCAGCGAGTCGTCGTCCTTGATGCCGCCGTCGTCGTAGTAGGGGTCGAGCGGCGCCGCCGGGTCGGTCAGCGCGGTGTTCGTGAGCACGCGCGCCTGCGCGTCCAGCCGCAGCAGGCGCAGCTCGCGGTGCGTGGCCAGCACGGCCGAGAGTTCGCCGGAAGGGTGCGCCGCGATGTCGATCAGCGACCAGCCCTCGGGCGGCGCGTAGAGGTGGTCGCCGCCCGGCGTGCCGACGCGCAGGCGCCGGTCGACGGCGGCGCTCGGCAGGCCGTCGCGGTACGGGGCGGGCCGTTCCTCCAGCGCCGCATAGCCGGTGGCGGTGGCTTGAACGCGCAGCACGAAGCGGCCCGCGACGACGTGGTCGATCGCGGGCTGCGGCTCGGCGCCGCCGCCACCGCAGGCCGCCAGCAGCAGGGTGAGGGCGAGGCCGAGCGCGGGCAGGTTTTTCATCGGCGCTTCTTCCGGCTCTGGTGCTCGCGCATCACCTCCACGTTCGCGCGCTGTTCGGGCGTGAAGTTCCGCGCCGTCCCGGGCGCGGCGGCCTTCTCGGTGGCCAGCGCCATGCCGGCGTGCAGCGCGGCCAGCACGGCGGTGGCGTACTCGCGGCTGCTCAGGCCGTGGCGCGCCAGCGCGGCGCGCACGCGCGGGTCGGCGTCGAGCTTGCGGGCGATGTCGTCGACCGATTCGGCCTCGCTTTCATCTTCGTCGTCGCCATCGTCGGCGTCGGCCTTCGCAGGGGCCTGCGGCAGTTTCCGGACCTCGGCCGTCGCCGCCTCCATGCGCTCCAGCAGCGCGGGGGTGAGGCGGAACCGGGCCGGGTCGGTGCCGCCGGCGGCCCAGGCGCTGCCGGCGGTCGTCGCGACGAGCGCTGCCGCGAGCAGCGCCGCCGCGACCAGCGCGAAGAAGACGAGGGGGCCGGTGATGCGTCTGGGCATGGCGGGGTTTCCTTGGTCGGGTGTCGAAGGGCGCGGAGTCTGGGGGCGGACGCCCCGCCGCGCCCCACCCCGCCGGGGTGGGGTGAGCTTCCTCGGAAGCATCATCCTTGTATTTGGATCATGACGTAGTCAAAATGCAATGATGATCGAACGCGCACTGCTCCCTGCGCTGGAAGAGCGCCTGGCCTTCTACCCCGGCGTCGTGCTGCTCGGCCCGCGCCAGGTGGGCAAGACCACGCTGGCCCGGGCCGTCGCGGCGCGGCACCCCGGCGCGCTGTTCCTCGACCTGGAGCGCCCCGCCGACCGGGCGCAGTTGGCGGAGCCCGAGCTGTTCCTGGCCCAGCACCGCGACAAGCTGGTCGTGCTCGACGAGGTGCAGATGCTGCCCGACCTGTTCGTGCACCTGCGCCCCGAGATCGACGCCCACCGGCGGCCCGGCCGCTTCCTGCTGCTGGGTTCGGCCGGCGGCGCGCTGCTGCGCCAGCGCGCCGAGTCGCTGGCCGGGCGCGTGGGCCACCTGGAGCTGACGCCGCTGCTGGCCGGCGAGGTGGCGCCCGACCTGGCCGCCTTGCAGCGGCTCTGGCTGCGCGGCGGCTTTCCGCTGGCGCACCTCGCGCCGAGCGAGCGCCTGGCCTATTCCTGGCGGCAGGACTTCATCCAGGCCTTTGTGCAGCGCGACCTGCCGCAGATGGGCGTGGGCGTGGCGGCCGATGCGCTGCACCGCTTCTGGCGCATGCTGGCGCATTTGCAGGGGCAGCTTTTCAACGCCTCGCAGCTCGGGTTGTCGCTGGGCGGCGCGTCGCACAGCACCGCCACGCGCTACCTCGACCTGCTGGTGGACACGATGCTGGTGCGCCGGCTCGAGCCGCAGTTGCCCAACGTGGGCAAGCGCCTCGTCAAGTCGCCCAAGACCTACATCCGCGACAGCGGCCTGCTGCATGCGCTGCTGAACATCGCCAGCCTGTCGGACCTGCAAGGCCACCCCATCGTCGGCGCGTCGTGGGAAGGCTTCGTGGTCGAGCAGGTCGCCGCGCAGTTGCCCGCGGGCGCGCAGCTCGGCTTCTACCGCACCGCCGCCGGGGCCGAGATGGACATCGTCGTGCAGGCCGGGCGGAGCACGCTGGGCATCGAAGTCAAGTTCTCATCCGCGCCCACGGTGAGCAAGGGCTTCTGGCAGGCACGTGCCGACCTGAAGCCGCAGCGCACGGTGGTGGTGGCCCCGGTGGAGCGCCGCTTTCCGCTCCGCGACGGCGTCGACGTGGTGCCGGTCTCGGCGGTCGGCGAGCTGCTCGCCGAAATGGGCTGATCCAGCATGGGTCGGGTGTGCCAGCCTGACACGTCCGGCCCCGCGGCCCTCCGGGCGAATCCCACATCGCCGCGATCCGGCCCGCATGCGATAACCCCTCACCCTCAACCCACGCCGCGGGTGCGCCCCGCGAGGAGACGTTCCGATGATCACCGTCCACATCCTGTACCCCAACCAGCCCGGCGGCCGCTTCGACATGCAGTACTACTGCGAGAAGCACATGCCCATGGTCAAGGCGCGGCTGGGCGCGGCCTGCGTGGGCTTCACCGTCGACGCCGGCCTGGCCGGCGGCGCCCCGGGCCAGGGCGCGCCCTACGTGGCCATCGGCTCGCTCAAGTGCACCTCGGTGGAAGCCTTCAGCGCCGCGATGGGCCAGCATGGCGCCGAGATCCTGGGCGACATCCCCAACTACACCGACGCGCAGCCGGTGCTGCAGGTCAGCGAAGTCAAGGTCGGCTGAGGCCGCGCGGCGTCAGTCGCTGCTGAAGCGGTACGACACCAGCGACTCCACGTCGCTGTCGGCCAGCAGCGCCTTGCCGGCCGGCGGGAAGGCGCGCTGCACGCAGTCGGCGCGCGGGCAGATGCGGCAGCCCGGGCCGATCGGCACCACGTCGCGCGGCTGCTGCGGGTCGATGCCGTCGGCGTAGACCAGCTCGCGCGCGTGGCCCAGCTCGCAGCCCAGCCCGATGGCGAACAGCTTGCGCCGCGAGCGGAAGCCGCCGCCGCCGCGGCTGGTGGTGCGCGCGATGCCGAAGAAGCGCGTGCCGTCGGGCATCTCGGCCACCTGCGTCAGGATGCGCTCGGGCTGCGCGAAGGCCTCGTGCACGTGCCACAGCGGGCAGGCGCCGCCGTGCCGCGCGAAGTGGAAGGCCGTGGCGCTCTGCCGCTTCGAGACGTTGCCCGCCTGGTCGAGCCGCACGAAATAGAACGGCACGCCGCTGGCGCCGCCGCGCTGCAGCGTCGAGAGCCGGTGGCACACCGTCTCGAAGCCGACGTGGAAGCGCTGCTGCAGCAGCTCGATGTCGTAGCGGCAGGCGCGCGCCGCGGCGAGGAATTCGCGGTACGGCAGCAGCGTGGCGCCGGCCACGTAGTGCGCCAGGCCCTGGCGCGACAGCGCCTGCGTGGCCGGGTCGGCGAAGCCGCCGTCGCGCACCTCGGCCTCGATCGCGTCGCGGTGCGCCAGCAGCGCGTACTGGCTGGCGATCTGGAAGGCCTGCTGCGCATCGGTCAGGTTGGCCGGAATCACCAGCCGGCGCCGCGAGGCGTCGAGCCGGCGCAGCCAGGTGCCGTCTTCGGCGTCGGTCTCGGCCGTCACCTCGATGCCGCAGCGCTGGCGCAGCGCCGCGCGCAGCGCCGCGGCGCGCTGGCCGGGCACCAGCTTCAGCTCGCCGGCCAGCGTCTCGCCGATGCGGTCGAGTGTGTCGAGGTAGTTGTTGCGGCGGTTGAAGTGGTCGCGTACTTCCTCGTAAGGCAGTGGCACCAGCGCCTCGCGCGCCCGCCCGCTGCCGGCATCGGCACCCAGCTCGCCGTAGAAGCGGTCCACCGTCTGCGCGTGTTCCTCCTGCAAGCGGCCGTGGCGCTGGTGCAGCGTCAGGAAGGCGTCCACCAGCTCGGGCGCCTGCTCGGTCAGGCGCACCAGCGCGGCGGCGGGCAGCGGCTCGCTGCGCAGCGTGCGGTCGCGCAGCGCGAAGTCCAGCTCGGCGAGCTGCTGGCGGTGGTGCTCCTCGGAGAACTGCGCCGCGTCGCCGCCGAAGATCTCGGCCAGCTTCAGCAGCACGCCGGCCGTCACCGGGCGCTGGTTGGTCTCGATCTGGCTGACGTAGCTCAGCGACAGCGCCAGGCGCTGGGCCAGTTGCGCCTGGCTCCAGCGGCGCTGCTCGCGAAGGCGCCGCACGCGCGGGCCGACGAAGAGTTTCCGGGTCGGAGTCATTTCACAAGATTCGCAAACTCATACTTTTCTGTTCGCAAGATTTTGCATGTTTTTCCTTGCACATCAACAACTTGTTGAAATGTGTGAAGTCGGTGGATAAACTTCCCGCCCAGTTCAAAGGTTCGTCGAACCCTCAGGAGAAGCCCATGTCGTCCACCCCCGTCCCGAAGATTCCCTTGCTGATCGACGGCGAGTTCGTCGAGTCGCGCACCACGCAGTGGCGCGACATCGTCAACCCCGCCACGCAGCAGGTGCTGGCGCGCGTGCCGCTGGCCACGCCCGACGAGGTGGCCGCCGCGGTGGCCTCGGCCAAGGCGGCCTTCCCGGCCTGGCGCAAGACGGCCATAGGCACGCGCGCGCGCATCTTCCTGAAGTACCAGCAGCTCATCCGCGAGAACATGAAGTCGCTGGCCGCGACGCTGACCGCCGAGCAGGGCAAGACCCTGGCCGACGCGGAAGGCGACGTGTTCCGCGGCCTGGAGGTCGTCGAGCACGCCGCGGCCATCGGCAACCTGCAGCTCGGCGAGCTGGCGATGAACGTGGCCGGCGGCGTCGACACCTACACGCGGCTGCAGCCGCTGGGCGTGTGCGCCGGCATCACGCCGTTCAACTTCCCGGCGATGATCCCGCTGTGGATGTTCCCGATGGCCATCGCCTGCGGCAACACCTTCGTGCTCAAGCCCTCGGAGCAGGATCCGATGGTGACGATGGAGCTGGTGAAGCTGGCGCTCGAGGCCGGCATCCCCAAGGGCGTGCTCAACGTCGTGCACGGCGCGGCCGAGGTGGTGGACGCGATCTGCGACCACCCGGACATCAAGGCGATCTCCTTCGTCGGCTCGACGCGCGTCGGCACCCACGTCTACAACCGCGCCTCGCTGGCCGGCAAGCGCGTGCAGTGCATGATGGGCGCGAAGAACCACGCCGTGGTGCTGCCCGACGCGCACAAGGAACAGACGCTGAACGCGCTGGTCGGCGCCGGCTTCGGCGCCGCGGGCCAGCGCTGCATGGCGGTGTCGGTGGCGGTGCTGGTGGGCGACGCCCGCAAGTGGATTCCCGACATCGTCGCCAAGGCCAGGACGCTGAAGATCGGCCCGGGCAAGGACAACCTCGACCTCGGCCCGGTGATCTCGTGCGCCGCGAAAGAGCGCGTCGAGGGCCTGATCGCGCGCGGCGTCGAAGAAGGCGCCAAGCTCGAACTCGACGGCCGCAAGCCGCAGATCGGCGGCGAGGCCGCCGCCGGCAACTTCATCGCGCCGACGATCTTCTCCGGCGTCAAGCCCGGCATGGCGGTCTACGAGCAGGAGATCTTCGGCCCGGTGCTGTGCCTGGCCGAGGCCGAGACGCTGGACGAGGCGATCGCGATGATCAACGCCAACCCCAACGGCAACGGCACCGCGGTGTTCACGCAGTCGGGCGCGGCGGCGCGCAAGTTCGAGGAAGACATCGACATCGGCCAGGTCGGCATCAACGTGCCGATCCCGGTGCCGGTGCCGATGTTCTCGTTCACCGGCTCGCGCGCCTCCAAGCTCGGCGACCTGGGGCCCTACGGCAAGCAGGTGGTGCTGTTCTACACGCAGACCAAGACCGTCACGGCGCGCTGGTTCGAGGACGGCGTGTCCTCGGGCGTCAACACGACGATCAGCCTGAAGTGACGCCGCGGTGAACTTCGAGCTGTCGGAGGAACAGCGCGCCTTCCAGCAGGCCGCGCGCGAGTTCGCGGCCAATGAACTCGCGCCGCGCGCCGCGGAATGGGACGCGCAGGCGCATTTCCCGCGCGAGGTGATCGCGCAGGCCGGCGAGCTGGGTTTCTGCGGCCTGTACGCGGCCACCGAGCACGGCGGCCTGGGCCTGCCGCGGCTGGACGCGACGCTGGTGTTCGAGGAACTGGCCGCGGCCGACCCGTCCACCACCGCCTTCATCACCATCCACAACATGGCGACGTGGATGGTGACGAGCTTCGCCGGGCCCGAGGTCGCCGCGCTGTGGGGCCCGCCGCTGACCAGCGGCGCCAAGCTCGCGTCGTACTGCCTGACCGAGCCCGGCGCCGGCTCCGACGCCGCCTCGCTGAAGACCACGGCGCGGCTCGACGGCGAGCACTACGTGCTCAATGGCAGCAAGGCCTTCATCTCCGGCGCCGGCGCCACCGACGCGCTGGTGGTGATGTGCCGCACCGGCGGCCCCGGCGCGGCCGGCATCTCGGCGCTGCTGGTGGCGGCCGACAGCCCCGGCATCCAGTACGGCAAGAAAGAAGCCAAGATGGGCTGGAACAGCCAGCCCACGCGCGTGATCAGCTTCGACGGCGTGCGCGTGCCCGTCGCGCAGCGGCTGGGCGAAGAAGGCGACGGCTTCAAGATCGCGATGAAGGGGCTGGACGGCGGGCGCATCAACATCGCCACCTGCTCGGTCGGCGCGGCGCAGGGCGCGCTGGCCGCCGCGCAGCGCTACATGCACGAGCGGCGCCAGTTCGGCAAGCCGCTGGCCGACTTCCAGGCGCTGCAATTCAAGCTCGCCGACATGGCCACCGAGCTGGTCGCGGCGCGGCAGATGGTGCGGCTGGCCGCGTCCAAGCTCGATGCCGGCGACCCCGACGCCGCGGTCTATTGCGCGATGGCCAAGCGGCTGGCCACCGACGCCGGCTTCGAGGTCTGCAACCAGGCCTTGCAGATCCACGGCGGCTACGGCTACCTGAAGGAATTTCCGCTCGAGCGGCTGCTGCGCGATGCGCGCGTGCACCAGATCCTCGAAGGCACCAACGAGATCATGCGCGTGATCGTCGCGCGGCGCATGCTGCAAGACGGCGCGACGGAAAGCATCCGATGAGCGACACCTACACCGGCCTGCGCCTCGAACGGCGCGGACACACCGCGCTGGTCACGCTGGACAACCCGCCGGCCCACACCTGGACCGCCGACAGCCTGGCCGCGCTGCAGCGCCTGGTGGGCGCGCTGAACGCCGACCGCGAGGTCTACGCGCTGGTGATCACCGGCGCCGGCGAGAAGTTCTTCAGCGCCGGCGCCGACCTGAAGCTGTTCGCTGATGGCGACAAGGGTGTCGCCGCGACGATGGCGCGCCGCTTCGGCGCCGCGTTCGAGGCGCTGGCCGGCTTCGGCGGCGTCAGCATCGCCGCGATCAACGGTTATGCGATGGGCGGCGGGCTGGAATGCGCGCTGGCCTGCGACCTGCGCATCGCCGAGGAGCACGCGGTGATGGCGCTGCCCGAGGCCTCGGTCGGCCTGC
Organism: Piscinibacter sp.; assembly: GCF_047600445.1. Lineage (GTDB taxonomy): Bacteria > Pseudomonadota > Gammaproteobacteria > Burkholderiales > Burkholderiaceae_C > Piscinibacter. The sequence goes on from NZ_JASGKT010000001.1 coordinate 527,243, forward strand.
TGCCCTGCGCCGGCGGCACGCAGTGGCTGGCCTGGACCGTCGGCGAGAGCTGGGCCAAGCGTCTGGTGCTGCTGGGCGAGCGCGCCGATGCCGCCACCGCCGCGCGCATCGGCCTGGTCGACGAGGTGGTGCCGCGCGGCCAGGCGCTGGCGCGCGCGCTGGCGCTGGCCGAGCAGGTGGCGCGGCAGAGCCCGGGCGCCGTGCGCGCCTGCAAGCAGCTCATCCAGGGCGCGCGCCACGGCTCGCCGGCGCAGGCGCTGGTGGCCGAACGCGAGGCCTTCGTCGACCTGTTCGACACCGCCGACCAGCGCGAAGGCGTGGCCGCCTTCCTGGGCAAGCGCCAGCCCGAGTGGCGCAATGGCTGACGATCCGGTTCTCTTCACCACGCTGCGCACCGCCAGCGGCCACCTGTTCGGCCGCGCGACGCTGAACGCGCCGGCCAGCCTGAATGCGCTGTCGCTGGCGATGGTCGATGCGCTCGACCCGCAGCTCGCCGCCTGGGCCGCCGACCCGCAGGTCGCCGGCGTCGTGCTCGATGCCGTCGGCGACAAGGCCTTCTGCGCCGGCGGCGACATCGTCGGCCTGTACCGCGCGATCCAGGCGGCGCCGGCCGAGGCCGAAGCCTTCTTCGAGCGCGAGTACCGGCTCGACCACCGCATCCACTGTTATCCGAAGCCGCTGCTGTGCTGGGGCCACGGCATCGTGATGGGCGGCGGCATCGGCCTGCTGGCCGGCGCCTCGCACCGCGTCGTGACGCCGAAGACGCGCATGGCCATGCCCGAGATCGGCATCGGCCTGTACCCCGACGTCGGCGGGAGCTGGCTGCTGCCGCGGCTGCCCGGCGGCGCCGGGCTGTTCCTGGCGCTGACCGGCACGTCGATCAACGCCGCCGACGCCTGCTTCGCCGGCATGGCCGATGCGCTGCTGCGCCACGAAGACCATGGCGCGCTGCTCGAAGCGATCGCCGGCGCCGCGTGGGACGGCGAGCGCGACGCCGACGCCGCGCGCCTGAGCCACCTGTTGCAGCGCCTGGGCGGCGGCGTCGAGCGGCCGGCGTCGCCGCTGCGCGCGCACCTGGACCGCATCGGCGAGGTGATCGGCCACGACCGGCTGCAAGACATCGCGCCGCGCCTGCGCGCGCTGGCGTCGGACGCCGACCCCTGGCTGGCACAGGCCGGTGCCGCGTTCGCCAAGGGCTCGCCGACCTCGGCGGCGCTGGGCTTCGAGATGCAGCGGCGCGCGCGCCGCCTGTCGCTGGCCGACGTGTTCCGGCTCGAATGGAACGCCTCGGTCGGCTGCTGCCGGCATCACGACCTGTCCGAAGGCGTGCGCGCGCTGCTGATCGACAAGGACAAGAATCCGCGCTGGCAGCCGGCCACGCTGGACGAGGTGACGCCGGCGCTGATCGAGGCCCACCTGCGGCCGCAGCGCGCGGGCACGCATCCGCTGGCCGACCTGGCCTGACGCATCTTCGAAGGAGACGAGACATGTCCGACACAACCCGCATCGCCTTCATCGGCCTGGGCAACATGGGCGGCCCGATGGCGGCCAACCTGCACAAGGCCGGCTTCGCGGTCACCGCCTTCGACCTGAGCGCCGACGCCGTCGCCAAGGTGCAGGCGCAGGGCGTGGCCGTCGCGGCCTCGGCGCGGGCGGCGGTGGAAGGTGCCGCGGTGGTGATCTCGATGCTGCCGGCCAGCCGCCACGTCGAGGCGCTGTACCTGGGTGAGCAGGGCCTGCTGGCCAAGCTCGCCGCCGGCGCGCTGGTGATCGACTGCAGCACCATCGCGCCGGCCTCGGCGCAGAAGGTGGCGCAGGCCGCCGCGGCGCGCGGCGTGGCGATGATCGACGCGCCGGTCTCCGGCGGCACCGCGGGCGCCGCCGCCGGCACGCTGACCTTCATCGTCGGCGGCGAGGCCGAGGCGCTGGAGCGCGCCCGCCCGGCGTTGCAGGCCATGGGCAAGAACATCTTCCACATGGGCGCGGCCGGCGCCGGCCAGGTGGCCAAGCTGTGCAACAACATGGCGCTGGGCGTGATCATGGCCGTCACCGGCGAGGCGATCGCGCTGGGCGTCGCGCACGGGCTGGACGCCAAGACGCTGTCGCAGATGATGGCCGTCAGCACCAGCCGGAGCTGGGCCACCGAGGTCTGCAACCCCTGGCCCGGCGTGCTGGAGAACGCGCCGGCCTCGCGCGGCTACAGCGGCGGCTTCGGCAACGACCTGATGCTGAAAGACCTGGGCCTGGCCGTCGAGGCCGCGATGGGCATAGGCGCCACCGTGCCGCTGGGCGAACTGGCGCGCAACCTGTACGCGATGAACAAGCGCGCCGGACGCGGCGCTCTGGACTTCTCCAGCGTCGTGCGGCTGTTCGCCGACGGCTGAGCCGCCGCCAACCGGCTCTAAGGACGCGGCGTTTTCCGGCCGACCTTCCTGGCCGGGGCCGGCGGCGCGGGCCGCTGCAGCACGCCGGCCAGCAGCGTCTGCACGCAGCGCTGCGCGATCTGCCCGGCGTCGTAGTCGCCGTCCGGCCGGTACCAGCGGGCGATCCAGCTCAGCGCGCCGGCGATCACGAAGGCCGTCACCTTGGGGTCGCAGGGCGCCAGCGAGCCCTCTTCCACGCCCTGCGCCACCAGCCGGCGGAAGGCCTGGTCGATACCGGCCTTCATGCGCCGCAGCTCCTTGCGGCTGTCCGGCGGCAACTGCTCGTCGCCGACGCGGATCAGGCAGGCGCCGAAGGGCTGCATCACGATGTGCGCGTAGACCTCCATGCAGGCGCGCAACTGGTCCACCGCGTCGCCGCCGGCCCGGCGCGAGGCCTCGATGCCCTCCAGCGTCATCGCGAGGCCCTGGCGCACGCACGCGAGCAGGATCTCGTCCTTGTTCTTCACGTAGTAGTACAGCGTCGGCTTCGAGACGTGCAGCCGCGCGGCGATGTCGTCGAGCGAGGTCGCGTGGAAGCCGCGCTCGTTGAACATCTGCGCGGCCGTGCTCAGCACGGCGTTGCGCTTGGCCTCGCGCTGCTGCTCGCGCGCGGGCGCGCTGGCCCAGGGCGACGCGGCCGCCGCGGCGCGTTTCTTCTCGGGGGTGGGCGTGGTCTTGGTCATGGACCGGTGGCGCCGGGAAAGTACCGATGTTCCGTGAAAGGCCGCCATCCAGAATCTACTTGCGAGTAGACATCTTACTTAAGAGTAGAGCACGGTCCGTTCGCGCAAACCCGCAAAAGGGCACCGATGGAGACGAGACGAGAAGACGCCGCCGCCGCGTTGCTGCAGGTCAGCGGCGTCACGCTCGCCTTCGGCGGTGTGAAGGCGCTCACCGGCGTGAGCTTCGACGTGCGGCCCGGCTCCATCACCGCGGTGATCGGCCCGAACGGCGCCGGCAAGACCTCGCTGTTCAACACCATCTCGGGCTTCTACCGGCCCACCGCCGGCGGCATCCGCTTCCACGGCCAGGACATCACGCGCGTGAGCGCGCCGCGCCGCGCGCGCATGGGCCTGGGCCGCAGCTTCCAGAACATCGCGCTGTTCCGCGGCATGACGGTGCTCGACAACATCAAGCTCGGCCGCCACGCGCACCTGAAGACCAACGTGTTCGACGCGCTGCTGTACTTGGGCCGCGCGCGCCGCGAGGAGGCCGAGCTGCGCCGCGACGTCGAGGAACGCATCATCGACTTCCTCGAGATCGACCACATCCGCCACGCGCCGGTGGCGGCGCTGTCCTACGGCCTGCAAAAGCGCGTCGAGATGGCGCGCGCGCTGGCCATGCAGCCCGAGGTCCTGATGCTCGACGAGCCGGTCGCCGGCATGAACCGCGAGGAGACCGAGGACATGGCGCGCTTCATCCTCGACGTGCGCGCCGAGTGGGGCGTGACGGTGCTGATGGTGGAGCACGACATGGGCATGGTGATGGACCTGTCCGACCACGTCGTGGTGCTGAACTTCGGGCAGGTCATCGCGCAGGGCACGCCGGCCGTGGTGCAGGCCGACCCGGAAGTGGGCCGCGCCTACCTCGGTTCGGGCGACGTCGGCGAGCTGCGCCGCAAGCTGCATGCGAGAGCAGGCGCGGAAGCGGCGTGATGGACTGGGCCTACCTGTTCGAGATCAGCCTGACCGGCATCGCCGGCGGCGGGCTGTACGCGCTGGCGGCGCTGGCCTTCGTGATGGTCTACAAGGCCACGCGCGTCGTGAACATCGCCATCGGCGAGATGCTGATGGCCGGCGGCTACCTGTTCTTCACCTTCGCCGCGATGTGGGCGCTGCCGCTGTGGGTGGCGATTCCGGCCGCGGTGCTGTCCAGCGGCCTGCTGGGCGCGGTGATCGAGCGCACGATGATCCGCCCGCTGCTGGGCGAGCCGCCGATCTCGGTGTTCATGGTCACCGTCGGCCTGGGCTCGGTGCTGGTCGGGCTGGTGGAGATGATCTGGAGCGCCGACCAGCGCCGCCTGCCCGAGTTCATGCCCAGCGCGCCGATCATGATCGGCGAGGCCTTCCTCGCGCCCAAGGTGTTCTGGGGCGCGGTGGTGGCGGCCGCGTTCATCGGTGCGGTGCTGCTGGTGTTCCGCTTCTGGCGCGGCGGCGTGGCGCTGCGCGCCACGGCCAGCGACCAGGCCGCGGCCTACTCGGTGGGCATCAACGTGCCGCGCGTGTTCTCGCTGGCCTGGGTGGTGTCGGCGATGCTCGCCGCCGTCTCGGGGATCATCGTCGGCTCGATCGGCGGCATCTCGTCGAGCATGGGCGTGTTCGGGCTGTCGGTGCTGGTCGTCGTGATCGTCGGCGGGCTGGACAGCGTGCTGGGCGCCCTGCTCGGCGGCCTGGTCATCGGCCTGGTCGAAGCGCTGGCCGGTGCCTACCTCGGGGGCGAATACAAGCTGCTCGCCACCTTCGTCGTGCTCGTGGTCATCCTGATGGCGCGGCCCTATGGCCTGTTCGGCACGCACGAGATCGAGAGGCTGTAGGGAGGCCTGATGCGCATCGGAACTCTCAAGGAAAGCTACATCGCCGACGCGGCGCTGTTCGACTCGCGCACGCAGAAGGCGTGGCTGGGCATCGCGGCGGCGCTGCTGCTGCTGTTCCCCTTCGTCGCCAGCGACTACTGGCTGTACATGGCCTGCCTGGTGGCGATCAACGTGGCCAGCGCGACGGGGCTGAACATCCTGACCGGCTACACCGGGCTCGTCAGCCTGGGCCAGGCCGCGTTCATGGGGCTGGGCGCCTACACGGTGGCCGTGCTGCAGACGCGCTGGGGCGCGCCGGCCGCGCTGAACCTGCTCGCCGGCGGCGTGGTGGCCATGCTGGGCGGCCTGATCGTGGGCGTGCCCTCGCTGCGGGTGAAGGGCCTGTACCTGGCCATCGCCACCATCGCGGCCTCGTTCATCGCGCACTTCCTGTTCGCCAACCTGGCGCTGACCGGCGGCACGGCCGGCCTCTCGATGCAGCCGGCGCGCTTCTTCGGCGTCGACCTCGACACCTCGTTCCGCATCTACTGGCTGATCGTGCCGGTCACGGTGCTGATGCTGCTGGGCGCGGCCAACCTGTTCCGCACGCGCATCGGCCGCGCCTTCATCGCGATCCGCGACCGCGACATCTCGGCCGAGGTGCTGGGCATCCCGCTGCTGCGCTACAAGCTGCTGTCCTTCGGCCTGTCGTCGTTCTACGCCGGCGTGGCGGGCGGGCTGTGGGCGTACTTCTTCCGCGTCGTCACGCCCGAGAGCTTTCCGCTGTCGATGTCGATCTTCTTCCTCGCCGCCATCATCGTCGGCGGCATGGGCTCCATCCTCGGCGGCATCCTGGGCGCGGTGTTCATGACCCTGGTGCCCGAGCTGCTCAAGCTCGTCGTCGACCTGCTGCCCGGCGGCGCCGAGCTGACCGTGTTCCTCTCGCCCGTGCGCCTGGTGGTGTTCGGCGCGCTGATCATCGGATTTCTGGTCTTCGAGCCGCTGGGGCTCGCAGAAATGTGGCGCCGCGTGCGCCGTTTCTTCCACCTGTGGCCGTTCCGCAATTGACCCCCAAGGAGACAACCATGGCACAGCAAGCACAACACATTTCCACCCGCCGCCGCGGCCTGCTGCTGGGCGCGGCCGGCGCCGCCGCGCTCACGCATCCGCTGGCCGTGCTGGCGCAGGGCAGCGAGGACATCGTCATCGGCGGCTCGATCCCGATGACCGGCGTGTTCGCCTTCGCCGGCGTGGGCATCAACGCCGGTATCCAGGACTACGTGAAGATCGTCAACGACGCCGGCGGCATCAAGGGCCGCAAGCTGCGCTACGTGCCCGAGGACACCGCCTACAAGGTGGATGTCTCGGTGGCCACCTTCAAGAAGATCACCAGCCAGAACAAGGTCAACCTGTACTACGGCGACTCGACCGGCTTCTCCAAGACCATCAACCCCGAGCTGGACCGCAACGGCAACATCCTGATGGCCGGCGCCTCGTTCGCCACCGAGCTGAACGACCCGAAGAAGTATCCCCACCAGTTCCTGGTCGGGCCCGACTACACCGAGATGTTCGGCATCCTGCTGCGCCACATCGCCAAGGAGAAGCCCGGCGCCAAGGTGGCCTTCGTCTACTCCGACTCGGAGTTCGGGCGCGACCCGATCGAGTCCAGCGAGGCGCTGGCCAAGCAGCTCGGGCTGTCGGTGCCGATCAAGATCATGACGCCGGCCGGCAGCGTGGACGTGTCCACCGAGGTCATCAAGCTGCGCCGCGCCGCGCCCGACTACACCATCTTCCACGGCTACGTGCTGGCGCCCATTCCCGAGTTCGTCACCCAGGGCAAGCAGCAGGGCATGACCAGCAAGTGGATGGGCACCTTCTGGACCATGGACAGCTCGACCGTGATGAAGATGGGCCCCGACGGCGACGGCTTCATGGGCGTGATGCCCTACCGCTACTACTACGACACCGAGAAGGCGCCGATGCTGGAGAAGATCCGCGCGATGCGCCCGGAGTACCAGAGCACGGCCTACCTCCAAGGCTTCCTGGCCGCGATGCTGTTCACCGAATCGGCCAGGCGCTGCCTCGACGCCGGCCAGCCGCTGAACGGCAAGAACCTCAAGGCGGCGCTGAACACGATCAAGGACTTCGACACCGGCGGCCTGATCGGCGTGCCCATCACGATCAGCGGCAACTCGATCCCGGTGGGCCGCGTCTACCGCGCCGACATGAAGGCGCAGAAGATGGTGCCCGCCTCCGACTGGATAAAACTGTGAGCCCCCACGCTCCCTCCCGGTCGCTGCCCCCCGAGGGGGCGCCTTGCTACGGACCGGCAAAGCCGGATCCGTGCAAGTGCTCGGTTTGGGCTCGCTGTGCGCGTTGCGGATGGCGTGCGGCGTCATGGCCAACTGAATCCTGAAGTTCCTTGCTTGCCATGAGCCAGCCCCTCGCCACGGACAGGGTCCTCGAAGTCAACAACATCGAGGTCGTCTACAACAAGGCCGTGCAGGCCCTGCGCGGCCTGTCGCTGGCCGTGCCGCGCGGGCAGATCGTGGCGCTGCTGGGCAGCAACGGCGCCGGCAAGAGCACCACGCTGAAAGCCGTCTCGGGCCTGCTCGCGCTGGAGAACGGCGAGCTGGAGTCCGGCGCGGTGATGTTCAAGGGCCGCAGCACCGCCGCGTTCGCGCCGCAGGAGCTGGTGCGCCAGGGCCTGTCGCACGTGATGGAGGGGCGCCGCGTGTTCGAGGACCTGACGGTGGAGGAGAACCTGGTGGCCGCCAGCTACGCGCTGACCGGCCGGGGTCGAACGGCGAAGCCCGACTTCGACCTCGTCTACGGCTACTTCCCGCGCCTGCACGAGCGGCGCAAGGGCCTGGCCGGCTACCTCTCGGGCGGCGAGCAGCAGATGCTGGCCATCGGCCGCGCGCTGATCGCCGAGCCGGACCTGATGCTGCTCGACGAACCCTCGCTGGGGCTGAGCCCCAAGCTCACCGAGGACATCTTCGGCATCATCGCGCGCATCAACGCCGAGCGCGGCACCAGCATGCTGCTGGTGGAGCAGAACGCCACCGTGGCGCTGGCCGTGGCGCATGCCGGCTACATCATGGAGAACGGCCGCATCGTCATCGACGGCAGCGCCGAGCGCCTGGCCAACGACCCCGACGTGCGCGAGTTCTACCTCGGCATGGGCGGCGGCGGCGAAGCCAGGAGCTTCAAGAACATCAAGCACTACAAGCGCCGCAAGCGCTGGCTGTCATGAGCCTGCCCGAGCTGACGCTGCCCCAGATGCTGCGTGAGCGCGCGCGCAGCGACGCCGCGCGCGTGGCCATCCGGCAGAAGGACTTCGGCATCTGGAAGCCGGTCACCTGGGCGCAGTACCACGAGCGCGCCTGCCACTTCGGCCGCGGCCTGGCGGCGCTGGGGCTGTCGGCCGGCGGCCACGTCGGCGTGATCGCCGAGAACCGCATCGAATGGGTGCTGGCGCAGATGGGCGCCGGCCTGGTCGGCGCCATCACCGTGGGCGTGTACCCCACCAGCCCGACGCCCGAGGTGGCCTACGTCGTGGGCCATGCCGACATCGAGATCATGGTCTGCGAAGACCAGGAGCAGACCGACAAGCTGCTGGAGGCGCTGCCCGAGCTGCCGCGGCTGAAGAAGATCATCGTGATGGAGACCAAGGGCCTGCGCAGCTTCGCGCCCGAGGCGCGCGCGCTGATCGCCACCTTCGACGAAGTGGAACGGCTCGGCGCCGCCAGCGGCAACGCCGCCGTGATCGACGCGGCGCTGGCGCGCCAGACGCTGGACGACATCGGCCTGATGATCTACACCTCGGGTTCCACCGGCAAGCCCAAGGGCGCGATGATCTCGTGGCGCAACATGCGCGGCGTGGTGCCCGGCATCGTCGAGCGGCTGCAGCTCGACGCGGCCACCACGCACCTGTCCTACCTGCCGCTGTGCCACGTGGCCGAGCAGATGCTGACCACCTTCTGCCCGGTCTACCTGGGTTCGCAGGTCAACTTCGGCGAGTCGATCCGCACCGTGCAGGAAGACCTGCGCGAAGTCGCGCCCAGCATGTTCCTCGGCGTGCCGCGCATCTGGGAGAAGCTGCACGCGGCGATCAACATCAAGATGATGGAGACCGGCCGGCTGCGCCGCGCGCTGTTCGAGCGCGCCTTCGCCGCCTGCACGCCGCTGGCCGAGAAGCCGCGCGGCCAGTGGACGCCGGGCGAGCGGCTGCGCTTCTTCATCGCCTACTGGCTGGTGTTCCGCGCGCTGCAGAACTTCATCGGCCTGCGCGAAGCGCGCGTCGCGCTCACCGGTGCCGCGCCCATTCCGCCCGACGTGGTGCGCTGGTTCCGCGTGCTCGGCGTGCCGCTGGTCGAGGTCTACGGCCTGACCGAATCCACCGGCATGGTCACCGGCCACCGGCTGGAGCACGTGGTCGTCGGCACGGTCGGCCCGGTGACGCAGGGCGTGGCGTACCGCATTGCCGACACGGGCGAACTGCAGATCCGCGGCGAGATGGTCTTCGCGGGCTACTACAAGAACCCCGAAGCCAGCGCGCAAAGCATCCAGGACGGCTGGCTGCACACCGGCGACGTGGTGCAGGAGGTCGACGGCCAGATCAGAATCGTCGACCGCCTGAAGGACATCATGATCACCGCCGGCGGCAAGAACCTCACGCCGTCCGAGATCGAGAACACGATGAAGGGCAGCCCCTACATCAAGGAATGCATCATCGTCGCCGAGGGCCGCAAGTTCGTCGCCGCGCTGGTGCAGATCGACTACGAAACCGTCGGCAAATGGGCCGAGGCGCGGCGCATCCCGTTCACGCACTTCCGCTCGCTGGTGGAAACGCCGCAGGTGCGCGAACTGATAGACGCCGAGATCCGCCAGGGCAACGCGCGCCTGGCGCAGGTGGCGCAGATCCGCAAGTTCCACCTGCTGACCAAGGAGCTGGACCACGACGACGGCGAAGTCACCGCGACGATGAAGGTGCGGCGCTCTTCCATCTACAAGACCTACGGCGCCGAGATCGACGCGCTGTATCACTGACGAGGCGCCCATGGAATCCACCGCCTCCCCGCTGCGCGTGACGCGCGAAGGCGCCATCGTCACGCTGCAGTTCCACCGCCCCGAGGCGCTCAACGCCGTCGACGTACCGATGGCGCTCGCGCTGCGCGACGCGGCGCGCGACATCGCGGCCGACCGCGGCGTGCGAGCCGTCGTGCTGTGCGGCGCCGGCAAGGGCTTCATGGCCGGCGGCGACCTGCCCACGCTGCGCGCCGACCCCGCCGGCGGCGCGGCGGCGCTGCTGGGCCCGCTGAACGAAGCCGCGCTGCTGCTGGCCGGCATCGACGCGCCGCTGATCGCCAAGGTGCACGGCGTGGCCGCCGGCGCCGGCATGAGCCTGATGCTGCTGGCCGACTTCGTCCTGCTGGCCGAGGGCACGCGGCTGAACCTCGCCTACATCAACCTGGGCACGAGCTGCGACGTGGGCGCCTCCTGGGCGCTGCCGCGCCGCGTCGGCCTGCGCCACGCGCTGGAGATCGCGATGCTGGGCGAGACGCTCGGCGCGGAAGAGGCGCTGCGCCTGCAGCTCGTCAACCGCGTGCTGCCCGCCGCCGAGCTGGACGACGCCGTGCGGCAGCTCGCCGAACGCCTGGCCGCCGGGCCCACGGTGGCGCTGGGCCACATGCGCCGGCTGATGCGCGCCAGCTTCGACCGCAGCCTGGCCGAGCAGCTCGCCGCCGAGGCCGCGGCCTTCGACGCCTGCGCCCGTTCGGAAGACATGCCGCGCGGCATCGAGGCCTTCTTCGCCAAACGCAAGCCGCGCTTCGAGGGGCGCTGAGGCGGCGAGCGGGGCGCCGCGGCTCAGGCCATGCCGAGTTCCGGCGTGCTGTCCTCGATCATCGCCTGCGGCCGGTAGACGAATTCCGGATCCTCGCGTTCGCGTTCGAGCAGCGCCTCCAGCATGCGCCGCGCGCGGATCGGCGCCTCGTCGACCTTCATCGCCACGCGCGGCAGCGTGCCGCCGTGGCGGTCGATCTGCTTCTGCTGGATGCCGAGCACGACCATGTCCTCGTCGAAGGTCTGGGCGATGGCCTTGGCGATCGCTTCGGTCAGGCCCGCATCGTGCAGCCGCCGGTTGCGTGCCACCGACCAGAAGTAGTGCGTCGACTTCGTGGTCTCGGGCGTCAGCAGGTGCAGCACGTGGCTGCGGTAGGCGTCGTCGGGCGAGCCGCCGCGGGGGTAGACGCCGAAGTCGGTCATGCACAGCGAGGGCGCGAGGTAGACGGCCGTCTGCCAGCGGTTGATGCGGCCGTGGTGGTCGAGCACCATCGCGAAGAAGGGCGGCGGCTCGATGTCAGGCATCTCCCGGTGGGCGTGCAGCAGGCCCTCGCCCTTGACGCTGCACTTGACCGGGTAGCTGGGGATGCATTCCTCCTCGCCGTTGCCGATGGTGCGCAGGTGCACCCAGCTCTCGTGGCCGAGGTCCATCAGGTTGTCGACCGACAGGCGGAAGTCGGCCTCGATGTGGTGGTAGCCGCGCGAGGGCGTCCAGTCGGGGTGTTCGTTCCAGCGCAGGTCGGGGATCAGCGCGGCGTCGGCGCGCGCGGCCTCGCCCATCCAGATCCACAGCAGGCCGTGGCGCTGCACCAGCGGGAAGCTGCGCACGCAGGCCTGCGGCGGGATGTGCGCCTGGCCCGGCGCCAGCGTGCAGGCGCCGGTGACGCCGAAGCGCATGCCGTGGTAGCCGCACTGCAGCTCGTCGCCGACGCGCGTGCCGAAGGACAGCGGCATCAGCCGGTGCGGACACAGATCCTCCAGCGCGCCGATGCGGCCGTCGGAGTGGCGCAGCATCACCACCGGCACGTCGAGCAGGCGGCGCGCGACGACGCGGCCCTCGTCCAGCTCGTGCGCGAAGCCGGCCACGTACCAGGCGTTCTTCAGCCAGTTCATCGGCGCCCCCGGCGTCACTTGCGGCGGCCGGGGTCGTGGACCGCCTTCATCACGTCGAACTCGACGTTGTAGAACTCCCCGTTGCGGCGCTCGACGCGGCGGATGTAGACGTCCTGCACGATGTCGCGCGTCTGCGCGTCGATCACGACCGGGCCGCGCGGGCTCTCGAAGGACTGCCCCTTCATCGCGTCGAGCAGCGCGTCGCCGGCGGCGCCGTTGGTGGCCTGCAACGCCGAATAGATCATCCGCATGCCGTCGTAGGCCGCCACCGCCATGTAGTTCGGCCGCTTGCCGCCGTTGGCCTTGCGGTAGGCCTCGACGAACTTCTGGTTGGCGGCCGAGGGATGCGCCGCCGAGTAGTGGTGCGAGGTGACGACGCCCAGCGCCACGTCGCCCATGTCGTTGAGGATGTCGTCCTCGGTGACGTCGCCGGTGCCGATGAGCTTGATGCCCGCCTTGTCCAGCCCGCGCTCGGTGAACTGCTTCATGAAGGCCGACCCCACGCCGGCGGGCAGGAAGACGAACACCGCGTCGGGCTTGATGTCGCGCACCTTCTGCAGGAACGGCGCGAAGTCGGGGTTGCGCACCGGCACGCGGATGGCCTCGGTGACCTTGCCGCCCTGCTGCTCGAAGCGCTGCTTGAAGGCCGATTCGGCGTCGATGCCGGGGCCGTAGTCGCTGACCAGCGAGACGACGGTCTTCAGCCCGTTCTTCGGCGCCCATTCGGCGATGCCCAGCGTGACCTGCGGCAGCGTGAAGCTGCTGCGCACGAAGTACGGCGAGGCGTCGATCACGCTCGAGGTGGCGGCGACGAACACCACCGCCGGCGTCTTGCTCTGCGTGGCGACCGGCGCCGCCGACAGCGCCAGCGGCGTCAGCGAGAAGCCGCCGAGGATCTGCACCTTGTCGTTGACCACCAGCTCCTGCGCCAGGCGGCGCGACTGCTCGGGCACGCCGGCATCGTCCTTGATGACCAGCTCGACCTTCTTGCCGGCGACCCGGTCGCCGTGCTGCGCCTGGAACAGCCGCACGCCGGCCTCGAGCTGCCGGCCGGTGGAGGCGAACGGGCCGGTCATCGAGAAGATCAGCCCCACCTTCACCACGTCGCCCTGCGCCAGCGCGCCCAGCGGGGCGCCGGCCAGCGCCGAACCACCGCACAGCAGCGCGCAACGCGCCAGGAAGCTTCGCCTGCTCATCGTTTCTCCTTCGTCCGGGATGGATGCGGGTCGATGGACCCGATGCTGATAATAAGCATACTGTCTATCAGAATACCTAGAATCCGGGTAATCCCGTGCGGAGGCTGGACGGCTGGACATGAGCGAGCAATGGAAGAAGCTTGACCTGCGGGCTCAGCCCGGCCACTTCGCGCGGCGGGTTCACCAGCTCGCCGTCGCGCTGTTCGCGCAGGAGGTGTCGGAGCTGGGCCTGACGCCGGTGCAGTACTCGTCCTTGCAGACGATCTGCGACCAGCCGGGCATCGACCAGAAGACGCTGGCGACGACGATCGGCTACGACACCTCGACCATCGGCGGCGTGATCGACCGCCTCGAAGCGCGCGGGCTGGTGGCGCGCAACGTCTCGCCGCTGGACCGCCGGGCCCGGCTGATCACGCCGACCCGCAAGGGCGAACAGGTGCTGCAGGCCGTCGTGCCGCGCATGCTGAAGGCGCAGCAGCGCCTGCTGGCGCCGCTGGCGCCGGTGGAGCGCAAGGAATTCATGCGGCTGATGAAGCTGCTGATCGACGCCAACACCGAGCTGAGCAACATCCCGACCCGGGAGTGACGCTCGGGGGCCCCGGCCTGAGCGCCGCGCCGGCGCTCAGAGCGCGAAGATCTTCCCGGGATTCAGGATGTTCTTCGGGTCGAGCGCGCGCTTGAGCGTGCGCATCGTCTCGACCGCGCCCTCGCCCGCCTCGTCGACCAGGAAGCCCTGCTTGTGCAGCCCGATGCCGTGCTCGCCGGTGCAGGTGCCGCCCATCGCCAGCGCGCGGTGCACCAGGCGCTCGTTGAGCTGCTCGGCGGTGGCGCGCTCGGCCGGCACGGCGGGGTCGGTCAGGTAGGCGATGTGGAAGTTGCCGTCGCCGACGTGGCCGACGATGTAGTACGGCAGGCCGGCCTGCTGCGCGTCCGCCACCGCCTGGCTGATGCATTCGGTCAGGCGCGAGATCGGCACGCAGGTGTCGGTGGTGACGGTGCGGCAGCCCGGCTTCATCTGCATGCCGGCGAAGTAGGCGCGGTGGCGCGCCGTCCACAGCCGGGTGCGCTCCTCCGGCGTGGTGGCCCACTGGAAATCCTCGCCGCCGTGTTCGCGCGCGATCGCCTGCGCGGTCTCGGCCTGCTCCTGCACGCCCGCCGCGCTGCCGTGGAACTCCATCAGCAGCATCGGGCCTTCGCGCAGGTTCAGCTTGTCGTGGCGGTTGACCGCGCGCACCGCGTTCACGTCGAGCAGCTCGCAGCGGGCGATCGGCAGGCCGAGCTGGATCATCTGGATGGTGGTGTTCACCGCCGACTCGATGCGCTCGAACATCACGATGGCTGCCGAGATGGCCTCCGGGATCGGGTACAGCTTGAGCGTGATGCCGGTGATCACGCCCAGCGTGCCCTCGCTGCCGACCATCAGGCGCGTCAGGTCGTAGCCGGCGCTGCTCTTCTTCGCGCGCGTGCCGGTGCGTATCACCGCGCCGCTGGCCGTCACCACGGTCAGCGCGAGCACGTTCTCGCGCATCGTGCCGTAGCGCACCGCGTTCGTGCCGCTGGCGCGCGTGGCCGCCATGCCGCCCAGCGAGGCGTTGGCGCCCGGGTCGATGGGGAAGAACAGCCCGGTGTCGCGGATCTCGCGGTTGAGCTGCTCGCGCGTGACGCCGGGCTCGACGGTGACGGTCAGGTCTTCCGGGTTCACCTGCAGCACGCGGTTCATGCGCGACACGTCGATGCTGATGCCGCCCTGCACCGCGAGCAGGTGGCCTTCGAGCGAGGAGCCGACGCCGAACGGGATCACCGGCACCGCGTGGCGGTCGGCCAGCGCGACGGCGGCGGCCACCTCCTCGGTGCTCTCGCAGAACAGCACCGCGTCGGGCGGGCGCACGTCGAAGGGCGATTCGTCGCGGCCGTGCTGCTCGCGCACCGCCAGCGCGGTGCTGCAGCGCTCGCCGAAGCGCGCCTTCAGCGCGGCCAGCATGGCCTCGGGCACTTCGCGCGGCTCGACGCGCAGCGGCGGTTCGGTGGGGGCGTTCATGCGCTTCATTCTAGGCAGCGGCTTATATTCCGCCCATGGGACAACGCCTGACGCAGATCACCACCCGCACCGGCGACGACGGCAGCACCGGCCTGGGCGACGGCACGCGCGTGGCCAAGGACCATCTGCGCATCGCGGCGATGGGCGACGTCGACGAGCTGAACTCCCACCTCGGCGTGCTGCTGGCCGAACCGCTGCCCGACGCCGTGCGCGAGCTGCTGGTGGTGATCCAGCACGAGCTGTTCAACCTCGGCGGCGAGCTGTCGATTCCCGGCTACGCGCTGCTGAAGGACGAGGCCGTGCTGCGCCTGGACGAAGCGCTGGCGCAGCACAACGCCGCGCTGCCGCGGCTGCAGGAGTTCATCCTGCCGGCCGGCACGCGCAGCGCGGCGGTCGCGCACGTGTGCCGCGCGGTGGCGCGCCGCGCCGAGCGCGCGGTGGTGGCGCTGGGCCGCGCGGAGGCCGTGCGCGCCACGCCGCGCCACTACCTGAACCGCCTGTCCGACCTGCTGTTCGTGCTGGCGCGCGTGCTCAACCGCGCCAATCTCGACGGCCGCGGCGGCGACGACGTCTACTGGAAGAGCGAGAAGCTGGCGCGCGGCGGCGCCGAGTGACGGCCCGCCCTCATGCGCCGTGTTCGCCGCGCGAGCGCAGGTGCCGGCGCCAGCGCTTCTCGGCTTCCGCCGCGAGGTAGACGACGGCCGCCGCGCCGAAGCAGATGCCCAGCTCGTCGGCGTCCAGCGCCTCGGTCTTGAAGATCGGTTGCAGCACCGGCACGTAGATCGTCGCGAGCTGCAGCACGAAGGTCAGCAGCACCGCGCCGAGCAGCGGCAGGTTGGAGCTCAACCCCTGCCGCCACAGCGGATCGCGCTCGGAGCGCACCGCCATCACGTGCGCCATCTGCGAAAAGGTCAGCACGGTGAACACCATGGTCTGCCAGTGCGCGTGGCCGGTGGCCAGCGCCCAGGCCTGCACCGCCAGGCACAGGCCGCCGATCAGCAGGCCGATGAACAGCACGTGCTGCCACAGCCCGTCGGCGAACAGGCTCTCGCCGGGCGGGCGCGGCGGGCGCTTCATCACGCCGCGCTCGGCCGGCTCGGCGGCCAGCGCCAGGCCGGGCAGGCCGTCGGTGACGAGGTTGACCCACAGGATGTGGATCGGCAGCAGCGGGATCGGCAGCCCCAGCAGCGGCGCGAGGAACAGCGTCCAGATCTCGCCGGAGTTGCCCGTCATCGCGTAGCGCACGAACTTGCGGATGTTGTCGTAGATGCGACGGCCCTCGCGCACCGCGGCGACGATGGTGGCGAAGTTGTCGTCCAGCAGCACCAGGCTGGACGCCTCGCGCGCCACGTCGGTGCCGCCGCGGCCCATCGCCACGCCGATGTCGGCGCGCTTGAGCGCCGGCGCGTCGTTGACGCCGTCGCCGGTCATCGCGACGAAGCGGCCGAGCGATTGCAGCGCCTCGACGATGCGGATCTTCTGCGCCGGATCGACCCGCGCGTAGACGCGCACCTCGGCGCAGCGCGCGCGCAGCTCGGCGTCGTCCATGGCCGCGAGCATGGTGCCGGTGAGCACGCTGGCGTGCGCGTCGGCCACGATGCCCAGCCGCTGCGCGATGGCGCGCGCGGTGGCCGGGTGGTCGCCGGTGATCATCACCGGCGTGATGCCGGCGGCCAGGCAGTCGCGCACCGCCGCCTCGGCCTCGGGGCGCGGCGGGTCGATCAGCGCCACCAGGCCGACCAGCGCGAGCTCGCGCTCGACGATGTCCGCGCCGGCGCACAGGTCGGCGTCGCACAGCTCGCGGCGCGCGAAGGCCAGCACGCGCAGGCCTTGCGCGGCCAGTGTCTCGGCCTGGCGCATCGCGGCCTCGTGGTCGAGCGCCAGCGTGCCCTCGGCGCTCCAGCGCGCGGTGCAGCGCGGCAGCAGCGACTCGGGCGCGCCCTTGGTGTAGAGCACGTAGGCGTCGGCGCCCTCGTGCAGCGTGCTCATGCGCTTGCGCTCGGAGTCGAAGGGCAGCTCGGCGACGCGCGGCCGTTCGCGCGCCAGCGCCGCGGCGTCCACGCCGCCCTCGGTGGCCAGCGCGGCCAGCGCGGTCTCGGTCGGGTCGCCCTGCCAGGCGCCATCGGGGCCGCGCACCGCGTCGTTGCACAGCGCGGCGGCGCGCAGCGCCTCCTCGCGCGCCGCGCCGTCGGCGACGAGGCGCTCGGCGTGCATGCGGTTGAGCGTCAGCGTGCCGGTCTTGTCGCTGCAGATGGTGCTGACCGAGCCGAGCGTCTCCACCGAGGGCAGGCGCCGCACCAGCGCGTGCTGCGCCACCATGCGGCGCGCGCCCAGCGCCAACAGCACCGTCACCACCGCCGGCAGCGATTCGGGGATGGCCGCCACCGCCAGGCTCAGCGCCGTCAGCGCCATCAGCACCGGCGGCTCGCCGCGCAGCACGCCGATGGCGAAGATCAGCGCGCAGATCGCCAGCACCACCAGCGCGAGGCGCTTGCCGAAGGCCGCCAGGCGCTGCTGCAGCGGCGTCTGCGTCTCGCCGGCGCGGTCGAGCAGGCCGGCCACCTTGCCCAGCTCGGTGGCCATGCCGGTGGCCACCACCAGCCCGGTGCCGCGGCCGTGCGCGGCGGTGGTGCCCTTGAAGGCCATGTTGAGCCGGTCGCCCAGCGCCGCGCCGGCCTCGCGCAGCGTGCTCACGTGCTTGTCGACCGCCACCGACTCGCCGGTCAGCGCCGATTCGTCGATGCGCAACTGCGCGATCTCGATCAGCCGCAGGTCGGCCGGCACCTGGTTGCCGGCTTCGAGCAGCACGATGTCGCCCGGCACCAGTTGGCTGGCCGGCAGCAGCACGCGCTGCCCGCCGCGCAGCACCGTGGCGCGCGCCGCCGCGAGCTGCTGCAGCGCGGCCAGCGCGCGGTCGGCGCGCCAGGCCTGCACGAAGCCGATCAGCGCGTTGAGCAGCACGATCACGACGATCGCCAGCGTGTCGACCAGCTCGCCGATCAGCCCCGACACCACGGCCGCGGCGAGCAGCACCAGGATCATGAAGTCCTTGAACTGCTCGAGCAGCAGCGCGGCCGGCGTGCGGCGCGTGCCGCCGGCGATCTCGTTCGGGCCGTGCCGCACGGCGCGCAGCGCGGCCTGCGCGTCGTCCAGGCCGAGCGCCGGGTCGACGCCGTGTTCGCGCGCCAGGTCGTCGGCGTCGCGCAGGTGCCAGTGGGTCGTGTGCATCGGACGATTCTGGGCGCGCGGCGGCCTCGGCGCCGCATCGGCGCGGCTTCGCTTGACCGGCATCAACCACAGGGGCGAGGATCGTCACGAAGCCACGCCATCATCGACCACCATGAGCATCCGACACCTCGACCATCTCCTCGCGCCCGCCTCGGTGGCCGTGATCGGCGCCTCGCAGCGCCCGGCCAGCGTCGGCGCCACGGTCTGGCGCAACCTGAACGGCAACGGCTTCACCGGGCGCTGCTACGCGGTCAACCCGAAGTACGCCGACTTCGACGGCGCGCGCGCCTACCCGAACGTCGCCGCGCTGCCCGAGGCGCCCGAACTGGCCATCGTCTGCACGCCGCCGGCCAGCGTGCCCGGGCTGGTCGCCGAGCTGGCCGCGGCCGGCACGCGCGCGGCGGTGGTGCTGACCGCCGGTCTCGACGCCGCGCAGCGCCAGGCGATGCTGGACGCCGCGCGGCCCAGCGTGCTGCGCATCCTCGGCCCCAACTGCATCGGCATGCTGGTGCCGCACCTGGGCCTGAACGCGAGCTTCGCGCACGTCGGCGCGCTGCCGGGCGAGCTCGCCTTCGTCACGCAGTCGGGCGCGCTGATGACGGCGATGCTCGACTGGTCGCGCTCGCGGCGCATCGGCTTCAGCCACCTCGTCTCGCTCGGCGAGCATGCCGACGTCGATTTCGGCGACATGCTCGACTACCTCGGCAGCGACGCGAAGACACGCGCCATCCTGCTGTACATCGAGTCGATCGAGGCGCCGCGCAAGTTCATGTCGGCGGCGCGCGCGGCGGCGCGCAACAAGCCGGTGATCGTCGTCAAGTCGGGCCGCTCGGCGCAGGGCCAGCGCGCCGCCGCCTCGCACACCGGCGCGCTGGCGGGCTCGGACATCGTCTACGACGCGGCGCTGGCGCGCGCCGGCATGCTGCGCGTCGACACGATGCAGCAGCTCTTCCTCGCCGCCGAGACGCTGACGCGCTTTCGCGCCAATCGCGGCGAGAAGCTCGTGATCCTCACCAACGGCGGCGGCGCCGGCGTGATGGCGGCCGACTGCGCCGAGCAGTTCGGCGTCGAGCTGGCCGAGCTGTCGCCCGCGACGATCGCCGCGCTCGATGCGCACATGCCGGCCAACTGGTCGCGCGGCAATCCGGTGGACATCATCGGCGACGCGCCGGCCGAGCGCTACGTGCGCGCGCTCGAAGCGATCAACGCCGACCCCGAGGCCGGCGCGGTGCTGTTCGTGCACGCGCCCACCGCGATCGTGCCCAGCGCCGAGATCGCGCGGGCGCTGGTGCCGCTGGCCAGCCAGAGCCCGCCGCGCGTGCTGGGCTGCTGGCTGGGCGGCGAGTCGGTCGAGGAGGCGCGTCAGATCTTCCGCGCCGCCGGCATCGCCGGCTTCGAGACGCCCGAGGAAGCGGTGCGCGCCTTCGAGATGCTGGTCACCTACCGGCGCAACCAGGCGCAGTTGATCGAGGCGGCGCCGGCGCGCCCGGAGCAGGCCGCCGAGCCCGATCTGAAATCGGTGCGCGCGCTGGTGCAGCAGGTGCTCGGCAGCGGCCGCGAGATGCTCGACGAGGCCGAGGCCAAGGCGGTGCTGGCCGCCTACGGCATCCCGGTGGTGGCGACGCTGCGCGTCGGGCCCGACCCGGCGGCGGCGGCCGAGGCGGCGCGCACGATCGGCTTCCCGGTGGTGATCAAGATCCTCAGCCCCGACATCAGCCACAAGTCCGACGTCGGCGGCGTGGTGCTCGGCCTGGACGGCCAGGCGCAGGTGCAGGCCGCCGCGGCCGACATGCTCGCGCGCGTGCGCGCGCAGCGCCCGGCGGCGCGCATCGCCGGCCTGACGGTGCAGGCGATGGTGCAGCGCCGCGCCGGCGCGCAGGAGCTAATCGTCGGCACCAGCATCGACCGCGCCTTCGGCCCGGTGATCCTGTTCGGCCAGGGCGGCACGGCGGTGGAGGTGCTGGCCGACCGAGCCGTCGCGCTGCCGCCGCTGAACGAGCCGCTGGCGCGCGCGCTGGTGGCGCGCACGCGCGTGGCCAGGCTGCTGCGCGGCTTCCGCGACACGCCGCCGGCCGACGAGGCCGCGCTGCTGCGCGTGCTGGTCGCGGTGTCGCAACTGCTGGCCGACGTGCCGCAGATCGCCGAGCTGGACATCAACCCGCTGATCGCCGACGCCGGCGGCGCGGTGGCGCTCGACGCGCGCATCCGCGTCAGCATGGCCGCGCCGGCCGGCGCGCTGAACTTCGCGATCCGGCCCTACCCGGCGCAGCTCGCGCAGAGCCTGGCGTGGCGCGGCCGGCGCCTGACGCTGCGGCCGGTGCGCCCGGAGGACGAGGCGCAGCACCTCGAATTCCTGCAGCACCTCGACCCGGAAGACGTGCGCCTGCGCGTCTTCTACAGCCGGCGCAGCATCGAGCGCACCGAGCTGGCGCGCCTGACGCAGATCGACTACGAGCGCGAGATGGCCTTCGTCGCCATCGAGCGCGACGCGCAGGGCGTCGAGCGCACGCTGGGCGTGGTGCGCGCCATCGCAGACCCCGACAACGTCGAGGCCGAGTTCGGCATCATCGTGCGCAGCGAGATGAAGGGCGAGGGCCTGGGCGAGCTGCTGATGAAGCAGATCATCGACTACCAGCGCGGGCGCGGCACGCGGCGCCTGGTCGCCACCGTGCTGTCCGAGAACACCCGCATGCTGCAGCTCGCGCGCGAACTCGGCTTCCGCGAGGAAGCGCACAAGCACGAGCCGGGCACGCGCTGGGTCGAGCTGGAACTCAACCCCTAGGCGTTCAGCGCTGGCGGCGCGCGCCGACCGCGCCGGCCAGCACCTCGAGCACCTGCAGTGAGTCGTCCCAGCCGATGCAGGCGTCGGTGATGCTGCGGCCGTAGTCGAGCCGGGCCGGATCGTCCTTGCCGGGGCTGAACTTCTGCGCGCCGGCGTGCAGGTGACTCTCGACCATCACGCCGAAGATGCAGCGCCCGCCGTCGCGCAACTGCTGCGCGATGTCGCGCGCCACGTCGAGCTGCTTCTCGTGCTGCTTGCTGCTGTTGGCGTGGCTGCAATCGACCATCAGCGCGCAGCCGAGCTTGGCGGCCTCGATCTCCTTGCAGGCCGCGGCCACGCTCGCCGCGTCGTAGTTGGGCGCCTTGCCGCCGCGCAGGATCACGTGGCAGTCCTTGTTGCCGCGCGTCTCGACGATGGACACCTGGCCGTTCTTGTGCACCGACAGGAAGTGGTGCGGCCGCGCCGCCGCCTGGATCGCGTCGGTGGCGATGCGGATGTTGCCGTCGGTGCCGTTCTTGAAGCCGATCGGCGCCGACAGCCCCGAGGCCAGCTCGCGGTGCACCTGGCTCTCGGTGGTGCGCGCGCCGATCGCGCCCCAGGAGATCAGGTCGCCGATGTACTGCGGCGAGATCACGTCGAGGAACTCGCTGCCGGCCGGCACGCCCAGGCGGTTGATCTCGACCAGCAACTGGCGCGCGATGCGCAGGCCCTCGTCGATGCGGTAGCTCTCGTCGAGGTAGGGGTCGTTGATCAGGCCCTTCCAGCCCACCGTGGTGCGCGGCTTCTCGAAGTACACGCGCATCACGATCTCCAGCCGGTCGGCGTACTTGTCGCGCTGCGCCTTGAGCTTGCGCGCGTAGTCGAGCGCGGCGACGGGGTCGTGGATAGAGCACGGCCCCATCACCACCAGCAGGCGGTCGTCCTTGCCGTTCATGATGTGGCGGATCGCCGAGCGGGTGTCGCCGATCAGCTTCTCCACCGGCGTGCCGGCGATCGGGAAGAAGCGGATCAGGTGTTCGGGCGGGGGCAAGGGAGTCACGTCCTTGATGCGTTGGTCGTCGGTCTGGCTGGTGCGCTCGGAGTGCGCATACCAACCCTCGGTGGCGGACTTGGTGGACATGGAAAGGACGGCTCCTCGTCGAAATCTCGGTCGAAAAAAAACCGCCGGGCGTGGGGCCCGGCGGTTTGTCTGGATTCGCTGCGCTGTCTTCGCTTATGCGCCTGCCTCTCCATCCGCCGGGCGGTGCGAGAACCAGAAGTACGCAAAAAAGAAGTTGCGCGAAGACATGGGCGGCACTCTACCACACGGCTACGCGGTGCCGCCCACCGTGAGTTTGTCGATGCGCAAAGTTGGCTGCCCCACGCCCACAGGCACGCTCTGGCCGTCCTTGCCGCACACGCCGATGCCGCTGTCCAGCGCCATGTCGTCGCCGATCGCGCTGACGCGCGTCAGCGCGTCCGGGCCGTTGCCGATGATGGTCGCGCCCTTCACCGGGTACTGGATGCGGCCGTTCTCGACCCAGTAGGCCTCGCTGGCCGAGAACACGAACTTGCCGCTGGTGATGTCGACCTGCCCGCCGCCGAAGTTGGTGGCGTACAGCCCGCGCTTCAGGCCGGCGACGATCTCCTCGGCCGGGCGCGTGCCGCCGAGCATGTAGGTGTTGGTCATGCGCGGCATCGGCACTGCGGCGTAGCTCTCGCGCCGGCCGTTGCCGGTGGGCTTCACCTTCATCAGCCGCGCGTTCATCGCGTCCTGGATGTAGCCCTTGAGGATGCCGTCCTCGATCAGCACGTTGCACTGCGAGGCATGGCCCTCGTCGTCGACGTTGAGCGATCCGCGCCGGTCGGGCAGGGTGCCGTCGTCGAGCACCGTCACGCCCCTGGCCGCGACGCGCTGGCCGATGCGGCCGGAGAACGCGCTCGAGCCCTTGCGGTTGAAGTCGCCCTCCAGCCCGTGGCCCACCGCCTCGTGCAGCAGCACGCCGGGCCAGCCGGGGCCGAGCACCACGCTCATCTCGCCGGCCTTGGCCGGGCGCGATTCGAGGTTCGTCAGCGCGGCGCGCACCGCCTTGTCGACGTACGCTTCGATCACGCCGTCGTGGAAGAAGCCGAAGCCGAAGCGCCCGCCGCCGCCCGAGCTGCCGACCTCGCGGCGCACCTGGCCGGCGATGGTCTGCTCGGCGATCACCGTCACCGACACGCGCACCAGCGGCCGCACGTCGGCGGCCAGCGTGCCGTCGGCGCGCGCCACCAGCACCACGTCGTATTCGCCGGCCAGGCCGGCCATCACCTGCGCGATGCGCGGGTCCTTGGCGCGCGCGAGCTTCTCGATGCGTTCGAGCAGCGCCACCTTCTGCGTGCTGTCGAGCGTGGCGATCGGGTCCATCGGCGCGTAGAGGATGCGGCTGGCGGCCACCTTGCGCGGCGCGTCCACCCTGATGCGCCGGCTCTGCCCGGCCGCGGCGATGCTGCGCACCGTCGCCGCGGCGTCGAGCAGCGCGGCCTCGGAGATGTCGTCGGAATAGGCGAAGGCGGTCTTCTCGCCGGCCACCGCGCGCACGCCCACGCCCTGGTCGATGCCGAAGCTGCCGCTCTTGACGATGCCTTCCTCCAGGCTCCAGCCCTCGCTGCGCGTGTACTGGAAATACAGGTCGGCGTCGTCGATGCGGTGCGTGGCGATGGTGGCCAGCGCCTTGGCGAGCGTCGCCTCGCTCAGCCCGAAGGGTTCGAGCAGCAGCGAACGCGCGATGGCCAGGCGTTCGATGGTCGGTTCGCGGGAGATCATGGCGGCGCGTCCTGGAGGGTTCGGGCCATTCTAGGAGCCGGCGTGCGGCGGAAGGCTTCGCGTGGCTTTACCTGGCTTTACGTGGCGACGGTGAACGATGCGCGCGGCACGCTCGTTGGAAGGCGGTCACTCACGACAACGAAAGGACACGCACCATGTTGAAGCTTCGCACCCTCGCCGCCGCTGCGCTGGCGCTGGCCGCCGCCGGCGCCTTCGCCGCCGCCGACACCCCGGGCGTCGACCAGCGCCAGGCGAACCAGGAAAAGCGCATCGACCAGGGCATCGCCTCGGGCCAGCTCAACAAGCGCGAGACGCACCGCCTCGAACGCGAGCAGCATGTCGTCGACCACGCCGAGAACAAGGCCAAGGCCGACGGCACCGTCACCCGCGCCGAGCGCCGCCGCCTGCACAAGATGCAGAACCACGCCAGCCGCGACATCCGCCGCCAGAAGCACGACGCGCAGACGGCCAAACCCTGATCCGGTCAGGCCTCGGCGTCCCGTTTGCGCGCCAGCGCGCGCGCGTACAGCGCGTTGCGCGGCGCGCCGGTCAGCTCCACGGCCAGCGCCACCGCCTGCTTGAGCGGCAGCGCGGCCAGCAGCGTGTCGAGCACGCGGTCGTGCGCCGCCAGCGCGGCGTCGGCGCCGGCCGCCGGCGCGCTCGCGGCGTGCAGCACCAGCACGAACTCGCCGCGCAGGCGGTTGCCGTCTTCGGCCAGCCAGCCGGGCAGCGCCGCGCAGCGCAGCGTGTGCACCGATTCGAACTGCTTGGTCAGCTCGCGGCACACCGTCAGCGTGCGCTCGCCGCAGGCCGCGGCGAGGTCGCGCGCCAGCGCCTCGATGCGGTGCGGCGCTTCGTAGACGATGGCGGTGCGCGCGTCGGCCGCGAGGGCTTGCAGCGCCGCGGCGCGCTCGCCGCCCTTGGCCGGCAGGAAGGCGTGGAACACGAAGCCCTGGCCGTTTGCGTCGCCGGCCACGCTCAGCGCCGCCGCCGCCGCGCTCGCGCCGGGCAGCGGAATGCAGCGCTGGCCGGCCGCGTTCACCGCCGCGACCAGCGCCGCGCCGGGGTCGCTGACGGCGGGCGTGCCGGCGTCGCTGACGAAGGCGATGCGCTCGCCGCGCGCCAGCCGCGCGATCACGCCGGCGGCGGCTTCGCGCTCGTTGTGCTCGTGCACCGCCAGCAGCGGCTTGTCGGCGATGCCCAGCGCGCGCAGCAGCGGCGCGCTGTGGCGCGTGTCCTCGCAGGCGACGGCGTCGGCCAGCGCCAGCAGGTGGATGGCGCGCAGGCTCAGGTCGGCGAGGTTGCCGATCGGCGTGGCGACGACGTAGAGTGCGCCGGCCGGATAACTCTGGCCACCGGCGGCGGCCGAAGCCGCCTGCCGCAGCAGCGAGGCGTCGATGGAGTTCACGGGAAAACGGCGGACGACGAAGGCGATCGGTGACGAAGGCGAGGCGCTCGCCCTTGCGCACCTGAAGCGCGCCGGGCTGGTGCTGGTGGAGCGCAATTATCGGGTCGCGCACGGCCCGCACGCGCGTGGCGGCGAGGTCGACCTGATTCTGCGCGAGCGCGACGGCACGCTGGTCTTCGCCGAAGTGCGCGCTCGCGCCGGCGCCGGCCACGGCGGCGCGGCCGCCAGCATAGGCGCGGCCAAGCAGCGCCGCATCGTGCTGGCCGCGCAGCACTACCTGATGCGCTGGGCCAGTCCGCCGCCTTGCCGCTTCGACGTGGTGGCGATAGACGCCGGGCGCGTCGAGTGGCTGCGTGGGGCGTTCGAGGCGGCCTGAGCGGGGCGCACCAGCGTGGTGAGCACGGAACTGTCAGGGTAAGCCCTTGTCTTATGATGCCCGCCCATGCTCGAACAACGCATCCAGCAGCAGTTCTTCGACAGCGCCGACCTCAAGTACGCCGCCGCCGAGATGCTCGCCAAGCCGATCGCCGACGCCGTCAACGCGGTGGTCGGCTGCATCACGGCCGGCGGCAAGGTGCTGGTGTGCGGCAACGGCGGCTCGGCGAGCAACGCGCAGCACTTCGCGGCCGGTTTCGTCGGCCGTTTCGAGCGCGAACGGCCTGGCCTCGCGGCGCTGGCGCTGAGCACCGACAGCGCGCTGCTCACCGCGGTGGGCAAGGACTACGGCTTCGACACGGTGTTCGCCAAGCAGGTGCAGGCGCTGGGCTCGCCCGGCGACGTGCTGCTGGCCATCAGCACCGGCGGCCAGTCGGGCGACGTGCTGGCGGCGGTGGACGCCGCCCGGGCCAAGGACATGACGGTGATCGCGCTGACCGGCCGCGGCGGCGGCCGGCTGCGCGAGCGCCTCGGCGAGACCGACGTGCACGTCTGCGTGCCGCACGAACGCGGCGCGCGCATCCAGGAGCTGCACCTGCTGGTGCTGCACTGCCTGTGCGACGCGGTCGACCTCCAGCTTCTGGGAGAACAGGACAACACATGACCCATCGACGCCTCTTCGCTCTTCGTCGCCCCGCCCTGCTGATCGCCGGCCTCGCCGCCGCGACGGCGCTCTCGGCCTGCGCGCCGCTGCTGGTCGGCGGCGCCGTGGTCGGCACCTCGATGGTGGTGACCGACCGCCGCACCTCGGGCACGCAGCTCGAGGACCAGTCCATCGAGATCAAGGGCCAGACGCGCGTGCGCGAGGCGGTCGGCGAGCGCGGCCACGTCACCATCACCAGCTACAACCGCAACCTGCTGCTGACCGGCGAGGTGGCCGCCGAGACCGACAAGGTGGCCGTCGAGCAGGCGGTCGCCAAGATCGAGGGCGTGCGCGCGGTGGTCAACGAGCTGGCGGTGATGGGCTCGTCGTCGATCGCCAGCCGCTCCAGCGACCTGGTGCTGACCAGCAAGGTCAAGGCGAGCTACGTCGACGCCAAGGACGTGTTCGCCAACGCCATCAAGGTCGTCACCGAGCGCGGCACCGTCTACCTGATGGGCCGCGTCACCGAGCGCGAGGCGACCCGCGCCACCGACATCGCGCGCGGCGTGCCGGGCGTGCAGAAGGTGGTGAAGGTCTTCGAGGTCATCACCGAGGCAGAGCTGGCCGAGATCCAGCCCAAGCAGGCCCAGAAATAGGGCCCCCAATCGCTTGCGCTCCTGCCCCCGAGGGGCGCCAGGCGCCCGCCTTGGGGCGGCCCGGCGGCGGGCGCAAACAGCAACTCAGCGCAGCCGCTTGATCAGGCTCGAGGTGTCGAGCCGGTTGCCGCCGCCGGCCTGCACGTCGGCGTAGAACTGGTCGACCAGCGCCGTGACCGGCAGCCGCGCGCCGTTGCGCTTGGCTTCGTCGAGGCACAGGCCGAGGTCCTTGCGCATCCAGTCGACCGCGAAGCCGAAGTCGAACTTGTCGTCGACCATCGTCGGCCCGCGGTTGTCCATCTGCCAGCTCTGCGCGGCGCCCTTGCCGATCACGCCGAGCACGGCCTTCATGTCCAGCCCGGCGCGCTCGCCGAAGGCGATGGCTTCGGCCAGGCCCTGCACCAGCCCGGCGATGGCGATCTGGTTGACCATCTTGGCGAGCTGCCCGGCGCCGTTCGGCCCGAGCAGCGTGACCGCCTTGGCGAAGGCCAGCGCCACCGGGCGGATCGTCTCGAAGGCCTGGGCGTCGCCGCCGCACATCACCGTCAGCGCGCCGTTGATCGCGCCGAGGTTGCCGCCCGACACCGGCGCGTCGATGAACTGCAGGCCGCGCTTGTGCGCCTCGGCGCCGAGTTCGCGCGCGACCTCGGCCGAGGCCGTGGTGTGGTCGACGAAGATCGCGCCCGGCCGCATGCCGGCGAAGGCGCCGTGCTCGCCCAGCACCACCGCGCGCAGGTCGTCGTCGTTGCCGACGCAGGCGAACACGATGTCGGCGTCCTGCGCGGCCTCGCGCGGCGTCGGCGCGCTGCGGCCGCCGTACTCGGCGGCCCAGGCCGCCGCCTTGGCGGCGCTGCGGTTGTAGACGGTGGTGCGGTGCCCGGCGCGCGCCAGGTGGCCGGCCATCGGCAGGCCCATCACGCCGAGGCCGAGGAAGGCGACGCTGCGCGCCGGCGTCGGCTCGTAGGTCTTGGAGGCGGTCGTGCTGTTCGTGCTCATGGGCCGATTCTGACCCAGGATGCGAACCCTCAGACGATCGTCAGGTGTTCGGTGCCGGCGGCCAGGTCGGCGTTGCGCGCGCGCTGGCTGTGCAGCTTGACCTGCAGGCGCAGGTCGTTCACCGAGTCGGCGTTGCGCAGGATGTCCTCGTAGGTGACGAGGTTGCTCTCGTACAGGTCGAACAGCGCCTGGTCGAAGGTCTGCATGCCCAGCTCGCGCGAGCGCTTCATCAGGTCCTTGATGTCGGCGACCTCGCCCTTGAAGATCATGTCGGCGATCAGCGGCGTGTTCAGCAGGATCTCCACCGCCGCGATGCGGCCCTTGCCCTCCTGGCGCGGCAGCAGGCGCTGCGAGACCAGGCCCTTGAGGTTGAGCGACAGGTCCATCAGCAACTGGGCGCGGCGCTCCTCGGGGAAGAAGTTGATGATGCGGTCCAGCGCCTGGTTGGCGCTGTTGGCGTGCAGCGTGGCCATGCACAGGTGGCCGGTCTCGGCGAAGGCCACCGCGTGCTCCATCGTCTCGCGGTCGCGGATCTCGCCCATCAGGATCACGTCGGGCGCCTGGCGCAGCGTGTTCTTCAGCGCCTGCTCCCAGCCGTCGGTGTCGATGCCGACCTCGCGCTGCGTGACGATGCAGTTCTTGTGCGGATGCACGAACTCGACCGGATCCTCGATCGTGATGATGTGGCCGTGCGAGTTCTCGTTGCGGTAGTCGACCATCGCCGCCAGCGAGGTGCTCTTGCCCGAGCCGGTGGCGCCGACGAAGATCACCAGGCCGCGCTTGGTCATCGCCACGTCCTTGAGGATCTGCGGCAGGTTCAGGTTGTCGATGGTCGGCAACTGCTGCGGGATGGTCCGCATCACCATCCCGACGTTGCCCTGCTGCACGAAGGCGTTGACGCGGAAGCGCCCGATGCCCTGCGGCGAGATCGCGAAGTTGCACTCCTTGGTCTTCTCGAACTCGGCGGCCTGCTTGTCGTTCATCACCGAGCGCGTCAGCGCCAGCGTGTGCGCGCCGGTCAGCGGCTGCGGCGACACCTTGGTGACCTTGCCGTCGACCTTGATCGCGGGCGGGAAGTCGGCGGTGAGGAAGAGGTCCGAGCCGTTGCGGCTGACCATCAGGCGCAGCAGGTCGTTGACGAACTTGGATGCCTGGTCGCGTTCCATTCTGCAGATCTCCTATCTCTGTCCACGGCCTCGCAGAGCTCGGCCGGTTCGGCAGGCGTGCGTCGGTCCGCAGGGACCGGCGCACGTCCGGCCTCACCCCGGGAAGTTCTCGGGGAACTTGGCCTTCATGCGCGCCTCGGCGGGCGAGACCACGTTGCGGCGCACCAGCTCGGCGAGGTTCTGGTCGAGCGTGGTCATGCCGATGTTGTTGCCGGTCTGGATCGCCGAGTACATCTGCGCGATCTTGTTCTCGCGGATCAGGTTGCGGATGGCCGCGGTGCCCAGCATGATCTCGTGCGCCGCCACGCGGCCCGAGCCGTCCTTGGTCTTGCACAGCGTCTGCGAGATCACGCCGATCAGCGATTCCGACAGCATCGCGCGCACCATCTCCTTCTCGGCCGCCGGGAACACGTCGACCACGCGGTCGACCGTCTTGGCGGCGCTCGAGGTGTGCAGCGTGCCGAACACCAAGTGGCCGGTCTCGGCGGCGGTCAGCGCCAGGCGGATGGTTTCCAGGTCGCGCATTTCGCCGACCAGGATGGCGTCCGGGTCCTCGCGCAGCGCCGAGCGCAGCGCGTTGGCGAAGCTCAGCGTGTGCGGGCCCACCTCGCGCTGGTTGACCAGGCACTTCTTCGACTCGTGCACGAACTCGATCGGGTCTTCCACCGTCAGCACGTGGCCGAACTCGTTCTCGTTGAGGTGGTTGACCATCGCCGCCAGCGTGGTCGACTTGCCCGAGCCGGTCGGCCCCGTCACCAGCACCAGCCCGCGCGGCTTGAGCGCCAGCTCGGCGAACACCTTGGGCGCGTTGAGCTGCTCGAGCGTCAGGATCTTCGAGGGAATCGTGCGGAACACCGCGCCCGCGCCGCGGTTCTGGTTGAAGGCGTTGACGCGGAAGCGCGCCAGGCCCTGGATCTCGAACGAGAAGTCGCACTCCAGCGTCTCCTCGTAGGCCTTGCGCTGGGCGTCGTTCATGATGTCGTACACCATGTCGTGCACCTGCTTGTGCTCGAGCGGGTCGACGTTGATGCGCCGCACGTCGCCGTGCACGCGGATCATCGGCGGCAGGCCCGACGAGAGGTGCAGGTCGGACGCCTTGTTCTTGACCGAGAACGCCAGCAGTTGGGTGATGTCCATGGAGGTGCGGATTGAACGGCGCGCCGGGCGCGCGGAAGGCCTCGCCGCGTGGATACTCTCGAACGATTATGGCGACGACCCTCGGCAACATACAACAAGTGCGTGCTCGCATTGCACGCGCCTGCGACGACGCCAAGCGCCCCGTGCAAAGCGTCACGCTGCTTTGTGTGAGCAAAACCTTCGGCCCCGACGCGGTGCGCGAGGCGCACGCGGCCGGCGAGCGCCGCTTCGGCGAGAACTACGTGCAGGAGGCGCTGGACAAGATCGCCGCGCTGGCCGACCTGCGCCCCGGCATCGAGTGGCACCTGATCGGGCCCTTGCAGGGCAACAAGACACGCGCCGTCGCCGAGCAGTTCGACTGGGTGCATTCGATCGACCGGCTGAAGGTCGCGCAGCGCCTGTCGGCGCAGCGCCCGCCCGGGCTGCCGCCCTTGCAGGTGTGCCTGCAGGTCAACATCAGCGGCGAGGCGAGCAAGAGCGGGCTCGCGCCGCACGAGGTGCCGGCCGTGGCCGCGGCGGTGGCGGCGCTGCCGCGGCTGCGCCTGCGCGGGCTGATGGCGATTCCCGAGCCGGCCGGCGACCTGGCCGCGCAGCGCGTGCCGCACCGTGCCTTGCGCGCGCTGCTCGAACGGCTGCGAGCCGGCGGGCTGGAGCTCGACACGCTCTCGATGGGCATGAGCGCCGATCTCGAAGCGGCCATCCTCGAAGGCGCCACGCTGGTGCGCGTGGGCAGCGCGATCTTCGGCCGGCGCGGCGGCGTCACGCCGTTGCCGTAGCATCGCGGCGCTCGGGAGAAACAGGCAGATGAAGAACTTCGCGTGGGTGGCGGCGGCCGCCGCCGCTGTGGTGCTGGCCGGCTGCGGCAAGCAGGGCGTCGAACTCGGCCAGGGCGGCTCGGTGGTGAGCGGCTCGGGCGGTTCCGCCGGCGCGCAGGATGCCGCCAAGGAGCTGCGGAAATGCGACGCGCCGGTGGCGGTGGTCTCGCTGGTGGAGAACCAGCGCGGCTACGTCGGCATCGGGCGCGGCGGCCTGCCGGAGTCGCCGCTGCCGCTGGTGCGCGTGCTGATGCAGCAAAGCGGCTGCTTCCGCATCGTCGACCGCAACGCCGGCCTGAACGCCACCGTGCGCGAGCAGGAGCTCAAGGACCAGGGCGTGCTGCGCGCCGACGACGCCACGGTGCGCAAGGGCCGCGGCATCGTCGCGCAGTACAGCGTGGTGCCCAGCCTGACCTTCAGCGAACAGGACGCCGGCCGCCAGATCGGCGGCATCCTGGCGCAGATCCCCTTCCTCGACAAATTCGCCGGCGCGGCCGAGCAGGTCAAGCTGAAGGAGGCGCAGGTGGTGCTGCTGCTGACCGACAACGAGACCACCGAGCAGCTCTCGTCGGCCACCGGCGCCGCGCGCACCACCGACCTCGGCCTCGGCGGCCTGGTCATCGGCAAGACCGGCGGCGCCGGCGGCCTGGGCTGGAGCAACACCAACGAGGGCAAGGTGATCGCCGCGGCCTTTCTCGACGCGCACAACCACCTCGTCGAGCAGGTGCGCGTGCTGGCCGCCAAGCCGCTGCCCGAGCCGGTGAAGACCGGCGCGGCGCCGGGCCGCAAGGGCTGACGCGTCGCCGGCGCGTTCAGATCGCCAGCAGCGCCGTGTTCTTCACCTCTTCCATCACCGCGTAGGTGCGCGTCTCGCGCACGCCCGGCAGCGCCCAGACCACCGAGCCCACCAGCTCGCGGTAGGCCTGCATGTTGGCCACGCGCGTCTTGATCAGGTAGTCGAAGCCGCCGGCCACCAGGTGGCACTCCTGGATCTCGGCGCGCACCTGCACCGCGGCCTTGAAGGCGTTCATCGCGTCGTGCGTGGTGCGGTCGAGCACCACCTCGATGAAGACCAGCATGCCGGCGCCGAGCTTGTCCGGGTTCAGGCGCGCCTCGTAGCCGAGGATGAAGCCGTCGCGCGTCAGGCGCTTGACGCGCTCCAGCACGGCGGTGGGCGAGAGGTGCACTTCCTCGGCCAGCTTGAGGTTGGAGATGCGCCCGTCCTTCTGCAGCACGCGCAGGATGCGGACGTCGATCTTGTCGAGCGAGTGGGCGCGGTCGCTGTCGTCGGTGTTCATGAGGTGTGGTGAAATTTATCCGGCGTGATGGGGTCGATTCAGCGATTAATCCTAGTGAGCAATCTATAACCTAGCAACTTATTCGAATCCTGTCGTTACCACGGAGGCCAGCCATGTTCACCGCCGCGCCCGAGACCGCCCGCCTGCCCGACCCCTACCGGCCCGAGCGCGAGGCGCTCGACGCCGCGCTGCAAACACTCGCCGGCCGGCTCGACTGGCCGCGCGCCGCCGCCGTCGCCGCGCCCTGGGTGCGCGCGGTGCGCGACAAGCCGGCGCCGTTCTGGGCGATGGAGTCGCTGCTGCGCGAATACCCGATCTCCGGCGCCGAGGGGCTGGCGCTGATGCGCCTGGCCGAAGCGCTGCTGCGCGTGCCCGACGCCGAGACGGCGATCGCGCTGACCGCCGACCAGCTCGGCAAGGCGCAGTTCGACGCCCACCACGCCGAAGGCCCGCACCGCATGCTCGCCGCGCTGTCGGCCAGCGCGATCGGCCTGTCCAAGCGCTTCCTGCCCGGCGCCGAGCAGGAGTCGGGCCTGCTCAAGCGCCTGGGCGCGCAGACCGTGGTGGCGGCCACGGTGCGCGCGATCCAGTTGCTCGGCCGCCAGTTCGTGCTCGGCCGCCACATCGCCGAGGCGATGGCCGAGGCGCAGGCGCAGCGCCGCGCCCAGCCGGCGCTGCGCTTCAGCTACGACATGCTCGGCGAAGGCGCGCGCAGCGAGGCCGACGCGCAGCGCTACCACGCCGCCTATGCGCAGGCGATCGAGCGCATCGCGCAGGCCTCGCCCGGCGGCGGGCCCGAGGCCGGCGACGGCATCTCGATCAAGCTCAGCGCGCTGTTCTCGCGCTACGAGGCGGCGCAGCGCGAGCGTGTTTTCGCCGAACTGCTGCCGCGCGTGTGGACGCTGGTCGACGCGGCGGCGCGCGCCGACCTCAAGCTCACCATCGACGCCGAGGAGAGCGAGCGCCTCGAACTCTCGCTCGACGTGCTCGAGGCGCTGGCCGCGCGCATCGCGCAGGCGCATCCGCGCTGGCGCGGCTTCGGCCTGGCGATCCAGGCCTACCAGACGCGCGCGCTGGCGGTGATCGAGGAGGTGGCGCGCATCGCCCGCCAGCACGGCCTGCGCTTCATGGTGCGGCTGGTCAAGGGCGCGTACTGGGACGGCGAGGTCAAGCGCGCGCAGGAGCTGGGCCTGGCCGGCTACCCGGTGTTCACCCACAAGCAGCACACCGACCTGTCCTACCTCGCCTGCGCCCGCGCGCTGCTGGCGCGGCACGAGGTGATCTACCCGCAGTTCGCCACCCACAACGCCGGCACCATCGCGGCCATCCTGCAAATGGCCGAAGGCAGCGGCGCGGCCTTCGAGATGCAGCGCCTGCACGGCATGGGCGAGAGCGTCTACCGCGAGGTGATGGCGAGCACCGCCGTGCCGGTGCGCGTCTACGCGCCGGTGGGCGAGCACCGCGACCTGCTGGCCTACCTGGTGCGCCGCCTGCTGGAAAACGGCGCCAACTCCTCCTTCGTGCACCAGCTCGCCGACCCGGCGGTGGACGTGGACGCGCTGCTCGCCTCGCCGCTGGCGCCGGCGCAGGCCCCGGGGCTGGCGCTGCCGCGCGACCTGTACGGCACGCGGCCGAACTCGACCGGCGCCGACCTCGCCGTGCTGGCGCAGCGCGCGCCGCTGCTGGCCGCGGTGGCCGCCGCGCGCGTCGAGCCGATGGCCGAGGCGACGCCCGGCGAGATCGACAGCGCGATGCAGCGCCTGCACGCCGGCTTCCCGCGCTGGAGCGCCCGCCCGGTGGCCGAGCGCGCGCAGGTGCTGCGCCGCGCCGCCGACGCGCTGGACGCGCGGCTGGCCGAGTTCTGCGGCCTGCTGGTCAAGGAGGCGCACAAGACGCTGGCCGATTGCGTGGCCGAGGTGCGCGAGGCGGTCGACTTCCTGCGCTACTACGCCGAGCAGGCCGAGCAGCGCCTCGCGGTGCAGACCCTGCCCGGCCCGACCGGCGAGCACAACGAGCTGCGCCTGCACGGCCGCGGCGTGTTCGTCTGCATCAGCCCGTGGAACTTCCCGCTGGCCATCTTCACCGGCCAGGTGGCCGCCGCGCTGGTGGCCGGCAACAGCGTGGCCGCCAAGCCGGCCGAGCAGACGCCGCGCGTGGCGCAGCGCCTGGTGGCGCTGCTGCACGAGGCCGGCGTGCCGGGCGACGCGCTGGCGCTGCTGCACGGCGCCGGCGAGACGGTCGGCGCCGCGCTGGTGGCCGATGCGCGCACGGCCGGCGTGTGCTTCACCGGCTCGACCGCGGTGGCGCGCGCCATCAACCGCACGCTGGCCAACCGCGACGGCGCCATCGTGCCGCTGATCGCCGAGACCGGCGGCATCAACGCGATGATCGTCGACAGCACCGCGCTGCCCGAGCAGGTGGTCGACGCGGTGGTGACCAGCGCCTTCCGCTCCGCTGGCCAGCGCTGCTCGGCGCTGCGCCTGCTGCTGCTGCACGACAGCGTGGCCGACGGCGTGATCGAGATGCTGCGCGGCGCGATGGCCGAGCTGGCGCTCGGCGACCCGGCGCTGCTGGCCACCGACGTCGGCCCGGTGATCGACGCCGAGGCGCACGCCGGCCTGCGCGCGCAGGTCGAGCGGCTGCGCCGCGAGGCGCGCCTGGTCGGCCAGACGCCGGCGGGCTCCGGCGTCGAGCGCCTGGTCGCGCCGGTGGCCTTCGAGCTGGACGACGTCGGCGCGCTGACGCAGGAGATCTTCGGCCCGGTGCTGCACATCGTGCGCTGGCGCGGCGAGGTCGATGCGCTGGTGGCGCGCGTCAACGCGCTCGGCTACGGCCTGACGCTGGGCGTGCAGACGCGCATCGACGGCCGCGCGCTGCGCATCGCCGAGGCGGCGCGCGTGGGCAACGTCTACGTGAACCGCAACATGATCGGCGCCGTGGTCGGCGTGCAGCCCTTCGGCGGCGAGGGCCTGTCGGGCACCGGGCCGAAGGCCGGCGGGCCGCACTACCTGTACCGCTTCTGCGCCGAGCAGACGCTGACGGTGAACACCGCGGCGGCCGGCGGCAACGTCGAGCTGCTGGCCGGGCTGGCGCGGGACTGACATCGCGGGTGTGCGACGATTGCACCCATGAAAACCGTCGTCATCGCCATCGTCGCCCTGGTCGCCCTCGTCACCGCCTGGTTCGCGTTCGCGCTGAACTGGAGCTACGCCAGCGGCGAGCGCGCCGGCTGGGTGCAGAAGTTCTCCAAGCGCGGCTGGATCTGCAAGACCTGGGAGGGCGAGCTGGCGCTGGTTTCGCTGCCCGGCAGCTCGGTGGAGAAGTTCAACTTCACCGTGCACGACGACGCGCTGGCGCACGAGATCAGCGCCGCGATGGGCAAGCGCGTCAGCCTGCACTACGAAGAGAAGGTCGGCCTGCCGACGAGCTGCTTCGGCGAGACGCGCTTCTTCGTCAACAAGATCGTCGAGGCGACCGACATCCCGCTCGGCCCGGGCGTGGTGCTGCCGGCGCAGCCGGCCTCGGCGCCCCCGGCGCCTTCATCGCCTGCGTCGATCCCGTCGGCCCCGCAGTGAGGAACCCCCGATGAGCACTCCGCAGCACGACCTGCTCGCCTTCGTCGGCGGCGGCAACATGGCCTCGGCCATCATCGGCGGGCTGGTCGCCGCCGGCCGGCCGGGCGACTCCATCCTGGTGATCGACCCCGGCGCGGCGCAGCGCGCCAAGCTGGCCGCCGAGCACGGCGTGCGCACCCAGGGCACGCCCGACGCGGCGCTGGCGCAGGCGAAGGCGATCGTCTGGGCGGTCAAGCCGCAGCTCTTCCGCGACGCCGCCGCGCCCTGCGCCGCGCACGTGGGCGGCGCGCTGCAGTTCAGCGTGATGGCCGGCATCCGCAGCGAGACCATCGTGCGCGCCACCGGCAGCCAGCGCGTGGTGCGCAGCATGCCCAACACGCCGGCGCTGATCGGCCAGGGCATCGCCGGACTGTTCGCGCGCGACGCGGTGAGCGCCGACGAGCGCCGCCTCGCCGAGACGCTGCTCGCGCCGACCGGCCGCACGCTGTGGGTGGCGCGCGAGGAAGACCTGGACGCCGTCACCGCGCTGTCGGGCTCGGGGCCGGCCTACGTCTTCTACTTCGTCGAGGCGATGACGCAGGCGGCGCAGCGGATGGGCCTGTCCGCCGAACAGGGCAAGCAGCTCGCGCTGGCCACCTTCGCCGGCGCGACCGCGCTGGCGCAGGCCTCCAGCGAGCCGCCGGAAGTGCTGCGCGAGCGCGTCACCTCCAAGGGCGGCACCACCCACGCCGCGCTGAGCGCGCTGGAAGCCGACGGCGTCAAGAATGCCTTCGCGCGGGCGATTCTCGCGGCGCAGCAACGCGCGAAGGAACTCGGCGACGAGTTCGCCTGAACCCGCGGGCATGCCGCCCGCGGCGCAAGCCATGCAAAGCCGGCATGGCGGACGGTGAAAAACTCGGCGCGAGCCGGCCTACAGTCTCGCCGCATGCGGCCGGCCGCGCCACGAGCGCGGCGCGGGCACGCAGGCACCTCAACACCGGAGACACCATGACCCCGAGCCTGTCCTATGTCCACCCGCATCCGCGCGGCCCCTGGCAGACCTATCTGTCGCAGGTCGACCGCGTG
Organism: Piscinibacter sp.; assembly: GCF_047600445.1. Classification (GTDB taxonomy): domain Bacteria; phylum Pseudomonadota; class Gammaproteobacteria; order Burkholderiales; family Burkholderiaceae_C; genus Piscinibacter. The sequence continues at coordinate 564,301 of NZ_JASGKT010000001.1, forward strand.
CTGCCCTACCTCGGCCACCTGGCCCGCTGGGGCGAGACGCTCAAGCGCCCCAAGCGCGCGCTGATCGTCGACGTGCCGATCGAACTCGACGACGGCTCGGTGGCGCACTTCGAGGGCTTCCGCGTGCAGCACAACTTGTCGCGCGGCCCCGGCAAGGGCGGCGTGCGCTACCACCCCGACGTCACGCTGGAAGAGGTGATGGCGCTGGCGGCGTGGATGTCGATCAAGAACGCCGCGGTCAACCTGCCCTACGGCGGCGCCAAGGGCGGCATCCGCGTCGACCCGAAGAAGCTCTCGCACAAGGAGCTGGAGCGCATGACGCGCCGCTACACCAGCGAGATCGGCATCATCATCGGGCCGAACCAGGACATCCCGGCGCCCGACGTGAACACCAACCCGCAGATCATGGCGTGGATGATGGACACGTACTCGATGAACACCGGCAGCACCGCCACCGGCGTGGTCACCGGCAAGCCGATCCACCTGGGCGGCTCGCTCGGCCGCGTGAAGGCCACCGGGCGCGGCGTGTTCGTCACCGGGCGCGAGGCGGCGCGGCGCATCGGCCTCGAACTCGACGGCGCGCGCGTCGCGGTGCAGGGCTTCGGCAACGTCGGTTCGGCGGCGGCCGAGCTGTTCGCGCAGGCCGGCGCCAAGATCGTCGCGATCCAGGACCACACCGGCACCATCGTCAACGAAAACGGCATCGCCATGGCCGAGCTGATGCCCACGCTCAAGCAGTACGGCGGCGTCGGCGACTTCAAGGGCGCGGAGCGCGCCGACGACGAGTCGTTCTGGGACGTGAAGTGCGACATCCTCATCCCCGCGGCGCTGGAGAGCCAGATCACGCCCGAGCGCGCCCGGCGCACCAGCGCGAAGCTGGTGCTCGAAGGCGCCAACGGCCCGACGCTGCCCGAGGCCGACGACATCCTCGCCGAGCGCGGCATCCTCGTCGTGCCCGACGTGATCTGCAACGCCGGCGGCGTGACCGTCAGCTACTTCGAGTGGGTGCAGGACTTCAGCTCGTTCTTCTGGACCGAGGACGAGATCAACCTGCGCCTGGACAAGATCATGGTCGGCGCGCTCAAGCGCATCTGGGACACCGCCGACAAGCACCGGATCACGCTGCGCACCGCCACCTTCGCGGTGGCCTGCGAGCGCATCCTGACGGCGCGCGAGGAGCGCGGGCTCTATCCCTGATCAGCGCAGCGCGAAGGCCGCCACCACGCCGGCGAACACCACGAAACCCACCCAGTGGTTGAGCCGGAAGGCACGGAAGCAGCCTTCGCGCGTGCGGCTGCGGATCAGCGTGCAGTGCCAGCCGGCGATCGCGCCGGCCGCGGCGAGGCCCGCGAAATAGGGCCAGCCCAGGCCCAGCCCCGCGCCCAGCCAGGCCCAGATCGCCAGGAAGGCGGCATAGAACAGCATCACGCCGGCCACGTCGAAGCGGCCGAGCGTGATCGCGGAGGTGCGGATGCCGATCTTCAGGTCGTCGTCGCGGTCGACCATCGCGTACTCGGTGTCGTAGGCCAGCACCCAGAACAGGTTGCCCAGCAGCAGCCACCCGGCGAGCGCGGGCACCTCGCCGCGCGTCGCCGCGAAGGCCATCGGAATGCCGAAGCTGAAGGCCACGCCCAGCACCGCCTGCGGCATCGAGAAGAAGCGCTTGGTGAAGGGGTAGAAAATCGTCACCGCCAGCGCGGCGAAGCTCCACAGGATGGTGGCGCGGTTGGTGCTCAGCACCAGCAGGAAGGCGGCGAAGGCCAGCAGCGCGCCGAACAGCAGCGCCTCGCGCGGCGAGATCGCGCCGCTGGTGACCGGGCGCTGCGCGGTGCGCTTGACGTGGCGGTCGAACTCGCGGTCGGCGACGTCGTTGACGGCGCAGCCGGCGCTGCGCATCAGGAAGGTGCCGGCGACGAAGACGGCCAGCAGATGCCAGCCCGGGAAGCCGCCGGCGGCGATCCACAGCGCCGACAGCGTCGGCCACAGCAGCAGGTAGCTGCCGGCGGGGCGGTCCCAGCGGATCAGGTCCAGGTAGAGCGCCAGGCGCGACGGGGCGGCGAGCGTGTTCATGGCGCGATTGTGCGCGCGGCGCGGGCTTGCCCCGATCGCTTGCAATTGAATGAAAACTAGCATAGTCTTTCATATGAAATGAGCACGATCACCCTGCCCATCCGCCGCAAGCCGGCCCGCGCCGCCTCCGACCCCGCCGCGGTGCTTGCCACCGCGACGCAGCGCGCCGCCGCGCTGCTCGGGCTGAACGGCGCGGCGCTGGCGCGCATCCTCGGCGTCAGCGAGGCCACGGTGTCGCGCATCGCGCGCGGCGAGCGCGGCCTGGCGCCTTCCGCCAAGGAAGGCGAGCTGGCCCTGCTGCTGGTGCGCCTGTACCGCTCGCTCGACGCGCTGGTGGGCAACGACGAGGCGCGCCGCCTGGCCTGGATGCGCAGCCGCAACGACGCGCTGGGCGGCGTGCCGGCCACGCTGATCCTCAGCGCGCAGGGGCTGGTCGCCGCGGTGGCCTACCTCGACGCGATGCGCGCGCCGGTCTGATGAATCCCCCCCGGAGCGCCTGCGGCGCACCCCCCCAGGGGAGCGCCGCCAGCGGACCGGCGGAGCCGGATCCGCGGCGACTGCCCGGTTCGGCTCAGGCCTGCAGCGCCATCCGGCGTCGGATGGCTGGGTGGCGGCGGGGCGGCGGGTAGATGCAGCCCTGGCGCGACGAGTGGTTCGCCACGCCGCTGCGCGGCGCCAGCGCGCTGCTGTGGCGCGGCGTCGAGGCGCAGCACCGGGTGGCGACGCTGCGCCTGGTGGACAGCCTGGACGACCAGGCCACGCTCGAACGCCTGCTCGACGCCAGCAAGCCGCCGCTGCCGGAAGCCGCCGAGGGCCTGCACTACCTGCTGGCCACGCCCTTCCGCTACCGCTCGCCCTGGGGCTCGCGCTTTCGCGCCGGCACCGACCCGGGCGTCTGGTACGGCGCCCGCGAGCGCGAGACCGCCTGCACCGAGGTCGGCTACTGGCGTTGGCGCTTCCTGATGGACAGCGAGGGGCTGCGCGCGGGCGAACTCGTCACCGAGCACACCTTCTTCCAGGCGCAGGTGAAAGGCGTGGTGCTGGACCTGCGCCGCGCGCCATGGTCGGCGGCGTCTGCGTCATGGGCGCTGCGCGACGACTACACACCCTGCCAGGCGCTGGCGCGCGCGGCGCGCAGCCACGGCAAGGCGCAGTGGATCCGCTACGCCTCGGTGCGCCGGCCCGGCGGCATCTGCGGCGCGGTGCTGGCGCCGCAGGCACTGAGCCTGAGCGCGGCGCACCGCCTCGAAACCTGGGTCTGCAAGGTCAGCGCGACGCAGGCGCTGATGCTGCACGACGAGGACCGGCTGACGATCCCGATCGTGGCCTAAGCCTAGGCGTCGATCTGCTTGTGGAACACCAGCCCCGCGTGCTCGCGCAGCGCGTGGAATCGGATCTTGGGCCAGTTCTCCTGCATCGCGCGCAGTTCGCCGGCGTATTCCAGCAGCACGCAGGGTGCGTCCACCGCGTCGTAGGCCACCCGGTGCGAATTGCCGTCGACGAAGCGCTTCAGCTCGCGCTCGCCGCTGTCCGCGTCGTCGCAGGTCACCCAGCGCGCCACGTTGTAGCGCGCCGGCTGGATGCGCGCCTTGCAGCCGTACTCGTGTTCGAGGCGGTGCGCCACCACCTCGAACTGCAACTGGCCCACGGCGCCGAGCAGCAGCATCGAGCCGCCGAGCGGGCGGAACACCTGGATCGCGCCCTCCTCGCCGAGCTGCGTCAGGCCGGCGCGCAACTGCTTGGTCTTCAGCGGGTCGGCCACCTCGACGGTGCGGAACATCTCCGGCGCGAAGAACGGCAGCCCGGTGAACTGCAAGGCTTCGCCTTCGGTCAGCGTGTCGCCGAGCTGCAGCACGCCGTGGTTGGGAATGCCGATGATGTCGCCGGCAAACGCCTCGTCGAGCAGCTCGCGGCGCTGGCTCAGGAAGCTCACCACGGTGTTCGGCCGCAGCTCCTTGCCCGAGCGCACCACCTTCAGCCGCATGCCGCGCTCGAAGTGGCCCGAGGCCACGCGCACGAAGGCGATGCGGTCGCGGTGCGCCGGGTCCATGTTGGCCTGGATCTTGAAGACCACGCCGCTGAACTTGCTCTCGTCGGGCTGCACTTCGCGCTGGATGGCCTGGCGCGGGCCCGGGCTGGGCGCGAGCTCGACCAGTGCGTCCAGCACCTCCTGCACGCCGAAGTTGTTGATCGCCGAGCCGAAGAACATCGGCGTCTGGCGGCCGGCGAGGAACTGCGCCTCGTCGAAGGCCGGCGCGGCCTCGCGCACCAGCTCGACCTCGTTGGCGGCCTGCTCGTAGGCGGCGCCGAAGCGCTGCCGCAGCGAGGCGTTGGCGATGCCGTCGACGATCTCGTCGCCGCCCTCCTTCACCCTGTCCTCGCCGGCCGAGAACACGCGCATCTGGTCGCGGCGCAGGTCGAGCACGCCGCCGAACAGCTTGCCCATGCCCACCGGCCAGGTGAAGGGCACCGCCGACATGCCCAGCTCGCGCTCGATCTCGTCCAGCAGCGCCAGCGGCTCCTGCACCTCGCGGTCCATCTTGTTGACGAAGGTGAGGATGGGCGTGTTGCGCGCGCGGCAGACCTGCAGCAGCCGGCGCGTCTGCGGCTCGACGCCATTGGCCGCGTCGATCACCATCAGCGCGGCGTCCACCGCGGTCAGCACGCGGTAGGTGTCCTCCGAGAAGTCCTGGTGGCCGGGCGTGTCGAGCAGGTTGACCACGCAGTCGCGGTACTCCATCTGCATCACCGACGACGCGACCGAGATGCCGCGCTGCTTCTCGATCTCCATCCAGTCCGAGGTGGCGTGGCGGCTGGCCTTGCGCGCCTTCACGCTGCCGGCGATCTGGATCGCGCCGCTGAACAGCAGCAGCTTTTCCGTCAGCGTGGTCTTGCCGGCGTCGGGGTGGGAGATGATGGCGAAGGTGCGGCGGCGCCGCACTTGCGGGGTGAGATCGGACATGGGGCGGCGATTATCCCCGCCGCGCCGGGCTCAGCCGGCCGGCGCGTCGACGAAGGGGCGCACCACGCCGAGCAGCCGCGCCACGTATTCGTCCTTCTCGCCCACCGGCGCGGCGGGGTGCAGCGCCTGCGCGGCGGCGTCGAAGCCGGCGCGCCGGGCCATCATCCACGCGGCCAGGTACTGCGCGGCGAGGCCGCCGCCGGCGGTGGCGACGGGGCCGCGCGCATGGAAGGGCGCGTCGATCACGCGCACGCCGGCCTGCACCACCCACGGCTTGGACAGCGCATCGGTGCTGGCGGGCATGTCGGCCAGCAGGCCGAGGCGCGCCATCAGCAGCACGCCCGAGCACTGCCCGCCGATCGTCTGGCGCAGCGGGTCGAGCTGCAATCGGTCGAGCAGCGTGCCGCTCTTGCCTGCGCCTTCGGCGATCGCGCGGGCGTAGAGGCCGCTGCCGAAGATCACCGCGTCGGCCTCGTTGGCGAATTCCAGCGGCCGCTGCGCCTGCACCGTCACCCCGTTCATCGAGGTGACGTGCGAGGCCGGGCTGGCGATCTCGGCCTTCCAGCCCGACGCGGCCAGCCGGTTCAGCAGGCCCAGCGCGACGAAGGTGTCGAGTTCGTCGAAGCCGTCGAAGGCGACGACCGCGACCCGAACGCTCACTCTTCCAGCAGCGAGCGCAGCATCCACGCGGTCTTCTCGTGGATGTCCAGGCGCTGCGTCAGCAGGTCGGCGGTGGGCTGGTCGTCGGCCTTGTCGGCCAGCGCGAAGACGCTGCGCGCGGTGCGCGCCACCGCCTCGTGGCCCTGCACGAGGATGCGCACCATCTCCATCGCCTTGGGCGGCTTGGCCGGCGCGTCCTTGATCGAGGCCAGCGCGCCGAACTGCGCGTAGGAGCCCGGCGCCGCCGCGCCGAGCGCGCGGATGCGCTCGGCGATCGGGTCGACCGCGTTCCACAGCTCGGTGTACTGGGCCATGAACATCGCGTGCAGCGAGTTGAACAGCGGCCCGGAGACGTTCCAGTGGAAGTTGTGGGTGGTCAGGTACAGCGTGTAGGTGTCGGCCAGCAGGCGCGACAGCCCGCCGGCGATGGCGGTGCGGTCCTTCTCGCCGATGCCGATGTTGATGGCCGGCCCGGACGACTTCGCGGGGGTCTTCGCGGGGGTCTTGCTGCTGCTCTTCGCCATGCTCGATGCTCCTCGATTCGAAAAGAAAAACGACCCTGCCACTTTAACCAAGCGGCAGGGTTGCGCCAATGACGATCGACAAGCGCGCTCAGGCGAGGTCGAAGCGGTCCAGGTTCATCACCTTGGTCCAGGCGGCGGCGAAGTCGCGCACGAACTTCTCCTGCGCGTCGCTCGACGCGTAGACCTCGGCCAGCGCGCGAAGCTGCGAGTTCGAGCCGAACACCAGGTCGGCGACGGTGGCGGTCCAGCGCGTCTCGCCGCTGCGGCGGTCGCGCCCTTCGAACACGCCGGCGGCGGCCGACTTCTGCCAGGCGGTGCGCATGTCGAGCAGGTTGACGAAGAAGTCGTTGGACAGCGTGCCCTCGCGCTGCGTGAACACGCCGTGCTTCACGCCGCCGGCGTTGGCGCCCAGCACGCGCAGGCCGCCGACGAGCACCGTCATCTCCGGCGCGCTGAGCGTCAGCAACTGCGCCTTGTCGATCAGCAGCTCGGCCGCGTAGGGCTCCAGCCCGGCGCGCAGGTAATTGCGAAAACCGTCGGCCTTGGGTTCGAGCACCGCGAAGGATTCGACGTCGGTCTGCTCCGGCGTCGCGTCGGTGCGGCCGGGCGCGAAGGGCAGCGTCACGTCGACACCGGCCTGCTTGGCCGCCGCCTCGACGCCTGCGTTGCCCGCCAGCACGATCAGGTCGGCCAGCGAGATCTTCCGGCCGCCGCCGGCGGTGCCGTTGAACTCTTTACGGATGTTCTCCAGCGTGTCGAGCACCTTGGCCAGCGTGGCCGGCTGGTTGATCTCCCAGTCCTTCTGCGGCGCGAGGCGGATGCGCGCGCCGTTGGCGCCGCCGCGTTTGTCGCCGCCGCGGAAGGTGCAGGCCGAGGCCCAGGCGGTGGAGACCAGTTGCGCCGTCGTCAGGCCCGAGCCCAGCACCTGCGCCTTCAGCGCCGCGATGTCCTGCGCGTCGACCAGCGGGTGGTCGACGGCGGGCACCGGGTCTTGCCAAACCAGCTCTTCCTGCGGCACCAGCTTGCCGAGGTAGCGCGAGCGCGGGCCCATGTCGCGGTGCGTCAGCTTGAACCAGGCGCGCGCGAAGGCGTCGGCGAACTCGTCGGGGTTCTCCATGAAGCGGCGCGAGATCTTCTCGTAGGCCGGGTCGAAGCGCAGCGACAGGTCGGTGGTCAGCATCGCCGGCGCGATGCGCTTGGACTTGTCGTGCGCATGCGGCACCGTGCCGGCGCCCATGCCGTGCTTGGGTATCCATTGGTGCGCGCCGGCCGGGCTTTGGGTCAGCTCCCACTCGAAGCCGAACAGGTTCCAGAAGAAGTTGTTGCTCCAGCGCGTGGGCGTGGTGGTCCAGGTGACTTCCAGGCCGCTGGTGATGGTGTCGGCGCCCTTGCCGGAGCCGAAGCCGTTCGCCCAGCCCAGGCCCTGAGCCTCGATGGCGGCGGCTTCCGGGTCGGCGCCGACGTGCGTCGCCGGGCCCGCGCCGTGCGTCTTGCCGAAGGTGTGGCCGCCGGCGATCAGCGCCACCGTCTCCTCGTCGTTCATCGCCATGCGCGCGAAGGTCTCGCGGATGTCGTGGGCCGCGGCCACCGGATCTGGCTTGCCGTTGGGGCCTTCCGGGTTCACGTAGATCAGGCCCATCTGCACCGCGGCCAGCGGGTTCTCCAGCAGGCGCGACGACGTGTCGGCGTCGTAGCGCTCGGCGCCGCCCAGCCACTGGGCTTCGCGGCCCCAGTAGACGTCCTGGTCGGGCTCCCACACGTCTTCGCGGCCGCCGGCGAAGCCGAAGGTCTTGAAGCCCATGCTCTCCAGCGCGACGTTGCCGGCCAGGATCATCAGGTCGGCCCACGACAGGCTGCGGCCGTACTTCTGCTTGATGGGCCACAGCAGCCGGCGCGCCTTGTCGAGGCTGACGTTGTCGGGCCAGCTGTTCAGCGGCGCGAAGCGCTGCTGGCCGCGGCCGCCGCCGCCGCGGCCGTCGGCGATGCGGTAGGTGCCGGCGCTGTGCCAGGCCATGCGCACGAACAGCGGGCCGTAGTGGCCGAAGTCGGCCGGCCACCAGTCCTGCGAGTCGGTCATCAGCGCCTTCAGGTCGGCGACCACCGCGTCGAGGTCGAGCCGCTCGAAGGCCTCGGCGTAATCGAAGGCCGTGCCCATCGGGTTGGAGCGCTCGGAGTGCTGCTGCAGCAGTTCGAGCTTGAGCCGGTCGGGCCACCAGTCGGCGTTGCTGCGTCCGCCGATGCCGGCGGGCTTGGCGTGGCCGGCGAACGGGCAGCCGGCGGCTTCGGGGGTCTGGGTCTGCGACATCGGTGGATTCCTTCGTGGTGAATGGCGAAATGGTGCTGCGCCACTCTAGGAACCACCCCGAGGCAGGTCAAAACAATTGCCGCTAAGGCGGCGATAGCCTCATTCGGTCAGGCGCGCCACGCCCGGCAGCTCGCAGGCGTAGATGCAGTTGCGCAGCGCCGCGATCGCCTCGTAGCGCGTGAAGGTGCGGCGCCAGGCCAGCACCACGCGGCGCGTCGGCACCGGCGCGGCGAAGCGGATGTAGGTGACGTGCGGCTGCGCCTCCTTGGGCACCGAGAGCTGCGGCACCACCGTGACGCCCATGCCCGAGGCGACCATGTACTTGATGGTTTCCAGCGACGAGCCCTCGAAGCTCTTGCGGATGCCCTCGGCGTCGCTGGAAAAGCGCGCGTACTCGGGGCAGACCTCCAGCACGTGGTCGCGGAAGCAGTGCCCCGTGCCCAGCAGCAGCATGGTCTCGTTCTTCAGCTCCTCGGCCGTGAGGCTCTTGCGCCGGGCCAGCGGGTGCGTCTTGGGCACCGCGGCCATGAAGGGTTCGTCGTACAGCGGCGCCACCGCCAGGCCGGTGTCGGGAAAGGGCTCGGCCATGATCGCCGCGTCCAGCTCGCCGGTGCGCAGCATCTCCAGCAGCTTGGCGGTGAAGTTCTCCTGGATGATCAGCGGCATCTGCGGCACGCGCTCGATCGCCTGCTTGACGAGGTCGGGCAGCAGGTAGGGCCCGATCGTGTAGATCACGCCCAGGCGCAGCGGGCCGGAGATCGGGTCCTTGCCGCGCTTGGCGATCTCCTTGATCGCCGCGGCCTGCTCGATCACCGACTGCGCCTGGCGCACGATCTCCTGCCCCAGCGGCGTGACGCTGACCTCGCTGGCGCCGCGCTCGAAGATCTTGACGTCCAGCTCCTCCTCCAGCTTCTTGATCGCCACGCTGAGCGTCGGCTGCGAGACGAAGCAGGCCTCGGCGGCGCGGCCGAAATGCTTCTCGCGGGCGACGGCGACGATGTAGCGGAGTTCCGTGAGCGTCATGCGGCGAGTATCGCAGCGCGGCGCATCGCGGCGTGCGCCGTCGGGCATCGCGGCGCTGTACCGGCGCGTCGCGCGCTTGCGGCAAGCGGCGGCGCGGGGGAACCTGTGTGCGCGGCATGTGCCGCGATTCGCTTCGACCCATGCACACAGCTTCGTCACGCCATCGCATCCGCCTCGTGTTCGCCGCGCTCGCTGCGGCCGCGGCGCTGTCCGCCTGCGTCGTGGTGCCGCTCGATCCGCGCACCGGCCAACCCTATCCGCCGCCGGCCGTGCGCGACGGCATCACCGTGCTCACGCCGCCGGCGCCGGCCGCGCCGCCGCAGCCCGGCGTGCTGAACGTGCGCCTCTACCCGCTGAACCCGCAGGCGAACCAGGGCGGGCTGCTCAACGCCACCGTGGTCGACGGCTACACCGGCCGCGGCAGCTTCAGCCTCGCCTACCTGGGCGACACGCTGCAAGGCGAGGCCACGCGCGTCGACGCCGGCTACGCCGCCTTCGGCCGCGTGCACAACGAGGTGCTGGGCACGGCGGCGCGCCACTTCAGCGGCCGCCGCGGCATCGCCAACGCCTACGGATCGAAGGGCGTGAACGCGCAGTGCGAGTACCTGATCAGCGGGCCGACGATGGGCACCGGCGTGTGCCTGTTCTCCGACGGCGCGAAGTACCAGATGCACTTCTAGCCTAGCGTCTGGCTAGGCCTTCAGGTAGTCCGTCTTCGCCCCCAGCCAGCGCGCGACGTGGCGCGCGGCCGCCGGGCGGTGCCGCGCTAACAGCGTCTCGGCCACGGCGCGCGCCTGGCGCAGCAGCGGCTCGTCTTCGGCGAGGTCGGCGAAGCGCAGCAGCGGCGCGCCCGACTGGCGCGCGCCGAAGAACTCGCCCGGGCCGCGGATCTCCAGGTCGCGGCGCGCGATCTCGAAGCCGTCGGTGGTCTCGATCATCGCCTTCAGGCGCGACTTGGCCGTCGCCGACAGCGGCGTCGCGTACAGCAGCACGCACACGCTGGCCGCCGCGCCGCGGCCGACGCGCCCGCGCAGTTGGTGGAGCTGGCTCAGGCCGAAGCGCTCGGCGTGTTCGATCACCATCAGCGAGGCCTTGGGCACGTCGACACCGACCTCGATCACCGTGGTCGAGACCAGCACGTCCATGCGCCCGGCCGTGAACAGCGCCATCGCCGCCGCCTTCTCCGCCGCCGGCATGCGGCCGTGCAGCAGGCCGACGCCGCGGCCGGGCAGCGCGTCGCACAGTTGCGCGTGCGTCGCGGTGGCGTTCTGCAGGTCCAGCGTCTCCGACTCCTCGATCAGCGGGCACACCCAGTAGACCTGCCGGCCGGCGGCCACCTCGTCGCGGATGCGCGCGACCACCTCGTCGCGTCGCGTGTCGGCGAACAGCTTGGTCAGCACCGGCGTGCGGCCGGGCGGCAGCGCGTCGATGGTGCTGATGTCGAGGTCGGCGAACAGCGTCATCGCCAGCGTGCGCGGGATCGGCGTGGCGCTCATCATCAGCGTGTGCGGCTCGAGCGGGCCGTCGGCGAGCTTGGAGCGCAGCGCCAGCCGCTGCGCGACGCCGAAGCGGTGCTGCTCGTCGACGATCGCCAGGCCCAGCCTCGCGAACTCCACCTGCTGCTGGATCACCGCGTGCGTGCCCACCACCAGCGCCGCCTCGCCCGAGGCCACCTGTGCCAGCATCTCGCGCCGCGCCTTGCCCTTGCGGCTGCCGGTCAGCCAGGCCACCGTGACGCCCAGCGGCGCCAGCCAGCCGACCAGCTTGCGCAGGTGCTGCTCGGCGAGGATCTCGGTGGGCGCCATCAGCGCGCACTGCCAGCCGGCGTCGATCGCGACGGCCGCGGCCAGCGCCGCCACCACCGTCTTGCCCGAGCCGACGTCGCCTTGCAGCAGGCGGTGCATCGGCGTTTCCCGGCCGAGGTCGAGCGCGATCTCCTCGACCACGCGCCGCTGCGCCTCGGTCAAGGCGAAGGGCAGCGCGGCGAGCAGCTTTTCCTGCAAGCCGCCCGGCCGCAGCGCGAAGGCCGGCGCGCGCTGTTGTGCGCGCTCGCGCTTGGCTTCGAGCTGCGAGAGCTGCTGCGCCAGCAGCTCGTCGAACTTCAGGCGCTGCCAGGCCGGGTGGCTGCGGTCTTCCAGCGTCGCCAGGCCCACGTCGGGCGCCGGGTGGTGCAGGAAGGCCAGCGCTTCGCGCAGGCTCGGTAGCCGCGCCGGCAGCGTGCCGGGCGGCAGCAGCTCGGAGAGGTCGGCGCGCGCCAGGCCCGAGGCCACGGCCTTGCGCAGATAGGCCTGCGGCAGTTGCGCGCTGGCCGGATAGACCGGCGTCAGCGCGGCGGCCAGCGGCGCGCCCTCGGCCACCGCCTTGAAGGCCGGGTGCACCATCTCCAGCCCGAAGAAGCCGCCGCGCGCCTCGCCGCGCACGCGCACGCGCGCGCCGGCCGCCAGCGTCTTCTGGTGCGAGGGATAGAAGTGCAGGAAGCGCAGCAGCAGCTCGCCGCTGTCGTCATGGAGCTTCACGACCAGTTGCCGGCGCGGGTGCGGTTGCACGCGGCTGTCGAGCACCACGCCCTCGACCTGCGCCGTCTCGCCGTCGCGCAGCGCGGCGATCGGCGTCAGCCGGGTCTCGTCCTCATAGCGCAGTGGCAGGTGCAGCGCGAGGTCGATGTCGCGCGTGAGGCCGAGCTTTTCGAGCGCGCGCTGCGGCGCGGACTTGGTCATGAGCGCCGATTCTCGCCCCAGCCGGCGTGACATCTGCCCGCCGCGCGTGGCGCCGGCGGCGCGTCGTGCGCGGCTTCACCACGACCGGGAGCGCACTCTACCGGCGCGGCCGACGCTTGCGCTTAGCATCGCGCCCTGTCGTTTTCCCGCTTCCCGGCTTCGCCCATGCGCCTCGTTGCCCGCATCGCCCTCGTTCTCGTCGTCGTCGCCGTCGTCAGCGCGCTCGCGGCGCTGGCCTGGGACCGCTCCGAACGCGCCGCGGCGCAGCCGGCGGCGCGCATCGGGCCGCACTGAACGAACCGCGCCGGCCGGGCCGGTCAGAGCGTCCGGCTGTCGATCCAGCACACCTCGCCGCGCGCGCGCCGCACCGCCTCGACCATGTCGCGCGTGCCGCCCGGGCCGTCGCCCCCGGCGCCGTCCCACAGCGTGATGAAGCGCAGCCGCGCCGCGCCGAAGGCCAGCGCGCTGGACAGCAGCCAGCGGTTGGCGCGCTCGAAGGCATCCTCTCCGGGCGGCAGCGGGCCCAGTTCGTCGTCGGCGACGCGCGGCGCCTCGCGCAGATGCGCCTTCAGCGCGCGGTAGCGCGCGCACCAGGCTTCGCCGCCCTCGCAGGGCCGCATCGAGCGTTCGAGGAACTCGCGCTCGGGCAGCGGCAGCAGCAGCGTCAGCGGCACGCCGCGCGCCACGCAGGCCTCGGCGAAGAGCAGGTCGCCGCCGGCCGCGCCCTGCGTCAGCGCCAGGTCCTGCGCGCCGGCGTCCAGGCGGTCCAGCTCGGCCCCGATGCGCCGCGCGGCGGCGTCTTCCTTGGCGAGCGGAAAACGCGCTTGCGGCCGGCCGGGCGCGTCGACCAGGTGGCCGGAAAACAGCAGCACCTGGCGCGGCGCGGTGACGGGCTGGGGGGGCGGCGTGGCCATGGTCGCGCGGAGCATACTGTGGCGCACCCTCAACCCACGGAGCCCGCGATGCCCGGCTGTGCATTTGTCGACGAGCGCTACGTCGCCCCCGAGGACGCGAAGATCTCGATCTTCGACTGGGGCTTCCTGCACAGCGACGCCACCTACGACGTCGCGCACGTCTGGCAGGGAAAGTTCTTCCGCCTGTCCGACCACGTCGAGCGCTTCTTCGCCAGCATGCGGCGCCTGCGGCTCGACCCGGGCCGCACGCGCGAGCAGGTGCGCGCGGTGATGCACGAATGCGTGCGCCGCAGCGGCCTGCGCGACGCCTACGTCGAGGTGTTGTGCACGCGCGGCCTGCCCGCGCCGGGCTCGCGCGACCCGCGCGGCTGCACCAACCGCTTCATGGCCTTCGCGATCCCGTTCGTGTGGATCGCCGACCCGTCCAAGCAGGCGCGCGGCGTCGACCTGCACGTCAGCGACGTGCAGCGCATCGCGCCGGCCAGCGTCGACCCGCGCATCAAGAACTACCACTGGCTCGACATGGTGGGCGCGCTGTTCCAGGCCTACGAGCACGGCGCCGAGACGGTGGTGCTGGTCGACGGCGCCGGCAACGTCACCGAAGGCCCGGGCTTCAACGTCTTCGCGCTGGTCGACGGCGAGCTGCTGACGCCCGCCGCGGGCGTGCTCGAAGGCATCTCGCGCCGCACCGTGATCGAGCTGGCGCGCGCGCAGGGCATCGCGGTGCGCGAGGCGCTGCTGCCGGTGGCCGCGCTGCGCCGCGCCGACGAGGTGTTCCTCAGCAGCACCGGCGGCGGCGTGATCCCCATCGCGCGGGTCGACGGCGTGGCGGTGGGCGGCCGCGCGGCCGGCGTCTTCGGCCCGGTGACGGCGCGCCTGCAGGCCGCCTACTGGGCGCTGCACGAGGATGCGCGCTACGTCGAGCCGGTGAACTACGACGCCGCCTAACGACGCTCGACGATCACCGGCACCAGTTGCAAGGCCTCGCGCACGCGCTCGGCGCTCTGCCGCGCTTCCTCGCGGGTGGCATACGGCCCGGCCTGCAGGCGCAGCAGCGGCGTGTCGACGAACAGCGCGAGGCGCGGCGCGAGCCAGTCGAGTTCGTCGGCGACGCGGCGCTGGAAGCTCTCGGCGCCATCGCGCTGGCGGAACGCGCCGAGCTGGATCCAGAAGCCGGGCGGCGCGAGTTCGAGCGGGCGCAGCGCGCTCGTGCCCTCCGGTTCGGGCGGCTCGGCGGCGGCTGCGGGCGGCGGCGGTTCGGGCTCGGGCGGCGGCGCGGCGGGAGCCAGCGCCACCGGCGCCGGCTGGGCCGCGCCGCGCCGCCACGCGCCGCTGCGGATCTCGGCGAAGGTGATGCGCTCCAGTTCCACCGGCGCGACGCCGCGCAGCAGGTCGAGCCGCAGCGCGGCGGTGTAGCTGAGGTCGACGATGCGGCCCTTGTGGAAGGGCCCGCGGTCGTTCACCCGCACGATCACCTCGCGGCCGTTGGCCGGGTTGCGGATGCGCGCGTAGCTCGGCAGCGGCAGCGTCGGGTGCGCGGCCGTCATCGCGTACATGTCGTAGACCTCGCCGTTGGCGGTGCGCCGGCCGTGGAACTTGCGGCCGTACCACGAGGCCAGGCCGCGCTCCTTGAAGGCGCGGTCCTGCGTGATCGGCACGTAGCTCTGGCCCAGCACCTCGTAGGGCTTGTTCGGCCCGCCGCTGCGGATCGGCTCGATGCGCGGTTCGGCGTCGGGCACGTTCGCCAGCCCCGCCGGCGGGTTCGCCTCGGGGCCGTCGCGCCCGATGGACTTGGGCCCCGAGCCGCAGCCGGCCAGCACCAGCGCTGCGAGCAGCGCGGCGGGCAGCCAGCGGCGGTGCAAAACGGTGGTCACGGCGCCGCGATGCTAACCAAGGCCGGGGCAGTGGCGGCAGCGGCGGCGTCGCGCGGTGACACACGCGGCAATCGTCCGGAAACAATCGTCCGGGAACATCGCCGCGTTAGCATCGCGTACCTTCCCCGCCAACCGCTGGAGCAGCCCATGGCCTACCCCTTGCACCGTGCCACGCTCGCCGCGTTCGTCGCCGCCGCGCTCGCCGCGCCCGCCTGGGCCGACTCGACCTCGTCGGCGTCGTCGGCGGCCTCGCAGAGCGTGGGCAGCATCTCGGGCTCGATCGAGCATTCCAGCAACAGCTCCTCGGGCGACCGCAACGTCGCCGAGGGCGAGTACCGCATCATCGAGGTGGCCGAGGTCGCCGGCCAGCCGGGCACGCAGCGCCTGACGCTGCAGGCCGTCCAGCCCGCCGGCGCGGCGGGGGCCGACGAGTTCTTCCTCTACGTGCCGCAGCCGGTGGTCGAGCAGGGCAAGCTCGCCCCCGGCGGCCTGGTGATGGCGCGCCACAAGCCCTACGGCCTGGAATTCGCCCATGCGAAGACGCTCAAGGGCTTTTTCATGGCGCTGAAGGACGAGTGGTACCGCGAGCTGCAGACGCGGCCGGTTTCGCTCTGATCAGGCCCCCCAGTCGCTGCGCTCCTGCCCCCGAGGGGCGCCGTCCAGCCGGGGGCGGCCCGGCGCCGGACATCCTCCCCATGCTGGCCCGCGCGGCCGCCGCGCTGGCGTTCGCGATCCTTGCCGCCGGCGCGCAGGCCGGCCAGCTTCGCTACTGCGACGCGCCCACCGAGATGACGCACGCCGAGCGCGACCGCATGCTGCGCTTCGCCGAGGTGGTGCGCGGCGAGCTGGAGGGCTCGGGCCAGCGTGTCGCGCTGCTGTCGCGCGCCGGGCTCGACCTGTCGCGCTTCGGCGAGCGCTACTCGCACGCCGGCCTGGCGCTGCGCTCCAGCGCGATGGCGCCCTGGTCGGTGCGCCAGCTCTACTACGCCTGCGACGAGAAGCGCGCGCGCATCTTCGACCAGGGCCTGTCCGCCTTCATGTTCGGCATGAGCCGGCCCGACGGCGGCTACGTCTCGGCGGTGTTCCTGCCCGACGAGGCCGCCGCGCCGCTGGAGCGCGCCGCGCTCGACGACCGCCGCGCGCTGGCGCTGCTGCGCGGCGAGTACAGCGCCAACGCGTACGCCTGGGCGCTGCGCTACCTGAACTGCAACCAGTGGGTGGCCGAACTGCTCGCGCTGGCCTGGGGCGGGGCACCGGCGGGCGACGATGAAGCGCGCGCCCACGCCCAGGCTTGGCTGCGCGACGCCGGCTACGAGGCGCACGAATTCCAGGTGCCTTTCGCGCCGCTGATGTGGCTGGTCGCGGTGATTCCCTGGCTGCACCACATCGACCATCCGTCCGACGACCTGGCCCGGGGGGTCTACCGCGTCAGCATGCCCTCGGCGATCGAGGCCTTCGTGCGCGCGCGCTGGCCGCAGGCGCGCCGCGTCGAGTTCTGCCAGGCCGGCGCGCGCATCGTCGTGCGGCACGGCTGGACGCCGATCGCCGAAGGCTGCCAGGCCGAGCCCGGCGACCGGGTGGTGACGCTGGATTGAGGCTGGACCGAGCCGAGCGCCGGCCACGGCCGGCGGGTGTCGATAGGCAGCGCCAATCGTGGGGATTTCCGCAATCAAACCACGATATGCTGCGATGCACACAAAATAGCCCCCGTCAGTCCCTTGTACCCACTTCAATCCAAGGAAACCCCAGCATGTCGCTCATCAACACCCAAGTCCAACCGTTCAAGACCAACGCCTTCCACAACGGCAAGTTCATCGAGGTCAGCGATGCCACGCTGAAGGGCAAGTGGTCCGTGCTGATCTTCATGCCGGCCGCCTTCACCTTCAACTGCCCGACCGAAGTCGAGGACGCCGCCGACAACTACGACACCTTCAAGTCGCTGGGCGCCGAGGTCTACATCGTCACCACCGACACGCACTTCTCGCACAAGGTGTGGCACGAAACCAGCCCGGCCGTCGGCAAGGCCAAGTTCCCGCTGGTCGGCGACCCGACGCACCAGCTCACGCGCGCCTTCGGCGTGCACATCGAGGAAGAAGGCCTGGCGCTGCGCGGCACCTTCATCATCAACCCGGAAGGCGTGATCAAGACCGTCGAGGTGCACGACAACAGCATCGCGCGCGACGTCAAGGAAACGCTGCGCAAGCTGACGGCCGCCCAGTACGTCGCCAAGAACCCCGGCCAGGTGTGCCCGGCCAAGTGGCAGCAGGGCGCGAAGACGCTGACGCCGTCGCTGGACCTCGTCGGGAAAATCTAATCCCCCCGGAGCGCTCACGCGCTCCCCCCCAGGGGCGCCGCCAGCGGCCCGGCAAAGCCGGTTCCGCGGCGGCCGCTTGATCACGTTGGAGCATTGCCACCATGTTGGATGACGGCCTGAAGTCTCAACTCGCCTCGTACCTGGAACGCGTTCGCGAGCCGGTGCAGTTGATCGCTTCGCTCGACGAGCGCGAGGCCTCGGCCGAGATGCGCGAGCTGATCGAGGAGATCGCGGCGCTGAGTCCGCTGGTGGAGGCGCGCTTCGACGGCAACGACGCGCGCAAGCCGTCGTTCCAGATCACCCGCGCCGGCGCCGACATGGGCATGCGCTTCGCGGCCATTCCGATGGGCCACGAGTTCACCTCGCTGGTGCTGGCGCTGCTGCAGGCCGGCGGCCACCCGCCCAAGCTCGAGGCGGAGGTGATCGAGCAGATCCAGTCCCTCGAAGGCGATTTCGCCTTCGAGACCTACATGTCGCTGACCTGTCACAACTGCCCGGACGTGGTGCAGGCGCTCAACCTGATGGCCGTGCTCAACCCGAAGATCCGCCACGTGGCGATCGACGGCGGGCTGTTCGAGGCCGAGGTCAACGACCGCAAGATCATGGCGGTGCCTACGGTCTTCCTGAACGGCCAGCCCTTCGGTTCGGGCCGCATGGAGATAGTCGAGATCCTCGCCAAGATAGACACCGGCGCCGCGGCGCGCGACGCCGCCAGGCTGGCGAAGAAGGACGTATTCGACGTGCTGATCGTCGGCGGCGGCCCGGCGGGCGCGGCGGCGGCGGTGTACGCGGCGCGCAAGGGCATCAAGACCGGCATCGTCGCCGAACGCTTCGGCGGCCAGACGCTGGACACGCTGGGCATCGAGAACTTCATCTCGGTGCTGGAAACGCAGGGCCCGAAGTTCGCCGCCGCGCTGGAGGCGCACGCGCGCCACTACGACGTCGACATCATGAACGGCCAGCGCGTCGAGAAGCTCGAGCCGGCGCCGCAAGGCGGCGGCGCGGCGACCGTCACGCTGTCCAACGGCGCGCAGCTCGAGGGCCGCACGGTGATCCTCGCGACCGGCGCGCGCTGGCGCAACGTCAACGTGCCCGGCGAAGCCGAGTACCGCAACAAGGGCGTGGCCTACTGCCCGCACTGCGACGGCCCGCTGTTCAAGGGCAAGAAGGTCGCGGTGATCGGCGGCGGCAACTCCGGCGTCGAGGCGGCGATCGACCTGGCCGGCGTGGTCGAGCACGTCACGCTGGTCGAGTTCGCCGACCAGCTCAAGGCCGACGCGGTGCTGGTCGACAAGCTCAGGAGCCTGCCCAACGTGGCCATCCACGTCAACGCGCAGACCACCGAGATCACCGGCGACGGCCAGAAGGTCGTCGGCCTGCGCTTCAAGGACCGCGCCACGGGCGCCGAGCACACGGTGGACCTGGCCGGCGTGTTCGTGCAGATCGGCCTGGTGCCGAACACCGAGTGGCTCAAGGGCACGCTGGAGCTGTCGCGCTACGGCGAGATCGTCGTCGACGCCAGGGGCGCCACCAGCGTGCCGGGCGTGTTCGCCGCCGGCGACGCGACGACGGTGCCCTACAAGCAGATCATCATCGCCGCGGGCGATGGCGCGAAAGCGGCGCTGTCGGCCTTCGACCACCTGATCCGGCACGGCGCGAAGGGCTGAGCGCGCCGGGCCCGAGCGGGCCCGAAGCCGCGTCAGCGCATCGGCTTGGCGATCACGAACGGGTCGCCGGGCGTGTTCAGCGTCGGCATCTGGCGGAACCTGAACACCCGCTCGGTGATGTCGCTGACGTGCTTGCGCGCGTGGATGCCGATGTCGCTGACCTCCACCATGCCGTTGGCGTCGTAGTCGGCCCGCTCCAGCGCGTCCAGCACCACCCACGAGAACACGCCGTGGCTGTTGTAGCCCTCCAGCGCGACGTTGTCGCCGCTGCTCGCGGCGATCACCGAGCGCTGGCTCAGGCGTGACAGCGCCGACACCGCGCCGGACTCCTCGGCCACGGCGGCGGCCAGCGCGGCCGCGCTGCCGGCGCGGCAGGTGTCGAGCAGCAGCAGCGACTTCGCCGGCAGCAGGCTCATCCAGTTGCGAAGCTGGGCCTGGCCGAGCGCACGCGCGCGCACCGTCGCGTCGTCCACCGCGTCCAGGTCCACCGGCAGGAAGTAGTACTGCTCGGCGACCGTCGTGCCGTGGCCGGCCATGAACAGCACGAAGGTGTCCTCCGGGCGCGCCTTGGCCGCCATCTCGGCGAGGGTGGCGCCGATGCGTTCCACGGTGGCCTCGTCGTCGACCAGCGTGCGCGTCACCACGCGGCCGTCGAACGCGGCGCCGCCGTTGCGGGCCAGCCGGCCCGCCACCGCGCGGGCGTCGTCGGCCGCGAAGCGCAGCTTCGGCCTGACGTGGCGGTAGTTCGCCACGCCCACCGCCAGCACGTGCAGCGTGCCGGCGCCGGGGCTCTGCGCGCGCTTGACCGTCACCTCGGCGCTGACGGTGCGCGAGGCCACGCCGCGCGCGTCGACCAGCTCGACGCTCAGCTTGCGCTCGCCGTCGGGCAGGTCCACCGGCATGCGCACCACGCTGCCGGCGGTCAGCACCGGAGCGTTCCAGCGCCCCTGCAGTTCGGCGCCGTTGTCCACCCGCAGCACCAGACGGCCTTCGCCCTGGCCGGCGCGCAGCACGCGTACCGCCAGCTCGTAGCGGCCGTCGCTGCGGGCGCTGGCGGGCGACTCCAGCACCAGCTCGGGTGCGCTGTCGGCCGCCAGCAACTGCCGCACGTCGCCGCGGCGCCGCACCAGGTCGCGCAGCAGGCGGTCGCCGTCGGCGTCGAGCCGGCGCGCGATCAGGCCGGGCTGGTAGAAGGTCTCCCAGAGCCGGCGCGCGTCGACGAACTCGCCTTCGCGGTCGCCGCCGCGGTTCAGGTGGTAGCCGATCTCGCTTTCGGCGCCGGGCGAGGCGTCGAAGTAGCCCTCGGGCGTCCAGGCCACCCAGCGCGTGGCGTCGGCGTGCACGAACAGCGCGAGCACCTCGCGCCCGTCCTGCAGGCGATGCCAGCGGATCGTGCCGTCGCCGTAGGCGGCGACGACGAAGCGGCCATCGCCGCTGACGTTCACGGCCCATGCCACGCCGGGCACCGGCTGGCGCCAGCGCGCCTTGGACGGCCCGTCGAACAGGCGCAGGTTCCATTGCGAGCCGAGCACGAAGCGCCGGCCGTCGGGCGCCAGCGCCAGGCTGCGCGAGGCCTCGTGGCGGTCCAGCGTGAGCGGCCGCCCGTCGAGCTGCGGCTGCAGCCCGTCGCGCCAGCCGGTGACCTGCCGGCCCGGCGCCGCGGTGCGCGCGGTGGGCAGCGGCGCGACGTCGTCGGCCTGCAGGGTGCGCGAGGGCAGGTCGAACGACAGCATCGCCGCGCCCGGGCCGCGCGTGGCGAAGCGCACGCGCCGGCCGTCGTCGGAGACTTGCAGCGCTTCGGCCTGGCCGCGCCAGTCCGCGCCCGGCGGATCGTGCTGGTGCAGCACACGCGCCGACGCATCGAGCACGCCCCAGCGCGGGTCGGCGGCGGCGAACAGCCAGCCGCCGCCGGCGCCGGCCGGCACGCCGGCCAGGTCGGCGATGTCGTCGCGGCCGGCCACGCCGTCGTGCGGGCGCGCCCAGTCGTCCGCCGCCCAGCGCCGCAGCATGTGGCCTTCGCGGGTCGACCATGTTCCGCCGGCGAGCAGGCTGGCGCCGTCGGCGGACCAGGCCACGCGGCTCAGGTTGCCGTTGTCGACGCCGGCGCTGGACGGGCGCGCCACTTCCTGCAACGTGGCGGCATCGAGCACCTGCACCACCGCGCTGTCGTCGAACCCCACCGCGATGCGCCGGCCGTCGGGCGAGAAGCGTGCGTCGTGCGGGCGCGCGCCGCCCGCCAGCCGCGCCGACGCCAGCGGCGCGAGCGCGCCGCGCGCGTCCAGCGCATGCACGCGCAGCAGCCCGTCGTAGCTGGCGCTGAGCAGGCGCGTGGAGTCGGCGCTGAAGTGCAGCCCGCGCACGTTGTCGGCCACGCCGGCAATTCGCGCACGCTCGCCGCCCTGCGCGGCGTCGAACAGGCGCACGCCGCCCTTGCCCTGCAGCCCGGCCGCCAGCCAGCGGCCGTCGGGCGACCAGGCCAGCCGCAGCACCGGATCGGGCAGCGAAGGGATGCGGCGCAGCAGCCGTGTGCTGGCGCGGTCGAAGAGATAGATCGTGTGCCCGCCGTCGGAGCCGAGCAGGGTGCGCCCGGCCACCGCCACCACCTCGGCGTCGGGCGACATCGCCACGGCGAACAGCTTGCCCTCGTTGTCGTCGTCCTGCGGCGGGCGCAGCACGCCGGCCAGCCGCCCGGTGGCCACGTCCCACACGCGCGCGCTGCGGTCCATCGAGGCGGTCACCGCCCAGCGGCCGGCGCGGTCGGTGGCGATGGCCGTGATCGCCGCGGTGTGCATGCCGGTTTCCAGCCGCGCCAGCGGCTCGGCGTTCGGCGCGGCCGGATGGGCGGGGCTGACCAGCGCCAGCCATGCCGCGGCGAACAAGGTCCCGGCGCGACGCAAGCCCATGGCCCGTGACTCCTGCATGCTAGGGCCTGTTCACCCTACGGATGCCAGTGCGAACGAGCCTGGCAGGGCGCAGGGCAAGGCGCGCGACGACGCCAAGCCTGGACGGCTTGGCTAGGAGCGCAACGCCGCCGTGCGCCCTGCCAGGCCCGTTCCCTGCGGGTTGCCCCGACAAAGCCCGCGCGCGGCGTTGCAAACCTTGCCCAGGCGTCCAGCCTGGGCTGCGCTTTGCGCCTTGCTCGCGGGCTTTGTCGGGGCAACGCATCTGGCATCCGTAGGGTGAACAGGCCCTAGAGCCGGTACTGGCGCATGAACTGCGCCAGCCGCTCGCGGCCAGTGTCGTTCATTCCCGCGCCCGCCGCACGCTGCAGCGAGGCGGCCAGCGTGGCAGCGATGCGTGTGGCCTCGGCGCCGCAATCGTCCCAGCCGGGGGCCTCGGCCGGGACGGGGCGGCCGGCCAGCGCCAGGCCGGCCCGTTCCATCCAGCGCGCGAAGCAGCGCTTCTCGAAGGGCTGCCTGAGCACGACGACATCGCCCGGCGCCGTCGCGAACGACCACGGCAGCGCATTGCTGCCGCTCTGCGGGCGGCCCGTGTCCGCCACGGCGGCGGCGGCGGCGCGCAACTGGTCGCTGGCGCGCTCGAACTCGGAGCGGGTCCACAGCAGTTCCGCCAGTTCGATGCGCGACAGGATGGAGCCCTGCTCGATGCTGCGCTCGTAGTCGTGGATCGCGCCATTGAAGTCGCCGCTGCGTGCCCGCGCATAGGCGCGCGCGTTCAGGTAGTGCGCCGGCGCGATCGGGTTGATGGCCGGATCGAGCGCCCTGTCCAGCGGCTGCAGCGCATCGGCAAAGCGCCCGTCGCGCATCAGCAGGTTGGCGAGCGCGAAATGCACCTCCGGGTAGCGCTGGCCGGTGAGCGTGAGCGCGCGCTGCAGGTCCGCCACCGCCTGCGCGTAGCGCGACGGCTGGGCCTCGTGCAGCGCCACCTGGGCGGACATGAACAGCAGGTCGGGGTCGTCCGGGGCCAGCGCCTTCAGCTCGTCGACCCGGGCCCCCCAGCGTGCGAGCTGAGGCCCGTCCAGCCCGGGCAGCTCGGCGACCAGGCCGGCCTTGGTGAGCGCGAAGCAGGCGCCGCGCTTGACCCACGAACGGCAGACGGGGCCCAGCACGGACACCGCGTCCGCCGCGCGGCCGCTGCGCAGCGCCTGCAGCGCGACCGACACCTCATGGTCGGCCCGCACCGCGGCGCGCCAGGCCCAGGCGGCCGAGCCGGCCAGCACTGCGGCGCAGGCCAGCGCGCTGGCCCACACGCGCGGCTGCTGCCACCACGGTGGATCGCTCGGGGGCCCGTCGCCCCTGGACTCGTTGTGGTCGAAGATCAGCTTCTGCAGGCATTCGCGCAGGCCCTTGACCACGTCAGTGAAGTAGTGGTCCGGCGTCGGCCAGTCGGGCATCGGGCGCCCGCCGGTCGGCAGGGCCTGCAGGTGGGCGAAGCGGCTTTTCTGCCAGTCGCAGGGGCGCAGGATGATGGGGATCACGATGGCCCGGTCCTTGGGGTCGGCGTTCCGCTCGAGTGCGCGCACCAGCTCCTTGCCGTAGCAGTACTTCGAGTTGATGAAGTCGGCCGACACCAGCAGCAGCACCAGGTCGGCCCGGTTCAGCCGCGCGTCGATCTCGTCGGCCCAGGCATCGCCGGCCAGGATCTCGCGGTCGTCCCAGGCCTGGATCAGCCCCTCGCGTTCGAGCGCGGCCAGGTGCACGCGCAGCTTGGCGCGCAACTCCTCGTCGGCATGCGCGTAGGAGATGAAGGCCAGCACACCGCGCGCAGGCGGCGCGGCAACGGAAGCAGGCGGCGGCAAGGCGGTCTCCGGTCGGAGGCGGAGCGCCGATTGTGTCCGGTCGGCGCCGTGCTGCACTTCGGGCGACCCTCGATGTGCCCCGGCCCGTTCGCGGCGGCGCCTAGGGAACGCGCGGCCCGACGAGTGGATAGCGCCAGGCCCGCCCGGCCATGGCCTTGGCCAGCGCGAACATCCCCATCATGACCAGGGCGCCGTGGATGCAGACGAAATAGGTCAGCACGACGACCCAGGTCCAGTGCCATTCCCATCCGCCCAATGCCACGATGGCGGCGGAAAAGCAGGCGATCAGCACGCCGGCCGCCACGCTGGCGGCGGTTGCCTGGCCCAGGTGATTGCGCGCCAGCGGCGGTGCGCTGCGGCGATGCTTCAGCCACAGCCACACGAGCATGGCAAAGGCCAGCCCGGGGGCCACCAGCAGGTTGACCAGGTACAGCGACTCGGCCAGCACGGCGAGCCCCTGGCCCGGGACCTTCGTCGGGGAAGACGGCTGCGAATCTGTATGGTGCATTGCGCCACGTGGCGCGACCGGCAGGAATCGAACCTGCGACGTAGCCTTCGGAGGGCTGCATGATATCCACTTCACCACGGTCGCACGCGAGGCGCGCATTCTAGCCGCGAGCTGCCTCCTATAATTCGAAGGTTTTTGCCCGACAGCCCGACTCCGAGGATTCCATGAGCGACTCGCACGACCACGCCGGCCCGCACGAAGGTCCGATCAAGACGCCCAAGCAGTTGATCCTGGCGGTGGTGTTCTCCTTCCTGGTGCCGATCGCGGTGATCGCGCTGCTGACCAAGTACGTCGGCAGCGAAAGCCACGGCGCCGCCGGCAGCGACGGCCTGGGCGCCGAAGCGGTGGCGCGGCGCATCCAGCCGATCGGCGGCATCCAGATCAAGGACGCTTCCGACGCCAGCGCGCTCAAGACCGGCGAGCAGGTGTTCAACGTGCAGTGCACCGCCTGCCACACCTCGGGCGCCGCCGGCGCGCCCAAGATCGGCGACAACGCCGCCTGGGCGTCGCGCATCGGCACCGGCTTCGACACGCTGCTGCACTCGGCCCTGAAGGGCAAGGGCGCGATGGCCGCGCAAGGCGGCGGCGATTTCAGCGACTTCGAGATCGCCCGCGCGGTGGTCTACATGGCCAACAAGGGCGGCGCGAACTTCGCCGAGCCGAAGGCGCCGGCCGCCGCCGCGTCGGCCGCGAACTGAGCGGAGCTACTTTCGAGACGAGCCGGCCTGCGGGCCGGCTTTTTCATGCCGGGTTCACACCTTCCGCGCGCGCCCGGTCCGGGCTGAGCACGTAGCCGTAGCGCCGCGGCAGTTCGTCGAAGGCCGTCTCCCGCGGCGTCCACTGCCCGCGCTCGACGGCATCGGCGGCCAGGTTCATGTCGAGCGTGTGCACCAGCCCCAGGCCCAGCGGCGTGGCGAGGAACAGCCGGCCGTGTTCGTCGAGCCAGGCCTCGGCGACGGCGCCGCCGGGCTGGCCGGTGTGGCTCGCCAGCGCCGGCGCCTCGCCGTCGCGCGGCTCCAGCCGCCACACCAGGGGCGCCGCCTCCAGCTCGACGTAGACGCGCTGCGGCCCGTTCTGGAAGAACCACGCGCCGTGCTCGTCGGCGCCGTAGTTGCGGTGGATGAACTCGCGCAGCTTGTCGTGCAGGATGCGGCTGCCCTTGACCTGCGGGAACGGCCCGGCGCGCTGCACGCGGTCGTCGCGCATGAACCATTCGCCGCGCGCGTCCAGCGCCAGCCAGCCCCAGCAGTGCGGCACGTTGGGCCACTTCTTCAATGCCGCCTTGACGATCTCGTCCATGTGCCGATGCTGCGTCAAAGCCGCCGCGCGATCCAGCCCATCACCGCGTCGGGCAGGGTCATCACGTGGCCGGGCCAGCGCCCGGCCGGGAAGCCGACGTGCCCGCCGTGCGCCGGCTGCCACAGCGTCACCGCCGCGCCGACCTCGTGCGCCGCCGGCAGGCTGGCGCCGGGCACGAAGGGGTCGTTGCGCGCGTTGAGCACCAGCGCCGGGATGCGGATGCGGTGCAGGTGCGGCTTGGCCGAGCCGCGCGCCCAGTAGTCGTCGGCGCCCTCGAAGCCGTGCAGCGGCGCGGTGAAGACGTCGTCGAACGCGTAGAGGTCGTGCGCGGCCAGCAGCTTCTCGCGGCTGAACAGGCCGGGGTGCTGCGCCAGCTTGGCCAGCGCCTTGGGCTTCATCGTGCGCAGGAACATGCGCGTGTAGACGAGGCGGTTGAAGCCGCGCCCGATGGCGTGGCCGCCGGCGGCCAGGTCGATCGGCGAGCTGATCGCGGCGACGGCCTTCGCGGTGGCCGCGGCGCCGTCGCCGGCCTCCTCGGCCCAGCGCAGCAGCGCGTTGCCGCCCAGCGAGACGCCCACCGCGGCCAGCGGCCCGGCGTGGCGCAAGCGGGCCTGCGCGAGCATCCAGCCGATCTCCTCGTAGTCGCCCGAGTGGTAGGCGCGCGGCGCGAGGTTCAGCTCGCCCGAGCAGCCGCGGAAGTACGGCATCACGAAGCGCCAGCCGTGGCGCCGCGCCCAGTCGGCGAAGGCCTGCACGTAGTGGCTGCGCGACGAACCTTCGAGGCCGTGGAAGAGCACCAGCAACGGCCGAATGTCGGCCCCCGGCCCGGCGGGTACGCCGGGCGCGCCCCCCGAGGAGGCCTCGCCGGGCTTGGGGCGGCCCGGCACCCGGCTCGCTGCCGTTTCATCCAGCCAGTCGGCATCGACGAAGTCGCCGTCCGGCGTGGTCCAGCGCTCGCGCCGGAA
The DNA here is from genome assembly GCF_047600445.1 of Piscinibacter sp. Lineage (GTDB taxonomy): Bacteria > Pseudomonadota > Gammaproteobacteria > Burkholderiales > Burkholderiaceae_C > Piscinibacter. The sequence goes on from NZ_JASGKT010000001.1 coordinate 590,862, forward strand.
GCTCAGCGGCGCGCCGTGATGGCGCCGCCCGAACAGCGCCGGCCAGATCGTCTGCGCGTTGCCGCCGGGCAGCCAGCGCGGCGAACGGTACTGTTCCAACTCAGTGGATCGTCGCCGGCGCGTCGACGATGTCGTGCACCTCGCGCGCCGTGCCCGGGCTGGCGTGGTGCGCCACCATCGCCCAGCCGGCGCCGGACCTCAGGTAGACGTTGGTCGCCACCACCCAGGCCGTCTGCGCGCCGGCGGCGGTGCCGATCTCGATGCGCTCGAGCACGCTGTGCACCGCGCAGCCCGGACCCTGCAGGCGGCGCACCTTCTCGGGCCGCGCGGTGATCGCGCCGTTGGCGAACATGGCCTCGAAGGCCGCGCGTATCGCCGCCGGCCCGACGATGCGCGGCCCGCCCGGGTGCACGCACACCACGTCCTCGTCGTGCGACCACAGCGCCATCAGCGCCTCGATGTCGGCGTGCTGCAGCGCCTCGTAGAACTGCTGCTCGATCTCGTCGGGGGTGGCCGGCAGCGGCGGCGGCTTGATGCTGGGCATCGGCGTCAGCGGAACACGACCGTCTTGCGGCCGTTGAGCAGCACGCGGTGCTCGACGTGCCAGCGCACCGCGCGCGCCAGCACCACGCATTCGACGTCGCGGCCGACGGCGGTGAAGTCCTCGGGGCTGAGCGTGTGGTCCACGCGCGCGACGTCCTGCTCGATGATCGGCCCCTCGTCCAGCTCGGCGGTGACGTAGTGCGCCGTCGCGCCGATCAGCTTCACGCCGCGCTCGTGCGCCTGGTAGTAGGGCTTGGCGCCCTTGAAGCTGGGCAGGAAGCTGTGGTGGATGTTGATCGCGCGGCCCTCGAGGAACGCGCAGAACTCGCCGCTGAGGATCTGCATGTAGCGCGCCAGCACGACGAGGTCGACCTGCTCGCGCTCGACCAGCGCCTCCACCTGGCGCTCCTGCGCGCGCTTGGCCTCGGCCGGCGCGCCGGTGGGCAGCGCGAGGTGGTGGAAGGGGATGCCGTAGCTCGCGGCGAGGTCGGCGTAGTCGGGGTGGTTGGAGACGATCGCCGGGATCTCGACGTCGAGCTGCCCCGATCGCCAGCGGAACAGCAGGTCGTTCAGGCAGTGGCCGTGCTTGCTGACCATCAGCAGCACGCGCGGCTTGCGCGCCAGCGCGTGCAGCGCGGTGCGCATGCCGAACTGCTCGCGCAGGTGGGTGAACAGCGGCCCCAGCGTCGCCACGTCGGCCAGGTGCGGCGGCGCCTCGAAGTGCAGGCGCAGGAAGAACAGCCCGGTGGCGTCGCTGGCGAGCACGTCGCCGAACTGCTGCGAGTCGATGATGTTGCAGCCGGCCTGGAACAGCAGGCCCGAGACCGCGTGCACGATGCCCTTGGCGTCGGGGCAGGACAGGGTGAGGACGAACTCGTGGCGGCTGGGCATGGGCACTCCGGCGGGAGCGCCGCATTGTACGGAGCGCGCCGCCCTCAGCCCGGCGCCGCGCTGCGCAGCGTGACGCTGAACACCGAGCCGGCGCCCGGCGTGCTGCTGGCCGTGATCCGGCCGCCCATCAGCTCGACCAGCGCCTGCGTCACCGCCAGGCCGATGCCGGTGCCTTCGATCGTGCCGTGCGCCTGCGCGCCGCGCTGGAAGGGCTGGAAGATGCGCGGCAGGTCGTCGGCGGTGATGCCCACGCCGGTGTCGCGCACCTGCAGCAGCACGTTGTCGCCCTCGGTGCGCGCGCCGATCTCGACGCGCCCGCCGCGGCGGTTGTACTTGATCGCGTTGTCGATCAGGTTCAGCAGCACCTGGCGCAGCCGCGTCGCGTCGGCCTGCACCGTCGCGTCGATCGCGCCGAGCTGCAGCGTGACGCCGGCCGCGTCGGCCTGCGGCCGCGCCAGCTCGACGCTGTCGGCCAGCAGCGGCGCGAGCGGCAGGGCCGCCAGCGACACGGCGAGCCGGCCCGACTCGATGCGCGTCAGGTCGAGCAGCTCGCCGATCATCGCCAGCAGGTGCGTGCCGGCCTCGCGGATCAGGCCGACGCGGCGGCGCTGCATGGCCGTCAGCGGCTCCTGCGTGTCGATCTCGAGCAACTGCGAGAAGCCGAGCACCGCGTTCAGCGGCGTGCGCAGCTCGTGGCTCATGCGCGAGAGGAACTCGGTCTTGGCGCGGTTCGAGGCCTGCGCCGCCGCGGCGTCGGCGCGCGCGCGCTCCAGCTCGCGCTTGTCGGTGATGTCTTCCAGGTAGCCGTGCCACAGCACGGAGCCGTCGGCCTCGCGCTGCGGCGTCGCCACCACGCTCATCCAGCGCTGCTCGCCGTCGCGCAGGTGCAGGCGGAACTCGTTGCGCCACTGGCGCATCGCGCGCAGCGCGCGCCCGACGCTGGCGAACACGCGCTCGCGGTCCTCGCGCTCGATCAGGCGCAGCGCGACGCGCACGTCGGCCAGCAGCGCGGCCGGCATCAGGCCGAGCAGGTCGATGCAGCGGTCGCTGATGAACAGGAAGTGGCCGTTGCCGTCGGCGTGCATGCGGTACTGGTAGACGATGCCGGGCACGTTGCGCACCACGCGGCGCATGCGCTCGGCCAGCACCAGCGCCTCGCCCTGCGCCGCGCGGCGCTGCGAGATGTCGCTGAGCGTGCCCACCATGCGCAGCGGCGTGCCGTCGGCGGCGCGCTCGACGATGCGGCCGCGCTCTGCCACCCAGCGCCAGCTTCCGTCGCGCGCCAGCGCGCGGTACTCGTGTTCGTAGAAGGCGGTCTCGCCGTGCGCGTGGCGCCGGTAGGCCTCCTCGTTGGCGGCGAGGTCCTCGGGGTGGATGAAGCGGTTCCAGGTCGCCTGCGTGGGCACCAGCCCGTCGGGCGCCAGGCCCAGCACGGCCAGGCTCGCGCTGAAGTTGGTGAGCCGGTCGGTGGCGACGTCCCACTCCCATACCGACGTGCCGGCGCCGAGCAGCGCGTCGTGCGTCAGCGCCTCGGCGCGCGGGTCTGCCGTCATGGGCTCAGTGGGAGTGCAGCTTCTCTCCAGCCTTCAGCCGGTACACGGTGCCGCAGTACGGGCACTTGCCCTCGCCCTCGGTGGCCACGTCGATGAAGACGCGCGGGTGGTTGCTCCACAGCGGCATCCTGGGGTTCGGGCAGAACACCACGCCGTCGCCGTGCACGTCTTTCGCGGTCACCTCGACCGCCGCTTGCGCTGGGTTGCTGCTGCTCATGCTCAGACCTTGCTCAGCCACTCGGCGTACTTGGGGTTGCGTCCGTTGACGATGTCGAAGAACGCGCTCTGGATCTTCTCGGTGACGGGGCCGCGCGAGCCGCGGCCGATCTCGATGCGGTCCAGCTCGCGGATCGGCGTGACCTCGGCGGCGGTGCCGGTGAAGAAGGCCTCGTCGGCGATGTAGACCTCGTCGCGCGTGATGCGCTTTTCCACCAGCTTGATGCCCAGGTCCTGGCAGATCGCGAACACGGTGTTGCGCGTGATGCCGTTGAGCGCGCCGGCCGACAGGTCGGGCGTGTAGATCGTGCCGTTCTTGACGACGAACAGGTTCTCGCCCGCGCCCTCGGAGACGAAGCCGGCGGCGTCGAGCAGCAGCGCCTCGTCGTAGCCGTCGTCGGTGGCCTCGGTGTTGGCGAGGATGGAGTTGGTGTAGTTGCTCACCGTCTTGGCCTGCGTCATCGTGATGTTGACGTGGTGGCGCGTGTAGCTGCTGGTCTTGACGCGGATGCCGCGCTTCATACCCTCTTCGCCCAGGTAGGCGCCCCAGGCCCAGGCGGCGATCATCAGGTGGATGGTGTTGCCCTTGGGGCTGACGCCCAGCTTCTCCGAGCCGATCCAGGTCAGCGGGCGGATGTAGCAGCTCTCCAGCTCGTTGGCGCGCACCACCTCGCGCTGCGCGTCCATCACCTGCTCGAGGCTGAAGGGGATCTTCATGCGCAGGATCTTGGCGCTGTTGAACAGCCGCTCGGTGTGCTCGCGCAGGCGGAAGATCGCCGTGCCGCCGGCCGTGTTGTAGGCGCGCACGCCCTCGAAGGCGCCGCAGCCGTAGTGCAGCGTGTGGCTCAGCACGTGGATCTTGGCGTCGCGCCACTCCACGAGCCGGCCGTCCATCCAGATCTTCCCGTCGCGATCGGCCATCGACATGGCGGCTCTCCTGTGTGTGTTCGTGCGAACCGGCGATTTTACGGGGCCGGGCGGTCCAGTTCGAAGCGCGCCAGCTTGCCGCGCGTGAAGTGCAACCGCACGCCGCTGCCGCCTTCGTCGGCCCAGGCCCAGTCGTCCTCGCCCTCGCCCAGCCTGCGGCCCAGGCTGCCGGTCAGCGCGATCACCTGCAGCATCGTCAGGCCGGGCCGCAGCCTGGCGTGCAGCATCACCGCGCTGTCCACGTGGCCCACCGGGCGCTGCGCGGCGTTGCGCATCGCGCGCATCGTGCGGTTGAACTGCAGCAGCAGCCAGAAGGCCACCGCGCTGACGGCGAACAGCACGCCCTGCCAGCCGTACTGCTGCCAGGCCAGCGCGACGAAGAGGGCGGCCAGCGCCCAGCCGAGGATCGGGTTCATGGGAGGAAAGTCACAGCTTGCGCACGAGTTCGATGGCTTGTTCGACGCGCTCGACGGCGTGGATGGTCAGGCCCTCGATGCCCTTCTTCGGCACGTTGGCCTGCGGCACCACGGCCACCGAGAAGCCGAGCTTGGCGGCTTCCTTCAGCCGCTCCTGGCCGCGCGGCGCGGGGCGCACCTCGCCGGCCAAGCCGACCTCGCCGAAGGCGAAGAAGCCGCGCGGCAGCGGCCGGGCGCGCAGCGAGCCCTGGATCGCCAGCATCACCGCCAGGTCGGCCGCCGGCTCGCTGATGCGCACGCCGCCGACCGCGTTGACGAACACGTCCTGGTCGAAGGTGGCGATGCCGGCATGGCGGTGCAGCACCGCCAGCAGCATCGCCAGGCGGTCGCGCTCCAGGCCCACCGACAGGCGCCGCGGGCTGGGGCCGCCGCCGTCCACCAGCGCCTGCACCTCCACCAGCAGCGGCCGCGTGCCTTCCAGCGTCACCAGCACGCAGGCGCCGGGCACCGGCTCGGCGTGCGTCGACAGGAAGATCGCGCTCGGGTTGGCCACGCCCTTCAGGCCGCGCTCGGTCATCGCGAACACGCCGATCTCGTTGACCGCGCCGAAGCGGTTCTTGATCGCGCGCACCAGGCGGAAGCTCGAATGTGTGTCGCCCTCGAAGTACAGCACCGTGTCGACGATGTGTTCGAGCACGCGCGGGCCGGCGAGCTGGCCGTCCTTGGTGACGTGGCCGACCAGGATCACCGTGGTGCCGCCGGCCTTGGCGGTGCGCGTCAGGTGCGCGGCGCATTCGCGCACCTGCGCCACCGAGCCGGGCGCCGAGCTGAGCTGCTCGGAATAGAGCGTCTGGATCGAGTCGATCACGCACACCGCGGGCTGCTCGGATTCGAGCGTCGCGAGGATGCGTTCGAGCTGGATCTCGGCCAGCACGCGCACCTGCGAGGCCTCCAGCCCGAGCCGGCGCGAGCGCAGCGCCACCTGCGCGCCGCTTTCCTCGCCGGTGACGTACAGCGTCCTGGCCTGGCGCGACAGCGCGTCCAGCGCCTGCAGCAGCAGCGTGCTCTTGCCGATGCCGGGGTCGCCGCCGATCAGCACCACGCCGCCCTCGACGATGCCGCCGCCGAGCACGCGGTCGAGTTCGGCGATGCCGGTGGGCGTGCGCGCCACGTCGCTGGCCTCGATCTCCCCCAGCGTGGCCACCGGCTGGCTCTTCGCCAGCGACTGGAAGCGGTTCCTGCCCGCGCCGCCCGGCTCGGCCACCGTCTCGACCAGCGTGTTCCACGCGCCGCAGCCGGGGCACTTGCCCAGCCACTTCGGGCTGCTCGCGCCACATTCGTTGCAGGTGTAGATCGACTTGTCCTTGGCCATGCGGCATTCTCGCCGCGCGGCGACAATCGGCGCATGCAACTCTCGACCTGGCTCGCTTTCTTCGCCGCCGCCTGGGCCATCAGCCTCTCGCCGGGCGCCGGCGCGGTCGCCGCGATGAGCGCCGGCCTCAGCCACGGCTTCCGGCGCGGCTACGCGCTGACCTTCGGCCTGGTGGCCGGCATCTGGACGCAGGTGCTGGTGGTCGGCATCGGCCTGGGCGCGCTGATCGCCACCTCCAGCCTCGCCTTCACGATCGTCAAGTGGGGCGGCGTGGCCTACCTGGTGTGGCTGGGCATCAGGCAGTGGCGCGCGCCGGCCGTGCCGCTGGCCGCCGAGGACGACGAGGCGGCGCTGGTCTCGCGCCGCGACCTGTTCGTGCGCGGCTGGATCGTCAACGCGCTGAACCCCAAGGGCACGGTGTTCCTGCTCGCGGTGGTGCCGCAGTTCCTCGACCTGTCGCAGCCGATGCTGCGCCAGTACGCGGTGATCGCGCTGACGCTGGCCTGCACCGACCTGGTGGTGATGGCCGGCTACACCGCGCTGGCGGCGCGCGTGCTGGGCGCGCTGAAGGCGCCGTCGCACATCCGCGCGATGAACCGCGGCTTCGGCGCGCTGTTTGTCGCCGCCGGCACGCTGCTGGCCTTCTTCAAGCGCGCCGCCTGAGGGCGCGCCGCCGCCTCAGCCGTCCGAGGCGCCGACCTTGGCGCGGCCGGCCTTGACGCCGCCGCGCAGCGCCTTGCCTTCGAGCCGGCGCTGCTGCGAGGCGCGTGTCGGCCGGGTCGGCCGGCGCGTGCGCGGGATGCGCGCGGCGCTCTCGACCAGCGCGCGCAGCCGCGCCAGCGCCTCGGCGCGGTTCTTCTCCAGGCTGCGGTGCGTCTGCGCCTTGATGACCACCACGCCCTCGTCGCTGATGCGCTGGTCGCGCAGCGCGCGCAGGCGCGCCTTCAGCTCGTCGGGCAGCGACGAGGCGCCGATGTCGAAGCGCAGGTGCACGGCGTTCGACACCTTGTTGACGTTCTGGCCGCCCGCGCCCCGCGCGCGGATGGCGCTGAATTCCACCTCGGCCGGCTCCAGCGTGAAGGCGATGCGTGTCATGCGCCGCCGCGCAGCAGCCTGAGCGCCTGCGGCAGCGAGCCGGCCTGCGGCAGCCAGTGGTCGATCAGCATGCCGAGCAGCGCGGCGACGGCGATCAGCGCCAGCATCGAGCGCCAGGTGCGCCCGGTGGCGTGCAGCAGCCAGCCCTCGCGGCGCGCCCGGAACGCGAGCGCGCCGCCGGCCGCGGCGAACGCGATCTCCACCGCCACGCCGAGCAGCACCTCGACGCCGAACAGGCCGAACACCGCGACGCTCAGGCCGGTGGCGATCAGCACCGCGATGCCCACCACCACCGCCAGCGGCACCACGACGACCGCGCCCTCGTCGGCCGCGCCGGCCAGGTTCAGCGCGCCTTCGGCGAGATCGCCCATCTCCAGCCCGCTGTCGCCGCACTCGACGCCGCCGCCACCGCCGCGCGACGAGAACGCGGCATCGGCGGCGTCGAGCGGCCAGTCGCCGTCGGCCGCGTCGCGCGACAGCAGCCAGCGGCACCACAGCCACAGCAGCGCGAGGAACACCAGGTAGCCGCCGGCCAGCGCGAGCGGCCAGCGCAGCGCCAGCGCGGTGACGCCGGCGCGCATCAGCGCCGCCGAGAACGCCCAGCAGGCGAGGAAACACAGCGTGCCCAGCAGCAGGGCATGCACGCGCAGCCAGCGGCGGCGCCGCAGGTCGGCGCGCACGCGGCGCTCGAAGCCCGCCGGGTCGATGCCGCCGCGCGCGGCGCTCACGCCACGCCGACCGGCACGCGCGGCGCCAGCGCACACAGCAGTTCGTAGCCCAGCGTGCCGGCCGAGCGCGCCACCTCGTCGACCGGCAGCACGGCGCCGTTGGCCGCGCGGCCCCACAGCGTCACCTCGGCGCCGAGGCCGGCCTGCGGCACCGGCGTCAGGTCGACCGTCAGCATGTCCATCGAGACGCGGCCGACGGTGCGCGTGCGCACGCCGTCGACCAGCACCGGCGTGCCGGTGGGCGCCACGCGCGGGTAGCCGTCTGCATAACCGCAGGCCACCACGCCGATGCGCAGCGGCGCCTCGACCGTGAAGTGGCCGCCGTAGCCGACGCGCTCGCCGGGCTGGAGCTGCTGGATGGCGATCAGCCGCGCCGCCAGCGTCATCGCCGGCTGCAGATCCCAGGCCGGCGCGTCGTGCGCCGGGTGGTCGGGCGAGGAGCCGTAGACCATGATGCCGGGGCGCACCCAGTCGGCGGCGACCTCGGCGCCCGCGCCGTCGGCGCCGGCGAAGCGCAGCGTCGCCGCGCTGTTGGACAGCGAGCGCTCGCCGGGCAGGTCGCGCGTGGCGGCCTCGAAGACTTCGAGCTGCGCGGCCACGCCGGCGGCGCCGTCGGCGTCGGCGAAGTGCGTCATCAGCGTGATCTCGTCGACCTGCGTCAGCCCCGACAGGCGCTGCCACGCCGCGCGGTAGTGCTGCGGGCGGAAGCCGAGCCGGTTCATGCCGCTGTTCATCTTCAGGAAGACGCGCTGCGGCGCGTGGGTCTTGTGGGCGGCCAGCATGTCGATCTGCGCGTCGTGGTGCACCACGTGCCAGAGATCGAGGCGCGAGCAAAGTTCCAGGTCGCGCGGCTCGAAGCAGCCTTCGAGCAGCAGGATGGGGCCGCGCCAGCCGAGCGCGCGCACGCGCTGCGCCTCGGCCAGGTCGAGCAGCGCAAAACCGTCCGCGCCCGCCAGCCCGGCATAGGCGCGCTCTATGCCGTGGCCGTAGGCGTCGGCCTTGACCACCGCCCAGACGCGCGCATGCGGCGCGGCGCGCCGCGCGCGGCGCAGGTTGTGGGCCAGGGCGTCGGTGTGGATGGTCGCGGCGATCGGGCGGGGCATGGTGCGGATCATTCTGCCAGCCGCTTCACGCCCGGCGCTTCGTCCGGCCGTGAGGGCTCGTAACCGCATGCTATAAACCGGCGCCGCCGACTCCTTCCGCGCGCCTTCGGGGCTTCGCGCGAGCGACACGCCAGCGAATGAAAAAAGGCTTTTACACCATCATGTCGGCGCAGTTCTTCAGCTCGCTGGCCGACAACGCATTGCTGGTGGCGGCCGTGGAGTTGCTGCGGATATCCAAGGCGCCGTCGTGGCAGGTGCCGGCCCTGGCGCCGATGTTCGCGCTGTTCTACGTGGTGCTCGCGCCCTTCGTCGGCGCCTTCGCCGACGCCGTGCCCAAGGGCAAGGTGATGTTCGTCTCGAACGCGATCAAGGTGGTGGGCTGCCTGCTGATGCTGTTCGGCGGCCACCCGCTGCTGGCCTACGCGGTGGTGGGGCTGGGCGCGGCGGCCTACTCGCCGGCCAAGTACGGCATCCTCACCGAACTGCTGCCGCCCTCGCAGCTCGTCAAGGGCAACGGCTGGATCGAGGGGCTCACGGTGGCCTCGGTCATCCTCGGCATCCTGGCCGGCGGCCTGCTGCTCGGCTCGCGCGTCTCAGGCCCGCTGCTGTCGTTCGACATCCCGCTGATCGACACCGGCATCGACACCGCGCCCGAGGCGGCGATCGCGGTGATCGTGTTCTTCTACGCCGTCGCCGCGCTGTTCAACCTGAAGATCCCGCGCACCGACGCGCCGCTGCAGCCGGCCAGCGGGCTGATCACGCTGGTGCGCGACTTCTCGAACTGCAACTCGCGCCTGTGGGGCGACAAGCTCGGCCAGATCTCGCTGGCCACGACCACGCTGCTGTGGGGCATCTTCGGCAACCTGCGCGTGATCGTGTTCGCCTGGGCCGCCGCGGCGCTGGGCTACGGCACGGCGCAGGCCTCCAACCTGGCCGGCGTGGTGGTGGTCGGCTCGATCGCCGGCGCGATGATCGCCTCGGTGACCATGAAGCTGGACCGCGCCACCTCGGTGATCCCGCTGGCGACCTTCGTCGGCTTCCTGATGATCGGGCTGGTGTTCATCAATACGCTGTGGACCGCGGTGCCCTTCCTCATCGTGATGGGCGCGATCTGCGGCTTCCTGATCGTGCCGATGAACGCGCTGCTGCAGCACCGCGGCCACAACCTGATGGGCGCCGGCCGCTCGATCGCGGTGCAGAACTTCAACGAGCAGGCCTGCATCCTCGGCCTGGGCGCCTTCTACGCCGGCATGACGCGCTTCGGCCTGTCGGCCTTCGGCGCGATCACGCTGTTCGGCCTGGTGGTCGCCGGCACGATGGAGCTGATCCGGCGCTGGCACCGCAACAACGGCATCCGGCACAAGGAAGAGCTGGAGCACCTGCTGGCGATCGCCCGCACCGACAAGCATTGACCATCGGTCGATGCCTGCGGCGAAGCGCGCTCAGCCGCGCTGCGCGACGATCACCCGCTCGATCGCCGTGGCCCAGGGCACGGCCAGCTTGGTGCAGCCGGCGCGGTTCAGGTGGATCTCGTTGATCCAGTCGCCGCTTTCGCCGCTGCTGCCCACGGCGGCCGGGGTGAGCGCGATCTTCGTCGTGTCGAAGAAGTGCACATTCGGGTAGCGCGTCGCGTCGGCGGCGCACTCGGCCAGCAGCGCGGCCAGGCGGCCGATCAGCACGGCGGCGACGGCGCCGTAGTCGGCCTCGGGGATGCCGCAGGCCTGGATGGACGGCAGCAGCCATGGCCCGATGCCCAGCCCGGCCGGCGCCGGCCGCGGCGTCGGCACCGCGTAGCCGTGCAGGAAGATCGGCGCGCCGTGCGAGACACCCGCGCCGCGCAGCGCGACGATGGCGTCTAGGTTGGCCTTGAAGTAGCCGCGGAAGGTCTGCCAGCCGGCGTCGCTGAGGTAGCGCGCCGCGCCCTCGCCGGCCGGCCCCCACTCGGCCGGCGCGCGCAGCAGGCGCAGGTTCAGCGGCACGCCGGCCGGTTGCACGCCGAGCGCGTCGATCAGGTCGTTGCCGCCGCAGGACAGCAGGATGCCGTCCCAGGCGCGCTGGCGCCGGCCGGCCAGCAGGTCGGCGAACACCGGGTCGCGGCGCAGCTCGGTCATGCGCTTGAGCGTGTCGCCCGGCGTGGCGCAGTTGATCGCCACGGCGGTCTGTTCGAAGCGCATCGCGAACAGCAGGTTGGCGTTCTTCAGCGGATTGAGCGCGCCTATGGTGAACCACGAGTCGCCCTCGGCGAGCAGGCGCAGGCCATGGCCGCCGAGGTTGGGGGCGAGGTCGGGCGTGTCCAGGTCCGACGGGGCGTGGACCTTCAGCGGGTTGATCGTCATTGAGCTGTCCTCCTGGGCAGCGCACGGTAGCGCCGCGGCCGCGCGGGGGCAATCCGTCAAGCGTGGGAGCCGCTTCATGCCCAGCGGGGAGAATCGGCCGGATGTCCGCCGCCTCCGCTTCCGCCTCGACCGCCGCCCGAACCTCCTTCGCCGCCCCGGCCGGCGCCCTGGTGATCAACGCCTTCGTCTGGGGCACCTCGTGGTGGCCGTTCCGGCAACTGGAGGCGCGCGGGCTGCACCCGCTGTGGGCCACGGTGATGATCTACGCGGCGGCCGCGCTGTTCATCCTGGCGCTGCGGCCGCGCGCGCTGGGCCAGTTGCTGCGCGCGCCGGTGCTGTGGGTGCTGGTGATCGCCTCGGGCACCACCAACGCCGCCTTCAACTGGGCGGTGACCATAGGCGACGTGCTGCGCGTGGTGCTGCTGTTCTACCTGATGCCGCTGTGGGCGGTGCTGCTGGCGCGCGTGCTGCTGCGCGAGCCGCTGACGCGCTCCGCCGCGGCGCGCGTGGCGCTGGCGCTGGCCGGCGCCGCCGTGGTGCTGTGGCCGGCCGGGCGCAGCGGCTGGGAGGCGCTGCCGCTGCCGCTGCCGCGCACGCTGCCCGACTGGCTGGGCGTGCTGGGCGGCTTCACCTTCGCGCTGAACAACGTGATGCTGCGCCGCGAGGCCGGGCGCCCGGAAGAGGCGCGCGCGCTGGCGATGTTCGTCGGCGGCATGCTGGTGGCCGGCACGCTGGCGCTGGCGCTGCGCAGCGGCGGCTGGGTGCCGGCGCTGCCGGCGCCGGGCGCGGTGTGGATGGCCGGCGTGGCGGCGCTGGCGCTGCTGTTCCTGGGCGGCAACCTGGCGCTGCAATACGGCGCCGCGCGGCTGCCGGCCAACGTGACCTCGGTGGTGATGCTGACCGAGATCCTGTTCGCCTCGGTGTCGGCGCTGGCGCTCGGCGGCGGCCGGCTCGACGCGCAACTCGTCGCCGGCGGCGTGCTAATCCTGGCGGCGGCGCTGCTGTCGACCTTCTCCGGCGCCGACGCGCACTGACACCGCGGCGGGTTCAGGCCGGGGCCGTGCCCGCGGCGTTCCACTCGAACTTCGGGTCGACCTGCAGCAGCGTGGCGATGAACTCGCTTTCGTGCAGCGGCTTGGTGAGGTAGGCGTCGCAGCCGGCCAGCGAGCCGCGCACGCGGTCGGTGGCGCTGTCCAGCCCGGTGACCATCACGACCACCGTGCGCAGCCCGGCGCGCTGCGCGCCGCGCTGCTTCAGGCGCTGGCAGAGCTGCAGCCCGTCGACGCTGCCCGCCGCGCCGAGCACGATGTCGAGGAAGGCGATCTCGAAGGTGCGGCGCGACAGCAGCTCCAGCGCCTCCTCGCCGGAGGCGCACTCGACCACGCGGTAGCCGAGCTGCTGCAGGCGCTGCTTGAGGAACTGGCGCGCGATCGGGCTGTCTTCGACCACCAGCACCTCGCGGCCGCCGCCGCCGCGCGGCCGCGGGGGCGCCGCCGGCGCGGGGGCGGGTGCGGGTGTTTCGACCGGCGGCGCGGCACGGCGCTGCGGCAGGTCGTCGAGCCCGCCGCGCAGCGTGTCGATCTCCATCGGGTCGAGATCCATCATCGCGCTGGGCGGCTCGGGGGCGTTCAGGCGCAGCTCGACCAGGTCGTCCAGCGCGCGCATCACGTGCATCGGGTCGATCGGGCGCGGCAGCCACGCGGCCGCGCCGGCCGGCGCCTGCGCGCCGACGAACACCGTGTCCTCGACGCGCTGGCCGCGCCGCACCGCGGCCACCGAGGCGGCGTGGTCGGCGTCGGCGATCAGGAAATCGGCCAGGCCCGCTTCGTCGACCTGGCGGAATGCCGGCTGGCGCCGCGCCGCGAGGCGGAAGAACGAGGCCAGCGACTGGCGCTCGAAGGCCGAGAAACCCTCGATGGCGACGGTGTAGGTGTCGACGAACGCGCGCTCGGCCATGGCCGCGCATCATCGCGCGGCGCGGCGCGCGCCGGCCGGGGCCGCCCGGGATTGCCGGATTCTTGCCGGTGATTCATCACGCCGCCGTTGCGCCGGCTACCATCGCGGCTCCACCCCGGGAGAGCAGCATGGCCGAAACCAGCGTCTACGACTTCGAGGCCTTGTCGATCGACGGCAAGCCGGCGCAACTCGCCAGCCAGCGCGGCAAGGTGCTGCTGATCGTCAACACCGCCAGCCAGTGCGGCTTCACGCCGCAGTTCGCGGGGCTCGAACAGCTCTGGAAGGATTACCGCGAGCGCGGCCTGGTGGTGATCGGCTTCCCGAGCAACGAGTTCGGCAGCCAGGACCCGGGCAGCAACGAGCAGATCTCGTCGTTCTGCGAGCTGAACTACGGCGTGAGCTTCCCGATGATGGGCAAGGTGCAGGTCAACGGCGGCAACGCGCACCCGCTGTGGAAATACCTCACCAGCGAAGCGCGCGGCGTGCTCGGCACGCAGGCGGTCAAGTGGAACTTCACCAAGTTCCTGATCGGCCGCGACGGCACGGTGCTCAAGCGCTACGCGCCCACCGACACCCCCGAATCCCTGCGCCGCGACATCGAAGCCGCGCTCGCGGCCAAGGCCTGAATCACTTCCCCAAGCACAGCATGTTCTCCCACGTCGAGCCGTTCGCCGGCGACCCCATCCTCAGCCTCAACGAAGACTTCCAGAAGGATCCGCGAGCGCACAAGATCAACCTGTCGATCGGCATCTATTTCGACGAGGCCGGGCGCATTCCGGTGCTCGAATCGGTGAAACGCGCCGAAGCCAGGCTGCTCGCCGAGGGCGGGCCCAAGCCCTACCTGCCGATCGAAGGCGCGGCCAACTTCCGCAGCGCGGTGCAGGCGCTGCTGTTCGGCGCCGGGCACGAGGCCGTGACGGGCGAGCGCGTGGCGACCATCCAGTCGGTGGGTTCGTCCGGCGGCCTGAAGGTCGGCGCCGACTTCATCGCGCGCTGGCTGCCCGGCAGTGCCGTGTGGGTCAGCGACCCGACCTGGGACAACCACCGCTCGATGTTCGAGGGCGCGGGCCTCGCGGTGAACACCTACCCGTACTACGACGCCAAGACCGGCGGCGTGCGCTTCGCCGAGATGCTGGCCGCGCTCGACAAGCTGCCGGCGAAAAGCATCGTGCTGCTGCACGCCTGCTGCCACAACCCGACCGGCGTGGACCTGACGCGCGCGCAGTGGGACGAACTGATCCCGCTGCTGAAACGCCGCAACCTGATTCCTTATCTCGATCTCGCCTACCAGGGCTTCGGCGACGGCATCGCCGAGGACGCCTACGCGATACGCGCCATCGCCGCGGCGGGGCTGACGGCTTTCGTGGCGAACAGCTTCTCCAAGAGCATGAGCGTCTACGGCGAGCGTGCCGGCGCGCTCAGCGTGGTCTGCCCCGACGCGAAGCAGGCCGCGCTGGTGCTGGGCCAGCTCAAGTTCACCGTGCGGCGCAACTATTCCAGCCCGCCGATCCACGGCGGCCAGATCGTCGCGCGCGTGCTCACCGATGCCGAACTGCGCCCGCTGTGGGAAAACGAACTCGCCGCGATGCGCAAGCGCATGCTGGCGATGCGCGCCAGGCTGCACGGCGTGCTGAGCGCCAAGCTGCCGGGGCGCGACTTCGGCTACTTCCTCAGCCAGCGCGGCATGTTCAGCTACACGGGGCTCTCAGCGGCGCAGGTGGACAGGCTGCGCGAGGAGTTCGGCGTCTACCTGATCCGATCCGGGCGCATGTGCGTGGCGGGGTTGAACGAGGGGAACGTCGAGGCGACGGCAGGGGCGATGGCGGGGGTGATGTGAGCTTGCGCCGCGTTGAGCACCTGCTGACGCCGGCGCGGCTGGGATTCGTCGGAGCGGCCTAGCCTAATTAGCTGGCCGTCACGAAGAGCCTGCGCTACTACAACATGGGCAGGTGGAGCGGTCGCTCCAGATCAAGTGGATTGTCAGAGGTGACAACGCGGGACGCTTGCGCAACGAGTGTGCCTGGATGCCTGATGGTCGGTAGTCAGTACGGCCAACATGTGCCCAAGTCTCGCAACATGCGTTCGAGGTCGGTCGTTACGACTGTCGCAGAAAGCAGGTTAGGTTTCACAAGATGCCGAGAGAACAACTGTACGAGTCGGCGCTTGCAAACATGCAGCGCACAGTGCATGGCCTTGCCGCACGCGTGCCGCCACCACAGAGGGTTCCCTACAAGACTTCATTCGTGTTCCGCTATGTCGAGCAACTGCCCGAGCAAGCCATCGTTCAAAAACTCGCGCGCGTGGTCACGACGCTTCAAGCGGCAACGCTCCTGATGCAGCATGGTCTCGTGCAGGAGCAAGGAGCATTGCAGCGGGTCATTCACGAGATTCACGAAGACATCACCTTCTTGGCCTACGGCTTGATCTTCAAAGATCTGACTTCTCTGCACAAACAGTATCTTGACGCCTTCTATGAAGAGGAGTTCGACACAGATGATCCAATCGACTCCACTCAGAAGCGCCCGATGGCACGCAGGTCGAAGATTCAAGCCTACATCGCGAACAAGGAAGGCTCGGATCTAGACCCGAGTCGTGCAATCGCACTCTCCAAGACGCTCACAAAAACTTACTCTGGCTTCGTCCATGCAGCTTCCCCGCAAATCATGGACATGTACGGCGGGAACCCTCCGCACTTTCACGTCGAGGGCATGTTGGGTACGCGTCGTCACGCTGAGTACCGCATGGACCTCTGGAACTACTACTGCCGAAGCATCCTCGCCTTTGGGGTGGTCGCGAAGGCGTTCGGTGACAAAGATCTCTTTGATCAAATTCACGACTTCACCGTGAAGTTTGAAGAAACCGCCAACAAGAGCTACTCGCCGAAACGTGAGAAGCCGAGCGAGTGAAACCTAACCCTTCGCTGGAGGGGACGGCCACCGGCAAGCCAGCTTGGCCGCGAGGCTCTCGCTGTCTATCATCCGCCTCGCGGCCAAGCCGTCTCGCCGGCGTCCGCCCCTCAGCTCAAACGTTAGGCCTCACCACAACCTGTGCTGTAGCTTCCCCCGCTACGAAAGAGCAGGGGAAGGCACGCAGCGGGAAGGAGATGTCCGAGAACGGCTAGCTTGCTGCCGCCGACCTCGCTAGGGTGAGGCCTTTCCAAGGAGTACCCGATGCAAGATCAATGTACCAGGACATACGGAACGGTCAGTTCTGAAAAACTTCGCCAACTAACCGGCCTTCAGTTCGTGGAGGGCCTAGTAAATGGCTCGCTGCCGCTGAACCAGATGGCCAGGACTCTTGGCTACGACATCGTGGAAGCTGAGAAGGGACGGGTGGTCATTACTGCGGAGCCCAACGACGGTCACTTCAATCCGTGGGGCACAGTGCACGGTGGGCTGGCCGCTACGTTGCTCGATAGCTGTATGGGCCTTGCGATTCAGTCGACGGTAGACAAAGGCGTTGGATCCACGACGCTTGAGTTCAAGATCTCATTCCTCCGTCCCATCACAGTCGAAACTGGCTCGATCCGCGCAGAAGGAAAGGTTCTCAGCAGTGGGCGGCGAGCTGGCACGGCAGAAGGCTGAGTAACAGATGGGCGAGGTCGCCTCTTGGCTCACGGTACAACTACGTGCCTCATATTCGAGCCACCCGCACAGTGAGGCCTAACCCCTCGCTCAACCGGACGCGCTACGGCATGGCACTGCACTGCACATTCGCTGCGCCGCGAAAGCCATCGCGCAGTCCGCCCGCCGCAACGGGGACGTTCGGGCGCACAGGCATCGCCACTTATAGGTCCGCGCTGTAAAGTGGCGCAATGGTCGATCTCACAAGCCGCGTCGCTCAGACCGTCCGCCAGCACTTCGTCTCGCTCTCCTGCGTTCAGCAGCCGCCTGATGCCGAGCCGAAGCCGCTTGTCTTTTCCGGCTTTGTCGTCGAGGTCGCGGGAGAGTGGTTCTACGTCACCGCCGGCCACATCCTCCGGCTCATCCGGGCAGCACTCGCCTCCGGGTCCACGTTTGACATCTGGCGCCTCGGCGATCACACGGTCGAGGACAAGTTCAAGGGCATGGCCGTCCCCTACGACTTTCGGCCCGAGCACTGGTGCGTCATCGAGAACGAAGAACTTGGCCTCGACTACGCAGCTACGCACGTGGCGTCGCTCTATCGCCTCCAATTGGAGGCCGGCGGCACCACACCACTAGCAAGGGCCGCTTGGGGAACACCGGACATGGACCACGAGCACTGGGTTCTGGTGGGCATCCCGTCCGAGAGCGTCGCCTACGACGGCGAAACCATCATCACCGCCCGCGTTGTCGTAGCCCCTCTCCGTGCTGCTGAAGTTCCGCCACAAGCGGGGCAACGAGCCGAGAACCAGTTCTACGCCCGCCTCGCTGACGGGAGTGAACAAGTCGTGAACAACATCGACGGCATGAGTGGCGGCCCCATCTTCATGCTCAAGCGAGACGACAACAAGTGGAAGTACGGGGTCATCGGCGTGCAAAGTGGCTGGTATCGCGCGGACCGTCTCATCGCCGCATGTCCGTCTACGTCATTTGCCTTCGCACTCGAGGAAGCAATTCACGCCCTCCAGGCTCAGGCATCCCAGCCCGAGGGCGCCGCGAATGCGCCCTAACCCGTCGCTCGAGCCGACGTGCTACAGCAGCCAACCCTGGCCGCGCTACGCCTTGGTCCATGATGCTCCGCGCGGCCAGGGCCGTCTGCCGTAGCACGCAGCTCAGCTCTACGTTAGGCGTCACCAACCCCACCTTGCCTCCACGTCGCATCGGACCCATCCCGTTAAGGCGTTTATCGCACCATGACAGCCATCCGTTCACTGTACAAGAAAGAGTACGCGCGCATCCTTGAACATGGCCCATCGTCCGAGAGTGACTTTGCGCTTGCCCGGGAACTGATTGACGCAGGTTTCGCCGATGGCAAGTATCAAGTGTCGAAGGGCAGAGACGACCGCGGGCGAGTTGCCCACGTACTCGGCTTCCAGATCAACACGAAGGGAAGAGTGTTCCTGGACGAGCTTTGCAGCGCCATCGAGAAGGAGACTTGGGCTCATCGCCTGAAAATGGTCGGTGTTTGGTCCTTCGGCGTCGTGTCCGCACTTGTCATCGGGTTGGTTTCTGGGCTCGGCGTTGAAATTCTCAAGGCCTATCTGCCGAAGTGACGCCTAACCCTTCGCTGGAGCGGGGCCTCCACCGGCCTGGCACTTGGCCCGCGAAGCGCTCGCTGTCATCATCCACTTCGCGGGCCAAGCGCCATTCCGGCTCCGGCCCCTCAGCTCAAACGTTAGGCCGCACCAGGCACCACCCTGCACGATCTGCGCTTGGGATGCAAGGCTCTCGCACTGGCGTGTTTTCCCACCAAGCTTGCGCCATCGCTCACGTTGCCAGCTTGGCATGGGCGTTCAAGCAGAACATCGCTGCTGCGCGACGTCGGGAAGGCATTTTCCCGCGCACCGCTGGCGTATGCCGAGCAGAATGTGCCGCTTCACTCCCGCACATGTAGCCTGAATCCGAATGCGTCGGCAGCACCGAGTTCTGGTCGGAGTGTCTGGCCGGGAAACTCGTAGTCCCCGCCGTTCAAAGAGCGGTAGGGGATCGGCTCTGTGGTCTCCAAAGACTGCATCCGGTCACGCAATGCGCTGCTGGCAGCTTCGAACCCTGGCGCGTCCATCCTGTCCGTTTCCCAGGCGATGAAAGGCGGTAGCACGTCGAACCCCGGATAGTAGAGGATGCCGTGATTGATCGGGAATAGAACGTCATCTATAGGACCGCAGATTCCTCGTGAAGAATAGTTCTCCTGCCTGCCGCCCACCGAAACTACAAGCATGGCGCGTTTGCCAGCAAACACTCCTTCGCCATATCTATCCCCCCCACGGCACTCATTGGATACACCAACACCGTATGCAAAACCCGCGGAATAGACGCGCTCAACCCAACCCTTGAGAATCGCTGGCATCGAGTACCACCAGAGGGGAAACTGAAGGATCACCGCATCAGCCCATAAGAGCTTTGCCTGCTCCGCCTTCACGTCATCGGTGAGCGTCCCGGTAAGAAAGGCGGAGCCTGAAGCGTAGGCGACCCGCATGCGTTCATCCGGCGCAAGCATTGGGAAGTCCGGGCGATCAATATTTGATTTCCAACCCATCGCATAGAGGTCTGAAACATTTACTTCATGACCCAAAGCCATAAGTTCGTGCGTCGCAACATCGCGCAGTGACGCGGTAAGCGATTGCGGCTCGGGGTGAGCGAAGACAAGGAAGACTTTCACATGCGATCCTATCGTTCTGGTATTTGAATCATCCTACGTGCAACTCATCCACGGCGATTGACCTCAAGCAAGGCTTCATTGCCCATCGTCTACGCTTCCTCGATGACCCACTTGACAACTTGCGCACAGATGAACCGATCGCACGCACAGCCGAGCGTGCGGCCTAACACGTCGCTCGAGCCGCCCCCTGCTGCGGCATGCGGCCTTGCCCGCGTGCCGCCTCTGTTCATCAAGCGTCACGCGGGCAAGGCCGCATGCCGCAGCGGTCGTCTCAGCTCCAACGTTAACGGTTGTCGCAGAAAGCAGGTTAGGGCGCTGAATGGAACTACGTGAGTACCTAGATGCCTGCGCGGGCACTTGGCGCAAGCCGATACTCGACCCAAAGTCGTTCGGAATCATCAAGTACACGACTCCCATTACTCCGCTGCAGTACCTTGAGTTTGCAGAGAAGGATCTGCGCCTAGGTGGCTCGCGGGGACTAGTGAATGCCTTAACCAATGCCAAGCGTGCCATCGACTGTGAGATTTCCACACTTCTTGCATGTCTTGGGTTGCCTGAGCCCAGGAATTTTCCCGAACGACTTGATCGCATCCGCGATCTAGGCCTCGTTGCGCCGAGAGTAGTACGAAAAGTTGTACAACTTCGGAATGTCTTGGAGCATCGCTACTACAAGCCGTCCCGCGTCGAGGTCGAAGATGCCGTTGACGTCGCCACGCTCTTTCTGGGAGCACTGAAGCTATATCACAAAGGCTGCGCGTATTTGGAGAACGTTTGGCTAGCCGACGAATCTAGCGCGAACCCCAGAGGAGAGGTTAAGCGGACGAGCACCCACACGATCTGGCGGCATGATTCAGAGCCAAAGTACACCTACTCTCGTGGAATCTTCGTCGCCAGCGAACTCGACTCGCATGTGGTCGAGCTTGATCTCATTCACGACAACATCGAAGTGGGCCGGATAGAAGTTTGCGTTGGCACTCCGGGCTATGTAGAACTTCAGGGTCTTCTTCTTCGCGCGGACGTAGACAACATTGCGTACTCGCGAGCCGGCCCAAGAGCATTCCTCAAAGCGCTCCGGTGCGCAGCGCCCTAACCCTTCGCTGGAGGTGGCGGCCACAGCAAGTCGCCTTGGCCGCGAGGCGCTCGCTGTCTACATCCGCCTCGTGGCCAAGCCGTCTCGCCGGCGTCCGTCCCTCAGTTCAAACGTTAGGCAGCACAAGCCCGCATGTCCGCCCCTGCGGCCGTGGTGCGTTGAACGGGTTGTCTTCGCACGGGGCTTCCGGTCACGCTGGCCAAACTCAAGGCGTTGGCCGAGTCGCGAAGTGCGGCCTAACAACGAGCGCGGCAAGGGCGATCACCGCCATGTCGATGGAGAAGAGCAGCCGTACGTGTTTGTCTCCATCGAGCAGTTGCTCGACGATTTTGAACTCGACATGCGCAAGCGAGGTGCACCATGAAGGCGATCGTTGAAGTTGCGAAGCGCGGTTCGGCCGTTCGTTCGGCCAGGCGGCAGCTCGCTGCGGCGAGGCAAGGTCAGTCGCCGGACTTCCGCCTCAGCTTCGAATCGGCGCGCACCTTGTTCTCGGAACTGACGCCCGCTCGTCTGGATTTGCTGGACACGCTGCGCCGGGTCGGCCCTTGCAGCGTATATGCCTTGGCCAAGGCGGCCGAACGCAACTACTCCAACGTGCACACCGACGTTGCCCGCCTCGAAGAACTCGGTCTCGTGGAGCGCACGGATGAAGGGGCCGTATCGGTTCCCTTCGAGGCTGTGGAAATCCTCGTTCCGTTGGCGCAAGTCGCCTGATCGTCTCGCGCGGTCATTGATGCAGCGCTTCATCGCTGCAGATCCTTGGCCGGGCACGCCCGACCTTCCGGCCTGCCCGACGCCCCTGAGAGCACTCGTCGAGCCGCTAACGCAGTAGACTGCGCCCATGAGCGAAGCCGCGCAACGTTTTCTGCGCTCTTTCAAGGCGCTTCCGCAAGCCGATCAGCATGACGTGCTTGTCAGCCTCCTTCGGCTGCCCATCGAGGCGGAGTACACGACTCCATCCGAGGACGAACTGATCCAAGCGGCTGAGCAGGTCTTTCTCGCGCTGGACGAAGCCGAGCAGCACCAGTGAAGTCGCCGCCTCGTGGTGAGGTTTGGCTGGTCGATCTCGGCCTTGCCGCGAAGGTTCGTCCATGCTTGGTCTTGAACGTTCCTATCGAGGAACCGGAGCGCTCGCTCGTCTGCCTCGTGCCGCACACGACAAGCGTGCGAGGCTCTCGCTTCGAGGTGCCGACCCGCGTCAGATTCTTGCAGCCTGGCGCCTTCGATGCGCAGAGCATCGTCACGGTGCCAACCGTCAGGTTGGTGCGGCGGCTGGGCGTTCTTGCCGCCATTCAACTGGCGGACGTCGAGGCCGCTGTCCTGGCTTGGCTGGGCATCAGCCGCGACGCCTGAAACGTCGTCTGAGCGGACCCATGGGTCCGCTCATGAAGCGGATGCCCCCGGCGTGACGGTCAGAGCTTGCACCCCCGCCCCGGATCGGCCAGCGACTTGCTCGCCACGCTGATCAGCTTGTTCTCCTTGCCGCTGACCTGGCGCAGGTAGATGTCCTGCACCGGGTTGTGCGACTTCGAGACGCTGAACGCGCCGCGCGGGCTGTCGATCTTCGCCTTCTCGATCGCCGCGGCGATCTCGGCCTTCTTGCTCACGTCGCCCTTGGCCGCCGCCAGGCCGATGCCGAGCATCTGCGCGGCGTCGTAGCCCTGCACCGCGTACACGTCGGGCTGCAGCTTGAAGGCCTTGGCGTAGGCCAGGCGGAAGGCGTTGTCCTTCGGATTGCCCAGGCTGTCGGCGTAGTGCAGCGTGGTCAGCAGGCCGTCGGCGTCGGCGCCCTGCGCTTCGAGCGTGCCGTCGGTCAGGAAGCCGGCGGCGTACAGCGGGATGCTCTTCTTCAGCCCGGCGGCCGCGTAGTCCTTGACGAACTTCACCGCGCCGCCGCCGGCGAAGAAGGTGTAGACGGCGTCCGGCTTGCTCGCCGCGATCTCGGTCAGCAGCGCCTGGAATTCGACGTTGGGGAAGGGCAGCGACAGTTCCTTGACCACCTTGCCGCCCGACTTCTCGAAGGCCTCCTTGAAGCCGCGCACCGATTCGTCGCCGGCGGCGTACTTCCAGGTGATGGTGACCACGTTCTTGTGGCCCTTCTTGGCCACCACCTCGCCCATCGCGTAGCCGGGCTGCCAGTTGCTGAAGCTGGAGCGGAAGATGTTGGGCGCGCACATCGGGCCGGTCACCGCGTCGGCGCCGGCGTTGGGCACCAGCAGCAGCGTGCCGGTGTCCTTGGCGACCTTGGCCATCGCCATCGCGACGCCCGAGTGCACCGTGCCGACCAGCACGTCGACGTTGTCGCGCTTGACGAGCTTGTTGACGTTGTCGGTGGCCTTGGCCGGATCGCTCTCGTCGTCGACCTTGACGTACTCGATCTCGCGCCCGCCGAGCTTGCCGCCCTGCTCGTCGACGTAGAGCCGGAAGCCGTTCTCGATGGCGGTGCCCAGGGCGGCGTAGGTGCCGGTGGCCGGCAGCATCAAGCCGACCTTGAGCTTGGCGCCTTGCGCGTGGGCGGCACCGGCAAGCGCGGCGAGGGCGGCGGCGAGGGCAAGGGTCGTGGGCTTCATCGGTCGTCTCCTGTCGTGTTGGAATGAAGAAAGCGGGTGGCGTGCGCAATCAGCGCGGCGGCCTGGTCGCGGTGCGGCGAGTGGCCGCAGTCCGGCAATTCCAGCAATTGTGTCCGAGGTACGCGCCGCGCGATGCCGCGGATCTGTTCCAGCGTGCCGTACTGGTCGTCCAGCCCCTGCACCGCCAGCAGCGGGCAGGCGATGGCGCGGATCTCTTCCTCGATCGTCCACTGCTTGAAGGGCGGGTGCAGCCAGATGCGGTTCCAGCCCCAGAACGCGGAGTCGGGGTCGTCGTGGTACTTCGCCAGGCGCTGGCGCAGGTCGGTGGTTTCGTAGGCGGTCCTGGCCTCGGCGATGCTCGCCACCGACAGGTCTTCGACGAGGATGTGCGGCGCCAGCACGATGGCGCCGGCCACGGCGTCGCGGAACTTCGCAGCGTACAGCAGCGCGATCGAGCCGCCGTCGCTGTGGCCGAACAGCCAGGGCTTGTCCCGCGCGGCGTCGATGCCCAGCGCTTCGAGCAGCGCCGGCAGCACCTCGTGCGCCTGGCGGTGCATGAAGTCCAGGTCCCAGGCCTCCTCGGGCGCGCGCGGCGTCGAGCGGCCGTAGCCGGGGCGCGAGTAGACCAGCCCGCGCACGCCGGCGGCGTCGCAGAACGCCTGCGGAAAGTCGCGCCACATCGCGAGCGAGCCCAGCCCTTCGTGCAGGAAGACGACGAGCGGCGCCGCGCTCCCCCGCTCGAGCGGCGCAGTGCTCCCCCGCTCGAGCGGCGCAGTGCCCCCCCGTTCACCCTGAGCCTGTCGAAGGGTGGCCGGCGCAATGAACGCATGCTCGATGCGCACGCGCCTGCCGCGCCAGCCGATCTCGACGAAGGCCGAACTCACGGCGCGGCGCCCTTCTCCAGTTCGCGCAGCTTGAAGCGCTGGATCTTGCCGGTGGCCGTTTTCGGCAGGTCGGGCACGAAGACGATCTGGCGCGGGTACTTGTAGGGCGCGAGCTTGTCCTTGACGAAGGCCTTCAGCTCGTCGGCGCTGGCCTCGCCGCCCGGCTTGAGCACGACGAAGGCCTTGGTCTTGGTCAGCCCTTCGGCGTCGGGCACGCCGATCACCGCCGCTTCGAGCACCGCCGCGTGCTGCACCAGCGTGGCCTCCACCTCGAAGGGCGAGACGTAGATGCCGCTGACCTTGAGCATGTCGTCGCTGCGCCCGCCGTAGGTGTAGCTGCCGTCGGCGTTGCGGATGTACTTGTCGCCGCTCTTGGTCCAGCCGCCCTGGAAGGTGTCGCGCGTCTTCTCGCGGTTGCCCCAGTACATCATCGCGGCGCTCGGGCCGCGGATGTACAGGTCGCCGGGCTCGCCGTCGGGCACCGGCTTGCCGTCGTCGCCGCGCAGCTCGATCTCGTAGCCCGGCACCGCCCAGCCGGTGCTGCCGTAGCGCACCTTGCCGGGCCGGTTGCTGATGAAGATGTGCAGCATCTCGGTGGAGCCGATGCCGTCGATGATGTCGACGCCGAAGTGCGCCTTGAAGCGCTCGCCGATGTCGGCCGGCAGCGCCTCGCCGGCCGAGGACACGAGGCGTAGCGCGACCTCGTTCTTCTTCGGCAGGCCGGGGCTGGCCAGCATGCCGGCGAAGCCGGTGGGCGCGCCGTAGAACACCGTGGGCTTGGAGCCGGCGACGGCGCCGGTCCAGCGCTTGAAGACGGCGTCGGGCGTCGGGCGCTCGGCCATCAGCAGCGTCGTCGCGCCCACGCTCATCGGGAAGGTCAGCGCATTGCCCAGGCCGTAGGCGAAGAACAGCTTGGCGGCCGAGAAGCACACGTCGCGTTCGGTCAGGCCGAGTACGGCGCGGCCGTACAGCTCGGCGGTCCAGTAGGGGTTGGCGTGCGAATGCACCGTGCCCTTGGGCCGGCCGGTGGAGCCGGAGGAATAGAGCCAGAAGCCGGGGTCGTCCGGCCCGGTGCCGGCCGGGCGGGCCATCGGTGCCTGCGCGGCGAGAAAGGCCTCGAACGCCACCTCGGCCGGATGCAGCGGCGCCACCGGGCGCGAGACGATGACCTTCTGCACCTCGTGGTCGGACTTCACCAGCGCGGCGGTCAGCGTCGGCAGCAGCGCGCCCGACACCAGCACCGCCTGCGCGCGGCTGTGCTCCAGCATGTAGGCGTAGTCATCGGCGTTCAGCAGCGTGTTCACCGCCACCGGCACCACGCCGGCGTACATCGCGCCTAGGAAGCTCACCGGCCAGTCGTTGCAGTCGTGCATCAGCAGCAGCACGCGCTCCTCGCGCTTGAGGCCCAGCGCGCGCAGCCCGGCGGCCAGGCGCCGGACGCGCTCGGCCAGCTCGCCGTAGGCGAGCGTGCCGGCGTCGTCGATGAAGGCGGCCTTGTCGGGGCGCTCCGCGTTCAGGCCGAGCAGGTGCTGCGCGAAGTTGAAGGCCGCGGGCGGCGCGGCGACGGCGGCGGCGGTGTCGGCGGTGTGGGTCATGAGGCCTCCGGTGGTGTCAGGCCAGCAGGTCCAGCGCGGCCGTGCTCGCCTGGATGGCGGCGCGCCGGTGGTAGAAGTTCAGCGCGCGCAGGCCGCCCAGTTCCTCGCCGCCGCCGGCGCGGCCGGGGCCGCCGTGCAGCGACTGCGGCATCACGTTGCCGTGGCCGGTGTGCAGCGCGGCGACGTCGGGGCTGAGCACGTGCACGCGGCCGTGCAGCGGCGCCAGCTCGATCGCGGTGTCGGCCAGCGCGCGGGCGTCGTCGCCGTACAGCGAGGCCACCAGCGAGCCCTGGCCGCGCGCGACCAGGCGCAGCGCGTGCGCCGCGTCGCGGTACGGGATCAGCGTGGCCACCGGGCCGAACACCTCGGTTTCGTGCAGGCGGTCGCCGGCGTCGCTGCCGGCGGCGTCGCGCGCGCCCAGCAGCGTCGGGCCGACGCAGCAGGCCACGGCCGCATCGGCGTCGATCAGCGGATGTTTGGCGCCGTCGTGCAGCGTCTCGGCCTGGGCTTGCAGATGGGCGAGGCCTTCGCGCACCGCGTTGAGTTGCGCGCGGCTGACCAGCGCGCCCATGCGCACGCTCTCGTTGCGCGGGTTGCCCACGGTGGTCTTGGCCAGGCGCGCCGAGATCGCCTCGGCCGCCGCGCCGTACAGCGCCTCGGGCACGAGGACGCGGCGGATCGCGGTGCACTTCTGGCCCGACTTCTGCGTCATCTCGCGCGCCACTTCCTTGACCAGCAGATCGAAGGCCTCGCCGCCCGGCGCGTTGCCTTCGAGCAGCAGCGCGCTGTTGACGCTGTCGGCCTCGACGTTGACGCGCACCGAGCGCTGCGTCACCGCGGGGTGCGAGCGGATCACGGCGGCGGTGTCGGCCGAGCCGGTGAAGGACACCAGGTCGAAGGGCTCCAGCGCGTCCATCAGCCCGGCCGAGCCGCCGCACACCACCGACAGCGCGCCGGCCGGCAGCACGCCGGCCTCGACCACGTCGTGCACCATACGCTGCGTCAGCCAGGCGGTGGCGGTGGCGGGCTTGACCACCACCGGCACGCCCGACAGCAGCGCCGGCGCGGCCTTCTCCCACAGCCCCCAGCTCGGGAAGTTGAAGGCGTTGATGAACAGCGCCAGGCCGCGCGTGGGCACCAGCACGTGGCGGCTCTGGAACAGCGGCTCCTTGGCCAGCCGCGCCGCCTCGCCGTCGAGCAGGAAGCGCCGCTCGCCGAGCGACTCGCCCAGCTTCGCGTAGGTGGACAGCGTGTAGATGCCGCCGTCGATGTCCACCGCCGAATCGTTCTTCACCGTGCCGCTGTTGGCGGTGGCGATGGCGTAGTAGTCGTCGCGCTTGCTTTGCAGCACCTTCACGGCGGCAGCCAGCATCGCGGCGCGTTCGCGGTAGCTCATTGCACGCAGCGCGGCGCCACCCGCCTCGCGGGCGAAGGCGAAGCCGGCGCGCAGGTCCAGCCCGCTGGCGTCGACGCGCGCCAGCTCGGTGCCCAGCACCGGGTCGAACAGCGCCGTGCCGGCGCCGGTGCCGGCCACCCAACGGCCGCCCAGGTGGTTCTTCAGCAACTCGGTCATGCGGGGCTCACTGCTTGGTGAAGTCGATCGCGCCGCATCCGCCTTGTTTTGGTTCGGGGGATGCAGTATTGTGCGTGAAGGCACTCTAGGGCCAGAACCTCATCATGTCAAGCACTATATTGCAGGCCTCGGGCAATCCCCAGGTCGAGGCCGATGCGGCCGACGACAGCGACGAAGCCAAGAACCCCTTCCTGGTGGCGCTGGGCGAACGCGCCCGCGCGCTGCGCGCGCGGCGCGGCATGACGCGCAAGGCGCTAGCGCTGGCGGCGGATGTCTCCGAGCGCCACCTGGCGAACCTGGAGTACGGTGTCGGCAACGCCTCCATCCTCGTGCTGCTCGACGTGGCCCGTGCGCTGCAATGCACGCTGGCCGAGCTGCTCGGCGATGTGACCACCAGCTCACCGGAGTGGCTGATGCTGCGCGAGCTGCTGGAAAACCGCGACGAGGCCACGCTGCGCCGCGTGCGCGTGGCGGTCGGCGAGATGCTGGGCACCGGCGGCGCCAACGCCAGCGGCGGGCGCCGGCGCAGCCAGCAGGTGGCGCTGATCGGGCTGCGCGGCGCCGGCAAGTCGACGCTGGGCGCGATGCTGGCCGAAGACCTCGGCTTTCCCTTCGTCGAGCTGAGCCGCGAGATCGAGAAGTTCGCCGGTTGCAGCATCAGCGAGATCCAGGCGCTGTACGGCCAGAACGCCTACCGCCGCTACGAGCGCCGCGCGCTGGAGGAGGCGATCCAGATCTATCCCGAAGCGGTGATCGCCACGCCCGGCGGCATCGTCTCCGACCCGGCCAACTTCAACCTGCTGCTGGCGCACTGCACCACGGTGTGGTTGCAGGCCACACCGGAAGATCACATGAAGCGAGTGCTCGCTCAAGGTGATACGCGCCCGATGGCGGCGAGCCGTGAGGCGATGGAAGACCTGAAATCCATCCTGGCCGGGCGTGCCGCCTTCTATTCCAAGGCCGAATTCAGCCTGGACACCAGCGCGCAGGCGCTGGAGCCGAGCTTCCGCGCGCTGCGCCGCCTGGTGCGCGAGGCGCTGGACCTGCCCGCCTGAGTGCCCGCCGCTTCATGCATGAAATTGCATCTTTCGATTGACGCATCAAAATGCATGCACTATGATGCGCATCATTGCCTGAACGGAGACACGCATGAGCAGCGCCGACCGCGTCGACTACCAAACCGAGCCCAGCCGCTACAAGCACTGGAAGCTGAAGTTCGAGGGCCCGGTGGCGACGCTGATCGCCGACTTCGACGAGAACGCCGGCCTGCGCCCCGGCTACAAGCT
This sequence comes from Piscinibacter sp., assembly GCF_047600445.1. Taxonomy (GTDB): domain Bacteria; phylum Pseudomonadota; class Gammaproteobacteria; order Burkholderiales; family Burkholderiaceae_C; genus Piscinibacter. Next base: position 619,278 of record NZ_JASGKT010000001.1, read on the forward strand.
CAAGCTGAACAGCTACGACCTCGGCGTCGACATCGAGCTGAACGACGCCGTCAACCGCATCCGCTTCGAGCACCCCGAGGTGCGCACGGTGGTGGTGACCAGCGCGCGCGACAAGGTGTTCTGCTCGGGCGCCAACATCTTCATGCTGGGCGTCTCCAGCCACGCCTGGAAGGTGAACTTCTGCAAGTTCACCAACGAGACGCGCAACGGCTTCGAAGACTCGTCGCGGCACGGCGGCCCGAAGTTCCTCGCCGCGGTGAACGGCGCCTGCGCCGGCGGCGGCTACGAGCTGGCGCTGGCCTGCGACGAGATCATCCTGGTGGACGACCGCAGCAGCGCCGTCAGCCTGCCCGAAGTGCCGCTGCTCGGCGTGCTGCCCGGCACCGGCGGCCTGACCCGCGTGACCGACAAGCGCAAGGTGCGCCACGACCTGGCCGACATCTTCTGCACCACGAACGAAGGCGTGCGCGGCCAGAAGGCCAAGGACTGGCGGCTGGTCGACGAGATCGCCAAGCCGGCCGTGTTCGCCGCCAAGGTGCAGGAGCGCGCGCTCGAACTCGCCAAGGCCAGCGACCGGCCGGCCGACGCCCGCGGCGTGGCGCTGACGCCGCTGCAACGCACGATAGCGGCCGACGCGCTGCGTTACCCGTTCGTCACGGTCGAGATCGAGCGCGCCAAGCGCACCGCCACCTTCACGGTCAAGGCGCCCGGCGGCGCGCAGCCGGGCGACATCGCCGCCATCGAGGCGGCCGGCGCCGACTGGTATCCGCTGCAACTCGCGCGGCAGTTGGAGGACGCGATCCTGGAGATGCGCACCAACGAACTGGACATCGGCCTGTGGCTGATCAAGAGCGAAGGCGACGCGCAAGCCGTGCTGGCGATGGACGCGACGCTGGCCGCGCACGAGACCCACTGGCTGGTGCGCGAGACCATAGGCTACCTGCGCCGCACCTTCAGCCGGCTCGACCTCAGCTCGCGCAGCCTGTTCGCGCTGATCGAGCCGGGTTCGTGCTTCGCCGGCAGCTTCCTCGAACTGGCGCTGGCCTGCGACCGCAGCTACATGCTGATGCTGCCCGACGACGCGGCCAAGACGCCCAGGCTCACGGTGGGCGAGGCGAACTTCGGCCTGTACCCGATGGTCACCGGCCAGAGCCGCCTGCAACGCCGCTTCTACGACGAGGCGCCGGCGCTGGACGCCGTGCGCGCGCAGCTCGGCCAGGCGCTGGACGCGGACGCGGCCTTCAAGCTCGGCCTGGTCACCAGCAACCCCGACGACATCGACTGGGCCGACGAGACGCGCATCGCCATCGAGGAGCGCGTGGCGATGAGCCCCGACGCGCTGACCGGCATGGAAGCCAACCTGCGCTTCAACGGCCCGGAGAACATGTTCACCCGCGTGTTCGGCCGACTGACCGCGTGGCAGAACTGGATCTTCCAGCGCCCCAACGCCGTGGGCGACAAGGGCGCGCTGAAGGTCTACGGCAAGGGCGACAAGGCCGCCTTCGACTGGAACCGCGTCTAACCAATCATCGGAGCAGACATGAGCACCATCAACTACAGCGAGAAGATCCCCAACAACGTCAACCTCGCCGAAGACCGCACGCTGCAGCGCGCGCTCGAGCAGTGGCAGCCCAACTACCTGCAATGGTGGGGCGACATGGGGCCCGACGGCTCGCAGAACTTCGACGTCTACCTGCGCACCGCGATCAGCGTCGACCCGCAGGGCTGGGCGCAGTTCGCCCACGTCAAGATGCCCGACTACCGCTGGGGCATCTTCCTGAACCCGGCCGAGAAGGACCGCAAGATCCACTTCGGCGAGCACAAGGGCGAGGACGCTTGGGCAGACGTGCCCGGCGAGTACCGCGCCAACCTGCGCCGCATCATCGTCACCCAGGGCGACACCGAGCCGGCCTCGGTGGAGCAGCAGCGCCACCTGGGCCTGACCTGCCCGAGCCAGTACGACCTGCGCAACCTGTTTCAGGTCAACGTCGAGGAAGGCCGCCACCTGTGGGCGATGGTCTACCTGCTGCACAAGTACTTCGGCCGCGACGGCCGCGAGGAAGGCGAGGCGCTGCTCGAACGCCGCAGCGGCAACGAGGACAACCCGCGCATCCTGCAGGCCTTCAACGAGCAGACGCCGGACTGGCTGAGCTTCTTCATGTTCACCTACTTCACCGACCGCGACGGCAAGTTCCAGCTCTGCGCGCTGGCCGAAAGCTCGTTCGACCCGCTCGCGCGCACCACGAAGTTCATGCTGACCGAGGAGGCGCACCACATGTTCGTGGGCGAGTCGGGCGTCAGCCGCGTGATCCAGCGCACCTGCCAGGTGATGAACGAGCTGAAGACCGACGACCCGGGCAAGCTGCGCGCCGCCGGCGTGATCGACCTGCCGACCCTGCAGCGCTACCTGAACTTCCACTTCTCGGTGACCATCGACCTGTTCGGCGCCGACCAGTCGAGCAACGCCGCCACCTTCTATTCCACCGGGCTGAAGGGCCGCTTCGAAGAAGGCAAGCGCGCCGACGACCACCAGCTTCGCGGCCAGAGCTACAAGGTGCTGGAGGTCAACGACGGCATGCTGGTCGAGAAGGAGGTGCCGATGCTCAACGCGCTCAACGAGGTGCTGCGCGACGACTACATCACCGACTCCCGGGCCGGCGTCGAGCGCTGGAACAAGGTGATCGAGAAGGCCGGCATCCCGTTCCGGCTGAAGGTGCCGCACAAGGCCTTCCACCGCAACATCGGCGCGCTGGCCGGCGTGAAGGTCAGCCCCGACGGCCGCCACATCCACGACCACGAGTGGAACCAGAGCGTCGAGCGCTGGCTGCCCACCGACGAGGACCGCGCCTTCGTCGCCAGCCTGATGGGCCGCGTCGTCGAGCCGGGCAAGTTCGCCAACTGGATCGCGCCGCCGGTGATGGGCATCAACCGCCAGCCCGTCGATTTCGAATACGTCAGGTTCAACTGACAGGGCGAGGGCGCGATGGACATGGCCGTGAACGCCGAGGTGATCAGGCAGCACCTGATCGACCCGGAGATTTGCATTCGCTGCAACACCTGCGAAGCCACCTGCCCGGTGGCGGCGATCACGCACGACTCGCGCAACTACGTGGTCGACGCGGCCAAGTGCAACTTCTGCATGGCCTGCGTTCCGCCCTGCCCGACCGGCAGCATCGACAACTGGCGCACCCTGCCCCGGCAGCGCGCCTACGGCGTGGACGAACAGCTCGGCTGGGACGAGTTGCCGCCCGAGCTGACGCCCGAGCAGCTCGCCGAGGCCGGCGTGAGCGCCGCCGGCGCGGCGGTGGAGGCCGCCGAGCAGCCCGCGCCGGTCGCCGAAGCGGCTGTCAGCAGCGCGCAGTACAACGCCACGCTGCCGCCCTGGTCGGCCGCGCACGCCTATGCCAACCTGTACGGCCCGAAGGCGGCGGAGAAAAGCGTCACCGCCACCGTCACCGGCAACGTGCGCGTCACCGAGGTCGGTACCGACTACGACACGCACCACATCGTGCTCGACTTCGGCGCGATGCCCTTCCCGGTGCTGGAAGGCCAGAGCATAGGCATCGTGCCGCCCGGCAGCGATGCCGACGGCCGGCCGCACCACGCGCGCCAGTACTCGGTCGCCAGCCCGCGCAACGGCGAGCGGCCGCTGTACAACAACCTCTCGCTGACCATCAAGCGCGTGCTGGAAGACCACCAGGGCAGGCCGGTGCGCGGCGTCGCGAGCAACTACATGTGCGACCTGAAGGTCGGCGACAAGGTGCAGGTGATCGGCCCCTTCGGCACCACCTTCCTGATGCCCAACCACCCGAAGAGCCACATCGTGATGATCTGCACCGGCACCGGCAGCGCGCCGATGCGCGCGATGACCGAGTGGCGGCGCCGCCTGCGGCACAGCGGCAAGTTCGAGGGCGGCCGGCTGATGCTGTTCTTCGGCGCGCGCACGAAAGAAGAACTGCCCTACTTCGGCCCGCTGCAGAACCTGCCCAAGGACTTCATCGACATCAACTTCGCCTTCAGCCGCACCGCCGGCCAGCCCAAGCGCTACGTGCAGCACGCGATGGCCGAGCGCGCGGCCGACCTCGCGCCGCTGCTGGCCGACCCGAACGCGTTCTTCTACGTCTGCGGATTGAAGGCGATGGAAGAAGGCGTGGTGGCCACGCTGCGCGACATCGCGCGCGGCGCCGGGCTCGACTGGGACGCGGTGGGCGCGGCGATGAAGCGCGAGGGACGCCTCCATCTGGAGACATACTGAGCGCATGAGCATGGATCTTCGCGGCACCGAGGTGCTGGTGGTGGGCGCCGGCATCATGGGTGCCGGCATCGTGCAGGTGGCGGCGCTGGCCGGCCACCCGGTCAAGCTGTTCGACACGCGCGCGGGCGCGGCGGCGCAGGCGCTGGACAAGCTCGCCGCGACGCTGAAATCGCTGGTCGACAAGGGCCGGCTCGACGCCGAGGCGGCGCGCGCCGCGCTCGCGCGCATCGCGCCGGTCGACTCGCTGGCGTTGGCGCGCGCGGCCGGGCTGGTGGTGGAAGCCATCGTCGAGAACCTCGACGCCAAGCGCGCGCTGTTCGGCGCGCTGGAAGACATCGTCGCGCCCGGCGCGGTGCTGGCGACCAACACCTCTTCGATCAGCGTCACCGCGATCGCCAACGGGCTGCGGCATCCGCAGCGGCTGGTGGGCATGCACTTCTTCAACCCGGTGCCGCTGATGAAGCTGGTCGAGGTGGTGCACGGCCTGCGGACCTCGCCCGACGTGGCCGCGGCGATCTTCGAGCTGAGCCGGGCCTGGGGCAAGACGCCGGTGCATGCCCGTAGCACGCCGGGTTTCATCGTCAACCGCATCGCGCGGCCCTACTACGCCGAGACGCTGGCGCTGCTGCAGGAGCAGGCGGCCACGCCGCAGGTGCTGGACGCCTGCCTCAGGGCGGCGGGCTTCCGCATGGGCCCGTGCGAGCTGATGGACCTGATCGGCCACGACACCAACTTCGCGGTGACGAACTCGGTCTACGCGGCGAACTTCGCCGACAAGCGCTACGTGCCCTCGCTGGTGCAGGCCGAGATGGTGGCCGGCGGGCTGCTCGGCCGCAAGAGCGGGCGCGGCTTCTACGCCTACGGCGACGGCGCCGACGGCGTGCCGCCGCTGCCGGTGGCGGTGCACGAGGCGCCGGCCAGCGCGCGGCAGGTGACGGTGCACGGCGTCGGCCCGATCGCCGACCACCTGGAACATGCCGCCGTGGCCGCGCTCGCGCCGCAGGGCTGGGGCCCGGCGCGCGAGCTGGGCAGCGACTGGGTCGGCCTGGCCATCGACGGCGCGCGCCTCGTGCTTACCGACGGCCGCAGCGCGCAGCAGCTCGCGCACGAGCTCGGCAGCGCCGACGTGGCGGTGTTCGACCGGCCCGTGCCGCACCCGATCGCCCCGGGCACCGCGCTCGCCTATGCGGTGGCGCCCGGCGCGCACGCCGCCTGGCGCACGCAGGCCGGCGCCTGGCTGGCCGCGCTGGGCTTCACGCCGCTGCCGCTGGCCGACGCGCCGGGGCTGGTGGTGGCGCGCACGCTCGCGATGCTCGTCAACGAAGCCGCCGACGCGGTGCTGCAAGGCGTGTGCGACGAAGCCGGCGCCGACGCGGCGATGAAGCTCGGCGTCAACTACCCCGCCGGGCCCTTCGAGTGGCTGAAGGGCTGGAGCGTCGACGGCGTCGCCAGGGTGATCCGCGCCCTCGACGCCGAGTACCGTGGCGAGCGCTACCGCCTCAGCCCGTGGCTGCGGCGGCGGGCGCATGCCGCATGAAGTAGCGCAGCCTCCCCGTTCGCCCTGAGCTTGTCGAAGGGCAGGCGAGCGTTGCGCTGGGGCTTCGACAGGCTCAGCCCGAACGGGGTTGTCCGGGCAACCGGGTAACTGGACAACTGGGTAGCTGGGTAACCGGGTAGACGGGCTTCAAGCGTTGCCGTACCACCGCTGCGCAAACACCGCCAGCCCGCCGGCCACCGACGCGAAGCGGTCGCCGCGCACGATGCGCGCGCCGGGAAAGGCCGCCGCGATGCGCTGCGCCAGCAGGCGCAGTCCGGTGGAGCCGCCGGTGAAGTACAGCGCGTCCACCGCGCCGAGGCCGGCGGCCCGCGCCGTTTCGCGCGCGGCCTCGACGATGCGTCCCATGTCGTGCTCCAGCGCCGCCAGCGCCTGCGGTTCGCTCAGCTCGACCGCCAGGCCGCGCTCGACGCTCGACAGGTCGATGGTGCTGCGCCCGCCCTCGGCCACCGCGATCTTCGCGGCCTCGGCGCGCGCCGCCAGCTCGTGGCCCAGGCGTTCGTCGACCACCGTCATCAGCCGCTGGTGCTGGCGCGCGTCGGCGTAGAAGCCGCGCATCGCGCGCAGCTCGGCCACGCGCTGCGGGTTGTAGACGGTGTTGATCAGGTGCCAGGTGGCGAGGTCGAAGTAGACGCCGCTGGGCACCTCGCGCGGCGGCGCGCCGTTCAGGCTCGGCCCGAGCGATCCGTAGCCGAAAGCCGGCAGGATGGCCGCCAGCTCGATGCGGCGGTCGAAGTCGGTGCCGGCGACGTGCACGCCGTGGTTGGCGAGGATGTCGTCCTTGCGCTCCAGGCGCCGCGCGCGTTGCGGGCCGACCCGCACGATCGAGAAGTCCGAGGTGCCGCCGCCGATGTCGGCCACCAGCACGACTTCCTCGTGGGCTATGCGGCGCTCGTGGTCGAAGGCCGCGGCGATCGGCTCGTACTGGAAGTGAACCTCGGCGAAGCCCACCTGCCGCGCCGCCGCCTCCAGCGCGGCCTGCGCCTGCGCGTCGCGCGCCGCGTCGTCGTCGACGAAGAACACCGGCCGGCCGAGCACCACGCGCTCCATGCGCAACTTCGCGTCGGCCTCGGCGCGGCGTTTCAGGTGGCGCAGGTAGCCGGCGACGATGTCGAGGTACTTGACGCCGCGCCCGCCGCCGACCTCGGTGGTCTGCGCGATCAGGCTGCTGCCGAGGATGCTCTTCATCGAGCGCATCAGCCGGCCGTCGAGCCCGTCGACGTAGGCGGCCACCGCGGCGCGGCCGAACTGTTCCGGCCCGTCGACGGCGTAGAACACCGCCGTGGGCATCGTCGCCTGCCCCGGCTCCAGCTCGACCAGGCGCATGCCGCGCGCCGCGTCGGGCACGGCCACGGCGGAGTTGGAGGTGCCGAAGTCGATGGCGCAGTACACGTGAGCCCTTTCTTGGAGGGGCGCGATTGTAGGCAGCAGATGCGCGCGCCGCACAATGTGCCGCTCATGGACCGACGCACGCTGTTCCGCCACCTCGGCCGCCAGGCCGCCGCGCTCGCGCTGGCGCGGCTGTTCGGCGCCGCGCAGGCGCAGCCGGCCGCACCCTGGCCGGTCGACGCGGGCGACCCGTTCACGCTGGGCGTCGCCAGCGGCATGCCGCGGCCCGATTCGGTGGTGATCTGGACGCGCCTCGCGCCGCGCCCGCACGACATCGGCGGCGGGCTGCCGCCGCTGCCGTTCAGCGTGCGCTGGGAGCTGGCCGAAGACGAACGCTTCGGCGCCGGCCTCCGGCGCGGCGAGTTCATCGCCCGGCCGGAGAACGCGCATGCGCTGCACGTCGAGCTGCGCGGACTGGCGAGCGCACGGCCCTACTTCTACCGCTTCATCGCCGGCGACACGGTCAGCGCGGTCGGTCGCACGCGCACCGCGCCGGCCGAGGATGCGCCGCTGGCGCGGCTGCGCCTCGCGCTCGCCTCCTGCCAGCACTACGAACAGGGCTGGTACGCGGCGCATGCCGAGATCGCCGCGCGCGAGCTGGACTTCGTGCTCTTCGTCGGCGACTACATCTACGAATCGAGCAACCCGCGCCATCGCCTGCGGCCGCACGAAGGCCCGGTGCCGCAGACGCTGGACGCCTACCGCGCGCGTCACGCCACCTACAAACTCGACGCCGACCTGCGCGCCGCGCATGCCGCGCACCCGTGGATCCTGACCTGGGACGACCACGAAGTCGAAAACGACTACGCCGCCGACGCCAGCCCGAGCGGGCTCGACGCGCCGGCCTTCCTGCGCCGGCGCGCCGCCGCCTACCAGGCCTACTTCGAGCACCTGCCGGTGTCGCCGTCGATGGCGCCGCGCGGCGCGGCGATGCGCATCCACGACCACTTCCGCTGGGGCCGCCTGGCCGAGCTGTGGACGCTGGACGGGCGCCAGTACCGCAGCGTGCAGGCCTGCGGCAACGCCGCCGCGGGCGGCCGCACCATCGGTGGTGACTGCGAGGAACTCGCCGACCCGGCGCGCACGGTGTTCGGCGCGGCGCAGGAGCGCTGGCTGGCCGACGGCCTGGCGGGCAGCGTGCGCCCGTGGCGGCTGCTCGCCCAGGGCAGCCAGCTCGGCGCCAGCGGCGTCGCCGTGCCGGGCCAGGCGCGGCGCGTGTTCAGCGACGGCTGGGACGGCTACCCGCGCGCCCGCGAGCGGCTGCTCGACGCCATCGCCTCGTCCACCGCCGCGGGTGGCAACGCGCTGGTGCTCGGTGGCGACGTGCATCGCCACGTGGCCGCGCAACTGCGCCAGCGCCCCGACGACCCGCGCTCGCCGGTGGTCGCGGCGGAGTTCGTCTGCACCTCGATCAGCAGCCGCGGCTTGGCCGAGGCGCGCATGGCGGCGATCCGTGCCGGCAACCCCGACCTGCTGCACGCGCGCGGCGACGAGCGCGGCTACGCCCTGCTCGAGATCACCGCGCGGGCCGCGCACTGCGATCTGCGCGCCACGCCGCACCCGGCGCAGCCGGGCGCCGCGCTGCACACGCAGGCGAGCTTCACCGTCGAGGCCGGCCGGCCCGAGCCGGTGCGCGACTGAGATTCGTATCGAAATGCACGCCGGCCCCGTCCTCGTGGGCCTCGCCCCCTGCCACGGCGTTCATCGCGCTGGGATCATGCCGATCGTGCGGCAGGCAGCGCACGAACGGGAGTGATGGTCATGAGCAGCGGCAAGTCGTCTTCGGGTTCCTGGTGGTCGGCGGCACTCGGCTTCGGCGGCAAGGCCGCGAGCGTGCCCGACACCGACTATGCGGACATGGGCACGGCCTTCGGCCTGGACGCCAGCCTCGGCAAGACACATTCGCAGCACGAGCCGCGCGCCGACGAGCGCCGCGCGCCCGTGCCGGCGGCGGCGCCGCCGCGCAGGCGCTGAACCCGCGCGGGCGCGCGGGTCCGGAAAAGGATCAGCGGATCAGCAGCACCGGCGTCTTGCACGCCGAGAGCACCTTGGTCGCCACCGAGCCCATCACGAGGTTGCCCAGCGTGCCGTGGCCGTGCGAGCCCATCACCAGCAGGTCGTAGCCGCCGGCGTCGGCGGTCTTGGCGATGACCTCGGCCGCGTGCCCGACCTTGCCGACGTATTCCGCCTCGATGCCCTGCTTCTTGAAGAAGGTGCGGATCGGCTTGAAGACGGCTTCGCTGGTCTCGGCGTAGTAGCTCTTCAGCGTCTCGCGGTCGATCACCGAGGCGGCGCGCGCCGGCACCGGCGCCACGGTGTTCAGCACGGTGTAGTCGTGCCGGCCGCCCAGCCACTCGTCGTGGGCGGCGAGGTAGGCCAGCATGCGCTTGGTGAACGCGCTGCCGTCGACGGCAAGAAGAATCTTCATCGCGGGGGGCTCCTGTGCGGGGGTACGGCTACGCATCGAGTCTCGCACAGGCGCGCCGTCCGTTCTTGACAACCCGCAATCCCGCCCGGGCCGGGCGGCGCGCGCCGGGCTTACCATGCACGCCCCATGGACCCCCTTATCGAAGAACTCAAGCGCGAGATCCGCCGCCTCGAGGCGCAGGACGCCCAGGCCGCGCCCAGGCCCTCGCGGCGGCTGCTCGCCGGTGTCGCGGTGTTCGTGCTGCTCGTCGCCGCGGCCGGCTATGCGCGCTTCGGCACGCCGGGTGCCTGGAAGGGCGTGCCGGTGGCGCACAGCGAGGCCGAGGTCGGCCAGGCCGGCGCGCTGGGCCAGATCGACGCGATGATCGGCAAGCTCGAGGAACGCCTGAAGGCGCAGCCCGACGACGCGGAAGGCTGGAGCATGCTGGGCCGCAGCTACAACGCGCTGGGGCGCTACCCCGAGGCGGTGACGGCGTTCCAGCGTGTCGTCACGCTGAAGCCGCAGGAGGCCTCGGGCTACGCCGACCTCGCCGACGCCAAGGCGATGGCCGCCGGCCGCTCGCTGGCCGGCGAGCCGGCCGCGCTGATCGCCCGCGCGCTCGAACTCGACCCGAAGAACCTCAAGGCGCTGGCGCTGGCCGGCACGGTGGCCTTCGAGCAGCACGACTACACCCGGGCCGCGCGGCTGTGGGAGGCCGCCGTCGCGGTGGCCGAGCCGGGCAGCGAACTGGCGCGCAACCTCGAAGGCGGCATCGCCGAGGCGCGTTCGCGCAGCGGCGCCCCGGCGCCGAAGCCCGCGCCGGATGCCACGCCGGCCGCCGCCGGCGCCACGCTGAGCGGGCAGGTGCGACTGGCCGCCGCGCTGAAAGACCGCGCCGCGCCGGAAGACACGGTGTTCGTGTTCGCGCGCGCCGCCAGCGGTTCCAAGATGCCGCTGGCCATCGTGCGCAAGCAGGTCAAGGACCTGCCTTTCGACTTCACGCTCGACGACTCCACCGCGATGAGCCCGCAGACGCGCCTGTCGTCGGCGCAGCAGGTGGTGGTGAGCGCGCGCGTCAGCAAGAGCGGCAATGCCACGCCGCAGCCGGGCGACCTGCAAGGCGAGAGCGCGCCGGTGGCGCCCGGCGCGAGCGGCGTCGCGGTGCGCATCGACCGCGTGGTGCGCTGATACCCATTCGCGTTCGAACGTATCAATGTTCCCGTTCGGGCTGAGCTTGTCGAAGCCCCACCGAGGCACTCGCGTGCCCTTCGACAAGCTCAGGGCGAGCGGAGTCTGACGTTCGAACGCGAATGGGTATGAAGCGGTCCGGGGGCGGCCCGTGCGCCGCGCCGCCCCGCCTCAATCCAGCCCGCGGTCGAGGAACATCTGGCGGTCCACCGCCGCCCACACGCGCTTGTAGTACTCGGCCACCTGCTCGGGGTAGTAGACGTTGTCGAAGCGCAGCTTGACCTTGGTTTGAGCGCGCCCCTGGCGCAGCAGCGAGATCGTCATGCCGGCGCTCTGGCGCTGCATCATCCCGTCCATGCGCACGTCCATCCCGAACGGCGCGCTGCCCTCGAACACCGACGGCGGATAGCCGCGCCCCGCCGCGTACTCGCGCAGCGCCGCGTCCTGCAGCGCCTGCGCGCGCGCCGGCTCCAGCGCGGGGATCGCTGCCGCCAGGTAGCCCGAGCCGCGCTCCATGTTCTGCACCCGGGCGCCCAGCGTGGCGACCGCCACCGTGAGGCCGTCGAACACCGCGTCGAAGGGCTTGTCGAACACGCGGTCGCCGAGGGCCAGCGCCATCTTCTCGCGCTGCGCATGCCAGGCCGGCAGGTCCGGGTTGTTCATCATCTCCATCTGCAGCTTCTGGCGCGCCATCAGGTCCTGCATGCCCCCCAGGCCGGGGCGTTGAGCCTGGCCCGTCGCGGCGCCGCGACCCGCGGCGAGCCCGCCCAGCATGTCGGCGCCCGACGCAGCGCCGCCGCCCATCGCGCAGCCGCCCGCGCCGAGCAGGAGACCCAGGGCGGCGGCGCCGCGCCGCGCCCGCTTCATCGTGTCGGCCATCGCGGAGCCCTCCTCAGAAGGTGGTGGCGCGCACCGAATAGTCGGCCACCGTCTTGTCGGCCGCGAACTTGACGATCACCGTCAGCGAGCGCACCGAGCCCGACGTGGTGACGCCGCCGCTGGACCGCGCGACGCCGCCGCCGACGCCCACGTCCACGTACTTGAAGAAGGCGCCCAGGCTCGCCGTCGCCTGCGCCGACTGTGCCTGGCTCTGCTGCTCGGTCTGCGTGGCGGTGCGCTCGTAGACCCAGGTCTCGACGCCGTCGCGGTCGACGGTGGAGATGTTGGGGCCGCCGAACGTCTGCAGCAGCTCGAGCTGCGTGGTGCGGCCCTTGACCACCTGCGAGGTCACCGCGCCGTAGGACAGCGGGCTCGCCACCGGCGCCGCGCCGGCGGTGGGCGTGGCCGCCGGGGCCGGCGGCGGTGCAGCGGGCGCCGTCGGCAGCATCGGCGCGCAGGCCGTCGTCGACGCCGCGACGTAAAGGACAAGAAGGGCAAGAAGGGCCAGGGATGCCGCACGCGGCGGCAGGAGCAGGCGGGTCATGGTCGTCTCCCGCACGTCACTTCACGGAGTGGTTGAGCTGCCAGTGCACTTCCCACGTCACCGGCAGGCCCAGCATCATCGACTCTTTGGCGACGTGACCCGAGAGGTTGTCGGCCTTCTCGGGTGCGCTGCCGGCGAGGTCGATGGCGATCACGTCGATCATGCCTTCGTAGTCGACGCGGACGTCGGTGGGCGGCGTGGGCACGCAGTTCTCGCCGGTCGCGGTCTGGCTGATCTGTTCGATCGACGTGCCGGTCAGCTTGCCCTCGGCGGGCGCGAAGGCGATCTTGTACGCGCCCCCGGTCATCGTCGGGTTGCCGAACTCGATCGCCATCAGGTTGTGCGCCGGCAGCGTCGGCTTCCCGGTCGCGTCGGTCACCAGGCTGCCTTGCGTCTGGCGCAGACACGGCCCGTCCTGGGCGGTGCGGCTGCGTGCCACCGACTCGTGGTAGTCGTAGTTGCCCTCGACCTTCGACACCTTGATGATGTTCGGTCCGCTGAAGTCGTTGTCGGCTTCGATCGTCAGAATCACCCCGCCGAACACTTCGCGCATCTTCTCGGTGGTGGTGCTGCCGATGTTGCCGGGCAACGGCACCGTCTCGGTGGTGTTCTCCATGCCGCGCATCGAGTACCAGATGCTGCCGTTCCACCCGGCGTGCTGCACCACCTGCACCTCGGTCTTCAGCAGCACCTTGGCCCTGTCGCCCGCCGGCAGCTGCACCGAGCAGCTCACCGCGACGGTCGACGGGCTCGGCTTGTTCGCCGGCGCGGTGTAGGTGCCTTTCACCGTGCCGGCCGAATCCACCGTGCCCACCCTGGCATCGCCGTAGGTGGTGCCGTTGACCGCCCAGGTGTCCACGCGCAGCGGGCTCGGGCCGCAGGTCTCCACCAGCGCCGGCTGGCCGGTACCGGGATCGTCCCTGCGGCCGCAGGACACCACGTCCAGCGACAGCTTGCTGCCGACGCGCACCGCCGCACGCGTCGGCGTGAGGCGGATCGTCGAGAGCAGCGCCCAGTCGGTGAAGTGGGTGGTGGAGACGCTGACCGTCCGCGCGGTGGTGTCCAGCGTGGCCACGGGCAGCGCACGCCAGTAGCGGTTCGCGTCCTGGTAGCCGATGTCGAAGGCCTCGGGCGCGGTGCCCATCAGCTCGTTCTCGTCGTAGCTGAACTGCACCGTCACCGGCACCGCGAAGGTCTGCCCCTCGGGGCGCATGGCGTAGGTGCGCAGGCTGCCGGGCGCGTTGTCGGTGATGCGCTGGATGGCGATGGGGGTGTCGCCGGCGAGCGCGCCGGCGGGTATGACGATCGAGGCCGCGCCGTCGGCGCTGACCACGGTGCCGCCCGCCGGGCCTATGGTCTTCACCACCTCGCTGCCGACGGGCACGCCGACGGCGGTGGGTTTCGGCGTGGTGTCGACGGCCGGCGGCGGCGGCCCTTCGACCGGCGGGGGCGGCGGCGCGCCGGCGTTCGGGTCGTCGCCGTCGTGTCCGCCGCCGCAGGCGGCCAGCAGGGCCAGCGACGCCATCATCGCGGCCACCCGGCGGCGGCGCGCCGCACGCACGGGGTCGGGTAGGGAGAAGTGGCCCATGTCTCGCCCTCGAAGCGACGCCGATCGCGTCAGGCGCGGTTGTAGGCAGCGCGCCGTCACCTCGGCGTCACCTCGCGCGGCGTCACTCCAGCAAGACGGTGTCGGCGCCGCGCGAGCGGCCGAGCCGGCGCAGCGCGAGGTTGGTGGGGTTGCGGTCGAGGAAGGAGCGGCGAAACGGCGGCGGCACGCGCGTCAGGGTCACGCGCAGCCAGTCGAGGCCGTCGTCGAGCGCGCGGCACGCGCCGGCCGCATCGCCCGCTTCGCGGCGCGCGGCGTGCAGTTCCAGCCAGAGCTCGCCGCGGTAGAACCACGCCGCATGCGCCTCGGGCGCGAGCCGCGCGGCCGCTTCGGCATGGCGCAGTGCCGCGCCTGCATCGCCACGGCGCCGCTCGACCTCGCTGGCCCGCACGTGCGCGGCGAGCTGCAGGCCGGCGCGCTCCTGCGCTTCGGCCCAGCGCAGCGCGCCAACGAGCAGTTCGGCGGCGGCCTCGGGCGGTTCGAAGCGGCTGCCCCAGACGCGCACGACCTGCGCCGCCGCCCCCTCACCCGACAGGGGCAGCGCTCGAGCGGCGGTGATGCACGCGTTTGCATCGCCGTTGCCGAGCAGCGCGGCCATCTCGGCCCGCAGGCCGAGCGCGTACACGCGGGTCAGGATGTCGGACAGATCGGGTTCAGCCGCGTCGAGGGCGGCCAGAGCGCGCGCCGGCTGGCCGAGCTGCACCCACGCCTGGGCGAGAAACACCTCGCACATGCAGCGCCAATAGCCCGAGCGCTGGCGGGCGAACGCCTCGCGCAGCGGCTCCAGCAGGGCAAGCGCCTCGTCGTAGTCGTTGTGGTCGAGCAGGCACTTTGCCAGCACGGTCTCGACCGTGAGCACGTTGTGCGAGCGCTCGCCTCGGGCGTTGGCCTCGGCCAGTCGGCGCGCTTCGCGCGCCAGCGCGATGGCACTCGACAGCATGCCGCGGTACATGTGGGCGACGCCGAGGTTGGCCGTGTTCATCGACACCTCTTCCTCGTCGCCCACCATTTGCGCGAGCGTCAGCGCTTCCTCGTAGGCCGCGCTTGCCGCCCTCAGACGGCCGGCCGTCTGCAACGCATTGGCCCGCACGCTCGCGTAGACAAGCCGCGTTGCCGGATCGGCAGCATGCGCCACCCAGTGCTCGAACGGCCGCAACACGTCGAGCGCACGCGCGGGCTCGTCCTCCCGGATATGGGCATCCGCCACCGAACCGGCGATGCGCAGCAGAACGGCCCGATCGCCACCGCGGTGGTCTTCCAACGCCGGGCGGCCGAGGGCAATCGCGGCGGCGTGCTCGCCGCGGCAGGCCAGCCAGTGCACGCGCAGTTGCAACGCAGCAAGTGCCTGCGCTGCATCGCCGGCGAGCGACTGCAAGGCTGCGAGCAGCGCATCGGACTCGGCGTCGTTCAGGTGCATGGCGCGCGCCTCGGCCTGCGCGCGGCGCGCCTCGAAGGTCGCGACCGCATCGCCCGCCTGCTCGGCGGCGCGGGCGGAGGCGTCGTGGCACACGCTCGCCTCCAGGAGGTGGCCGCGTTGCCGCAGTGCCTGGCCGGCCAGGCGCCACTGCGCCGACGCCAGCGGCCAGAGCGCCGCGCGCTCGGCGTGCCAGGCGACGCGCGCCGCGGCCCGCCCCGCCTGCAGCAGCCAGCCGGCGATCGTGCCGTGCAGTTCGCGCGCCAGCGCCGCCGGCACCGACGCCTCGACGGCATCGCGGACGAGGTCGTGCGTGTAGCGGCCATCGTCGAGCAGGCCGGCCGATTCGAGCTCCGACCAGGCGTCGGCGAGGTCGAGCGCGGGCACGCCGAGCACGTGCGAGGCCAGTGCCGCCTCGAAGTCGTCGCCGGCGATGGCGGCGCAGCGCGCCAGGCGCAGGGCCGGCGCGCCCAGCCGCGCGATGCGATCGCGCACCAGCCGCTCCACCGACAAGGGCACCGGCCACGCCGAGCCTGCGGCCGGCGGGGCGGCCGCCCAGGCCTTCGCCGACTCGACGACGAAGAGCGGGTTGCCGCCGGTGCGGCGCAGCCACTCGCCCGGCGCGCCGGGCACGACCGGCGCGCCCAGCGACTGCACCAGGCGCAGCACCTCGGCCTCGGCCAGCGGTCGCAGCGGCAGGTGCGCCGCCGCCGGGTCCAGCGCCGCCAGCAGTTCGCGGCCGGCGGGCGCCAGCTCGTCCGGCCGGGCCGCCACCACCCAGGCCAGCCCGCTCTCGGCGACCACGTGCGACAGCAGGCGCAGGCTGGTGTCGTCCGCGTGGTGCAGGTCGTCGATGACGATCGTCTCGACGCCGGCGGCGGCCACGTCGCGCAGCAGCGCGATCGTCGCGCGCACGAGGCGCAGCGCGTCGGCGCGACCGCTCGGTTCATGGCCGGGCTGCGGCAGCACGTGCGCCAGTTCGCCGCGCACCGACGGCAGCGGTTCGTGCGGGCAGGCCGCGAGCGCGGCGGCGAGCAGGCGCGCCAGCAGCGCGTACGGCAGGGTGGCGTCGGCCGGGCGGCCGCCGGCTTCGAGCGCGCGGGCGCCGGCCTCGCCGCGGGCGCGCCGGTGCTCCTCGAGCAGCCGGCTCTTGCCTATGCCGCCCTCGCCCGTCACCACTGCGTGGCGGCCGGCCGCGACGGCATCGGCCAGCGCCGAGCGCTCGGCGTCGCGGCCGATCAGGTGCGGCGGCCGGTGCAGCAGCGGGCGTTCGGCGAAGGCGGCCGGCGTCGGCCGCGCCAGGGCGGTGGCATCGGCCTCTATGCCGGCGCGCAGCGCCAGCGTCTCGGGCCCGGGGCGGGCGCTCAACTCGTCGCGCAGCACCTGTTCGCAGGCGTCGAAGGCGGCGAGCGCCTGCGCGCGGTCGCCGCGCAGGTCGTGCAGCCGCATGACGCGCCGATGCGCGGCCTCCGAGGTCGGCAGCGCCGCCACCAGTTTGGCGGCGTGCACCAGCGCGGCGGCGAAGCGGCCTTCGCGCTCGTCGTCGTCGGCACGGTCGGCCACCGCCTGGCGCCAGCGCGCGGCGAGCCGCTCGCGCTCGCCGTCCAGCCAGGCTTGCAGCGCCGGCAGATCGCCCTGGTGGCGCGTGCCGAGCAGCAGCGGCGGATGCGGCGCGTCGGCGTCCGGCGCCTGGAGGGCATCGACGCCGACGCCGGGGGCGAGCAGCAGCCGGTCGCCGTCCGGCACGAGCAGGCGCTGCACGAGGGCGCGCTGCTTGTGCAGGAGCTGGCGCAGGTTGCGGCGCGCCCCGGCCGCGTCGAGTTCCGGATACAGCCAGGCCGCGGCCAGCTCGCGCGCCAGCGGCGGCCGCAGCGCCGCCAGCGCCAGCAGCGCGGCCAGGCGCGGCCCGATGGTGATGACGCCTCCCCCGGGTTCGAGCAGCCGCGGCGCGCCGCACAGTTCGAGTCGCAAGGCGGCGGCATCAGGCATGGTGCGGGATGTAGCGGGTGGAACGTCAACCCGCCGTTATCTTGCCCGCTTTCCGGCGTGCGGCCTGCCGCGCCAGCACGGCCTCGGCGGGCTCGCCGACCAGTTCGGCGTAGACGCCGGGCGCGGTGGCGCCCTCGGTGTTGACGATCAGCAGGCGCGACTGCGCATCGAGGCCGGTCGCCGCCGACAGCGCCGGGTCGGCGCGCAGCAGCCGCGCCGCCGCCAGCCCGGCCACGCCCGATTCGCCCGCGACGAGGGGAACGTCGCGTTCGCCGCCGGCCGCCAGCGCGCGCATCGCCGCGACGGCCTGGGCGTCGGTGATGGTCATGAAGTGGTCGACGCTGCCGCTCAGGAAGCGCCAGGCCAGCGGCGAAGTCTCGCCGCAGGCCAGGCCGGCCATCAGCGAATCGACCGTGCCCGAGGCCCTGGCGGCGCGGCCGCGCAGCGCGCTTTGCAGCAGGCAGTCGGCCTGCTCGGGCTCCACCACGATGAAGTGCGGCCGGCGCGCGCCCTGCCATTCCCACAGGTAGCTGACCAGGCCGGCCGCGAGGCCGCCGACGCCGCCTTGCAGCAGCACGTGGGTGTAGGCGCCGTCTTCGCCGCGGCGCGCGCCGGTCTGCTCGACGATCTCCGCGGCGATGGCGCTGTAGCCCTGCATCACGTCGCGCGGGATGTCCTCGTAGCCGTCGTAGGAGGTGTCGGAGATCACCTGCCAGCCGTGGCGCGCCGCCAGCCGCGCCGCCTCGGCGACCGATTCGTCGTAGTTGCCGCGGATGCGCACGATCTCGGCGCCGAACGCGGCGATCGCCGCCTCGCGCTCGGCGCTGACCTGGGCGTGCAGCACGATCACGCAGCGGCAGCCGGCGTCGCGCGCGGCCGCGGCCAGGCCGCGCCCGTGGTTGCCGTCGGTGGCGCTGACGACGCTGTAGCCGGCCAGCCGTTCGGCGCAGCGGCCGGCCAGGATGGCGCCGGGCTCCAGGCCGGGGTGCAGGCGCAGGATCTGGCGCACCAGCGCGATCGGCGCGCCCAGGGCCTTGAAGCTGCCGAGCGGGGAGCGCACCGACTCGTCCTTGACGCTGAAACGCGCGACGCGCAGCGCGGCGGCCGTGTCGGGCAGGTCGTACAGCGGCGTGGCGCCGCGCGCGAGCGCCGGCCAGGGCGCGAGCCAGCGGCGGCTCTGTTCGGCGCGCTCGATGCTCATGATGGCGCGCAGTTCGTCGGGATAGGCGGCGCGCCCGGCGCGCGCGTTGGCGATCAGCATGGCGAAGGTTCGTTCGTGTTCGTCTCAGGCGCTGGCGGCCAGGCGCCGCCGCACCACGTCGAGCAGCACCTGCGCGCCCTGCACGAGCTGCGCGTCGTCGGTGTGCTCGCGCGGGTTGTGGCTGATGCCGCCGCGGCTGGGCACGAAGATCATGGCCGCGGGCGCGATGCGCGCGATCATCTGCGCGTCGTGCCCCGCGCCCGAAGTCATGCGCCGGTGCGTGAAGCCGAAGCGCCGCGCCGAGGCCTCGATCTCGTCGGCCAGGCCGGCGTCGAAGCTCACCGGCTCGAAGCGCGCCAGGCGCTCGGTTTCGATGCGCACGCCTTCGCGGGCGGCGATCTGCACGAGGAAGTCGGCCAGGCGCCGCTCGGCGGCTTGCAGGCGCGCTTCGTCCGGGTCGCGCAAATCGACCGTGAAGACCGCCTTGCGCGGGATCACGTTGACCACATCCGGTTCGAGGCGCAGCGAGCCGGTGGTTGCCAGCGTGGTGTCGGGCGCGGCGGCCACGACGTGCTCGCGCAGGAAGGCCACGATGGCCGCGGCGGCGTAACCCGCGTCGTGGCGCAGCCGGGTCGGCGTGGTGCCGGCATGGTTGGCCGTGCCGTGCACGGTGATCTTCTGCCAGGAGATGCCTTGCAGGCTCTCGACCACGCCGATGAGCCGGCCTTCGGCCTCCAGGACGGGGCCCTGCTCGATGTGCAGCTCCAGGTACTCCCCGGGCACGATGGCGCCCGGCGCCATCTCGCCCGCGTAGCCTATGCGCTGCAACTCGTCGCCCAGGCGCGCGCCGTCGGTGCCCAGGGTGTCGAGCGCCTCGTCCAGCGCCAGGCCGCCGGCGTAGACCAGCGAGCCCATCATGTCGGGCTGGAAGCGCACGCCCTCTTCGTTGGTGAAGGCGGCGACCACGATGGCGCGCGGCGGCGGCGTGCCGGCGGCGCGGTAGGCGCGCGCGACCGCCAGGCCGGCCAGCACGCCGTAGCAGCCGTCCAGCGCGCCGGCGTTGCGCACCGTGTCGATGTGCGAGCCGATCATCAGCGGCCGCCGCTCGCCCGCCGGCGCGGCCGCCGGCAGGATGCCGAAGACGTTGCCGATGCGGTCCACGCGCACCTCGAGCCGCAGCTCGCGCATCCACTGCACGAGCTGGTCGCGGCCGGCCTTGTCGGCGTCGCTCAGCGCGATGCGCGTGCGCCCACCCGCCGCCGCATCGGCGCCGATGGCGCCCAGCGCGCGAAGCTGCTCCAGCAGCGCGCCGGCGTCGAGGGAAAGAGGGGCGGTGGGCAAGGGCGGCTCCGGCGGCGTGGGAGAGGGAGGGGGTGCGGGGATGATAGTTTTATGCTTCGCCCCCATGGACCACGTCGTCGACCCCGAACTGTCGGCCCGGCTCGTGCGGTGGCGCCACCACCTGCACCGCTTTCCCGAAACCGGCTTCAACGAGCGCAAGACCTCGGACTACGTGGCCAACGTGCTGCAGGCGCTGGGCCTGGAGGTGCATCGCGGCATCGGCGGCACCGGCGTCGTCGCCAGCCTGAGGGCCGGCGGCGGCGCGGCGGCGATCGGCATCCGCGCCGACATGGACGCGCTGGCGATGACCGAGACGGCCGAGGGCCGCGCGCACGCCTCGCAGAACCCGGGCTGCATGCACGGCTGCGGGCACGACGGCCACATGGCGATGGTGCTCGGCGCGGCGCACCTGCTGCGGGCCCGCCCCGACTTCGACGGCACCGTGCGCTTCATCTTCCAGCCGGCCGAGGAGCACGGGCGCGGCGCGCGGGCGATGATGGACGACGGGCTGTTCGAGCGCTTCCCGGTCGACGAGATCTACGGCGCGCACAACATCCCGGGCCTGCCGGTGGGCACGATCGCCACGCGCGCCGGCGGCATCATGGCCAGCGAGGACAACTTCGTGATCCGCGTGCGCGGACGCGGCGGCCACGCGGCGCGTCCGCACATGGCGGCCGATCCGCTGGTGGCGGCGGCGGCGATCGTGCTGGGCTTGCAGACCATCGTCGCGCGCGCGGTCGATCCGGCCGAATCGGCGGTGCTGTCGTGCACCGAGCTGCACACCGACGGCATCCGCAACGCGATTCCGTCGAACGTCGTCATCCAGGGCGACACGCGCAGCTACTCGCCCGAGGTGCAGGCGCTGCTCGAGCGGCGCATGCGCGAGGTGTGCGCGGGCGTCGCGCTGGCCCACGGCGTGCACTGCGAGGTGGACTACACGCACGAGTTCGCGCCCACGGTGAACTGGCCGCAGTGCGTGCCGGTGGCGGTGCGCGCCGCCGCCGCGGTGGTGGGGCCGGAGAACGTCGACGCCGAGGTCGCGCCGATGATGATCTCGGAGGACTTCGGCGCCTTCCTGAAGGCCGTGCCGGGCGCCTTCGTCTTCATCGGCAACGGCGCCGCCGGCAGCCCGGGCGGCGTGCCGCTGCACAACAGCGCCTACGACTTCAACGACGCGTTGCTGCCGATCGGCGCGCGCTACTTCGCCGAGCTGGCGCGGCAGCGGCTGCCGGCCCCGCGCGGCGGACTCTAGACCTCGTACAAGCGCATCGCGTCGTAACCTTCGGCCTCGCCGTTGCGCACGTGGCCGCGCGCGTTGCAGACCACGCGCGTGCGCCCGCGCGGGTGCTCGACGAGGTAGTCGTGCCGGCAGTGCAGGTGGCCGTGGATCCAGGTCGAGGCCAGCGGCAGCAGTTCGTCGTCGCCGTTGCAGAAGCTGGCGGTGCCGGGCTGCGCGCCGTAGCGCGGATCGGCGCTGCGCAGCGAGGGCGCGAAGTGCGTCAGCGCCACGCTGCGGTCCCACGCGCCGCTGCGCGCCAGCTCGGCGGCCAGCCAGGCGCGGCAGGCCAGCGCCTCTTCGCGCACGCCCTCGGGGGCCAAGGGCGCGCCGCGGCGCGTGCTCTTCATGATGCGCATGTAGTAGGCCGCCGCGCGCATCGCGCCGGCGCGGCCGGCGTCGCCGAAGACGTCGAAGTCGCACCAGCGCACGGTGGCGACGAAGCGGATGCGCGCGCCCTGCGCGTCGGTGAGCACGAGGCTCTCGCGCTCCAGCAGCGTGATGCCCAGCGCGTCGCAGCGCTCGCGCAGCGCCGGCCAGGCGGCGTCGAGATCGCGGCCGTCGAACTCGTGGTTGCCGGCCACCATCAGCACCGGCACCGGCCAGCCGGCGAAGCGCTCCAGCGCGGCCCAGCGGCTGTCGATGTCGCCGCCGAGCACCAGCAGCTCGGCGGCCGGGTTCGGCTCGGGCTCGAAGGGCTCGGTCTCGAGGTGCAGGTCGGACAGGAGCTGGAGCCTCATCGGCCGCTCACCCCTGCCCGTGGCAGTGCTTGTACTTCCGGCCGCTGCCGCAGGGGCAGGGCTCGTTGCGGCCGGCCTTGGGCGCCTCGCGGCGTATCGTCTCGACCTTGTAGCGCCGCTCGCGGGTCAGGTCTTCGAGGTCGGCGACGATCACGATCAGGTCTTCGATCGCCTCGTCGAGCGTGGCCAGCGGATGCTCCGCGTCGAGCGTGGCGACCACCTCGCGCTCCTCGTCGGTCTGCGCCGGCAGGTGGCGGTACAGGCGCGCCAGCGCCACGTCGATGGCCGGGTCGGGCAGCTCGACCAGGTCGGGGAAGCTCTCCATCGCGTGCTGGAAGCCCGCCACCCACGGGAACAGCGCCTGCGACACCGGGTTGAGGCTGGCCGCCGGCTCGTCGGTGCGCGGCGGCTCGAAGTCGTCGAGTTCGAGGATCAGCGGGTCGAACCGAGCCGTCCTCGGCGATCGAATGGCGCAGCGCCGCGTGGCGGCGCAGGATCAGCGCGCCGACGCGCTCGCGCCAGGCCGGGTCGGCGTCGTCGGGCAGCGGCTGGCCGTCGAAGTCGAACACGTGCGCCAGCCAGGCCTCGGGTTCGAGCAGCACCGGCTGCACGATCACGCCGCACAGGTAGCCGTCGAGCATCACCGCGTCGAGCGGCTCGAAGGGCTCGGGCGTCTGCGCGAGCAGCTCGTCGAGTTCGGCGAACTCGGCGTCGGTGAGGTCGTGGCTCATGGAAAACGGGCGATCAGACCGAGAAGTGTCCGATCAGGCGATAGCGGGTGCCGGGATGGTACAGGCGCGCCACCGAGGCCACGGCACCCTGCGAGACCGTGCGGCGCGAGACGCGCAGCAGCGCCGAGCCGGCCGGCACCTCGAGCGCGCGCGCCTGCTCGGCGTCGGCCAGCACCGCCTCGACCACCTGCTCGGCCTCGGTCAGCGGCGCGTGCTCGAACAGCACGTGCGAGGGCGTCACCTGCGTGAAGTCGCGCGCCATGAAGCCGGGCGCGAGCGCCGGGTTGACGTGGCGATCCTCGAGCTGGATGGCGACGCCGTTCTCCAGGTGCACCAGGCGCACGTGGAACACCGTGCTGCCCTTGCGCAGCCGCATCGCCGCGGCGACCTCGGCGCCGGCCTTCTCGCGCGCCACCGACAGCACGCGCGTCACGTGCAGGTGGCCGCGCTCGGCGATCTCCTCGTGGATGTCGCGCACCCGCAGCACGTTGGAGATCGGGTGCAGCCGCGCGACGTAGGAGCCCGAGCCCTGGCGGCGCTCGATCAGGCCCTCGTCCTCCAGCTCGCGCAGCGCGTGGTGCACCGTCATGCGCGCGCAGCCGAACTGCTGCACCAGCTCGCGCTCGGAGGGCAGCTTCATGCCCGGCTGCCAGCCGCCGTCGGCGATGCGCTGGCGGATCGAGGCCTTGATGTCCTTCGAGGGCAGGCGGCGGGGCGCGCGCGTCGTCATGGCTTGATCGTCTCCGTGGGCGTGCTAAAGTTGTCTAGACCAGTTTGCGGAGCGCAGCGATGACCTCGACCCCCACGACGACGATCGCCCCGGGCGGGCTGGACAAGGACCTGCTCGCGCGCGCCGCCGCCGGGCCGCTGCGGCTGGCGCTGGCCGATGCCGCCCGGCCCGCCATCCAGGCCAGCGTCGACTGCGTGCGCGCGCTGGTGTCGCGCCACGAGCCGGTGTACGGCATCAACACCGGTTTCGGCAAGCTCGCGCAGACGCGCATCGCCGACGACCAGTTGGCGCAGTTGCAGAAGAACCTCGTGCTGTCGCACGGCGCCGGCGTGGGCCAGCCGCTGTCCGCGCCGGTGGTGCGGCTGATGCTGCTGCTGAAGGCGGCCAGCCTCGCGCACGGCGTGTCGGGCGTGCGGCTGGAAGTGATCGAGGCGCTGCTCGCGCTGCTGGCGCACGACGTGCTGCCGGTGGTGCCCGAGAAGGGCTCGGTCGGCGCCAGCGGCGACCTCGCGCCGCTGGCGCACCTGGCCGGCGTGCTGATCGGCGTCGGCGAGGCCTTCGTGGCCGGCCGGCGCATCAGCGCGCTCGAGGCGCTGCCGCATGCCGGCCTGACGCCCTTCACGCTCGGGCCCAAGGAAGGCCTGGCGCTGCTCAACGGCACGCAGGCCTCCACCGCGCTGGCGATCCACGCCGCGCTGCGGCTGGAGCGCGTGTTCGACGCCGCGCTGGCCGTCGGCGCGCTGACGGTCGACGCCGCCAAGGGCTCGGACACGCCCTTCGACGACCGCATCCACGCGGTGCGCGGCCAGAAGGGCCAGCGCGCCGTGGCGGCGCGCTACCGCGCCTGGCTGGGCGCGAGCGCGCTGCGCGAATCGCACCGGCACTGCGAGAAGGTGCAGGACCCGTACTGCCTGCGCTGCCAGCCGCAGGTGATGGGCGCCTGCCTCGACCAGATGGCGCACGCCTGGAACATCCTGCTGACCGAGGCCAACGGCGTCTCGGACAACCCGCTGGTGTTCGCCGATGCCGGCGAGGCGCTGTCGGGCGGCAACTTCCACGCCGAGCCGGTGGCCTTCGCGGCCGACAACCTCGCGCTGGCCATCGCCGAGATCGGCGCGCTGTCCGAGCGCCGCACCGCGATGCTGATGGACCCGGTGCTGTCGAACCTGCCGGCCTTCCTGGTCGAGCACGGCGGGCTGAACTCGGGTTTCATGATCGCGCAGGTGACCGCCGCCGCGCTGGCCTCGGAGAACAAGTCGCTCGCGCACCCGGCCAGCGTCGATTCGCTGCCGACCTCGGCGAACCAGGAAGACCACGTCTCGATGGCCACCTACGCGGCGCGGCGCCTGCACACGATGCTCGACAACACCGCCGGCATCGTCGGCATCGAATGGCTGGCCGCCGCTCAGGCGCTGGACTTCCACCGCCCGCTGCAATCCTCGCCGACGATCGAGGCGCTTCATGCGCGGCTGCGCGCGCGCGTGCCGCGCCTGGCGGAAGATCGCCTGATGGCGCCGGACATCGCCGCGGCCACCGCGCTGGTCGAAGAGGGCGCCACGATCTGAGCCGCGATCAGTGCTCCATCTGCGCCGTCTTCAGGCTCTCGGCGCGGATGTCCTCGGTCACCACCGCCTTCAGCTCCGAGAAGCGCGGCGTGGTCTTCACCGTGTAGTGGCGCGGCGTCGGCAGGTCGATCGCCAGCTCGTTCTTGATGCGCCCGGGGCGCGCGCTGAACACCACGCAGCGGTTGGCCATGAAGATCGCCTCGTCGACGTCGTGCGTCACGAACAGCACGGTCTTGCGGTGCTGCTCCCAGATCGACAGCAGCAGCTCCTGCATCAGCGCGCGGGTCTGGTTGTCGAGCGCGCCGAAGGGCTCGTCGAGCAGCAGGATCTTCGGGTCGTTGGCCAGCGCGCGCGCCAGCGCCACGCGCTGCTGCATGCCGCCGGAGAGCTGCTTGGGGTAGTGGTTCTCGAAGCTGCGCAGGCCGACCTCGGCGATGAAGCGCGCGGCGATCTCGGCCTGCTGCGCCGCCGGCAGGCCCTTCTCGCGCAGGCCGAAGCAGATGTTCTCGCGCACCGTCAGCCACGGGAACAGCGTGTAGCTCTGGAACACCATGCCGCGCTCGGGGCCCGGGCCGCGCACCGGCGCGCCGTCGAGCAGCACCTCGCCCTGCGTCGGCTCGTCCAGCCCGGCGACGATGCGCAGCAGCGTCGACTTGCCGCAGCCCGAGGGCCCGAGGATGGTGATGAAGTCGTTGTCGGCGACTTCCAGGTCGGTGGGTTGCAGCGCGACGGTCGGCGCGCCGCGGTTCACGCCGGGGAAGGTGCGGCCGACGCCGCGGATGGACAGGCGGCTCATGGTCGGCTCACAGCGAGGCCCAGCGGAACAGCGCGCGGTTGGCGTACTTGAAGGCGAGGTCGGAGACGAGCCCGATCACGCCGATGGTGATGATGCCGAAGATGATCTGGTCGGTGGCCAGCAGCGCCTGGCTGTCGGTGATCATGTGGCCGATGCCGTGCGAGGCGCCGATCAGCTCGGCGACGATCACGTAGGTCCAGGCCCAGCCGAGCACGAGGCGCAGCGTCTCGGCCACCTGCGGCGCGGCGGCCGGGATCAGCACGCGGCGCACGATGCCCCAGTCGTTGGCGCCCAGCGTGTAGGCGGCCTCGACCAGGTCGCGGCGCGTGCCGCCCACCGTCACCGCGATCATCAGCACGAGCTGGAAGAACGAGCCGATGAAGATCACCGCCAGCTTCTGCGCCTCGCCGATGCCGGCCCACAGGATCAGCAGCGGGATGAAGGCCGAGGCCGGCAGGTAGCGCGCGAACGAGACGAAGGGCTCGAAGAAGGCCTCGACCGGCTTGTAGGCGCCCATCGCCACGCCCAGCGGCACGGCCAGCAGCGCCGCCAGCACGAAGCCGCCGAGCACGCGCCAGACGGTGTAGCCGATGTCGGTGGCGAAGCCCTGCTCGGCCAGCAGCGTCCAGCCCGAGCGCAGCATGGTCAGCGGGTCGGCCAGGAAGGTCTTCGAGACGTAGCCGCCCAGCGTGGCGGCGGCCCACGCGGCGAAGAACAGCACGAAGAAGGCGACACCCAGCGCCGCCTTCGGCCCGGGCGCGACCTCGCGCAGCGGCTTCACGGTCCGCCGCCGGGCCGCCCCAAGGCGGACGGCGCCCCTCGGGGGCGGGAGCGAAGCGACTGGGGGGCTGTCATTGAATGAACGAGGTGTCGGCCAGCGACTTCAGGTCGGGGATCTGCTTGATGATGCCGATCTCCAGCAGCAGCTCCGCCGCCTCCTTGCTGAACTGCGCGTGCTCGCCGGCGAAGAACTTCTGGTTCGCCGCCTTGTCCTGCCAGCGCAGGTAGGCCTGGCTCTTCTCGAAGGCCTCGCCGCTTTGCTTGACGTCGGCGCCCATGATCTCGTAGCTCTTCTTCGGGTCGGTCTTGATCATGTCGAGCGCGGCGAAGTAGCCGTCGGCCAGCGCCTTGGCGGCCTTGGGGTTGTCCTTCAGGAACTTGGGCGTGCAGCCGACGGTGTCCATGATCATCGGGTAGTCGAGCGTGGTGGCGATGATCTTGCCCGCCTCCGGCTTGGCGCGCACCGCGCCGAGGTAGGGCTCGTAGGTCATCCCGGCGGCTATGTCCTGGTTGCCGGCGATCATCGCGTTGGCGGCGGCCTGCGGTTCGAGGTTGACCACCTTCACGTCCTTCACCGACAGGCCGTTCTTCTTCAGCATCCAGGCCAGCGTGAAGTAGGGCGCCGTGCCGGGCGCCGAGGCGGCCACCGTCTTGCCCTTCAGGTCGGCGATCTTCGCCACGCCGGGCTTGACCACCATGCCGTCGGCGCCGTAGCTCTTGTCGAGCTGGAAGATCTGCGTGGCGGCCACGCCGTTGGCGTTCCACACCACCCAGGTCTCGACGGTGGTGGCGGCGCACTGGATGTCGCCCGAGGCCATCGCGAGGTGGCGGTCCTTCTGCGGGATCTTGCGCAGCGTCACGTCCAGCCCGAACTTCTTGAACAGGCCGGCCTCCTTGGCCAGCGTCAGCGGCGCGAAGCCGGTCCAGCCGGAAATGCCGATCGCCACAGGGGTTTCCTGGGCCGCCGCGGGCCCGGCGGCGGCGAGAATGGCGGCGGCCGCGAGCGGCCCGGCAACGGACATGGCAAGAGAGCGCTTGTTCTTCATCGTCTCGACTCCTGGAGTGGGATGTGTCCGCCTTGCAAGGCGCGTGCCGCAGTCTACACGGCGGCCTTCACTTACCTAGGCCACTTGACCCAGGGTTGTCACGCATGGAGCAGGAAGTCTTCTCGCTGAGCCGCGGCACCGCGCCGCTGCTGGTGTCGATACCGCACGCCGGCACGCTGATCCCGCACGCGCTGGAGCGGCGCATGACGCCGGCCGCCTTGCAGCGCGCCGATGTCGACTGGCACCTGCCGCGCCTGTACGAGTTCGCGCACGCGATGGGCGCGACGGTGATCGCCGCCCACTACGCGCGCCACGTCATCGACCTGAACCGTCCGCCCGAGGACGAGAGCCTGTACCCCGGCCAGGACGTGACCGGCCTGCTGCCGCTGGACAGCTTCCGCAAGGAGCCGCTGTACCTTCCCGGCGAGGCGCCCGGCGCGGCCGAGCGCGACGAGCGCCGCGAGCGCTGGTGGCGGCCCTACCACGACGCGCTGGCCGAGGAGCTGGCGCGCCTGCGCGCGCGCCACGGCCAGGTGGTGCTGTGGGACGCGCACTCGATCTGCAGCGTGCTGCCGCGCTTCTTCGCCGGCAAGCTGCCCGACCTGAACCTGGGCACCGCCGACGGGCGCGCCTGCGCGGCCGCGGTGCAGGCCGCCGCCGAGGCGCCGATGCGGGCGCAGGATGCCTACACCCACGTCAGCAACGGCCGCTTCAAGGGCGGCTGGATCACGCGCCACTACGGCGCGCCGGGCCAGGGCGTGCACGCGCTGCAGCTCGAGCTGTGCCAGTGCACCTACATGGACGAAACCGCGCCCTTCGCCTACCGCGGCGACCTCGCGGCGCGTGTGCAGCCGCTGCTACGGCAGATGGTCGAGGCCGCCGTGCAGGCGCGCCCGCAGCGGTGAGGCGGCGATCGCGTAGCTCAGCTCGGCCGGGTGGTCGACATCCCACAGGCACAGGTCGGCCACCTTGCCGGGCTCGACCGTGCCGTGCGTGGCGGCCAGGCCGAGCGCGCGCGCCGCGTGGCGCGTGACGCCGAGCAAGGCCTCGGCCGGCGTCATGCGGAACAGCGTGCAGGCCATGTTCATCATCAGCGGCAGGTGCGTGCCCGGGCTGCTGCCGGGGTTGCAGTCGGTGGCCACGGCCATCGGCACGCCGTGTTTTCGGAACAACTCGATCGGCGGCACGCGCGTGTCGCGCAGGAAGTAGAACGCGCCGGGCAGCATCACCGCCACGGTGCCGGCGCGCGCCAGCGCCATCACGCCGGCTTCGTCGACGTGCTCCAGGTGGTCGGCCGACAGCGCGCCGAACTCCGCCGCCAGCGCGGCGCCGTGCATGTTGGACAACTGCTCGGCGTGCAGCTTGACCGGCAGCCCGGCGCGCCGCGCGGCCTCGAAGACGCGGCGCGTCTGCGCCAGGTCGAAGGCGATCGACTCGCAGAAGGCGTCCACCGCGTCGGCCAGTTGCAGCCGCGCCGCCTCGGGCACGATGCGCTCGGCCACCAGCGCGGTGTAGTCGTCGGCGCGGCCGGCGTACTCGGGCGGCACGGCATGCGCGGCCAGCAGCGTGGTGCGCACCGTGACCGGCCACTGCTCGCCCAGCGCGCGCG
This sequence comes from Piscinibacter sp., assembly GCF_047600445.1. Lineage (GTDB taxonomy): Bacteria > Pseudomonadota > Gammaproteobacteria > Burkholderiales > Burkholderiaceae_C > Piscinibacter. Next base: position 648,319 of record NZ_JASGKT010000001.1, read on the forward strand.
CCACGCGCAGGCACTTCAGCTCGTCGTCCAGCGACAGGCCGTAGCCCGACTTGATCTCCACCGTCGTGACGCCGTGCGCCATCAGCGCGCGCAGCCGGCGCGCCGACTGCGCGTGCAGTTCGGCCTCGCTGGCCTCGCGCGTCTGGCGCACGGTCGAGACGATGCCGCCGCCGGCGCGCGCGATCTCCTCGTAGCTCGCGCCTTGCAGGCGCATCTCGAACTCGCGCGCGCGGTGGCCCGCGTGCACGAGGTGGGTGTGGCAGTCGATCAGCCCGGGGGTCAGCAGCGCGCCCTGCGCGTCGATCTCGCGCAGCGCGCGTGTCGCCGGGGCCAGTTGCTGCATCGGCCCGAGGTCCGCGATCCGGCCGCCGGCGACGGCGACGTAGGACGGCGGCGAGACCGCGCAGGCCGCGTCGGCGCAGCTCACGACGCGCACGTTGCGCAGCAGCAGATCGAAGGGTGTCGTGGTGTTCATCGCAAGGCCTCGCGCAGCCGGCCGCGCGCGGCGAGAAAACCGCGCTCGGCGGCCGGCGCCGCGGCGTGGCGGCCCGCCTGCACCACCCGGCGCCCGGCCACCCAGACATCGCGCACCGCGTCGCGGCGGTGGCTGGCGAACAGGTGGCTGGCCAGGCGCTCGGCCGGCGCCAGGTCGTCGAGCATCGCGTCGGCGAGGCGAACGAAGTCGGCCTGCTGGCCGGGCGCGAGGCCGGCCACCGCGCGGCCCGCGGCCTGCGCGCCGCCGGCGACGGCGGTGTTCCACATCCGCTCGGCCAGGCCGACGTTGCGCTGGCGGCGCGCCAGGCGCTGGCCGTATTCGAGCAGGCGCAGCTCCTCGGCGGCGTCGACGCTCGCGTGGCTGTCCGAGCCTATGCCCCAGGCGCCGGTCCAGGCCGGCAGGTCGAACAGGCCGTCGCCGAGATTCGCCTCGGTGCTGGGGCACAGGCCGATCACCGCGCCGGCGCGCGCCGCGCCGGCACGCTCGGCGTCGTCCAGGTGCGTGGCATGCACCAGGCACCAGCGCGAATCCACCGGCGCATGGTCGAGCAGCCACTGCAGCGGGCGCGCGCCGCTCCAGGCGAGGCAGTCGTCGACCTCCTGCGTCTGTTCGGCGACGTGGATGTGGATGGGCGCGCCGGGGTCGAGCGCCGTGATGCCGTCGACCAGATCCTTCAAGGCCGGCGGCGGCACCGCGCGCAGCGAATGCGGCGCGACGCCGCTGCGGATGTCTTGCGCGCGCAGCGCCTCGACGATGCGCAGCAACTCGTCCACGCGGTTGAGGAAGCGCTTCTGGTCGGCGCGCGGCGGCTTCGCGCCGAAGCCGCTGGTCTGGTACAGCACCGGCAGCAGCGTCAGCCCGATGCCGGCGCGGCGCGCCGCCGCCGCGAGGCGCAGCGCCATCTCGGCGCGGTCGGCGTAGGGCTCGCCGCCGTTGTCGTGGTGCACGTAGTGGAACTCGCACACCGAGGTGTAGCCGGCGCGCAGCATCTCGACGTAGAGCTGCGTGGCCACCGCCTCCATCTGGTCGGGCGTGATCGCGCCGGCGAAGCGGTACATGCGGTCGCGCCAGGTCCAGAAGCTGTCCTGCGCGGCGCCGCGGTATTCGGTCAGGCCGGCGAAGGCGCGCTGGAAGGCGTGCGAGTGCAGGTTGGGCAGGCCGGGCACGATCAGCCCTTCGATGCGCTCGACGCCCTCGGGCTTGGCAGCCCCGGGCCGCACCGTGGTGAGCCGGCCCTGTTCGTCCCAGGCGAGCAGCACCTCGGCGGCGAAGCCCTCGGGCAGCAGCGCGTGCTCTGCATGCAGGCGGTTCATGGCTGCCGATCGTGGCACAGGCGCACGTGCAGCAGCGCGGCGGCGGCGTCCAGCGGCGCGACGGGCGGTGCGTCGCCATCGAGCAGCAGGCCTTGCAGCGCGCCGAATGCCGCATCGCCGATGCGCCAGCGGCCGCGTGCGGCGAGCAGCAGCGTCTTGTCGCCGCGCCCGGGTTGCGCCGCCGCACGCAGCACGGCGGTGTCGCCGCGCCACGCGCCGCGGCGTGTCATCACGTTGAAGTCGCGGCACGCGCCCGAGGGCAGTCGCGCGTGCAGCGCCCGTTCGCCCGCGAACGACCAGGGTTCGAGCGGGCGCAGCGATTGCACCAACGCGCCCGCCTCGTCGTGCAAGGCCATGCCCTCGCCGCTCAACACGACGATGCAGCGATCCACACCGGGAAAAGCCGAGAACGGCGCCTCGCGCTCGACCTCGGCGACGCTCAGGCGCCAATCGAAGTCCTCACCGCCCGGGCCGGCCGCGATCTCGCGCGTCCACCCCGCGCCGTTCCTCCAGCGCTGCGCCGGAATCGCCGCGAGGTCGATCCGTGCGGCGCTCATCCGCGCAGCATCGGCAGGTTCAGCCCCTGCTCGCGCGCCGTCTTCACGGCCAGCTCGTAACCCGCGTCGGCATGCCGCATCACGCCGCTGGCGCAGTCGTTGACCAGCACACGCGCCAGGCGCTTCGCCGCGGCGTCCGTGCCGTCGGCCACGATCACCATGCCGGCGTGCTGCGAGTAGCCCATGCCGACGCCGCCGCCGTGGTGCAGCGACACCCAGGTGGCGCCGCCCGCGGTGTTCAGCAGCGCGTTCAGCAGCGGCCAGTCGGACACCGCGTCGGTGCCGTCCTTCATGCCCTCGGTCTCGCGGTTCGGGCTGGCCACCGAGCCGGTGTCGAGGTGGTCGCGGCCGATCACGATCGGCGCCTTCAGCTCGCCCGTCTTCACCATCTCGTTGAAGGCCAGCCCGGCGAGGTGGCGTTCGCCCAGGCCCAGCCAGCAGATGCGCGCCGGCAGGCCCTGGAAGGCGATGCGCTCGCCGGCCATGTCGAGCCAGCGGTGCACGTGGGCGTTGTGCGGGAAGAGCTGCTTGATCTTCGCGTCGGTCTTGTGGATGTCCTCGGGGTCGCCCGACAGCGCCACCCAGCGGAACGGGCCCTTGCCCTCGCAGAACAGCGGGCGGATGTAGGCCGGCACGAAGCCGGGGAAGTCGAAGGCGTTCTTCACGCCCTGGTCGAAGGCGACCTGGCGGATGTTGTTGCCGTAGTCCACGGTGGGCACGCCCATCGCGTGGAAGTCGAGCATCGCGCGCACGTGCGCGGCGCAGGAGCGAGCCGCCTCGTCCTTCAGCCGCGCGTGCTGGTTCGCATCGGCCTGCGCGGCGCGCCACTGCGCCACCGTCCAGCCGGCCGGCAGGTAGCCGTTGATCAGGTCGTGCGCCGAGGTCTGGTCGGTGACCAGGCCGGGCTTGAGGCCGCCGGCCCTGGCCCGCTTCGCCAGCTCGGGCAGGATCTCGGCCGCGTTGCCCAGCAGCCCGATCGACACCGCCTCGCGCCGCGCCGTGTGCTCGGCGACGAGCCGCAGCGCGTCGTCGAGGTCGCGCGCCTGCTTGTCGAGGTAGCGCGTGCGCAGCCGGAAGTCGAGGCTGGACTGCTGGCACTCGATGTTCAGCGACACCGCGCCGGCGAAACTCGCCGCCAGCGGCTGCGCGCCGCCCATGCCGCCCAGGCCGGCGGTGAGGATCCAGCGGCCGGCCCATCCTTGACCATTCGCGCCGCCGTAGTGCTGGCGCGCGGCCTCGGCGAAGGTTTCGTAGGTGCCCTGCACGATGCCCTGCGTGCCGATGTAGATCCACGATCCGGCCGTCATCTGGCCGTACATGAACAGGCCTTGCCGGTCGAGTTCGTGGAAGTGCTCCCAGGTGGCCCACTTCGGCACGAGGTTCGAATTCGCCAGCAGCACGCGCGGCGCGTCGGCATGCGTCTTGAACACGCCGACCGGCTTGCCCGACTGGATCAGCAGCGATTCGTCGTCGCCCAGTTCCTTCAGGCATTCGAGGATGCGGTCGAACGCGGCCCAGTCGCGCGCCGCGCGGCCTATGCCGCCGTAGACCACCAGCTCTTGCGGCCGCTCGGCCACGTCGGGGTCCAGGTTGTTCTGGATCATGCGGTAGGCCGCCTCGGTGAGCCACGACCTGCACGCCAGCGTGCTGCCGCGCGGCGCCCGCACGACGCGGCCCGGGGCGCTGCGGGCGGCCTGCGCGGCGGCGTGGGCCACGCGGTTCTGGTCGGCGGGTGAGTTCATGGCGGGCTCCGGCGTGAGGTGGATAAAGTGGCCTAGACCACTTGGCAAAGCATCGCAAAAACCACCGGCCGCGTCAAGGCGCGGCGTCCGCCACCTCGGCGATCTGCGCCAGCAGCCATTGCAGCGCCGCCGAGCGGTCGTGGCGCACGTGCCAGAGCGCGTCGGAGTACACCGCGCCCGGCTCGACCGGCAGCTCGCGCACCACCAGGCGGTCGTCCAGCCCCGTCAGCGCCAGGAAGCGCTCGGGCAGCACGGTCAGCAGGTCGGCCTGCGCCACCACGCGCGCGGCGCTGAAGAACTGGTTGACCGTCAGCACGACGCGGCGGCTGCGCTGCTGGCCGGCCAGCGCCTGGTCGACGAAGCCGTGCGGCCGGCCGCTGAAGCTCACCAGCACGTGCTCGGCGGCGCAGAAGGCGTCCAGCGTCAGCGGCGCTCCGGCCAGCGGGTGCTCGCGCCGCATCGCGCAGACGTAGCGCCCCTCGCCGAAGCGGCGGTGGCGCAGTGGTGCGACGCGGCCCTGCGCCACCAGCGCCGCCACCACTTCCGGGAAGTGGCCCAGCGCGAGGTCGATGTCGGCGTGCCCCAGCGCCTCGCGCGGGTCGCGGTCGAGCAGCGGGCGCACCTCGATCCGGCAGCGCGCGCCCAACGCCTGGAAGCGCGCCATCAGCGGCGGCAGCAGGAAGGCCGCCATCGCATCGGCCATCGTCAGGCGGAACACGCGGGCATCGGCGCACGGGTCGAAATCGCCCGGTTCCAGCGCGGCGCGCAACTGGCCCAGCGCCGAACGCACCTGAGGCCACAGCGCCTCGCCGAAGGCTGTGGGGGCGACACCTCTGGGTGCGCGTGTAAGCAAGTCCTCGCCTACGGTATCACGCAGGCGCTTCAAGGCATTGCTGACAGCGGGCTGCGTCATCGCCAGGCGTTCGGCGGCGCGTGTGATGCTGCCTTCGGCCATCACGGTGTCGAAGACGCGCAGCAGATTGAGATCCAGCGTGCGGAAGTTCACGGGCTGCCTCCCATTCCTTGCGTGAATGCCGAGTATTCATAACATTCACTGCATGCGATAAGTGTTTACCCTATACTGCACCGCAGCATCAAACAGATGCCCAAGGAGTAAATGCCATGACCAGCCACATCCTGCCTTCCCAGTCCTTCCGTCCGGCGCGTTCCGGCGGCGTGGGTCAGGCCTTCGGCGACCTGGCTCTTGCCGCCGCGCGCCTGACCCGGGCGCTGATGTCCTCGCTGAGCCGCGGCGTGCCGCGCGGCCGTCGCCACAGCGCCATCGAAGAGGCCAACGAGCTGCGCCAGTTCGCGAACGGCTACCTGCGCACCGACCCGGGCTTCGCCGCCGACCTGATGGCCGCGGCCGACCGCCACGAATTGATCAACGAAAAGGCCTGAACGGCCACCCGAAGTAGAAAGAAGAGGTCGTCATGACCACTGCAATCGTCAACATCCCGGCCCACGCCAACGCCTTCGGCGTCGAGGGCCCGGCGCCGCGCCTGGCCGACTGGCTGGCGCGCGCCATCCTCGAACTGCCGTCGGCGCTGCGTTCGATCGGCCGCTCGCTGCGCCTGCGCGCGCCCACCGTGCCGGAAGCCTCGGCGCAGTTGCTGCGCCTGGCCGCGGCCTACGACGACATCCAGCCGAGCCACGCGGCCGAGCTGCGCGCCGTCGCGTCGATGAGCCAGCCCGACTGAGGTTTTGCCCGTCCAACGACAAAGGCCGGCGTCCGCCGGCCTTTTCTTTTGTCTCGCCGCGCGGGGGTTCAGGCGCCCAGGCGCTGCTCGATCTTCGCCTTGGTCTGCGTCAGCGCCGCCGGCAGGTGGTACGAGAGCTGGTTGAACAGCTCGCCGTGCAGCGCCATCTCGGCCTTCCATTCGGCCGGGTCGATGCGCGTGACCTGGTCGAACTGCTCGCGCGTGAAATCGAGGCCGGTCCAGTTCAGGTGCTCGTAGTTCGGCGTCACGCCGAACACGTGTTCCACGCCGCCGCCGTTGCCCTCGATGCGCTCGACCATCCATTCGAGCACGCGCATGTTCTCGCCGTAGCCGGGCCAGACGAACTTGCCGTCGGCGCCCTTGCGGAACCAGTTGACGCAGTAGATCTTCGGCAGCCTGGTGCCGGCGGCCTGCAGCTTGGCGCCCAGGTCCAGCCAGTGCTGGAAGTAGTCGCTCATGTTGTAGCCCATGAAGGGCAGCATCGCGAACGGGTCGCGGCGCACCACGCCCTGCGCGCCGGCGGCGGCGGCGGTGGTCTCCGAGCCCATGGTCGCGGCCATGTAGACACCCTCGGTCCAGTTGCGCGCTTCGGTGACCAGCGGCACGGTGGTCGAGCGGCGGCCGCCGAAGATGAAGGCGTCGATCGCCACGCCGTTCGGGTTGTCCCACTCGGCGTCGAGCGCCGGGTTGTTGGTGGCGGCCACGGTGAAGCGCGCGTTCGGGTGCGCGGCCTTGGCGCCGGTTTCCTTGGCGATGGCGGGCGTCCAGTCCTTGCCCTGCCAGTCGATCAGGTGCGCGGGCGCCGCGTCGGTCATGCCTTCCCACCACACGTCGCCGTCGTCGGTCAGCGCGACGTTCGTGAAGATCACGTCGCGCGCGAGGCTGTCCATGCAGTTCGGGTTGGTCTTGCGGTTGGTGCCCGGCGCCACGCCGAAGTAGCCCGCCTCGGGGTTGATCGCGTACAGGCGCCCGTCGGCGTGCGGCTTGATCCAGGCGATGTCGTCGCCGATGGTCGTGACCTTCCAGCCCTTCAGGCCGGCCGGCGGGATCAGCATCGCGAAGTTGGTCTTGCCGCAGGCGCTCGGGAAAGCCGCCGCGACGTGGTACTTGCGGCCCTTGGGCGAGGTGACGCCCAGGATCAGCATGTGCTCGGCGAGCCAGCCCTGGTCGCGCCCCATGGTCGAGGCGATGCGCAGCGCGAAGCACTTCTTGCCCAGCAGCGCGTTGCCGCCGTAGCCCGAGCCGTAGCTCCAGATCTCCTGCGTCTCGGGGTAGTGGACGATGTACTTGGTCTTGTTGCACGGCCAGGCGGCGTCCTTCTGGCCCGGCTCCAGCGGCGCGCCGACGGTGTGCATCGCCGGCACGAAGAAGCCGTCGCTGCCCAGCACGTCGAGCACGGCGCGGCCCATGCGCGTCATGATCTTCATGTTGACGGCGACGTAGGGGCTGTCGGACAGCTCGACGCCGATGTGCGCGATCGGCGAGCCGATCGGGCCCATGCTGAAGGGCACCACGTACATCGTGCGGCCGCGCATGCAGCCCTTGAACAAGGCCTTGTCGCCGGTCTGCAGCAGCGCGCGCATCTCGGCCGGAGCCATCCAGTTGTTGGTCGGGCCGGCGTCTTCCTTGCGTTCGCTGCAGATGAAGGTGCGGTCCTCGACGCGGGCCACGTCGCTCGGGTCGCTGCAGGCGAGGTAGCTGTTCGGGCGCAGCGCGGGGTTCAGCCGCTTCATCGTGCCGGCCTCGACGAGCTGGGCGCACAGGCGGTCGTATTCCTCCTGCGAGCCGTCGCACCAGTAGACGTCCCTGGCCTCGGTGAGCGCCGCCATCTCGGCGACCCAGGCCAGCAGGCGGGCATGACGGACGTAGGCAGGCGCGTTCAGGCGCACCCCTTCGAGCACGGGACGGTTCATGTCGATTCCAATCTTCAAGGTCAAAAAATCGGTGCGGGGCAAGCCGGCCAAGCCCGAGGACAGACGCTCCGGAGGGCTTGCCCTGCCGTGGCCGCGGCGCTCGCCAGCGGTTACGGCGGGTTTCGTGGCCGGGCCGGTTGGCGGCGGCAGGCCACGGATGCGAGGCGCTTGGACGCCATTGTGAAATCAGTGTACCGGCGCGGTAACCACCGAAGGCCGGGGGTGGTCATGCATTCGCTGCATAGTTCTATGCTCAGACTGTGCCGTCCTCGGCTTAAGCTCGCACCACCGATGAAACCCCTGCTGCTGAAACCGTCGTCGCCGGCGCTGCTGGTGCTCGCCCTCACCCTTGCCGCCCCGGCGGCGCACGCCACGCCGGCGGAATACGGCGAGGCGATGTTCCGCCTCGCCACCGAGCGCGGCTGCCTGGCCTGCCATGCGCTGCAAGCCGGGCCGCGGCGCAGCGACGGCCTGCCGCCGATCGCGCCGGCGTGGATCGAGATCGCCAGGCGCTACCGCGACGACCCCGCCGCCTCCGAGCGCCTGACCGCCACGGTGATGGGCGGCTCGAACGCCGCTGCGCGCCACTGGGTCGGCAAGGTGGCCGACGTCAACATGCCGCCCAACGCCGCGGTGGTCAGCGAGCGCGAAGCGCGCGCTCTCGTGAACTGGATCCTGGTCCTGGTGCCCTGACGGGCCCCGGCGCGGCGGCGGCGCCCGCAGAATCGCCGCATGCCGCATCGTCGACGCCTCCTGATCGCCTCGGTGGCCGCGCTGGCCACGCCGCTCGCGCTGCGCGCCCAGCAGCGCGCCTCGCTGGCCGACCCGCTGCGCCTGGGCGTCGACCAGGCGCTGGTCGACTCCGGCCTGGCGGCGGCCTTGCAGAAGACTTTCGGGCGCGACACCGGCGTGGCGGTCAAGCTGCAGCCGGGGCCGTCGCTGCCGCTGCTCGACGCGCTGGAGCGCGGCGAACTGGACGCCGCGCTGACCAACGCGCCCGAGGCCGAAGCCCGCCTCGAAGCGCAGGGCCTGGTGCACGACCGCCGCCGCGTCGCCGACGCGGCGCTGGTGCTGGTCGGGCCGGCGCCGAAAAAGAAGGCGCCCGATCCGGCCGGCGTCGCCGGGATGGGCGACGTTGCCGCCGCGCTGGCGCAGTTGCGCGAGGCGGCGCTGGCCAACCCGGGAGCGATCACCTTCCTCAGCGCCGGCGACGGCTCGGGCACGCATGCGGCCGAGCAGGCGCTGTGGCGCGCGGCCCGGGTCGCGCCCGCCGCGCCCTGGTACGCCAAGGCCGAGCCGGGCGCGCTGGCCGCGCAGGCGCGGCGCCAGGGTGCCTACGCGCTGGTGGAGCGCGGCGTCTGGGCCGGCCAGGGCGGCGCGCCGCTGGCGGTGCTGGTGGACGGCGATGCGCGCCTGGCGCTGCCGGTGCACGTGATGCGCTCGTTTCGTGTCAACCACCCGGCCGGCAAGCTGTTCACGCGCTGGATCACCGGGCCGAAGGGGCGTGCCGTGGTGGCGGCCCGGCGCGGCTACCGCGCGCCGCGCTGAGGCCGGCCGGCGGATTCGCGGAACTGCTGCACCCGCGCGTGGCCCTCGGGCGACGCCGGGGTGTACTCGGTGTGCTGGGGCTGCGGGTGGTCTTGCCCGTTCGCGATCGGGGGGCAGAATGGGGGGTGAGCACCATGTCGCGTGCTTCGCACAACCCAAGGAAGGAGGCCCCGATGGGCATCGTGAGTTTCTTCAAGGAAGCCGGTGAAAAGCTGTTCGGCGGCAAGGAAGCGGTCGCCGCGCCGGCGCAGGCCAGCCCGGCCGAATTGCAGCAGCGCGCCGCCGCCGCCAACGCCGCGGCCAGCCAGGCGATCGAGAAGTACATCGCCGCGCAAGGTCTTTCGGCCGACGGGCTCGCCGTGGCCTTCGACGGCACGAGCAGCGCGGTCACCGTCTCGGGCCAGGCCGCCGACCAGGCCACCAAGGAGAAGATCCTGCTGTGCTGCGGCAACGTGCAGGGCGTCGCCTCGGTGTCCGACCTGATGACCGTGGCGCAGCCGGCCGACGAGTCGCAGTACCACACCGTGGTCAAGGGCGACACGCTGTCGGCGATCGCCAAGAAGTTCTACGGCAACGCCAACCTGTACCCGAAGATATTCGAGGCCAACAAGCCGATGCTCAGTCACCCGGACAAGATCTACCCGGGCCAGTTGCTGCGCATTCCGCCGCAGTAAGCGATCAGCCGCCGGCCCGCGCCGGGCCGCTCCCAAGCGGCCGGCGACCCCCTCGGGGGGTGGCCGCGGTACGCCGCGGCCCGGGGGCTCACATCAGCGCGGGATAGTCGGTGTAGCCGGCTGCCCCGCCGCCGTACAGCGCCTCGCGCTGCAACTCGTTGAGTGGCGCGTTCTCGCGCAGGCGCCGCACCAGGTCCGGGTTCGAGATGAAGGGCCGGCCGAACGCCACCAGGTCGGCGCGGCCCTGGTCGATGGCGGCCATCGCCATCGCGCGGTCGTAGCCGTTGTTGACCATCCACGCGCCGGCCGGGTGCCCCGCCTTGTAGATGCGGCGCAGCGCCTCGAAGTCGAACGGCACCACGTCGCGCGGCCCGCCGGTGGCGCCTTCGATCACGTGCACGTAAGCGGGCTTCAGCGCCGCCAGCTTCTCGACCACGTGGCCGTACAGTGCCGCGGCGTCGCTGTCCTGCCCCAGGCCGTTGGCCGGCGTCACCGGCGACAGGCGGATGCCGCTGCGGCCGGCGCCGACCTCGGCCACCACCGCGGCCATCACCTCCAGCAGCAGCCGCGCGCGGTTGGCGATGCCGCCGCCGTAGGCGTCGGTCCGGTCGTTCAGGCTGTCGCGCAGGAACTGCTCCAGCAGGTAGCCGTTGGCGGCGTGCAGCTCGACGCCGTCGAAGCCGGCAGCGACCGCGTTGCGCGCCGCGGCGCGGTAGTCGGCCACGATGCGCGGCAGTTCGTCGCCGCGCAGCGCACGCGGCGCCGACACCGGCTCGAAACCCTTGGCGGTGTAGGTCTTGGTCTGGGCCGCCTGCGCGCTGGCCGACACCGGCACCATGCCCTCGGGCAGCAGCGAGACGTGCGAGACGCGCCCGACGTGCCAGAGCTGGATCACGATCTTGCCGCCGGCGGCGTGCACCGCGTCGGTCACGCGGCGCCAGCCAGCCACCTGCTCGGCGCTGTAGATGCCCGGCGTGTCGAGGTAGCCCTGGCCCTCGGGCGAGATCTGCGAGGCCTCGGTGACGATCAGCCCGGCGCCGGCGCGCTGGCGGTAGTACTCGGCCTGAAGGTCGCCGGGAACGCGGCCGGGCAGCGCGCGGTTGCGCGTCAGCGGGGCCATCACGATGCGGTTGGCCAGCGCGATGTCGCCGGCCTGGAAGGGGGTGAAGAGCTTGGTCGTCATGGTGCGAGTGAATCAGAAACCTGCCAGAACCGCCTTGCCACGGGCTTTTCCGGATTCGATATAAGCGTGCGCGCGACGCAGGTCGGCCGCATTGATCTGGCCGAAGTGTTCGCCCAGCGTGCTGCGCAGCCGGCCGGCGTCGACCAGGTCGGCGACCCGGCCGAGCAGGTCGTGCTGCGCCTGCATGTCCGGCGTGGCGAACATCGAGCGCGTGAACATCAGCTCCCAGTGCAGCGACAGGCTCTTGCGCTTGAGCGCGCGCGCGTCCAGCGGCTGGGCCGGGTCGTCGATCAGGGCCAGCCGGCCCTGCGGGGCGAGCGCCTCGATCAACTGGGCGAAGTGCTGTTCGGTCTGCGTCAGGCTGGCGACGTGCGTCACGGCGGGCAGGCCGGCGGCGCGCAGCGCCTCGGCCAGCGGCTGGCGGTGGTCGAGGCTCCGGTGGGCGCCGAGTTCGTGCACCCAGGCGGTGGTCTCGGGCCGCGAGGCGGTGCCGACCACGGTGAGCCGGGTCAACTGTCTCGCGAGCTGGGTCAGCATCGAGCCGACGCCGCCGGCCGCCCCGACGATCAGCAGCGTGCCTTCGGTCTGCGCATCGACGCCGAGCCGGTCGAACAGCAGTTCCCACGCCGTGATCGCGGTCAGGGGCAGCGCCGCCGCCTCGGCGAAGTCCAGCGCCGCCGGCATGCGCCCGACGATGCGCTCGTCGACCAGGTGCAGCTCGCTGTTGCTGCCGGGCCGCGTGATGTCGCCGGCATACATCACACGGTCGCCGGGCTTGAACAGGCTCGCTTCGGGCCCGACCGCGTCGACGACGCCGGCGGCGTCCCAGCCGAGCACCCTGGCCTGCCCCGGCGGCGGCGCGCTGTTGCGCCGCAGCTTGGTGTCCACCGGGTTCACCGACACGGCGTGAACGCGCACGCGCAGGTCGCGGCCGCGCGGCTCGGGTTCGGGCAGGTCGAGGTCGATCAGCGACTGCGGGTCGTCGATCGGCAATGGGCGTCGGTAGGCAACGGCTTTCATCGGATGTGATTGCAAAGAGGACGATGCGGCCAATGTAGGTTCGTCATCGACGTTTGATAATGGCGCTCGATCTGACTTCAGTTTCAATCGAGATTTGATGATGGAAGCGCCCGCCGACCTGCAACTGCCGCAGCTCCGGCTGTTCCTGCGCCTGGCCGATGCCGGCACGCTGAGCGCGGCGGCGCGCCAGTTGCACCTGACGCCGGCCGCCGCCAGCGCCTCGCTGAAGCGGCTGGAGAGCCTGCTGAAGGTGCGGCTGGTCGAGCGCAGCACACGCTCGCTGCGCCTGACGCCGGAAGGCGAACTGCTGCGCGAACACGCGCAGCGCGCGCTCGGCTCGATCGACGACGCGATGGCGCTGCTCGGCGCGCGCCGCGAGCGGCTGGAAGGCGAGATCCACATCGCCGCGCCGTCCGACCTCGGCCGGCAGCGTCTCGGCCCGATGCTCGACGACTTCCTCGCCCAGCACCCGGGCCTGCGCGTCGCGCTGCACCTGTCGGATGCGATGCACGACCTGCGCCGCGAGCAGGTCGACATCGCGCTGCGCTACGGCCTGCTGCGCGATTCCGGCCTGGTCGCGCGCCACCTGCACACGACGACGCGGGTGCTGGTGGCTGCGCCGGCCTACCTGGCCGCGCACGGCAGCCCGGCGCATCCGCAGGACCTGGAGCGCCACAACTGCCTGCCGCTGACGCTGGGCGGGCGCGCGCAGATGGTGTGGGCGTTCGCCAAGGGCGCGCAGACCGTGGAAGTGCGCGTGCACGGCAACCGGCGCGCCGACGACGGCGGCCTGGTGCGGGAATGGGCCGTGCAGGGCCTGGGCCTGGCCTACAAGTCGCGGCTGGACGTGCTGGCCGACCTGCGCGCCGGCCGGCTGGTGGCGCTGCTGCCGCAATGGACGCGCGAGTCCTTCCCGCTGCACGCCATCCTGCCCGGCAGCCGCCACGTGCCGCTGCGCGTGCGCCGGCTGGTCGACTGGCTGGCCGAGCGCTTCGCCCGCGTCGAGGACGAAGGGCTTGGCGATACAGTGCGCGTTTCGCCCGCCGACTGACGCCATGCTCGCCTACCGACACGCCTTCCACGCGGGCAACCACGCCGACGTGCTCAAGCACGTCGTGCTGGTGCAGGTGCTGCGCCACATGAACGGCAAGGACAAGCCCTACCGCTTCGTCGACACCCACGCCGGCGCCGGCGGCTACTCGCTCGAAGGCCGCTACGCGCAGAAGAAGGGCGAGTACCTCGACGGCATCGCGCGGCTGTGGGAGCGCGACGCCAAGGGTGAGAGCCTGCCCGAACCGGTGGCCGACTACGTGGCGCGCGTGCGCGAGTTCAACCCCGGCGGCCGGCTCGAGCAGTACCCCGGCTCGCCGGCCTTCGCCCGCATGGTGATGCGCCCGGGCGACCCGATGTGCCTGTTCGAGCTGCACCCGACCGAGCACCGCATCCTGGCGTCCTACCTCGGCGGGCAGCGCCACGTCGACGTGCGCCACGCCGACGGCTTCGACGGCCTGAAGAGCCAGTTGCCGCCGCCCTCGCGGCGCGGCGCGGTGCTGATCGACCCCAGCTACGAAGGCCACGGCGACTACGCGCGCGGGGTCGCCACGCTGCGCGACGCCGTGCAGCGCTTCGCCGACGGCGTCTACATGGTCTGGTATCCGCAGGTGCAGAAGGTCGAGGCGGCCGAGCTGCCGCGCCGGCTGGAGGCGCTGGCGCCCAAGGGCTGGCTGCACGCCCGGCTGACGGTGGCGCGCGCCGACGCGCAGGGCTTCGGCCTGGCCGGCAGCGGCATGTTCGTGATCAACCCGCCCTACACGCTGCACGACACGCTGGCCGGCGTGCTGCCCTGGCTGGTGGAGGCGCTGGGGCAGGTCGCGGGCGCGAACTTCCTGCTCGACCACAAGGCCGCCTGAGGCGCGCTCGACATTCTTCGATCGCCCGCTGCGGCGGCATTTGTAGCGCGATGTAACGCACATGGCCCACAAGCCGCAACAAGCGCTTACCGCCGGGCGACGGAGCTGGTCACTTCGGCGCAGGGCACGTTTTTTGAGGCAGGGGCCGCATGAAGAAGAATGCGCTGCACCGCCTCGCCGCCGCCCTCGTCCTGACGGCGGGGGCGTGCCTGCTCGGCGGCTGCACCACCTCGCTGGTGGTGGCGCATCTGTACGACAAGTTCACCGAGGGCGACCCGACCTCGTGCCACCGCCTCAACAGCGTCGAGCGCGCCTTGCAGCCGCGCTGCGGCCCCTACCGCGGCGGCAGCCTGAAGGCCGAGGACGTGCGTGTCTCCGGCCTGCCGCTGTGCCCGCTGGCGCTGGCGGCGCGCGACCCGGCGCACTGGGCGATGCTGCCCGAGCTGATCGACAAGGGCGCGTCGCCCGAGGCCTGCACCACGCCGCCCTGGGTGGCGCTGGCGCAGGCCCAACCCTGCCCCGACTTCGCGGCGGCGAGCCAGGCCCAGCGCGAGGCGCTGCGCTGGCTGGCCGAGGCCGACGCGCGCGCCATCCACCACGACGTGGTGCGCGCGCTGAGCTGCCCGAACGCACGCGCCGCCGGCCTCGACACGGTGCTCGACGGCTGGCTCGCGCAGGGCCAGTTGCGCGCCGACACCCTGCCCTTCGGCATGCTGGGCGCGCTGCACCCCAGCCACCTGCGCGCGCCGCTGGCGCGGGCGCTGGAGGCGGGCGGCCACAGCGCGCAGGCCGGGCTGGGCGCCCACCACGGACGCCTGAGCGGCGGCTTCGAGGAAGCGCTGCGCAGCGCCGATTTCGACGCGCTCGACTGGTGGGTGCAGCGTGTGCCGACGCTGGTCGACCGCGTGCCCGCCGAACAGGCCAACCAGCTTCCGTGGGCGCCGCTGGCGCGCGTGATCACGCCGGCCTTCGTCGCGGACGAAACGCGCCGGCGCGAGCTGGTCGACTACCTGCTCGCCCACGGCGCCCAGCCCTGGCGCGGGCTGCCGCACGACCCGCGGCAGACCCCGGCGACGCTGGCCGCGACGCTGCAAAGCCCGTTGGCCGAGACGCTGGCCGGCGCGCGCGTCGCCTCGGCGCGCGGCGCCACGGCCGCGGCCGCCGCGGCGGCGCTGCTGCCGGCGCGCTGAAGAAGCGAAGCCTCAGGGCAGCCGGTCCGGCTCGCGCTTGAGGTCGCGGAACGCGGCGAACAGCCACGAGCGCATGCCCACCACCAGCGTGTAGGGGCGCTTCTGCTCGGGCGCGAGCTTCTGGTCGGCCAGGTGCTGCTGCGCGAAGTCCTGCCCGACGCGCTGCAGCCGCTCCATGAAGGTCGCCGCCAGGCTGCGCCCCACCTGCCCGTGCACCAGCATCAGCATCTCGCCCTCGGCGTCGAAGCCGCCGCTGAAGTAGTCGTCGACCACGTGCTGGCGGAAGTAGCTCATCGCCGGCCCGTGCGGGCGCCAGCGGAAGCCCTTGGCCACCTTCAGCCGGTAGCGGTTCAGCGGGCGCAGCTCGATGAAGCCGAGCTTGTCGAGCCGCACCAGGCACTGCACGCACTCCGCCTCGGTGAGCTGGTAGGTGGCGACGATCTGCTCGAAGGTCCATTGGCTCAGCGCGCAGATCGCCACCAGCAGCAGCTTGCGGTCGGCCACCACCGCGGCCTCCTGCTCGTGCGTCAGCTCGCGGCGCAGCGGCTGCGCGTCGGCCACCTTGCGCGCCAGGTCGGCGAAATCCATCTTCAGCACGCGCAGCACCTCGTCGATGCGCGACAGCGGCATGTCGGCCTTGGCGAAGACGCGCTTGATGCTCGATTCGGCCATGCCCAGCTCGCGCGCCAGGTCGGCGTAGGTGACGCCGGCGGCCTTCAGCTCGGCCTTCAGCGCGGTGACCAGGTCGTGGGTTGTGCTCATCTCGTTCGGCTCCTAAAAGTACCACGAAACGATACTTCAGGCGCGCAGCAATGCAACCCTCCTTGGGGTGATGGATACCGTCGGCGCGGCACGGCAGGATGCAACCACCTTCAACCACCCGACAGGGATGACTGCATGAACCGCACCGCGATCCACCACGACACCAAGGCCTGGAAGGCCCAGGTCTGGATCTCCTTCGGCGTCGCCGCCTGCCTGGCCGCCACCGGCCTGGCCTACCTGCCCGGCCAGGACCTGGACCGCGCCTTCATGTTCATGGGCTACGGCTTCAGCCTCTCGGCCGCCTTCATGGTCGCCAAGTACGTGCGCGACAACCAGGGCCAGCGCGTCGACACGCCGATGTGGGGCTTGGTCGTCTGGGGCGGCTTCGCGCTGGCGATGGCGCTCACCGGCTGGGGCCTGTGGCGCATGGACATCAACCCGACCTACAAGGCCTTCCTCGGCGTGGCCTGGATGTTCCTGGTCTCCAGCGTGTTCACGCTGGCCAAGACGCTGCGCGACGCGCACGAGGCGCGCATCGCCGAGATCCGCGCCGAGGCGCGCCGCATGGGCCACGAGCAGTGAGGCGCACGATGAAGAACCCGAACCGACTTTTCCGTTCCATCGCCGTCGCGGCCGCGCTGGCCGCCAGCCTGGCCGGCCCGGCGCGCGCCCACCCGCATGCCTCGGACGCCAGCGCGCTGTCGATGCTGCCGGTGGCGGTGTCGGTGGCCGCGCCGGCGATGCTGCTGTCCGGCGGCGCGATGCTGACCGTCGTCGCGGTGCAGGCCTCGGCCGAAGGCACGGTGTGGGTGCTGGAGCGCGTCTCCGACGGCGTGCGCGCCAGCGTCACGCTGTCGGCCGCGGCGGCCGGCGGGCTTTCGGTGGCCGCCGGCACGGCGATCACCGTCAGCGCCTTCAGCGCCGGCTGGGTGCTGTCGGCGGCGGGCAAGGCGCTGGCCTACATCCCGAACGAGATCGGGCAGGCGCTGCTCTACAACGAGCGCATCAGCCGATGAAAGCCGCGCTGACCCTCGTGCTGGCGCTGGCCGCCGGCGCCGCGCAGGCCGGGCGAAGCTGCGAGCAGAAGCCGCCCGAGGCGCTCAACGTGCAGCGCGCGATGACGCTCGCCCAGCACACCGCCGCTGCACTCGACGCCAGCGGCGCGCAGGTGGTGGTGCTGGCGCGCGCCGGGCAGGACTTGTCGAAGTACGGCCTGGCCTGGTCTCACCTCGGCCTGGCCTACCGCGACGGGCCGCGCTGGCGCGTGGTGCACAAGCTCAATGCCTGCGGCAGCGCGCGCGCCGACGTCTTCCGCCAGGGCCTGGGCGAGTTCTTCCTCGACGACCTGCACGAGTACAAGGCCGGCTTCGTCGTGCCCGAGCCGGCCCTGCAGGCCAGGCTGCTGCCGCTGCTGCGCGACGACGCGCAGGCGACGCGGCTGCACACCAGCGCCTACAGCATGGTGGCCTACCCCTGGGCGCAGCGCTACCAGCAGAGCAACCAGTGGGCCGTCGAGACGCTGGCGCTGGCCAGCGCGCCGCAGGCCACGACGCGTGAACGCGCCCAGGCCTGGCTGAAGCTCAGCGGCTACGAGCCGACCACGTTGCGCCTGGGCGCGCTGACCCGCCTGGGCGCGCGCGCCACCGCGGTCAACATCGCCTTCGACGACCATCCGAACGAGAAGCGCTTCTCGGATCGCATCGAGACCGTCACCGTCGACTCCGTGTTCGCGTGGTTGAATCGCAGCGGGCTGGGCGCGCCGGTGCAGACGGTGCGCTGAGCCGAGAACGACAACGGGAGGACAGACCGTGCACGACCCGCACCCGAATCAATTCGCGCTGCTCGGCCAGCGCCGCTTCGCGCCGTTCTTCTGGGCGCAGTTCCTGGGCGCCGGCAACGACAACCTGTTCAAGTTCGCCTTCACCGTGATGGTGACCTACGGCACGGCGCAGGCCGGCGGCCTCGAGCCCGCGCTGGTGGTGCAGCTGATCGCGGCGCTGTTCATCCTGCCCTTCCTGCTGTTCTCGGCCACCGCCGGCCAGCTCGCCGACAAATACGACAAGGCCACGCTGATCCGCTTCGTCAAGACGCTGGAGATCGTGATCATGGCGCTGGCGCTGTACGGCTTCGCCGCGAAGAGCGTGCCGGTGCTGCTGCTGTGCACCTTCCTGCTCGGCGTGCACTCCACGCTGTTCGGCCCGGTGAAGTACGCCTACCTGCCGCAGCACCTGAGCGAGCGCGAGCTGACCGGCGGCAACGGCATGGTCGAGATGGGCACCTTCGTCGCCATCCTGCTCGGCAACGTGGCCGGCGGCCTGCTGATCGCGGTGCCCGAGGTCGGCGCGCGCTACGTGGCCTGGAGCTGCCTCGCGCTGGCCGTGCTGGGCCGCCTGGCGGCGCAGTTCGTGCCCGCCGCGCCGGCCACCGACGTGGCGCTGCGCATCAACTGGAACCCCTTCACCGAGACCTGGCGCAACCTGAAGCTGGCGCACGAGAACATCGCGGTGTTCCGCTCGCTGCTGGGCATCTCGTGGATGTGGTTCTTCGGCGCGGTGTTCCTGACGCAGTTCCCCGCCTTCGCGAAGGACGTGCTGGGCGGCAACGAGCAGGTGGCCTCGCTGCTGCTGGTGGTGTTCTCGATCGGCATCGCGACCGGCTCGCTGCTGTGCGAGACGCTGTCGCGGCGCCACGTCGAGATCGGCCTGGTGCCCTTCGGCGCCTTCGGCATGAGCGTGTTCGCGATCGACCTGTACTTCGCCTCGCGTTCCGTCGCGCACCCGCCGACGGCGCTGACGCTGGCGCAGTTCGCCGCGCTCGGCGCCAACTGGCGCGTGATGGCCGACCTCGCGCTGCTGGCGCTGTTCGCCGGCCTGTACAGCGTGCCGATGTACGCGCTGATCCAGATGCGCGCCAAGCCCAGCCACCGCTCGCGCGTCATCGCCGCCAACAACATCCTCAATGCCCTCTTCATGATCGGCAGCGCCGCGATGGCCGTGCTGCTGCTGAAGGCCGGCGTCAGCGTGCCGCAGCTCTTCCTGATCACCGGGCTGCTGAACCTGCTCGTCGCGGGTTACATCTTCCTCGTCGTGCCCGAGTACCTGCTGCGCTTCATCGCCTGGGTGGCCACGCGGCTGGTGTACCGCTTCAAGGTGCGCGGCGACGAGCACATCCCGACCGAGGGCGCGGCGATCCTGGTGTGCAACCACGTCAGCTTCGTCGACGCGATCCTGCTGATGGCGGCCAGCCCGCGGCCGATCGCCTTCATCATGGACCACCGCATCTTCAAGACGCCGGTGCTGGGCACGCTGTTCCGGCTGGCCAGGGCGATCCCGATCGCGTCGCAGAAGGAAGACCCGCGCGCCTACGAGCAGGCCTTCGCGCGCGCCCGCGAGGTGCTCGACGGCGGCGACCTGCTGTGCATCTTCCCCGAGGGCGCGATCACGCGCGACGGCTCGCTGGGCGAGTTCAAGGGCGGCGTGATGAAGCTGCTCGAGGCCAACCCGGTGCCGGTGGTGCCGATGGCCTTGCAGAACCTGTGGGGCTCGTTCTTCTCGCGCATCGACGGCAACGCGATGAGCAAGCCGTTCCGGCGCGGCTTCTTCAGCCGCGTCGGGCTGGTGGCGGGCGAGCCGGTGCCGGCCGCGCAGGTCAGTCCCAAGCTCCTGCGCGAGCGCGTCGCCGCACTGCTGGCGAGCTGATCAGCCGCGCAGGAAGGCCGCCAGCGCGTCCGGCAGTTTCGGGAATTTCGGCAGCGGCGGCGGCGATGGCCACGGCGTCGGGCCGCTGCGCGTCAGGCGCTGCGTGATCGCGCGCTTGAGCGGCGGCAGGTGCTCGGCCACGCGCACCACGGCCTGGCGCAGCACGCGCGCCGCCTGGCGGTCGTCGGTGAACAGGCCGACGATCGTGTTGGTGCCGTGGAAGATGGTCCAGGTCTCGCGCCGGTGGCGCGTCTCGTAGGGCAGCAGCACGTCCAGGCTGCCGAGGTCGCGCCCGCCGCGCCGCGCCGCGGCCAGCAGCGCGCTCAACTCGTCGACACCATAGAGGCCGAAGTTATAGCCGTGCGCGGTGACCGGGTGCATGCCCACCGCCGCGTCGCCGACCAGCGCGAAGCGCGGCGCGACGAAGCGCTGCGCGTACACCGCCACCAGCGGGTAGAGGTGGCGCTTGCCGCGCGATTCCAGCGTGCCCAGGCGCTCGCCGAGCTGCTGCTGCACCCAGGCGGTGAAGGCCGCGTCGTCCCAGCGCTGCATTGCCAGCGCCTGGTCGGAGCGGATCGTCAGCACGATCGAGCTTTCGCCGCCGTTCATCGGCAGCACCGCCAGCGTGTGGCCGTGGTGGAAGCACTCCTGCGCCACCGCGCGGTTCGAGGCGCCGTGCGCCATGCGGCAGACGATCACGCTGCGGCCGAAGTCGCGCATCCGCGCGCCGATGCCGGCCTGGCGGCGCGCTTCGGAGAAGCGGCTGTCGGCGGCGACGATCAGCGGCGCGCGCAGCGTGGTTTCGCCGCCGTCGGCGCGCTTGCAGCGCAGCGTCGCGCCAGCGGCGTCGAAGGAAAGGCCCAGCACGCGCGTCGCCGGGCGCAGCTCGATGGCGTCCTGGCCCTGCACCGCCTGCCAGCTCGCGCGGCGGATCACGTGGTTGGCGACCAGCCAGCCGAGTTCGTCCTCGCCCGAGCCCTGCGGGTCGAAGTGCAGCGGCCGGGGGTCGCTGCCGTCGTAGACCTCGGCCGCGCGCAGCGGCGCCACTTCCCCGGCCGGCAGGCGCTCCCACAGGCCGAGCGTGCGCATCAGCGCGGCGGCACGGTGCGTCAGCGCGATGTCGCGGCCGTCGGGCGCGGGCTCGGCCAGCGCGGCGGCGTCCTGCGCGTCGAGTACGATGCTGCGGATGGCGGCGTTCGCCAGGGCGCGCGCCAGCGCCAGGCCGCTGGGGCCGGCGCCGATGATCAGCACGTCGGTGTCGAAAGGGGTTTCCAGCGATGCGGGGATGCGGCGCGTCATGGCGTTCTCGGCGCGTGAGAGGGAAGACGATCATCCGCGCCGCGCGTCGGCGCGGGCCTGACCCGCGTCAAGGCCTGGCGCCGCGTCATACCCATTCGCGTTCGAACGTCAGACTCCGCTCGCCCTGAGCTTGTCGAAGGGCACGCGAGTGCCTCGGTGGGGCTTCGACAAGCTCAGCCCGAACGGGAGGACATTGATACGTTCGAACGCGAATGGGTATCAGACGCCGCGGCGGCGGTCTTCGGCGAACTTCGCCGCGAAGGCCGCGAAGGCGCCGGCGTCCAGCGCCTCGCGCACCTCGCGCATCAGGTTCAGGTAGTAGTGCAGGTTGTGGATGCTGGCGAGCATGGGCCCGAGCATCTCGTTGCAGCGGTCCAGGTGGTGCAGGTAGGCGCGGCTGAAGCCGGCGCAGGCGGGGCAGGCGCAGGTCTCGTCGATGGGCCGCTCGTCGGTCTTGTAGCGCGCGTTGCGCAGGCGCAGGTCGCCGAAGCGGGTGAACAGGTGGCCGTTGCGCGCATTGCGCGTCGGCATCACGCAGTCGAACAGGTCGACGCCGTGGGCCACGCCCTCGACCAGGTCCTCCGGCGTGCCCACGCCCATCAGGTAGCGCGGCTTGCCGGCCGGCAGCCGGTGCGGCGTGTGCGCGACGATGCGGCGCATGTCCTCCTTGGGCTCGCCGACGCTGACGCCGCCGATCGCGTAGCCGGGCAGGTCGAGTTCGACCAGCGCGGCCAGCGACTGCTCGCGCAGCGCCTCGAACATGCCGCCCTGCACGATGCCGAACAGCGCGTTCGGGTTCTCGAGCCGCTCGAACTCCGCCTTGCAGCGCCGCGCCCAGCGCAGGCTCAGTTCCATCGAGGCGCGCGCTTCCTTCTCGGTCGTGACGCGCCCCTTGGTCTCGTAGGGCGTGCACTCGTCGAACTGCATGACGATGTCGCTGTCGAGCACGCGCTGGATCTGCATGCTGACTTCCGGCGTCAGGAACAGCTTGTCGCCGTTGACCGGCGAGGCGAAGCGCACGCCCTCCTCGCTGATCTTGCGCATCTCGCCCAGCGACCAGACCTGGAAGCCGCCGCTGTCGGTGAGTATGGGCTTGCGCCAGCCCTCGAAGCGGTGCAAGCCGCCGAACTGCGCCAGGATGTCCAGCCCCGGCCGCAGCCACAGGTGGAAGGTGTTGCCGAGGATGATCTGCGCGCCCATCGCCTCCAGCGAGGCCGGCATCACGCCCTTGACCGTGCCGTAGGTGCCCACCGGCATGAAGATCGGCGTCTCGACGACGCCGTGGTTCAGCGTCAGCCGGCCGCGGCGGGCGCGGCCTTCGGTGCGCAACAGTTCGAAGCTCAGCATGCGCCGATTGTCGCAGCCGGGTCGGCGCTCACGACCCGACGCGCGCCAGCAGCATCGCGTCGCCGTAGCTGAAGAAGCGGTAGCGCGCGCGGATCGCGTGTGCGTACAGCGCCATCACGCGCTCGTGGCCGGCGAAGGCGCTGACCAGCATCATCAGCGTGCTGCGCGGCAGGTGGAAGTTGGTGACCAGCCGGTCGGCCACGCGGAATTCGAAGCCGGGCGTGATGAAGATGTCGGTCTCGCGCGCGCCGGCCGCCAGCGCGCCGCCGAGTGCCGCCGATTCGAGCGCGCGCAGCGTGGTCGTGCCCACCGCCACCACGCGCCGGCCGGCGGCGCGCGCCGCGGCGACGGCCTCCACCGTGGCTTGCGGCACCTCGAACCACTCGCTGTGCATGCGGTGCTGCGCGAGGTTCTCCACGCGCACCGGCTGGAAGGTGCCGGCGCCGACGTGCAGCGTGACGCCGGCCGTGCGCACGCCGCGCTCGCGCAGCGCGGCCAGCACGCCGGCGTCGAAGTGCAGCGCCGCGGTCGGCGCGGCCACTGCGCCGGGGTGGCGGGCGAACACGGTCTGGTAGCGGCGCTCGTCGTCGGCGTCGTCGGCGTGCGTGATGTAGGGCGGCAGCGGCACGTGGCCGTGGCGCTCGAGCAGCACGAACGGGTCGTCCGGCAGGCGCAGGCGGAACAGCGAGCCGTCCGGCCCGTCGCGGCCCAGCACCTCGGCCTCGAACGACGAACTGCCGTCGGCGCCGGCGAAGCGCAGCATGCCGCCGGGCCGCGGCGACTTGCTGGCGCGCACGTGGGCCAGCACCTCGCGCGGCGGCAGCACGCGCTCGACCAGCGCCTCCACCGCGCCGCCGCTGGCCTTGGCGCCGAGCAGCCGCGCCTTGATGACGCGGGTGTCGTTGAAGACCAGCAGGTCGCCCGCGTCGAGCAGCGCCGGCAGTTCGCGGAACACGCGGTCGACGGGTTCGCTCGCGCGGCCGTCGAGCAGCCGCGAGGCGGAGCGTTCGGGCGCGGGATGCTGGGCGATCAGCCCGGCCGGCAGGTCGAAGTCGAAATCGGCGAGCGTGTAGGAGCGGGGCGGCGCGGGCATGGCGGCGGCAATGGTGCCATGCCGCACCCGGCGCGAACGGTGCCGGGGCTACTTCGCCCGGTGGCTGCAGTTCTTCTTGGTGCAGGCGGCGTACAGCGCCAGCGAGTGCTCCTGCAGATCGAAGCCGCGCGCCGTGGCGACGGCCTTCTGGCGCTTCTCGATCTCGGCGTCGAAGAATTCCTCGACGCGGCCGCAGTCCATGCACACCAGGTGGTCGTGGTGCTTGCCCTCGTTGAGCTCGAACACCGCCTTGCCGGTCTCGAAGTGGTTGCGCGACAGGATGCCGGCCTGCTCGAACTGCATCAGCACGCGGTACACCGTGGCCAGGCCGACGTCGGAGCCTTCGGCGAGCAGGTGTTTGTAGACGTCTTCCGCGCTCATGTGGCGCTGCATGCTGCGCTGGAACACCTCCAGCACCTTGATGCGCGGGAGGGTGGCCTTCAGGCCGCTGTTCTTCAATTCCTCGGCATGGGTCATGGCAGCACTCGCAAGGATCGGCCCGGGCGGTGTCGACCGCTAGAATCCGTCGATCATATCGAGGTTGCCGCCGCCGCGGCGTGCCCGCCCGCAAAACACCATGCCCGCTCGTTTCAGCCGCCTCGCCTGCCTGCCGGCCGCCGCGCTCGTCGCCACGGGCTGCGCCTCGCTGCAGTCGTCCGACAACATCCTCGGCCTGATCACGCCCTACCGCGTCGAGGTGGTGCAGGGCAACGTGGTCACCAAGGAGCAGCTCGCGCTGGTCAAGCCCGGCATGTCGCGCGCCCAGGTGCGCGACGTGCTCGGCTCGCCGCTGCTGACCGACACCTTCCACGCCGACCGCTGGGACTACGTCTTCACGATCCGCCGCCAGGGCGCCGAGCCGCAGTTGCGCCGCATCGTCGCGAAGTTCAACGGCGAGACGCTCGCCAGCATAGACACCAGCGCCGAGCTGCCCGAGGAGCGCGAGTTCGTCGCCTCCATCGACACCTTCAAGGCCTCGCGCAAGGCGCCGACGCTGGCGCTCAGCGAAGAGCAGGTGAAGGCGCTGCCGGTGCCCGAGAAGCCCGCCGCCCCGGCCGCCGAGCCGGTCGGCCCGGCGCGCAGCTACCCGCCGCTGGAGGCGGCGCAGTGAGCGCGCTGCGCGTGGCGGTGGCCGGCGCTTCGGGCCGCATGGGGCGCATGCTGATCGAGGCGGTGCGCGGCGCCGACGACATGGTGCTGGCCGGCGCGCTCGACATCGCCGGCAGCCCCGCGATCGGCCAGGACGCCAGCGCCTTCCTCGGCGCGGCCAGCGGCGTCGCCATCACCGCCGACCTGCGCGCCGGCCTGGCCGACGCGCAGGTGCTGATCGACTTCACGCGCCCCGAGGGCACGCTGGCGCACCTCGAGGCCTGCCGAGCGCTGGGCGTCAAGGCGGTGATCGGCACCACCGGCTTCAGCGAGGCGCAGAAGGCGCAGGTCGCGCAGTACGCGCAGGCCAACGCGATCGTGCTGGCGCCGAACATGAGCGTGGGCGTGAACGTGGTGCTCAAGCTGCTCGAAGTCGCCGCCCGCGCGCTCGAACACGGCTACGACATCGAGGTCATCGAGGCGCACCACCGCCACAAGGTCGACGCGCCCAGCGGCACCGCGCTGAAGATGGGCGAGGTCATCGCCGCGGCGCTCGGCCGCGAGCTGAAGGACTGCGCCGTCTACGCCCGCGAAGGCGTCACCGGCGAGCGCGACCCGTCCAGCATCGGCTTCGCGACGGTGCGCGGCGGCGACATCGTCGGCGACCACACCGTGCTGTTCGCCGGCACCGGCGAGCGCGTCGAGATCCGCCACCAGGCCACCAGCCGCGCCAACTTCGCGCAGGGCAGCCTGCGCGCGGCGCGCTTCCTGGCTTCGCACGACAAGGGCCTGTACGGCATGGACGCGGTGCTCGGCCTGGCCTGACCCGATGGGCGGCCTGCAGCACTTCTGGGAGCAGGGCGACTTCATCACGCGCGGCGTCGCCGCGCTGCTGCTGCTGATGTCGGTCAGCGCCTGGGTGCTGATCTTCTGGAAGGCCTGGCTGCTGCGCCGCGTGCGGCGCGACATCGCGCGCGCCGTGCCGGCGTTCTGGGCCGCGACCACGCTGGCCGACGGGCAGCGCGCGCTGTCCGCCTTCGACCGCGAGGACACGCTCGTGCCGCTGCTGGCCGCCGCCACGGCGCAGGCGCGCGGCGGCACGCTCGAATCGCGCGGCCAGCTCGCCTCGCAGCTCACGCGCCGGCTGCGCGACGCGCTGCACGCGGTGCTGGCGCAGTTGCAGTTCGGCCAGGTGCTGCTCGCCTCGATCGGCAGCACCGCGCCCTTCATCGGCCTGTTCGGCACGGTCTGGGGCATCTACCACGCGCTGGCGGCGATCTCGGCCGCCGGGGCGATCACCATCGAGAAGGTCGCCGGCCCGGTGGGCGAGGCGCTGGTGATGACTGCCGCCGGCCTCGCGGTGGCGATTCCCGCGGTGCTGGCCTACAACGTGTTCGGCAAGCGGGTCGGCGCCTGCGAGGCCGAGCTGGAGGGCTTCGCGCACGACCTGCGCGAGATGGTCGCCGCAGGCGCCGACGCCATCGAGGAGTCCTGACGTGGCCTTCGGCCGCCTCGAACGCAGCGCCGGCCCGCAGCCGATGAGCGACATCAACATGACGCCGCTGATCGACGTGATGCTGGTGCTGCTGGTGGTCTTCATGATCACCGCGCCGCTGATGAGCTCGGCGCTGCGCCTGGAGCTGCCGCGCGCCGAGGGCGCGCAGCCGAGCGAGGCGCCGCGGTCGCTCGAACTGGCGATCGACGCGGCCGGCGCGCTGTTCGTCGCCGGCGCGCCGGTCGACGAGGCCGTGCTGCGCGCGCGCGTGGCCGAGGCGGCGCGCGCCAACCCGGCCACCGAGGTGCAGTTGCGCGCCGACCGCGGCGTGCCCTACGGCCGCGTCGCCGAGCTGATCGGGCTGGTGCAGGCCGGCGGGCTCAGCCGCGTCGGCTTCGTCACCGAAGCGCCGCCGCGCTGAGCGTCGCGGGAGCGCGCGCGAGGGGGCGCTTCCTATAATCGGGCGCCTTTGCAGAAGCGCCGCCGCGCCGCCCCATGAGCCCCGACTTCAAGCCCGCAGAGATCGAGCGCGCCGCCCAGGCCGCCTGGAACGCCGCCGACGCCTACCGGGTCACCGAGGATCCGCGCAAGGCCAAGTTCTACGCCTGCTCGATGCTGCCCTACCCGAGCGGCAAGCTGCACATGGGCCACGTGCGCAACTACACCATCAACGACATGCTCGCGCGCCAGTTGCGCATGAAGGGCATGAACGTGCTGATGCCCATGGGCTGGGACGCCTTCGGCCTGCCGGCCGAGAACGCGGCGATGAAGAACCGCGTGCCGCCGGCGAAGTGGACCTACGACAACATCGCCCACATGAAGGGCCAGATGCAGGCGATGGGCCTGGCCATCGACTGGAGCCGCGAGGTCGCGACCTGCTCGCCCGAGTACTACAGGTGGAACCAGTGGCTGTTCCTGAAGATGCTGGAGGCCGGCATCGCCGAGCGCCGCACGCAGGTGGTCAACTGGGACCCGGTCGACCAGACCGTGCTGGCCAACGAGCAGGTGATCGACGGGCGCGGCTGGCGCTCGGGCGCGCCGGTCGAGAAGCGCGAGATCCCCGGCTACTACCTGAAGATCACGCAGTACGCCGACGAGCTGCTGGAGCACGTGCAGAAGCACCTGCCCGGCTGGCCCGAGCGCGTCAAGCTGATGCAGGAGAACTGGATCGGCCGCAGCGAGGGCGTGCGCTTCGCCTTCCCGCACCGCATCCAGGGCGACGACGGCCAGCCGGTCGGCGGCGGGCGGCTGTACGTCTTCACGACGCGCGCCGACACCATCATGGGCGTGACCTTCTGCGCCGTCGCGCCCGAGCATCCGCTGGCGCTGCACGCGGCGGCGTCCAACCCGGCGGTGGCCGCCTTCATCGCCGAGTGCAAGGCCGGCGGCACCACCGAGGCCGAACTCGCCACGCAGGACAAGAAGGGCGTGCCCACCGGCCTGGTCGTCGAGCACCCGCTGACGCACGAGAAGATCCCGGTGTGGGTGGGCAACTACGTGCTGATGAGCTACGGCGACGGCGCGGTGATGGGCGTGCCCGGCCACGACGAGCGCGACTTCGCGTTCGCGAAGAAGTACGGCATCGACATCCTGCAGGTGATCCACGTCGACGGCGAGCCGCACTTCAGCTACGACCGCTGGCAGGAGTGGTACGCCGACAAGGCGCGCGGCATCACGGTCAACTCCGACCTGTACAGCGGGCTGCACCACGCGCAGGCGGTGGACGCGGTGGCCAAGGCGCTGGCCGCGCGCGGCCTGGGCGAGAAGAAGACCACCTGGCGGCTGCGCGACTGGGGCGTCAGCCGGCAGCGCTACTGGGGCACGCCGATCCCGATCATCCATTGCGATGCGTGCGGCGCGGTGCCGGTGCCCGAGAAGGACTTGCCCGTCGTGCTGCCCGAAGACCTGATCCCCGACGGCTCGGGCAACCCGCTGAACAAGTGCGAGCGCTTCCTGAAGGTCGCCTGCCCGCGCTGCGGCAAGCCGGCGCGCCGCGAGACCGACACGATGGACACCTTCGTGGACAGCTCGTGGTACTTCATGCGCTACTGCGACCCGAAGAACGACCTGGCGATGGTCGGCGCCGGCACGCAGTACTGGATGCCGATGGACCAGTACATCGGCGGCATCGAGCACGCCATCCTGCACCTGCTGTACGCGCGCTTCTGGACCAAGGTGATGCGCGACCTCAAGCTGGTGAAGGTCGACGAGCCCTTCACGCGGCTGCTGACGCAGGGCATGGTGCTCAACCACATCTACTCGCGCAAGAGCGACAAGGGCGGCATCGAGTACTTCTGGCCGCACGAGGTGGAGAACACCTTCGACGCCGAAGGCCGCATCACCGGCGCCAGGCTCAAGAGCGACGGCTCGGCGGTGAGCTACGAAGGCGTGGGCACGATGTCGAAGTCGAAGAACAACGGCGTCGACCCGCAGGACCTGATCGACCGCTACGGCGCCGACACCGCGCGGCTGTTCGTGATGTTCGCCTCGCCGCCCGAGCAGACGCTGGAGTGGAACGACGCCGGCGTCGAGGGCGCGAACCGCTTCCTGCGCCGGCTGTGGAACTTCGGCGCGAAGAACGCCGATGCGCTGCGCGCCGCCGGCGCGGTCGACGCCGCCGCGCTGGGCGACGACGCCAAGGCGCTGCGCCGCGAGGTGCACGGCGTGCTGCGCCAGGTGAGCTACGACTACGAGCGCATGCAGTACAACACCGTCGTCTCCGGCGCGATGAAGCTGCTCAACGCGCTCGAAGCCTGCAAGGGCGACGCCGGCGCGGTGCTGCGCGAAGGCTTCGGCATCCTGCTGCGCGCGCTCTACCCGGCCTGCCCGCACACCACCTGGGTGCTGTGGCAGGCGCTGGGCTACGGCGCGCAGCACGGCGACCTGCTCGACGCACCCTGGCCGCAGGTCGACGAGGCGGCGCTGCTGCAGGAGCGCATCGAGCTGATGCTGCAGGTCAACGGCAAGCTGCGCGGCGCCATCCAGGTGGCGGCCGACGCCGACAAGGCGGCCATCGAGGCGGCGGCGGTCGCCAGCCCCGACTTCCTCAAGTTCTCGCAGGGCCTGGCGATCAAGAAGGTGATCGTGATCGCCGGGCGGCTGGTGAACGTGGTCGTCGGATGAAGCGCAGGGCCGCGCTCGGCGCGCTGGGCCTGAGCGCCCTCGGCGGCTGCGGTTTCGAGCTGCGCCGCGCGCCCGAGCTGCGCTTTCGCTCGGTGCTGCTGTCCGGCTTCAAGCCGAAGTCCACGCTCGAGCGCGAACTGCGCCGCCAGATCGACGCGACGCCGACCACCGTGGTGGTCGACGCGCCGGCGCAGGCGCAGATGGTGCTGGAGGTGATCACCGACACGCGCGAGAAGAGCGTGGTCGCCACCACCGCCTTCGGCCAGGTGCGCGAACTGCAGTTGCGCTCGCGCTTCGGCTTCAAGCTGCGCACCGCGCAGGGCCGCGAGATGATTCCCGCCACCGAGATCCTGCTGTCGCGCGACATGAGCTACAGCGAAACCGCCGCGCTCGCCAAGGAGCAGGAGGAGGAGGCGCTGTACCGCTCGATGCAGAACGACATCGCCGCGCAGGTGCTGCGGCGCCTGGCCTCGGTGCCGGCACCTTGAGGCGGGCCCGCGAGATGCAAGTCCGCGCCGACCAGCTCGCCGCGCACCTCGCCCGGGGCGTCAAGCCGCTGTACACCGTGTGGGGCGACGAGCCGCTGCTGGCGCAGGAGGCCGGCGACGCGATCCGCGCCGCGGCGCGCGCCGCCGGTTGCGGCGAGCGCCAGGTGCACACCGTCAGCGGCGCGCACTTCGACTGGAGCAGCCTGCTCGGCGCCTCGCAGGCGCTGAGCCTGTTCGCGCAGCGGCAGTTGATCGAGATCCGCATCCCGGGCGGCAAGCCGGGCAAGGACGGCTCGGAGGCCTTGCAGCGCTACTGCGAACAACTGAGCGACGACATCGTCACCCTCGTGCAGTTGCCACGCCTGGACCGCAGCCAGCAAAGCAGCGCCTGGTTCGGCGCGCTCGACGCCGCCGGCGTCACGGTGCGTGTCGACCCGGTGGAGCGCAAGGCGCTGCCGCAGTGGATCGCACAGCGCCTGGCCGCGCAGGGCCAGCGTGTGCAGGGCGGCGACGAGGGCCAGCGCACGCTGGCCTTCTTCGCCGACCGCGTCGAAGGCAACCTGCTCGCCGCGCACCAGGAGATCCAGAAGCTCGGCCTGCTCTACCCGGCCGGCGAGCTGGGTTTCGAGCAGGTCGAGGCGGCGGTGCTGAACGTGGCGCGCTACGACGTCTTCAAGCTCGGCGAGGCGGTGCTGGCCGGCCAGGTGGGGCGCGCGCTGCGCATGCTCGAAGGCCTGCAGGCCGAGGGCGAGGCCGCGGTGCTGGTGCACTGGACGCTGGCCGAGGACATCCGCGCCCTGAAGCGCGTGCGCGACGCGGTCGGCGCCGGCAAGCCGCTGCCGATGGCCTTGCGCGAGAACCGCGTCTGGGGCGCGAAGGAACGACTGTTCGAGCGCGCCGTGCCGCTGCTGACCGACAACGCCATCGCCGCGCTGCTCGAAGCGGCGCAGGTCTGCGACGGTCTGGTCAAGGGCCTGCGCCACCCCGACTGGCCGCTCGACGCCTGGGAGGCGCTGCGCCGCCTGGTGCTGATGCTGATCGAGGCGCTGGCGGCGGCGCCGGCCGGCAACGGCCGCTCGCGCGTCGCGGCGCCGCACCTGGCGCTGCGCGCCTGATTCAGTAGCCGCGCGCGCGGTCGACCAGGTGCGCCAGCGGCGCGCCGGCGCGAAAGCGCTTCAGGTTGGCCGCCGCGACCGCCGCCGCGCTGCGCGCATCGGTGGCGGCCGCGACGTGCGGCAGCAGCGTCACCCGGGGGTGCGACCAGTAGCGGTGCTCGCGCGGCAGCGGCTCGGCGTGGAACACGTCGAGCACCGCGTGGCGCAGGTGGCCGGCGTCGAGCGCGGCCAGCAGCGCGGCATCGACCACGTGCGCGCCGCGCGCCAGGTTGACGAGGCTGGCGCCGGGGCGCATCGCGGCCAGCGTCGCGGCGTCGAAGATGCCGCGCGTGGCCGGCGTCAGCGGCAGCAGGTTGATCACCACGGCGGCGTCGGCCAGGCGCGGCGCCAGCGCGCCGTCGCGCGAGCCCCAGGCCGAGACGGTGTAGCCGTTGGCGGCCAGGCGCCGCGCCACCGTCGCGCCCATCTGGCCGCGGCCGAGCACCAGCACCGGCAGCTCGTCGGCGCGCCGCTGCGGATGCGGCTGCCACTGCGTCGCGGCCTGCTGGCGCGCGTAGTCGAAGAAGTCGCGTTGCAGGCTGAGCACCGCCCACAGCGCCGTCTCGGCCATCGCCTCGTTCATCGCCGGATCGACCATGCGCGCGATCGGCACCTGCGCCGGGATGCTCGTGTCGGCGAGCAGCCTGTCGACCCCGGCCCACAGCGACTGGATCAGCGCCAGCTTCGGCAGCCCTTGCAGCGCGCCGGCCGGCGGGTTGGCGACGATGGCCACGTCGACCGCTTCCTCCGGCTCGGTGACCAGGCGCTCGGCCGGCAGTTCGGCGCGCAGCAGCGCGAGCCATTCGTCGCGCTCGCCCGCGTCGAAGCGGCCGGTGAGCAGCACGCTCATGCGCGCTCCAGCGCCGCGCGCAGGCGCGCCAGCGCGTGGCGCAGCGTCTGCTCGCGCACCGCCGTGCGGTCGCCGTCGAGGTGCAGGCACTCGGCATGCGGCGCCTCGCCGGCCCGGGCCAGCGCCAGCCACACCGTGCCCACCGGCTTGCCCGGCACCGCGCCGCCCGGCCCGGCGATGCCGGTGACGGCCAGCGCCCACTGCGCGCGCGAGTGCGCCAGCGCGCCCTCGGCCATCGCGCAGGCCACCGGCTCGCTGACCGCGCCGTGCGCGGCGATCAGCGCGGCCGGCACGCCCAGGCACTCGCTCTTGGCCTCGTTCGAGTAGGTCACGAAGCCGCGCTCGAACCAGTCGCTGGAGCCGGCCACCGAGGTGCAGGCCGCGGCGATCAGCCCGCCGGTGCACG
Organism: Piscinibacter sp.; assembly: GCF_047600445.1. Taxonomy (GTDB): domain Bacteria; phylum Pseudomonadota; class Gammaproteobacteria; order Burkholderiales; family Burkholderiaceae_C; genus Piscinibacter. The sequence goes on from NZ_JASGKT010000001.1 coordinate 680,390, forward strand.
ATTCGGCCGCCGCCAGCTTGTCGCCGCGCGCGCGCAGCGCCTCGCCGAGCGCCAGCACCTCGGCCTCGAAGCGCCTCATCACCACCACCTCCACAGCGCGATCACGAGCAGCGTGCACAGCGCCGCCACCAGGTCGTCGAACAGGATGCCGAAGCCCTGCGCCCAGCCGATGCCCTGGCCGGCGCGCTGCTTGAAGAGCTTGTCGGCCCAGGCCACCGGCCCGGGCTTGGCGGCGTCGAAGTAGCGGAACAGCGCGAAGGCCACGGCCTGCCCGAAAAAACCCATCGGCATCGCCAGCCACAGCACCAGCCAGAAGGCGAGCACCTCGTCCCACACGATCGCACCGGGGTCGGCCACGGCCATGTGGCGCGCGGTCAGCGTGCAGGCCCACCAGCCGAGCACGAAGCCGGCGGCCATCACGAGGCCCCACTGCGCGTCGTCGAAGCCGGGGCGCAGGACCGCGTAGGCGGCCCAGGCCCACAGCGTGCCCACCGTGCCCGGCGCCCAGGGCGCGAGGCCGGCGCCGAAGCCGAGCGCGATCGGGCGCGCCGGGTGCGCGAACATGAAGCGCCAGGTCGGCCGCATGGGTTCTCAGCTCCGGAAGTGGTCGAAGGAGCCGAAGCTGTCGGCCACGGCGCGGCCGTCGCGGTCGACCAGGCGCAGCCCCGGGCCGGCCTCGATGCGGCCGATGCGCGTCACCGCCGTCTGCGCCGCGCGGCCGGCCGCGCGGACCTGCTCGGCCCGCGCGGCCGGCGTGGTGAACAGCAGCTCGTAGTCGTCGCCGCCGGCCAGCGTGCATTCGCGTTGCAGCGCCGGCGGCTGCGCGGCCAGCACGGCGCTGCGCGGCACGGCGTCGACCTCGACGACGGCGCCGACGCCCGAGCGGCGCAGGATGTGGGCGAGGTCGCCGAGCAGGCCGTCGGAGACGTCGATCGCGCTCGTCGCCACGCCGCGCAGCGCGAGGCCCAGCGCGATGCGCGGCTGCGGCCGCTCCATCGCCGCGCGCACCGCCTCGAAGGCCCGCGCGTCCAGGCTCGCCGTGCCGCGAAACACCTCCAGCGCGAGGCGCGCGTCGCCGGGCGCGCCGCTGATCCACAGATCGTCGCCGGGGCGCGCGCCCGAGCGCAGCAGCGCGCCGCCCGCGGGCAGCTCGCCCATCACGGTGATGCAGATCGCCAGCGGCCCCTGCGTGGTGTCGCCGCCGGCCAGCTCGATGGCGTGCGCGTCGGCGAGCGCGAACAGGCCGCGCGCGAAGCCTTCCAGGAAGCGCTCGTCGGCGCGCGGCAGCGCCAGCGCGAGCGTGAAGGCCAGCGGCTGCGCGCCGCAGGCGGCGAGGTCGCTGAGGTTGACCGCCAGCGCCTTGTGGCCGAGCCGGTCGGGCGCCACGGTGGACAGGAAGTGCCGGCCCTCGACCAGCATGTCGCTGGACACCGCGAGCTGCATGCCCGGCGCCGGCGCGAGCAGCGCGCAGTCGTCGCCGATGCCGAGCGCGGCGCGGCGCACCGGGCGGGTGAAGTACTTCGCGATCAGGTCGAATTCGCCGAGGGACATGCGGCGATTGTCGCCGCGTACGCATCCCGTTCGGGCCGGGCCCTTCGACAGGCTCAGGGCGAACGGGGGCTGTGTCAGGCCTCGCGCAGCAGGTTGGCCAGCTCGACGGCCGAGCGCACGTCCATCTTCTCGAACACGCGCGCGCGGTGGACCTCGACGGTGCGCACGCTGATGTCCAGTTCGTCGGCGATCAGCTTGTTGGGCCGTCCCTCGACCACCAGGCGCATCACCTCGCGCTCGCGCTCGGTCAGCTCGCCCAGGCGGCGGCGCACGCCCTCGCGGCCCAGGCGCGCGTGGATCGCCGCCTCGCTGAGCGCGAGCGCCTGCTCGATGCGGTCGACCAGCGTGTTGTCGGAGAACGGCTTCTCGACGAAGTCGAAGGCGCCGCGCTTGACGGCGGCCACCGCGGTCGGCACGTCGCCGTGGCCGGTCAGGAAGATCACCGGCAGTGCCGCGATCAGCCCGCGCTCGACCAGGCGCTCGAACAGCGACAGCCCGCTCATGCCGGGCATGCGCACGTCCAGCAGCAGGCAGCTCGGCGAGCGCGGCCACTCGGCCAGCGCGGCAGGCGGCTTGGCGTCGAGCATCGCCTCGAAGGCCTCGGCGCTGGCGAAGCCCTCGCACAGCAGGCGGCGCGAGCGCAGCAGCCAGCCGAGCGCGTCGCGCACGACGTCCTCGTCGTCGACGAGGTACACGATGGGCAGTCCGAGCGGGGAGGCGGTGGCGTTCATCGGGGGACCGCGGCGGCGTGCCCGGCCGTCCGGGCCGGGCGCTCGCCGCCGTCGGCCGGAAGGGTAAACCGGAATTCGGTGCCCGGGCCGCCCGCCGCCTCGGCCAGCGCGACAAAATCGAGCGCGCCGCCGTGCTGCTCGATCACCGTGCGGCACAGGCTCAGGCCCAGGCCCATGCCCTCGCGGCGCGTCGTGAAGAAGGGCGTGAACAGGCGCGCCGCCACGTCGGCGGGAATGCCCGGGCCGTGGTCGATCACGCTGAAGCTCACCCAGCGCGCATGGGTCTGCCGGGCTTTCAGCGTCAGCACGCGCCGCGCCGGCTCGGTGCTGTCTTCCATCGCCTGGATGCCGTTGCGCGTCAGGTTGAGCAGCACCTGCTCGACCATCGTGCGGTCGCACACCACGCGCGGCGACGGGTCGGGCAGGTCGATCTCGATGCGCGTGCCGCTCTTGCGCGCCTGCAGCTTGACCAGCGGCATCACCGCGTCGAACAGCAGGTCGGCGCGCAGCGCCTCGCGCGCCTGCTCGCGGCGGCGCACGAAGTCGTGCACGCTCTTGATCACGCGCCCGGCGCGCTCGGCCTGCTCGGCGATGCGCTGCGCGGCCTGACGCAGCATCGTCTCGGTCTCGGCTTCGGCCGGCGCGCCGGGTTCGGGGTTCGGGCCGAGCAGGTTCAGCGAGCCGGCCGCGTAGCTGGCGATCGCCGTCAGCGGCTGGTTCAGCTCGTGGCTGAGCAGCGAGGCCATCTCGCCCACCGTGGCCAGCCGCGCGCTGGCCTGCAGGCGCTCCTGCTGCTGGCGCGACAGTTCCTCGGCGCGGCGCTGCGCGCTCAGGTCGAGCACGCTGCTCATCCAGCCGGTGTGCTGGCCCTGGCCGTCGACCAGCGGCGCTTCGAAGATCAGCACCGGAAAACGCTCGCCGTTGCGGCGCATGAACACGGTCTCGAAGCCGGCGCGCGCCTCCTGCTCGCTGCGCCCCGGCCTCATGGCCGGGCCGCCCAGGCGCGCGCTCTGGCGGCGCGTGTACTCGTCGGCCAGCTCGGGCGGCCAGTAGGGCGGCGTGGCCGGCGCCATCAGCTCGTCGGCGCTGAAGCCGACCATCTCGCAGAAGGCCGGGTTGACGTGCGTGATGTGTCCGCTCAGGTCGCGCGCGCGCAGGCCGGTGACCAGCGAATCCTCCATCGCCTTGCGGAAGGCGAGCGCTTCGGCGAGCCGCGCCTCGGCGGCGGCGCGGCGGCGCACGTCGCGCGCCAGCAGCATCACCACCACCGCGAGCGCGAGCGACAGGCCCAGCACCAGCGCCACCGCGAGGTTGGGGATCAGGCTGGGCGTGCCGCGCGTGCTGTCGACGCGCAGTTGCAGCGGCTGGCCGGGCAGGTCGACGATGCGCTCGGCGACGAACACGCCGCCGCCGCGGCGCACGCCGGCGCGCGCCAGCCGCGTGCCGTCGCCCTCGACGAACGACAGCTCGTGGCCGCGGATCATCTCGGCGCCGACCGCTTCCTCCAGCAGCTCGCCGAGCGCGAAGGTCGCCACCACCGCGCCGTCGGAGCGGCCGGCGCGCTGCGCCGGGATGCACAGGTCGATGACCTCCAGCCCGAGCCCGTCGGCCAGCGGCACGAAGTAGCTGCGCGAGAACGTCGGCGTGGTGATGCGCCGCGCGCCGGCGCAGGCGAGCTGCGCCTCCAGTTCGATGGCGCCGCGCGCGATGCGGCCGAAGATCGGGCCCTGGTAGGGCGAGTCGACGGCGTCGGTGACGTGCAGCGCCTCATCGCGCCGCTCGATGCGCATCAGCTCGCGCCGCGTGTGCAGCAGCGCGGCCGCCTCGGCGCGCCAGCGCGTCGCGTCGGGGTCGTTCCATTGCAGCGCCTGCAGGCTCTGCAACTGGCGCGCGAGCGTCTGCCGCACGTCGGCGGCGGCGCTGGCGGCGGCGGCCTCGACCTGGTCCTGCGCGCGCACGCGCTCGTAGTTGGCGGTCAGGAAGACGAGCAGCGACTGCGCCACCGCCAGCAGAGCCACCAGCGCGCCCCACAGCGCGAGGCGGCGGCTGCGCGGGCGCGCGGGCGCGGCGGAGGGCTCTTTCATGGGCGCAGTATTCATTCCGCCGGGTCAAAACAGATACGCACTTTCGCGCATGGCCGGGTGCCGCCGGCGGGCCGACACTGCGCAGCCGCGGCGTCCGCTGCTCCTACAATCCGCTCCCCCCGCCGCGCGGCGCACACGAACACCACACGCGAGACAAGCCATGTCGACTCCCGAAGACAAGCGCGCCGAACTGAAGAAGGCGGCGCTGGAGTACCACGAGTTTCCGACGCCGGGCAAGATTGCCATCGCGGCGACCAAGCAACTGGTCAACCAGCACGACCTGTCGCTGGCGTACTCGCCGGGGGTGGCGGCGGCCTGCGAGGAGATCGTGGCCGACGCGGCCAACGCGTTTCGCTACACCTCGCGCGGCAACCTGGTGGCGGTGATCACCAACGGCACCGCCGTGCTCGGGCTGGGCGACATTGGCCCGCTGGCGGCCAAGCCGGTGATGGAAGGCAAGGGCGTGCTGTTCAAGAAGTTCGCCGGCATCGACGTGTTCGACATCGAGGTCAACGAGAAGAACCTCGACAAGCTGGTGGACATCATCGCCGCGCTCGAACCCACCTTCGGCGGCGTCAACCTCGAGGACATCAAGGCGCCGGACTGCTTCTACGTCGAGCGCAAGCTGCGCGACCGCATGAAGATCCCGGTCTTCCACGACGACCAGCACGGCACCGCCATCGTGGTCGGCGCGGCGTTGATGAACGCGCTGAAGGTGGCCGGCAAGGACATCAAGAAGGCCAAGCTCGTGTCCTCCGGCGCGGGCGCCGCGGCGCTGGCCTGCCTGGGGCTGCTGGTCAAGCTCGGGCTGCCGCGCGAGAACATCTGGGTCACCGACCTGGCCGGCGTGGTCTACGAGGGCCGCACCGAGCTGATGGACGAGGACAAGGCCTTCTTCGCGCAGAAGACCGCGCAGCGCACGCTGGCCGAGGCCATCGTCGGCGCCGACATCGTGCTCGGCCTGTCGGCCGGCGGCGTGGTCAAGAAGGAGATGATCGCCACGATGGCCGCGCGGCCCATCGTCTTCGCGCTGGCCAACCCGACCCCGGAGATCCTGCCGGAAGAGGTCAAGGCCGTGCGCGACGACGCCATCATCGCCACCGGCCGCACCGACTACCCGAACCAGGTCAACAACGTCCTGTGCTTCCCGTACATCTTCCGCGGCGCGCTCGACTGCGGCGCCACCACGGTGACCGACGAGATGGAGATCGCCGCGGTGCACGCGATCGCCGAGCTGGCGCAGGCCGAGCAGAGCGAGGTGGTGGCCGCCGCCTATTCGGGCGCGACGCTGAGCTTCGGGCCCGAGTACCTGATCCCCAAGCCCTTCGACCCGCGCCTGATGATGAAGATCGCGCCGGCGGTGGCCAAGGCCGCCGCCGACTGCGGCGTGGCGCTGCGCCCGATCGCCGACCACGACGCCTACCGCGAGAAGCTGCACACCTTCGTCTACGCCTCGGGCCAGACGATGAAGCCGATCTTCGCGCTGGCCAAGCGCGCCGCCGCGCGCCGCGTCGCCTACGCCGAGGGCGAGGAGGAGCGCGTGCTGCGCGCGGTGCAGGTGGTGGCCGACGAGGGCCTGGCGCGCCCGACGCTGATCGGCCGCCCGGCGGTGATCGCGCAGCGCGTCGAGCGCTTCGGGCTGCGCCTGAAGGAAGGCGTGGACTACGACGTCGTCAACGTCGAGCGCGACGACCGCTACCGCGACTTCTGGCAGACCTACCACCGCATGACCGAGCGCAAGGGCGTGACGGTGCAGGTGGCCAAGATCGAGATGCGCCGGCGCCTGACGCTGATCGGCTCGATGCTGCTGCACAAGGGCGAGGTCGACGGCATGCTGTGCGGCACCTGGGGCACCACCGCCTCGCACCTGTTCTACATCGACCAGGTGATCGGCAAGCGCCCGGGCGGCCCGGGCGGCGCGCGCGGCGCGAGCGTCTACGCCTGCATGAACGGGCTGATGCTGCCGGGGCGGCAGGTCTTCCTGGTCGACACGCACGTCAACGCCGAGCCCAGCGCCGCGGAGCTGGCCGAGATCACCGTGATGGCCGCCGAGGAGATGCTGCGCTTCGGCGTCGAGCCCAAGGCGGCGCTGCTGTCGCACTCGAACTTCGGCACCAGCGAGCACCCCAGCGCGGTGAAGATCCGCGGCACGCTGGCGCTGCTGCGCGAGCAGGCGCCGTGGCTGCAGGTGGACGGCGAGATGCACGGCGACGTGGCGCTCGACGGCGCGCTGCGCCAGACGCTGATGCCCCACAGCACGCTCAAGGGCGACGCCAACCTGCTGGTGCTGCCCAACATCGACGCCGCCAACATCGCCTACAACCTGCTCAAGACGGCCGCCGGCGGCGGCATCGCGATCGGCCCGGTGCTGCTCGGCGCCGCCAAGCCCGTGCACGTGCTGACCCCCTCGGCCACCGTGCGCCGCATCGTCAACATGACCGCCCTGACCGTCGCAGACGCCAACGCCGGACGCTGACACCGTTCGGTCATGCAGTTCGATTGAACGGCGCCGCGCGCCCGTGAAGCACCACGGTGGCGCGGGGGCATTGCTGCGGCGCGCAAGCTGTCACACGCCTGTTGCGGTGGACCACCGCGCTGCGTATTTTTCGATGGAATGGCCGTTTCGGAGATTGTGAGCGCAAACTCACAATCCATGACCATTGCCCGATTTTGTGGCAGTGACTTGTGATTTCCCGTCCATTTCGCTACCATTCCAGCTTCTGGATTCAGGGATTACCCGTGTCTTCCTTCGGTCGGTCACTGCGGTGGCGTGGGCTTCGGCAAGCGGGGCTGGCGGTCGTGGTGGCGGCGGCAGGCGTGGCCGGTGCAATGCTTCCGAACGGAGCGGCGCAGGCCAGGGAGTCGGCTGCGGCGGCCGTCGTGGCGCTCGCCGAACTGCCGCCCGAGGCCGTGAAGACACATCGGCTGATCCTGTCCGGCGGGCCGTTTCCGTATTCCAAGGACGGCTCGGTGTTCGGCAACCGCGAACGGATGCTGCCGCCGCAAAAGCGGGGCTTCTATCGCGAGTACACCGTCAGGACACCGGGCGCCAGGAACCGCGGCGCCCGGCGGATCGTCTGCGGCGGCCAGCCCACCGCGCCTGAAGCCTGCTACTACAGCGCCGACCACTACGCGAGCTTTCGCCGCATCGTGGAGTGATCGGCACGGGATCTGGTGAAACAACGAGGAACGAGACCATGCTCTTGCAGACCGTCCGTCCGAACATCGTGCAGGCCATCCGCGCCTACCGCGTGGAGGACTTGATGGCCGCCGCCGAAGGCGCCGGCCAGCATTTCCTCTATGCGAACCTGTCTTCGGCGCAGTCGAAGCAGGAGGTGCTCGAGGCCATCGCCCAGGCGTTCATGTTCCCCGCCCATTTCGGCAAGAACCTGGACGCGCTCTACGACTGCATGACCGACCTGGTGCACAAGGCCGGCACGCAGCCGGGCTTCGTGGTGGTGCTGGAGCAACTGCCCGACAACCCGCGCTTCGACCGCGAGGCGCGCGAGCAGCTTCTCGACGTGTTCCGCGACGCCGCCGACTACTGGGGCGAGCGACGAATACCATTCAGGTGCTTCTATTCTTTTCAGTAGCCCGCTCCCAGGAACAAGGGTCATGGGAGCGGGCGACGGAAACGACCCAGAACGTCGCCGGCAAGCCGGCCGCCAAGAACGCGGCCAATGCCAGCTTCGGCATGAACATGCCGATGATGAGCAGCGCCTTCGACACCGCGATGTGGCTGAACGCCGCCTGATCGCGCGCTGACGTTCTTCTCGGATGACGGCGGCCTTTCGGCCGCCGTTTTCATTGCGGCGCCACCGTGCGAGGAATGCGCCGCGCCAGCGCGAGGTACTCGGCCACCGGCACCTCCTCGGCGCGGCGTTGCAGATCGAAATCGCCGGCGGCGCCGCGCGCGTCCAGCCAGCGCCCGAGCGTGTGGCGCAGCAGCTTGCGGCGCTGCGAGAAGGCCACCGTGACCAGCTCGCCGAGCAGCGCGGCGTCGACCTGTTCGACGCCCGGCAGCGGCTGCATGCGCACCACCGCCGAGTCGACGCGCGGCGGCGGCTCGAAGGCCTCGGGCGGCACGTCGAGGATGGCCTCGATGTCGTAGCGCCATTGCAGCATCACGCTCAAGCGCCCGTAGTCCTTGCCGCCCGGCGCGGCGGCCATGCGTTCGACCACTTCCTTTTGCAGCATGAAGGTCTGGTCGATCACGCGGTTCGCCACCGGCAGCAGGTGGAACAGGATCGGCGAGGAGATGTTGTAGGGCAGGTTGCCGACCACGCGCAGCTTGCCACCGGCTTGCCCGGCCAGCGCGGCGAAGTCGACCGTCAGCACGTCGGCCTCGATCACGTCGAGCCGAGGCTCGCGGCGCAGCTTCGCGGCGAGGTCGCGGTCGAGTTCGATCACGGTGAGCCGCCCGCAGCGTTCCAGCAGCGGCTGCGTCATCGCACCCAGGCCGGGGCCGATCTCGACGATGGCCTCGCCGGGGCGCGGATCGATCGCCGCGACGATCGCGTCGATCACTGCCGTGTCGGCCAGGAAGTGCTGTCCGAAGCGCTTGCGCGCCTGATGGAGCCCCTCGGCCGGCGGGTACGCCGGTCGATCCCCCGAGGGGATACGGGCCGGCTCGGGAGCGGCCCGGCGCTCGGCCCGCGGCTTCTGCGCCATCGGTCTACTGCGGCGCCTCGCGCATCTCGACGTAGGCGCGCGCGCGCAGCTCGCGCAGCCACTCGTCGTAGGCCTCGTCGAACTTGCGCTCGCGCAGGATGTTGCGCGCCTGCTCGCGCTGCTGCTTGACGTCCAGCGTCGTCTGACGGCGCTCGGTCACCTGGATCAGGTGGACGCCGAAGCGCGAGACGATAGGCTCGGACAGGCCGTTGATCGGCAGCCGGTTCATCGCCTCCTCGAACTCGGGCACGAAGGTGCCGGGGCTGGTCCAGCCCAGGTCGCCGCCCTGCGGCGCGCTGCCGTCCTCGGAGTTGTCGCGCGCCAGCGCCTCGAAGCTCGCCCGGCCGCTCTCGATCTGCTGGCGGAAGCCCGCCAGCCGGGCCTGCGCCGCCTCGGTGCTGAGCTGCGCCGAGGGGCGCAGCAGGATGTGGCGCGCGCGCGTCTGCGTGATGCGGAAGGCGTCGCCCTCGCGCTTGTCGACCAGCTTGAGCAGGTGGAAGCCGGCGCCGGTGCGCAGCAGTTCGGGCGCCACCTCGCCGGGTTGCAGGCCTTTGACCGCCTCGACGAACACGTCGGGCAGGCGCTCGGCGCTGCGCAGGCCGATCGCTCCGCCGGCGGCGCGGTTGGCGTCCTCCGACAGCTCGCGCGCCACCGCCTCGAAGGCTTCGCCGACGGCGACGCGCTTGCGGGCGAGTTCGGCGCGCTCGCGGCGCCGCGCGGTCTCCTCGGCGCTCGCGCCGTCGGGCACGGTCACGAGGATCTGGGCGATGTTGTATTCGGCGCTGGAGCCCGCGGCCGCGCGGCGCTCGGCCAGCAGCGCGTCGATGTCGGCGTCGGTGACGCGGATGCGGCCCTGCACCTCGCGCTCGCGCACGCGCTCGGTCAGCAACTGGTCGCGCACGTTGTTGCGAAAGCGCGTGTAGTCGATGCCCTCCTTGCGCAGCCGCTCGCGCAGTTGCGGCATCGTGATCTGGTTCTGCACCGCGACGTTGTTGACCGCGCGGTCGAGCTCGGCGTCGTCGATGCGCACGCCGCTCTCGCGCGCGTGGGTGAGCTGCACGCGCTCGTCGATCAGCGCGTCGAGCAGCTCGCGCCGGAGCTGGTCGTCCGGCGGCAGCGTGGCGCGCTGGCGCGCCGCTTCGGCGCGCACGCGCTCGATGCGGCCTTGCAGCTCGGAGGCCGTCACCAGCTCCTGGTTGACGACGGCGAGGATGTAGTCGCCGGTGCGCGCCGGCGCGGCGCGTGTCTGCGCCAATGCGGCGGGGGCCGCGGCGGCGAGCAGGAGGGCCAGCAGCGCGGGCCGCCAGGCGAACAGGGCATGGGTCATGGGGTTCGGGTCGCGGCGGGAGTGGAGTTCTCCTCGCGCAGCAGCTTGTAGCCGGGGATATTGTCCTTCAAGACCTGCAACGGGTTGGAACCCAGGCGCGACAGGCCGACCAGCTCGAGCTGCAGCATCAGCCGCGTGGTCGCCTCGCTGCGGCCGGTCGACAGCCGTTCGGCGACGACGCGGCCGATCCAGCAGCCGGCGTCGTACTCGAAGCCCACCACCGAATCGGTGACGCGGCTGTCGCGCAGGCTGTAGTTGATGCGCCCGACGCTGTACCAGCTTCCCTTGCACTGGCTGCCGCCGCCGCCGGCCGCGGCCTCGGCCGGCGTGCGGCCGTACAGCGGCCATTGCCAGCCCAGCTCGACCTGCTCGGAGAGCTTGCGCGTCAGCCGGTAGGTGAGGCCGAAGGTGCGGTACGGCCCGGGCGAGTAACGCGCGCCCAGGATGGAGCGCACCGTGCGCTTCAGGTCGGGGCTGTACTGGATCGAGCCGTCCAGGTTCCAGCGCTTGGACAGCGTCGTCGAGCCGAGCAGCAGCACGTCGGAGAAGCGCTGCGTCAGCGGCTTGCAGTCGGGCGCGACGAGCGGGTCGGTCGAGTTGCTGCATTCGCCGGTGATGCGCTGGTCGCGGAACAGGTAGCGCTGCACCATGCCCAGGCGCAGCGCCTCGGCGCCGGTGGCGGGGTCGAGGAAGCGCGTGGTCACGCCGGCGGTGATCTGGTGGGCGTCGGAGACGCGGTCGACGCCCGAGAAGGCGTTCTCCGCGTACAGCGACTCGAAGTTGAAGTCGCGCTGCGCGGTGTCGAAGGCCAGCCGCGCGTCCTGCGCGCGGTACGGCGTGTTGACGTACATGAGGCGAGGCTCGAGCGTCTGGCGCACGTCGCGGCCGAACCAGTTGGCGTCGCGCTCGAACTGCCAGTGGCTGTCGACGCTCAGCGTCGGGATCACGCGCGAGACGCTGCGCCGCCCGGCCAGCGGCTCGTCGAGCGAATAGGCCGCGGCGTTGAAGGAGGCGCGCGGCGTCACCGTCCAGCCCGGCGTGCCGAACGGCCGCGCGATGCTGCCCAGCGCGTGCCAGCGCACGCCGGTCGGGCGCTGCGTGGCGCCCAGCGGGTCGGCCAGGCCGTCGGTCGGGATCGCGAAGCGGTTCAGCTCGGTCTCCAGCGCGAACTCGAAGCCGTTGCCGAAGCGCCGCGTGCCGCGCACGCCGACCTGCGGCGCGCGGTCGTAGGGCGCCTCGATGCGCGCGTCGGCATCCTGCAGCACCTGCCAGCGGTGCACACGTGCGTAGCCGCTCCAGCCGTCGAAGTCGCGCCGCAGCGCCGCGTCGGCCAGCAGCAGGCGCGGCGTGAGGCTGGGCACCGCGCTCGGGAAGTCTTTCCAGTAGATGTCGTCCGAGACGCGCAGCCCCTTCATCGAGAAGCTCGCGCCCAGCGGCAGCGTGCTTTCGTGCTCGAGCTGCAGCGCGTAGCGCGCGCGGCCGGCGAGCCGGTCGTTCGGCAGGCCGTGCAGGTTGATGCGCCCGTGGTAGCCAGGCTCGAGGTAGCGGAACTCCGCCTCGCCGCCGACGCCGCGCTTGGCCGAGACCATCGGCGTCAGCGTCGCGTCGCGGTTCGGCGCGATGTTCCAGTACCACGGCACCGAGAGCTGCAGGCCGCTCTTGCTGTCGATGTTGATCGACGGCGGCAGCCAGCCCGACTTGCGCTCGTCGGACAGCGGAAAGCTCAGCACCGGCGCGCCGAGGATGGGCACGCCGTAGAAGCGCAGCACCGCGTGCTCGGCGATGCCCTCGTTGGCCTCGAAGTCCATGCGCACCTTGTCGGTCGACAGCAGCCAGGCCGGCTCGCCGCCGCCGGGCTCGACCGGGCAGCTCGTGTAGGTGGCGCCGCTGGCCACCGCGCGCTGCTCGTCGATGAAGTCGATGCGGCGAGCGGTGCCGCCGGCGCCGGTGCGGCCGAAGTGGTACTCCGGCTGCAGGAAGAAGCCCTCGAAGCGCTGCACGTGAAGCTGCAGTTCGGGCCCGCTGTAGACGTTGCCGTCGCGGGTGATGCGCACGTTGCCGCGCGCGACGGCGAGATCGTCGGAATGCAGGTAGCTCAACTGGTCGGCGCTGAGCAGCAGGCCGCCGCGGCGGAACTCCGCCTCGCCTTCGGCGACGGTTTCCAGGTCGGGCCGGCCGCGCAGGCTGCGCGCGCGCAGGATGATGGGCAGCGCCTTGGCGGCCTCGCCGCGCGGCGGCGGTTTCAGCGTCGTCAGCGATTGCAGCGGCAGCGCGGGTTCATCGACGCTCGCGGCGCTTTGGGCACGCGCGCCCCCGGCGGCCGCAAGCGCCACGGCCAGCGGCGCGAGACGCCAGCGGCGGGAACGAAGCGAGGAAGGCGGGAGCGACACGGGCGGCGTGGACGCCGCGGAACGGCGGGGGCGGTTTGTAGAATGAATTATCCACGAGGCTTCCCGCCTCGCACCGCCCGCCCCGCCCGTGACCGCCCCTGTTTCCCACCCCCCCATCGCCTGGCACGACGAGGCGCGCCGCGCCGCGTTCGAACGCTGGCTGGCCGGCATCGCCCCGGCGCACCGCCTCGTGCCGGCCAGCCTGCGCAGCGCCTCCAGCGACGCCAGCTTCCGGCGCTATTTCCGCATCGACGCCGAGGCGGGGGGAGCCCACCCGAGCTTCATCGTGATGGACGCGCCGCCGCCGCAGGAAGACGTGCGCCCCTTCGTCGCGGTGGCGCGGCTGCTGCACGAGGCCGGCCTGCTCGCGCCGCAGGTGATCGAGCGGGACGAGGCTCGGGGCTTCCTGCTGCTCAGCGACCTGGGCTCGCGCCTGTACCTCGCCGAGCTGCGCGAAGCCGTCGAGCGCGGCGAGGCGAAGCAGGCCGACGCGCTGATGCGCGCCGCGATCGCCGCGCTGGTGCAATGGCAGTCGCGCGCCGACGCGAGCGGGCTGCCGCCCTACGACGACGCGCTGCTGCGCCGCGAGCTGGCGCTGTTTCCCGAGTGGTGCGTGGCGCGCGAGTTCGGCCAGTCGTGGAGCGAGGCGCAGCGCCAGCAGTGGGACGCCGCCTGCGAGCTGCTGGTGCGCAGCGCACTGGCGCAGCCGGTGGTGGCGGTGCACCGCGACTACATGCCGCGCAACCTGATGGTGACCGGGGCCGGCCCCGGCATCCTCGACTTCCAGGACGCGGTGCGCGGGCCGATCAGCTACGACGTGGCCTCGCTGCTGCGCGACGCCTTCATCTCCTGGGACGAGGAGCAGGAGGTCGACTGGGCGGTGCGCTACTGGGAGGCGGCGCGCCAGGCCGGCCTGCCGCCGGCCGACGACTTCGGCGAGTTCTGGCGCCAGCTCGAATGGATGGGCCTGCAGCGCCACCTCAAGGTGCTGGGCATCTTCTGCCGCCTGAAGCACCGCGACGGCAAGCCGAAGTACAGCGAGGACCTGCCGCGCTTCTTCGCCTACGCGCACAAGGTGGCGACGCGCTACAACGGCCTGGGTGCGCTGGCGCGCCTGCTCGAACCCCTGATGGGCACCGACCGCGTCGAGGCGTTCTACTAGCCGCCTAGTTGTCGGAGGTCTTCTGCATCGCGCGCTGGTGGCGCTCGATGAACTCCTGGTAGGTGTCGATGCCGCGCAGTTGCAGGATGGTGTTGCGCACCGCCGCTTCCACCAGCACCGCGAGGTTGCGGCCGGCGTCCACCGCGATCACCGCCTTGCGCACCGGCACGTCGAGGATCTCCTCGTACAGCGGCTCGTAGGGCAGGCGCTCGAACTCGCGGTCCATCGTCTCCTTGCGCACCAGGTGCACGATCAGCTTCAGGCGCATCTTGCGCCGCACCGCCGTCTCGCCGAAGATGGCCTTGATGTCCAGCAGGCCGATGCCGCGCACTTCGAGCAGGTTGAGCAGCAGCTCGGGGCAGCGCCCCTCGAGCGCGGTCTGCGAGACGCGGAACAGGTCGACCGCGTCGTCGGCCACCAGGCCGTGGCCGCGCGAGATCAGCTCCAGGCCGAGTTCGCTCTTGCCCAGGCCCGATTCGCCGGTCAGCAGCACGCCCAGGCCGAGGATGTCCATGAACACGCCGTGGCGCGTGGTGCGCTCGGCGAAGTGCTGGCCCAGGTAGCCGCGCACCACGTCGATCACGTGGCCGGCCGATTCGACGGTGGCGAACAGCGGGATCTCGGCGCGGTCGCACATCGCCACCAGCTTGTCGGGCGGCACCTGCCCGTCGGCGACGATCAGCACCGGCGGCTCCAGCGTGACGATGCGCGAGATGCGGCGCTCCACCACCTCGGGCGTCGCGTCGTTCAGGTAGGCCACCTCGCGGCGCCCGACGATCTGCACGCGGTAGGGGTGGATGTAGTTCAGGTAGCCGACCAAGTCGGCGGCCGACTGCGCGTTGCGCACCGCGGCCTCGTCGAAGCGCCGCTCGGGGTGCGCGTGGCCGGCGATCCACTCCCACTGCAGCGCCGGGCGGTGCTCCTCGAAGAGCGCCTCGGCGCTGATGACGGTGGGCTTCACGAGGGTCTCAGGCGACCGACTTGAGCGGTTCCCAGTTGGAGATCAGCTCGTGCACCTTGGCCGCCTCGGGCTCGGTCTTCAGGCGCTCGCGCAGTTCGCGGTCGGACAGCATCTCGGCGATCTCGGAGAGGATCTCCAGGTGCCGCTGCGTGGCCGCCTCGGGCACCAGCAGGAAGATCAGCAGCAGCACCGGCTCGTCGTCGGGGGCGTCGAACGGGATCGGCTGCTGCACGCGGATCACCGCGGCCAGCGGGTTCTTCAGGCCCTTGATGCGGCCGTGCGGGATCGCCACCGCGTGGCCCAGGCCGGTCGAGCCGAGCCGCTCGCGCGCGAACAGGTTGTCGGCCACGATGGCGCGGGCGATGGCGTGCTGGTTCTCGAACAGCAGGCCCGCCTGCTCGAAGACGCGCTTCTTGCTGGTGGCGTCCACGTCCACGAGCACGTTGCTGGCGGGCAGGATGGCGGCGAGGCGGTTCATCGGTGATACGTGTGACCCCGGGCTCGTGGCCGCGGCAGCCGCTGGCAATGCAGTTGACGGGATTATGAAGTCGCGTGCGGCATTCTGCGCCGGCTGCTGCGTCGCAGCAACGCGGCCGGGTCCGTGCACCCACGAAAAAGCGGCCCCGCGGGGCCGCTCGTTACAGGGGAGGGGCGCCGCGTCAGGGCGCCGACTCGGCGATGCGCTTGGCCGAGGCGTGGTGGTGATCCTGCACCTTGTCCTTGTGGCGGCAGACCTGGCGGTCGAGCTTGTCCATCAGCATGTCGATGGCGGCGTACAGATCCTCGTGCGACTGCTCGACGAAGATGTCCTTGCCCTTCACGTGCAGCGTCACCTCGGCCTTCTGGCGGCGCTCCTTCTCCTTCAGCTTCTCGACTGACAACAGCACGTTGATGTCCACCACCTGGTCGAAATGGCGCGTGACACGATCCAGCTTTGTGAGCACATACTCTCGCAGAGCCGGCGTCACTTCGAGGTGATGGCCGCTGATCGTCAGGTTCATGGGTACTCCTTTCGCAGGCGTGGGGAAGAGCTTGTCGAACCCAGTGTGCCCCCGTTGGCCGGGGCTGACAAGCCGCCGGGCGCGGGCGTGCGAGACCCCGCCTGCATGCGCTTGCCGATGCAATAATCGACAGTCGCTCATCCACGGAGTTCGACTTGGACGCGCCGCCTTTCCGGTGACCGTGCGCTCCACGCAGGGGCGCGGCGGTCACGAGCATTCCACCTGACGCTTTCTCCCCCGGGCCATGCTGGAGCCCCCATGCTGAACGTGTTCTCGCTGGCCAACGGCCGGCTGTTCCAGGAAGAGATCGAGAGCTTCGACGCGCTGGCGCGCGTCAAGCCGATCTGGGTCGATCTCGACGCGCCCACGCCCGAGGAAAAGGGCTGGATCGCCCGCCACTACGGCCTGACCATCCCGCAGGACGTGGTCGACGAGGATCTGGAGGAGTCCGCCCGCTTCTACGAGGAAGACAACGGCGAGCTGCACATCCGCTCCGACTTCCTGATCGACGACGACGAGCGTGCGCGCAACGTGCGCGTGGCCTTCATCCTGTTCAAGAACGTGCTGTTCTCGGTGCACGGCGAGGAACTGCCGGTGTTCCGGCTGCTGCGCCTGCGCGCGCGGCGCATCCCGGCGCTGATCGACGACGCCAAGGACGTGCTGCTCAAGCTCTACGACGCCGACGCCGAGTACAGCGCCGACGCGCTGGAGGGCATCTACGACAGCCTGGAGGCGATCAGCGAGCGCGTGCTCAAGCGCGACGTCAACGACCAGGTGGCCGCCGAGGTGCTGGCCGCGATCGCGCGCGAGGAAGACTTGAACGGCCGCATCCGCCGCAACGTGATGGACACGCGCCGCGCGGTCAGCTTCATGATGCGCAGCCGGCTGCTCAACGCCGAGCAGTTCGAGGAGGCGCGCCAGATCATGCGCGACATCGACTCGCTCGACTCGCACACCACCTTCCTGTTCGACAAGATCAACTTCCTGATGAACGCCACGGTCGGCTTCATCAACATCAACCAGAACAAGATCATCAAGATCTTCTCGGTGGCCAGCGTCGCGCTGCTGCCGCCGACGCTGATCGCCAGCATCTACGGCATGAACTTCCAGGCCATGCCCGAGCTGAACTGGCGCTACGGCTATCCGTTCGCGATCGGGCTGATGGTGGCCTCGGTGGCCGCTCCCTTCCTCTACTTCCGCCGCAAGGGCTGGCTGCGCTGAACCGGGCAGCCGGGGCCGGGCAAGAAGATTGCTGCGGAGCGCCCCCGGGCGAAGAGGGAGGAGGGAGGGAGGAGGAGAACCACCCGGGGATTTCATCCGGCCGAGGCCGGAAGGCTCCGCAACACAAAACCGTGGGCGACGCGGCGCGCCGCCCGAACACTCAGACACGGCCGGCGGCGCCGAGTTCCCTGGCCGGTTCGCAACCGGACGTGACGGCGTTCAGGTGGCGGCGAGCCGCCGCTCCACCTCGGCGACGAAGGGGCGGTCGAGCGGGTCGACCTTGCTGGCGAAACTCGTGGCGCTCGCGCCGTCGCGGGCGACCAGGTACTTGTGGAAGTTCCATTTCGGCCATTGGCCGGTGCGCCGCGCCAGCTCGGCGAACAGCGGGTTGGCCTCGGCGCCGGCCGAGGCGGCGACGCGCGACTTGGCGAACATCGGGAACTTGACGCCGTAGGTGCCTTCGCAGAAGTCGGCGATCTCCTTGGCGCTGCCGGGCTCCTGCTGGCCGAAGTCGTTGGACGGGAAACCCAGCACCACCAGGCCGCGCTCGCGGTAGCGCGCGTGCAGCGCCTCGAGCGACTTGTACTGCCCGGTGAAGCCGCAGAAGCTGGCGGTGTTGACCACCACCAGCACGCGGCCGGCGTACTGGCATAGGTCCTGCGGCTTTTCGTCCTGCAGGCGCGGGAAGCTGCGCGCCAGCAGCGGCGAGCAGCTCGCCCCGGCGGCGCGCGCCGCGCCGCTGCCGGCCAGCGCGGCGGCGATCAGCAGGCGGCGGCGTGGCAGGTCCATGCGTGCATCCTAGGCGGCGCGGCGGGCCCGTACAAGGCGCACGGGCTTTCAGTTGCGGTTGACGAGCACGATGCCGCCCGACACCGCGGCCAGCGCGATCACCAGCCTCGGCGTGATCGGCTCGCCCAGCAGCAGCGCGCCCAGCAGCAGGCCGAACACCGGCGTCAGCAGCGTGAACGAGGCCAGCCGCGTGGCCGGGTAGTGGCGCACCAGCCAGAACCACAGCAGGTAGCTGGCGAAGGTCACCACCACCACCTGGAAGACCAGCGACGCCCAGGTCAGCGCCGACAGCGTGGGCGCCCAGGGCTGGGCGCTCAGCGCCGCCGCCAGCGCCAGCGCCGCGCCCGAGATCGCCAACTGGTACAGCAGCGTCTTCTCGGCCGAGGCGGCGGCCAGCCGGCTGCCGCGGATCGCCAGCGTGGTCGCGCCCCACAGCACGCCGGCGGCGACGCCCAGCGCGTCGCCCAGCCATTGCAACTCGCCGGCCGCCGGCTGCGTGAAGCCCTCGGCGAAGCCCCAGGCGACGCCGGCGAAGGCGATCAGCAGCCCGGCCATCTGCAGCGGCTTGAGCTTCTCGGCGGCGGAGATGAAGGGCATGCCCAGCGCGACGACGAAGGGCGAGATGTAGATGAACACCGCCATGCGCGAGGCGGTGGTGTATTGCAGGCCGACGAAGATGCAGCCGAACTCGGCGGCGAACAGCAGGCCGGAGACCAGCCCGCCGCCCAGCGAGCCGTCCCTGGCGAACAGCGCGATGCCGCGCCAGCGCGCCCACAGGAACACCAGCGCCGCGCCGCCGAGCGAACGCAGCGCGGCCTGCGCCAGCGGCGGCACCTCGGCGATCGCCACCTTGGCGGCCACCTGGTTCAGGCCCCACAGGAAGCAGCACAGCACCAGCGAGGCGATCGCCAGCGTGTCGAGACGGGTCTTGCGTTCAGGGCTTGGCATGGTGGGCAGGGGAGGCGAACAACAGCGCGAGACGCGCGCACAGCAGCCCGCAGACGGCGCCGCTGGCATGGGCGAAGGGGGCGATGGCGATGTCCCAGCCGGCGCGCGCCTGCACCGCCGGGCCCCAGGGCGATTCGCCGAGGATCTTGAGCAGCAGCGCGGCCAGCAGGGCCGCGCCGACGAGCTGGCGCCGGCCGCGCTCGCGCGCCAGCAGCCACAGCGCCGCCACGGTCACGCCCGCGTGCAGCACGCCCGACAGCCCGCCGTAGTGCGGCAGGTCGGGCCGCAGCAGCAGGCCGAACTGGGTGAGCGGCCAGGCGGCCAGCCAGGCCAGCACGAAGGCGCGCGGCACGCGCGCCGCCACGCCCAGCGCGCCGACCAGCGCCGCGCCGGCGAGGTTGGCGCCCAGGTGCAGCGCGCTGTAGTGCACCGCCACCGCCGTCAGCGCCCGCCACGGCTCGCGCGCGGCCAGCGCCGGCTGCCAGTCGAGCGCGCTGCGCGGCAGCCACCAGCCGCCCAGCGCGGCCAGCGCCAGCACGGCCGTCAGCGCGAGCCAGCCGCGCGGCGCGGGCGCGTTCAACCGAACACCGTGCGCCACAGCGCCAGCACGGCGTCGCGGTGTTCGGCCAGCGCCTCGGGGTCGAGCTGCGTCGGCTGCTCGTCGAGCCGCGCGCGGTGCTGGGCGCGGCGCAGCTCGCGGTAGGCGTCGGCGGCGCGCGTGCCGACGCCCTCGGGCAGCAGCCCGGCGTCCTGCGCGCGCTGCAGCAGCGCGATGTTGCCCTTGTTGTCGAGCAGCCCGGCGTGCGCCGCGCCGTGCGCGAGCACCAGGTACTGCACCGCGAACTCGGCGTCGACCATGCCGCCCGGGCTGTGCTTGACGTCGAAGCGGCCCGCCGGCACCGGCCGCGCGGCGCGCAGCTTCTCGCGCATCGCGCGCACCTCCTCGCGCAGCGCGGCGTGGTCGCGCGGCGCGGCCAGCACCGCGCGGCGCACCGATTCGAAGCGCGGCGCCAGCTCGGCCAGCCCGGCGCACCAGCGCGCGCGCGTCAGCGCCTGGTGCTCCCAGGTCCACGCGGTGTTGCTGCCGCGGCCGCTCTGGTACTTCTCGAACGAGGCCATCGAGGTGACCAGCATTCCCGAGTTGCCGTTCGGCCGCAGCGCGGTGTCGATCTCGAACAGCTCGCCGGCCGCGGTGCGCAGCGTCAGCCAGCCGATCAGCTTGCGCGTGAAGGCGCCGTAGACCTCGGCGGCGCGCTCGTCCTCGTCGTCGTAGAGGAAGACGAGGTCGAGGTCGCTGCCGTAGCCCAGCTCCTTGCCGCCGAGCTTGCCGTAGGCGATCACCGCGAAGCGCGGCTCGGGGCGGTGCGCCTGCTTCAGGTGCTTCCAGGCCCAGGCGAGCGTCTGCGCCAGCGTCGCGTCGGCCAGCGCCGAGAGTTCGTCGGCCACTTGCTCCACGGTGATGTGCGATTCGACGTCGCGCACCAGCGTGCGGAACACCTCGGCGTGGTGGGCGCGGCGCAGCGTGTCGAGCAGCGCCTCCGGGTCGGCCTGGCCGGAGCGCTCCCAGGCCTGGTGGCGCGCCTCCAGCTCGGCGGCGAACTCGGCGGCGTCGAAGCGGCCGTTCAGCAGGCGCTGGTCGGCCAGCTCGTCGATCACGCCGGGGTGGCGCATCAGGTAGCGCATCGGCCAGCGCGCCAGGCCGAGCAGGCGCAGCAGGCGCTGCTGCACCTCGGCGCGCTCGACCAGCAGCGCGAGGTAGCTCTCGCGGCGCAGCAGCGGCTCGACCCAGTCGACGAAGCGCGTCGCCGCGTCCATCGTGCAGTCGCCGCGCTGCGCGGCCTGCGCGGCGCGCGTGATCAGCCGCGCCAGGCGCGCCTTGCTTTCCTCGCGCAGCGCGCGCACCTTGGGCTGCGCGCACAGGTGGCGCACACGCTCGGCCAGCGCCTCGGGCAGCCGCTCGGCGAAGGCCTCGCTGTCCAGCGCCGCGGCGGTGCCGCAGCCCTTGCAGCCGCCGGCGGCGCCGGCCGATTCGCGGCCGTCGTGCAGCAGCGCGTCGAACTCGAGCGCGACGAACTCGCGCGTTTCGCCCAGGCGGTCGAGCAGTTCGCAGGCGTCGGCGTCGCAGGCCAGGCCGAGGCTGCGGGCGATCCAGTTCAGGTCGCCGTCGGCGGTGGGCAGCAGGTGCGTCTGCTGGTCGTCGAGGTACTGGATGCGGTGCTCGACGCGGCGCAGGAACACGTAGGCGTCGGCCAGCCGCGTCGCGCTGTCGGGCTTCATCAGCCCGCTGGCGGCCAGGCGCGACAGCGCCTTGAGCGTCGAGCGCGTGCGCATCTCGGGGAACTGGCCGCCGCGCACCACCTGCAGCAACTGCACGATGAACTCGATCTCGCGGATGCCGCCGCGCGAGAGCTTGACGTCGTTGGCGCGCTCGGGGCGGCCGGCGGCGCGGCGCTGAGCCTCGTCGCGCACCTTGCGGTGCAACTGGCGCAGGCCCTCGAAGACGCCGTAGTCGAGGTACTTGCGGTAGACGAAGCTGGTGATGATGTCGCGCAGCGGCAGCGCGCGGCCGTTGCCCACGCTCGCGCGCGGCGCCACCACGCGGCTCTTCAGCCAGGCGAAGCGCTCCCATTCGCGGCCCTGCACCTGGAGGTACTGCTCCAGCATGTCCAGGCTCACCACCGGCGGGCCGGAGTTGCCGTTCGGCCGCAGCGCCAGGTCGACGCGGAACACGAAGCCGTCGTCGGTGGTCTCGCCGATCAGCGTGTACAGGTTGCGCGCCACCTGCGCGAAGAACTCGTGCGCGCTGACCGGCACGGCGCCGTCGGTCTGGCCCTCGTCCTCGTAGACGTAGACCAGGTCGATGTCGGACGAGACGTTCAGCTCGCGCGCGCCGAGCTTGCCCATGCCGACGACCCAGAACTCGATGTCGCCGCCGGCCTCGGTGCGCGGCAGGCCGTGGCGCACCGACTGCTCGGCGATCGCGTGGGCCAGCGCCAGGTCGAGCGTGGCCTCGGCCAGCTCGGTCATCGCCAGCGTCACGTCCTGCATCGCGCAGCCCTGCTCGACGTCGAGCACCGCCAGGCGCTCCAGCACGAGGTGGCGCGCCACGCGCAGCGCGCCGGCCAGCGGGCGGCCGCCCTCGCGCAGCGCGGCCACCAGCGCGACGATGGCGTCGCGGCGCGGCAGGCCCGGCGGCAGCAGCGCCAGCTCGCCGGCGTAGCGGCGCCGGATGCGCTGCACGAAGCGGCTGTGCCCGGCGTGGGCCGCCGGCGTCACGGGATGTTGCGAGTCCGGGGCGGAATGCGAGGCGGAACCCATCGTTTCGGTGGGGGTCAGTGTGCTAGATTGGCCCGCGCGCCGCGGCAGCGGGCCCGTCGAAGAAGACTCTCTGGCATCGCGTCGTTTTCATGCCCCTGAACCAGCCCGCCGTCGGCGCCGCCCCCGCAACATCCGGCCCGCCCGCCGCGTCGTGGCGGCTGCTGCGCGCCTTGCTGCGCCTGTCCCTCGGGCTGCTGCTGGCGGTCGCCAGCTTATTCCTGACGCTCTGGTTGACTGTGTACTGGGGGATTCTGCCCCGAATCGAGCAATGGCGCCCCGAGCTGGAAGCGCAGGCCAGCCGCGCGCTCGGCGTGCCGGTGCGCATCGGCGCGATCCGCGCCGAGAGCAGCGGCTGGGTGCCGGGCTTCGAGCTGCGCGACGTGAGCCTGCTCGACGCCCGGCAGCGCCCGGCCTTGCAGCTTCCGCGCGTGGTGGCGACGCTCTCGCCGCGCTCGCTGGCGGCGCTGGAGCCGCGCTTCGACCAGTTGCTGATCGAAGGCCCGCAGCTCGAGATCCGCCGCGACGCGAGCGGACGCGTGTCGGTCGCGGGGCTGGACGTCGGCGCGGGCGAGGCCGGCGACGGCGCCTTGCGGGACTGGCTGTTCCGCCAGCACGAGGTGATCATCCGCGACGGCAGCCTGTACTGGACCGACGAGCAGCGCGACGCGCCCACGCTCGCGCTGACCAACGTGCAGTTCGCGCTGCGCAACGGCCTGCTGCACCACGAGCTGCGCCTGGACGCCACGCCCGACGACCCCTGGGGCGATCGCTTCAGCCTGCGCGGGCGCTTCACGCAGCCGCTGCTGGCCAAGCCCGGCGAGGTCGAGCGCTGGAGCGGCAACGCCTTCGTCGACCTGCCGCGCGCCGACGTGAAGGAGCTGCGCCGCTACGTCGCGCTGCCCTTCGAGCTGAACGAGGGCGACGGCGCGCTGCGCGCCTGGATCGAGATCGAGCGCGGACGGCTGAAGAGCGGCACCGTCGACGTCGCGCTGCGCGCCGTCGCGATGCGCCTGGCGGGCAACGTCGAGCCGCTGGTGGTCGAGCAGGTGCAGGGGCGGCTGGCGGCGCGCCGCGACGAGCAGGGCGTGTCGGTGGCGCTGAAGGACTTCGGCTTCGTCACCGGCGACGGCGTGCGCTGGCCGCGCGGCGACCTGTCGCTGGCCTGGAAGCAGCGCGAGGGCGGCGAGATCAGCGGCGGCGAGATCGCCGCGCAGCGCCTCGACCTGGCGGCGATGGCGCAGATCGCCGGGCGGCTGCCGCTGGGCGACACGCTGCGCCGGCTGCTGGCCGAGCTGAAGCCGCAGGGCGTGGTCACCGGGCTGGCGGCGAGCTGGGCCGGCCCGCTGGACGCGCCCGCCAGGTACCAGGCCAAGGCGCTGCTCAGCGGGCTGGCGCTGGCCGCCAAGGCGGCGGAACAGCCCGGCGCCGTCGGGCGCCCGGGGCTGCGCAACGCGACGCTGCAGGTCAGCGCCAGCGAAACCGGCGGCCAGGCCAAGCTCGACATCGCCGACGGGGCGATGGAATTCCCCGGCGTGTTCGAGGCGCCGGTGGTCGACTTCACCAGCCTGTCGGCGCAGCTCGGCTGGAGCGTCACGCCGCGCGCCGGCGGCGCGCCGCCGCAGGTGAGCGTGACGGTCAAGGACGGCCGCTTCGCCAACGCCGATGCGCAGGGCGAGCTGGCCGCGAACTGGTCCACCGGGCCGGGCGAGGGCTTCGGGCGCGGCGGCCGGCTGCCCGGCCTGTTCGAGCTGAACGGCCGCATCGCGCGCGGCAACGCGGTGCAGGTGCCGCGCTACCTGCCGCTGCACCTGGCCGAGACGCGCGGCTACCTGTCCCGCGCGATCCGCGCCGGCAGCGTGCTCGACGCGAGCTTCCGCGTGAAGGGCGACCTGTTCGACTTCCCCTACGTCGCCGCGCGCAGCGCCAAGGACGGCGAATTCCGCATCGCCGGGCGCGTCGAGGGCGCCAGCTTCGACTACGTGCCCAGCGAGCCGGCGCACGACGGCAAGCCGGCCTGGACCTCGCCCTGGCCGGGTTTCACGCAGATGGCCGGTTCGCTGGTGATCGACCGCGCCACGCTGGAGATCCGCGACGCGCGCGCGCGGCTCGGCGGCGTCGCGATCGGCCAGGTCAACGGCGGCCTGCGCAGCCTCGCCGACAAGCCGGTGCTGGCGCTGGACGGCGTCGCGCGCGGGCCGCTGGCCGACATGCTGCGCTTCGTCCACGCCACGCCCATCGGGCAGTGGACCGGCGGCGCGCTGGCCAAGGCGAGCGGCAGCGGCGACGCCGAGCTGAAGCTCGCGCTGGCGCTGCCGCTGGCCGAGCTGCGGGCGAGCAGCGTCAACGGCAGCCTCGCGCTGGCCGGCAACGACCTGCGCATCACGCCCGACACGCCGCTGCTGGCCGGCGCGAAGGGGCGCGTCGCCTTCACCGAAAAAGGCGTGACCGTCAGCGGCGCGAGCGCGCGGCTGTTCGGCGGCGAGGCGAGCTTCGAGGGCGCGACCCAGCCCGACGGCTCGCTGCGCTTCAGCGGCCAGGGCACGGCCAGCGCCGACGGCCTGCGCCGCGCCGCCGAGCTGGGCCCGCTGGCGCGGCTGGCCGGGCATTTCAGCGGCCAGGCCGCCTACCGCGCCAGCCTCGGTTTCGTGCACGGGCACTCCGAGCTGACGGTCACCAGCAGCCTGGTCGGCCTGGCCTCCGACCTGCCGGCGCCGCTGCGCAAGGCCGCCGAGACGCCGCTG
Organism: Piscinibacter sp.; assembly: GCF_047600445.1. Lineage (GTDB taxonomy): Bacteria > Pseudomonadota > Gammaproteobacteria > Burkholderiales > Burkholderiaceae_C > Piscinibacter. The sequence goes on from NZ_JASGKT010000001.1 coordinate 705,285, forward strand.
CCGCTGCGCTACCAGACCACGCTGGCGGTCGCGGCCCCTGGGGAGGCCGCGGCGAACGACACGCTGCGTTTCGAACTGGGCGGCGTGGTGCAGGCGCAGTACCAGCGCGAGTTGACCGCCGACGGCGCGCGCGTGCTCAGCGGCGGCATCGGCATCAACGAGGCGGCGCCGCAGCCGGCCAGCGGCGTGCGCGCCAACGCCACGCTCGCCGCGCTGCCGCTGGACGCCTGGGAGGACGTGCTGGCGCGGCTGAACGGCGACGCGAAGGACGGCGACGGCGGTGGCGACGCGGCCGGCTACCTGCCGACGCAGATCGCGCTGCGCGCGCAGACGCTGGACACCTCGGCGCGCCAGTTCAACCGCGTGGTGATAGGCGCCTCGCAGGAAGACGGGCGCTGGCGCGCCAACGTCGAGGCCGAGCAGTTCGCCGGCTACGTCGAATACCGTCCGGCGCGCGCCGGCACGGCCAACGCGGCCGGGCGCATCCACGCGCGGCTGGCGCGCCTGTCGCTGCCGAAGAACGACGTGGCGCAGGTCGAGACGCTGCTCGACCAGCAGCAGCCGTCCAGCGTGCCCTCGCTGGACATCGTCGTCGACGACTTCGAGCTGCGCGGCAAGAAGCTCGGCCGCCTGGAGGTCGACGCCGTCAACCGCGTCGCCGGCGAGGGCCGCGCGGCGGTGCGCGAATGGCGCCTGAACCGCTTCGCGCTGGTGATGCCGGAGGCGCAGCTCGTCGGCAGCGGCCAGTGGGCCGAGGTCGGCGGCACCTTCATGACCGCGCCGGGCGCGGCCGCCACGGCGCGCCGCCGCGCCGTGCTCGACTTCAAGCTCGACGTGGCCGATTCCGGCGCGCTGCTCGAGCGCCTGGGCAGCGGCAAGACGGTGCGCGGCGGCAAGGGCCACCTGAGCGGGCAGGTGTCGTGGCTGGGCTCGCCGCTGTCGCTGGACTACCCGACGCTGGCCGGCAACGTCGCGGTGGCGATCGAGTCGGGCCAGTTCCTCAAGGCTGAGCCGGGCGCGGCGCGGCTGCTCTCGGTGCTCAGCCTGCAATCGCTGCCGCGCCGGCTCGTGCTCGACTTCCGCGACGTGTTCCAGGAAGGCTTCGCCTTCGACGCGCTGACCGGCGACCTGAAGATCGCGCAGGGCGTGGCCAGCACCAACAACCTGCGCATGCGTGGCGTGCAGGCGGCGGTGCTGATGGAAGGCCGGGCCGACATCGCGCGCGAGACGCAGGACCTGCGCGTGATCGTCGTGCCCGAGATCAACGCCGGCACCGCCTCGCTGGCCTATGCGGCGATCAACCCGGCGATCGGGCTGGGCACTTTTCTCGCGCAGGTGTTCCTGCGCCGGCCGCTGACCGAGGCGGGCACGCGCGAGTTCCACGTCAGCGGCTCGTGGGAAGACCCGAAGGTCGAGCGTGTCGAGCGCAAGCCCGACGCGCCGGCGCCCGAGATCGACCTGCCGCCGCCGCCGGCCGCGTCGGCGGCCTCGGCGCCGCGCGGCAACTTGCAGTAGGCTGGCTGCCATGAAGACCCGGATCGCCGCCGTGCAGATGGTTTCGGGCACCTCGCTCGATGCGAACCTCGACGCCGCCAGGCGCCTGATCGCGCAGGCCGCGGACCAGGGCGCGCGGCTCGTCGCGCTGCCCGAGTACTTCTGCTTCATGGGCCGAGCCGACGCCGACAAGCTGGCGATCGCCGAGCGCCCCGGCGACGGCCCGATCCAGGCCATGCTCGCCGAGGCGGCGGCGCGCCACGGCGTGTGGCTGGTGGGCGGCACGCTGCCCTTGCGGTGCGGCGACCCGCGGCGCGTGCTCAACACCTGCTGCGTGTACGCGCCCGACGGCGCCCTCGCGGCGCGCTACGACAAGATCCACCTGTTCCGCTTCGAACGCGAGGCCGGCGGCGTGCGCGAGAGCTACGACGAGGGCCGCGCGATCCTGGCCGGCAGCGACGCGGTGGCCTTCGACGCCGCCGGCCTGCGCGTCGGCCTGAGCGTCTGCTACGACCTGCGCTTCCCGGAGCTGTACCGCGCGCTGACGCGCGCGCGGCCCTGCGACCTGATCTGCGTGCCCGCCGCCTTCACCCACACCACCGGCCAGGCGCACTGGGAGCTGCTGCTGCGTGCGCGGGCGGTCGAGAACCAGTGCTGCGTGATCGCGCCGGCGCAGGGCGGCCGGCACGAGAACGGCCGCCGCACCTGGGGCCACAGCATGATCGTCGACCCCTGGGGCGAGGTGCTGGCCTTGCGGCCCGAAGGCGAGGGCGTCGTGCTGGCCGAGCTGGACGCGGCGCGCATCGCCGAGGTGCGCGCGCAACTGCCGGCGCTGGCGCACCGCCGCCTCTGACGGGTCAATCGGGGTCGATTTCCGCGTACTGCCGCGCCAGGTCGGGCGGCATCGGCGAATCGAGCAGCAGCGAGCTCAGGCGCAGCGCGTCGGCGGCCGTCGGGTCCATCAGGCGCCGTCCCGGCGCGGCCTGCTTGGCCGCGGCCACCCAGGTGCGCACCACCTGCGGCCGCTGCATCCACGACATCATCTGCAGGCCGTTGAGCGCGTGCACCAGCGCGTCGACGTCGGGGCGCTGCCAGGGCGGCGTCTCGGCCGGCTGGAGCCAGCGCGACATCACCACCCGGTACCAGGCCTGGCCCTGCGCGGGGTCGGCGCTGGGCACCATGCGCGCCAGGTGGGCGGTGAAATGCGCCACGTTCAGCACCTCGGCGATGTTCAGGCGCGAGACGTCGGGGTCGGACGAGGGCTGGGCGTGCAGGTCGGGGTGTTCGCCGAACTGGCGCCGCATCGCCAGCCACAGCAGGCGGTCGATCGGCTGCCCCGGCGGGCCGAGCACGCGCCGCGCCGAGCGCAGCAGCGCCTGGCGCTCGGCCAGCGGCGAGGCGCCCATGCGCGCCAGCAGCAGCTCGAACCAGGGCAGCCGGGTCGAGGGCCCCAGCTTCGCCAGGTCGGCGCGGATCGCCTCGGCCTCGGCCAGCGTCGCCGTCTCCTCGCGCCAGACGCGCAGCCGGCCGGGCAGCGCTGGCGACAGCAGCAGCGCCAGCAGCGCGGCCTTCATGCCGCCGATGCCGCGCACGCGGTCCAGGCGCGCCATGGCCTCCAGCTCCGCGTCGGCCAGCGGCGGGCCGAACAGCGCGGGGGTCACTTTGCCGGTCATGACGCGCGTCTGGAGCATCTGCGGGGCGGTCGACGAACCCTAGAGTGTGCCCGCCTTTCGGAAGCCGAAGACGGCGGCGATGACCCAGGTCGGGAACTGCGACACGGCATGGTTGTACAACTCGGCCGTTTCGTTGAAGCGGCGCCGCGCGAAGGCCAGCGCCGTGTCGGCTTCCGCCAGCGCCGCGTCCGGGCCCTCGCCGTCCGGGCCCAGCGCGGCGCGCGAATGCGCCAGGATGTCTTCGGCCAGGCGCAGGCTGGTCACCGCGCCGGCGCGTGCCGGGTGGGCGCGCGCGTGGCCGCAGGCCGTCTCGGCCTGGCGCGCGGCGGCGTGCAGCGCGGCCAGCGCCTGCGCGTCGGCCGGCTGCGCTTGCGCGGCCAGGCCCTCGGCCCAGCGCATCAGCGCCGCCTGGCGCGCCTGGAACTGCGCGTCGACGGCCGGGAAGGCGCGCAGCAGATCGTTGCGCAGCCTGACCAGCCGGTTGTAGGCGCCGACCGCCCAGAACACCAGCACCGCGGCGGCGACGATGGCCGGCAGCGTGGTGTCAGCCATTCACCCAGGCGTTGTAGCCGGCGCGGCGCAGGTCGCAGGCCGGGCACAGGCCGCAGCCGTAGCCCCACTCGTGGCGGCGCGAGCGGTCGCCCATGTAGCAGGTGTGGGTGTGTTCGGCCACCAGGTCGATGAAGGCCTCGCCGCCGAGGCGCTCGGTGAGCGCCCAGGTCTGCGCCTTGTCGTACCACATCAGCGGCGTCTCGACCGTCATCGGCGCGTCCAGGCCGAGGCTGAGCGCCACCTGCAGCGCCTTGAGCGTGTTGTCGCGGCAGTCGGGGTAGCCGGAGAAATCGGTCTCGCACATGCCGCCCACCAGCACGTTCAGCCCGCGCCGGTAGGCCACCGTGGCGGCGAAGGTCAGGAACAGCAGGTTGCGGCCGGGCACGAAGGTGTTGGGCAGGCCGCTCTCGCTCATCTCGATCTCGCGCTGCTGCGTCAGCGCGGTGTCGGAGATCTGGCCGAGCAGCGAGAGGTCGAGCCGGTGATCCTCGCCCAGGCGCCGGCCCCACTTCGGGAATTGCGCGCGCAGCGCCTCGATCACCTTGAGCCGGCACGCCAGCTCGACCTCGTGGCGCTGGCCGTAGTCGAAGCCGATGGTCTCGACGGCGCGGAAGCGGTTCAGCGCCCAGGCCAGGCAGACGGTGGAGTCCTGCCCGCCGGAGAACAGCACGAGGGCGCGGCGCTCGTCCTTCATGGCGCCGTCACTCCCGGATCTCGCCCTGGCCCAGCACCACCCACTTCACCGAGGTCAGGCCCTCCAGGCCGACCGGGCCGCGCGCGTGCAGCTTGTCGGTGCTGATGCCGATCTCGGCGCCCAGGCCGTACTCGAAGCCGTCGGCGAAGCGCGTGCTGGCGTTGACCATCACGCTGGCCGAATCGACCTCGCGCAGGAAGCGCATCGCGTTCGTGTGGCTGTCGGTGAGGATGGCGTCGGTGTGGTGCGAGCCGTGGCGGTTGACGTGCGCGATCGCCTCGTCGAGCGAGGCCACCACCTTCACGCTGATGATGGGCGCGAGGTACTCCTCGCTCCAGTCGCCTTCGCTGGCGTCGGCGAGCTTCGCGCCGGCCACGCCGGCCAGCAAGGCGCGCGCCTTGGGCTCGCAGCGCATCTCCACGCCCTTGGCCGCGAACACGGCGCCGATGCGCGGCAGGAAGGCCGGCGCGATGGCCGCGTGCACCAGCAGCGATTCGGCGGCATTGCAGGGGCTGTACTTCTGCGTCTTGGCGTTGTCGGTGACCTTCACCGCCAGTTCCAGGTCCGCGCTGGCGTCGACGTAGACATGGCAGTTGCCGTCCAGGTGCTTGATGACCGGCACGCGCGCCTCGCGCGAGATGCGCTCGATCAGGCTCTTGCCGCCGCGCGGGATGATCACGTCCACCGCCTCGGGCGAGGCGATCAGGTGGCCGACGGCGGCGCGGTCGGTGGTCTGCACCAGCTGCACCGCGTCGGGCGGCAGGCCGGCTTCGGACAGCGCCGCCTGCACGCAGCGCCACAGCGCGAGGTTGGAATGGATGGCCTCCGAGCCGCCGCGCAGGATGCAGGCGTTGCCGCTCTTGATGGCCAGCGAGGCCGCCTCGATGGTCACGTTCGGCCGGCTCTCGTAGATCATGCCGAACACGCCCAGCGGCACGCGCATCTGGCCGACGGCGATGCCGCTCGGGCGCTGGCGCACGTTCGTGATCTCGCCGATCGGGTCGGGCATCGCGGCGATCTGCTCGCAGCCCTCGGCGACGGTGGCGATCACCTTCTCGCTGAGCTCGAGGCGGTCGACCATCGGCTCGCTCAGGCCGGCGCTGCGCGCGGCGGCGAGGTCGTGGTGGTTGGCCTTCTGCAACTCGGCCGTGCCGTCGCGCAGGCGCCGCGCCAGCGCCAGCAGGGCCGCGTTCTTCGCGGCGGTGGGCGCGCGCGCCATGCCGGTGGCGGCGGCGCGCGCGGCCACGCCCATGTGCGCGATGGTGGCTTGCAGGTCGGCGGAAGTCATGCGCCGGATTATCCCGGAACGCCTATCCCAGCCACGCCAGCACGGCCAGCCAGATCGAGGCCGTTGCCACGAAAGCCAGCGTCGAGAACACGATCGCCGCCGTCGCCTCGGCCTCCAGCGCGGCGTAGCGCTGCGAGAAGATCAGCGCGTTGCTGCCCACCGGCAGCGCGGCCATCATCACCACCACCGCCAGCGGCAGGCCGCTCAGGCCGAAGCCCCAGCGCGCCGCGGCCAGCACCAGCGCGGGCAGCACCAGCAGCTTCAGCACGCCGATCAGCACCGCGCCGCGCGCCGCGCCCTTGACGCCGTAGTAGGCCAGCGACATGCCGATCAGCACCAGGCACAGCGGCACCACCGCCTGCGCCAGCGTGGCGAGGATCTCGACGGCGATGGCCGGCAGCGGCAGCGCGGCGAGGTTCCAGGCCAGGCCCGCCAGCACCGGCAGCACCACCGGGTGGATGATGGTGTTGCGCACCGTGCGGCCGAGCGTGGCGAGCAGGTGCGCGTTGGAGTGGCCGAGCGTGCGGCGCTCGCGCGCCAGGTCGAGCTCGACCAGCGCGGTGAGCACGGTCAGCAGCGTCAGCGCATGCAGGCTGACCAGCGCGACGTGGATCGCGAGGCCCGCCTCGCCGAACAGCGCCGCGGCGAACGGAATGCCGACCTGCACCGAGTTGCCGAAGGTGGCCGAGATCGCGCGCACGCTCGGCGCCGCGACGGGCAGGCCGCGCTCGCGGTGGGTGCGGCGCTCCCAGGCGTAGACGAGCAGCAGCAGCGCCAGCACCGGCACGAAGAAGGCGATCACCGTGCCCCAGGGCATCGCGGCCAGGTCCAGGCGCGCGGTGGTGCGGAACAGCAGCGCCGGCACGAAGATGTAGTAGGCCGCGTTGGCGAGCACGCGGGCCGGGTCGCTGGTTTCGTCGTTCGGGCCCAGCCAGCGCGCCTTGCCCACCACCCAGCCGAGCGCCACCACGACGAAGATCGCGGCGAGCTTGAGGAAGACCGATGCGGACATCGCGGCTCCGCCCGGCGCGGCTCAGCGCCGGCCGAACATCATCTGCCGCGCGATCACCGATTTCAGCCCGGGCACGGCCTGCAAGGCCGCCAGGCCGAGCCCGCGCGCCGCGCCGGCGCCCGGCAGCACCCAGGTGAAGCTGCGCGCGAGGAAGTCGGTGGTGGCGATCATCGCCCAGCGGTCCGGCGCGCGCTGCCATTCGAGGCGGCGCAGCGCGGCGTCGAGGTCGCCGCCGCGGCGCAGCCCGTTCACGAGCTCGGCGGCGTCGCGCAGGCCGAGGTTCAGGCCCTGGCCGGCGACGGGGTGCAGCGTCTGCGCCGCGTTGCCGATGCGCACCGTGCGGCCGTCGACCAGCGTGCGCTCGGCGTTCAGCCCGAGCGCGAAGCGCTTGAGCGGCGTGATGGCGGCCAGCGGTGTCACCGCGGCGGGGAAGAGGGTGTTCAGCACCGCGAGGCGCTGCGCGTCGTCGAGCCCGGCCACCGGGTCGCCGCCGTCGCTTTCATCGCCTTCGTCGGTCCGCACGCACCACACCAGCGAGGCGCGCCCGTCCGCCAGCGGCAGCAGCGCCGCCGGGCCGTGGCGCGTGAAGCGCTCGTAGGCCACGCCGCGCGCCGCGCCGGGCGCCAGCTCGACCGTGCCGACCCAGGCGCACTGGCGGTAGTCGCGCCGGATCGCCTTGCGCGCCTGCTCGGCGAACACGCCGCCTTCGGCCACCACCGCGAGGTCGAAGCGCTCGGCGATGCCGGCGTCGACTTCCACGCCGCCGGCCACCGGCTTGATCGCGCCCACCGGCGTGCCGAAGCGCGTGTGCAGCCGCTGCGGCTGCGCCGCCTCGGCGGCCAGCCAGGCCTGCTGCAGTGCCGCGACGATGCGGCCGTAGCTCAGCACCGCGCCGAGCATCGGCACCGCCTCGTCGTGCGCGGCGATGCGAACCTCGGGCTCGCCGAACAGCGCGGCGAACAGTGGCGGCGCCGAGGGCGGCTGCTGCGAGACGTTCACCTCCAGGATGGGCTGCATGCCCTCGGCGGGCCAGGCGCCCAGGCGCTGCAGCCACTGCACGCTGCCCAGCGACAGCGCCAGCGTGCGCGGATCGGCGCTCACGTCGCGTTCGGGCGGGCGCGCGTCGAACACGCTGATGTCGGCCTCGGGCAGGCGCCGCGCGGCGTCGAGCGCGAGTGCCAGGCCGACCGGGCCGGCGCCGACGATGGCCAGGCGCAGGCCGGGGGTGGCGATCGGTGTCGAGGACATCACGCGATTCTGCCCCCGCGGCGCGGGGCTGGCCCTATGATCCGCTCGCCCCGGCGCCCGCGCGCCGGCGTTCATCGTCGACTCGACCTGGGAGGCCTCATGGCGCTGATGGATTTCGTCAAGAAACAGTTCATCGACATCATCGAATGGACGGAGGCGGGCGACGGCACGCTCGCCTGGCGCTTCCCGATGGCCGACCGCGAGATCCAGAACGGCGCCTCGCTGACGGTGCGCGAATCGCAGATGGCGGTGTTCGTCAACGAGGGCCAGGTGGCCGACGTGTTCGGCCCCGGCATGTACAAGCTGACGACGCAGACGCTGCCGGTGCTCACCTACCTGAAGAACTGGGACAAGCTGTTCCAGAGCCCGTTCAAGAGCGACGTGTATTTCTTCAGTACGCGCCAGCAGGTCGACCAGCGCTGGGGCACGACGCAGCCGGTGACGATCCGCGACAAGGACTTCGGCGCGGTGCGGCTGCGCGGCTTCGGCAACTACGCCTACCGCATCGCCGACCCGAAGCTGTTCCACACCGAGATCTCCGGCACGCGCGAGCGCTACACCGTGGCCGAGCTCGACGGCCAGTTGCGCGCGCTGATGCTGCAGCACATCTCGGACGCGGTGGCCAGCAGCGGCATCGCCTTTCTGGACCTCGCCGCCAACCAGGTCGAGTTCGCCAGCCAGCTCCAGCAGGCCACCGCGCCGGCCTTCGAGAAGCTCGGCCTCCGGCTCGAGGCGGTGACGGTGCAGAACGTCTCGCTGCCCGAGGAGCTGCAGAAGATCCTCGACCAGAAGATCGGCATGGGCATGGTCGGCAACGACATGGGCAAGTTCATGCAGTACCAGACGGCGCAGTCGCTGCCCGAGTTCGCCAAGGGCGCGGGCGGCGGCGGGGTGGTCGGCGACGCGATGGGCCTGGGCGCCGGCGTGGCGCTCGGCCAGGTGATGGCGCAGCAGCTCGGCCAGGGCCTGCAAGGCGCCGGCGCGGCGGCGCAGGCCACGCCGGCGGCCGTGGGCGTGAAGCCCGACGAGGTGATGGCCACCATCGAGAAGCTCGCCGAACTGAAGGGCAAGGGCATCCTGAGCGCCGAGGAGTTCGAGGCCAAGAAGACCGAGCTGCTGAAGAAGCTGGTCTAGCAACGCCGGTCCAGCGCGTCCTTGGCCACCGAAGACAGTCCGCAGCGCGGCTACCGGGCCGCCTGCCCGAACTGCGGCGCGCCGGTCGAGTTCCGCTCGGCCGCGTCGGCCTTCGCCGTCTGCGGCTTCTGCCGCTCGACCCTGGTGCGCGACGGCGAGGCGCTGCGCCGCATTGGCCAGAGCGCCGAGTTGTTCGACGACCACTCGCCGCTGCAGCTCGGCGCGGCCGGCCGCTACCAGGGCGCGCCCTTCGTGCTGGTCGGGCGGCTGCAATACCGCTACGCCGAAGGCACCTGGAACGAATGGCGCGCGCTGTTCGACAGCGGCCCCGACGGCCAGAAGTCGGGCTGGCTGAGCGAGGACAACGGCCGCTACGTCTTCGCCTTCGACGCGCCGCTGCCCGGGGCCGCGCCGGCCAGCGAGTCGCTGCGCCCCGGCCAGCCGGTGAGCGTGGCCGGCCAGGCCTGGACGGTGGCCTCGGTGGTGGTGGCCCGGCTGGTCGCCGCGCAGGGCGAGCTGCCGGCCCGGCCGAACCTGGAGCGCGGCTTCGTCGTCGCCGACCTGCGCAACACCCGCGACGAGGTCGGCACGCTGGACTACGCCGAGCCGGCCGCGCCGACGTGGTCGGTGGGCCGCCCGGTGGCGATCGGCGAGCTGGCGATGACCGGCCTGGCCGAATCGAGCGAGAAGACGCTGGGCGCGCGCGGCGCCGAGTGCCCGAGCTGCGGCGCGGCGCTGGAGGTGAAGCTCGCCACCACGCAGAGCATCGTCTGCCACCAGTGCCGCCACGTGGTCGACGTGTCGCAAGGCCTCGGCGGCGACCTTCAGCACTACGCGCAGGCCAAGGGCAGCGAGCCGCGCATTCCGCTGGGCAGCGTCGGCACCTTCGCGTTCGCCTTCCGGCCGGGCGAGAAGAAGGCCCTGCCGTGGCAGGTGGTGGGCTACGCCGAGCGCTGCGAGGTCGATACCGGCGAGGACGACCAGGCGTTCTGGCGCGAGTACCTGCTGTACCACCGCACCGAGGGTTTCGCCTTCCTCGTCGACGCCGAAGACGGCTGGAGCTGGACCGCGCCGATCACCGGCGTGCCCGAGCGCGCCGGCGAGGGCGTCAGGCACCAGGGCGTGGTCTACCGCAAGCTGTACGACTACACCGGCATGGTCACCTACGTGCTCGGCGAGTTCTACTGGAAGCTCGAGCGCGACGCGCGCACCTACAACACCGACTACGTCGGCACCGGCGCGTTCGGCGCGCGGCGCCTCAACCGCGAGCGCACCGGCGGCGGCGACGCGCAGGAGATCACCTGGTCGGCCGGCGAGACGCTGAGCGCCGACGCGGTGGTGCAGGCCTTCAAGCTCGCGCCGGCGCAGGGCGCGGCGCTGGCGCGCGACGCGCTGCCGGCCTCGGGCAACGCCGCCTCGCTGCTGGCCAAGGTGTTCTTCTGGGGCTTCGTGGTGGTGCTGCTGCTGATGATGTTCCGCTGCGACGGCGGCGAGCGCAGCGAGTGCGACTCGCTGCGCTCCACCTACGGCGAGGCCTCGGTGGAGTACCAGAATTGCCTGCGCAGCGCGCGCAGCGGCGGCGGGCGCGTCGGCGGCGGATCCTTCGGCGGCTGGTCCAGCGGCGGCGGCCACAAGTGAATCGACATTGAACGAGGAGCGAACATGATCGGCATCGACTGGCTGAAACCCGAGGTCTTCTTCGGCTCCATCCTCTACGCCCTGATCGGCGTGGGCATCTACTGGATCAGCTTCGTCCTGATCGACAAGCTCTCGCCCTACAAGCTGTGGGAGGAGATCGTCGACAAGAAGAACGTCGCGCTGGCCATCGTGGTCGGCGCCACCGCGATCTCCATCGGGCAGATCGTTGCCGCCGCCATCCACGGCTGAGGACGGGCGCGCGGCGCCGGCGGTCGTGCGGCCGGCCGAGCTGGCGCTGCTCGCCTCGGTGTTCGTCGTCGCCGCCTGCGGGCTGCTCTACGAGCTGGCCGCCGGCGCGCTGGCCAGCTACCTGCTGGGCGATTCGGTCCTGCAGTTCTCCACCGTCATCGGCACCTACCTGTTCGCGATGGGGGTGGGCTCGTGGCTGTCGCGCTTCGTCGAGCGCCAGCTCGTCGCGCAGTTCCTGCGCATCGAGCTGCTGGTCGGGCTGGTCGGCGGGCTGATGCCGGCGGCGCTGTTCGCGCTGCACAGCGTCGCGGCCGGCTCGTTCCGCTTCGCGCTGTACGCGCTGGTGCTCGTGGTGGGCACGCTGGTGGGGCTGGAGATCCCGCTGGTGATGCGCATCCTGAAGCGCCATTTCCGCGAGCGCTACGCGCTGAAGGACCTGGTCTCGCAGGTGCTGACCTTCGACTACCTGGGCGCGCTGGCGGTGGCGATCGCCTTCCCGCTGGTGCTGGTGCCGCAGCTCGGGCTGATCCGCACCGGGCTGTTCTTCGGGCTGCTCAACGCCGGCGTGGCGCTGTGGACGCTGTGGCTGTTCCGCGCCGAGCTGCGCGGCCTGGCGGCGCACGCGCTGGCCTGCGCGCTGACGCTGGCCGCGCTGGCGGCGGCCTTCGCCGGCGCCGACACGATCACGCGCTGGGCCGAGGACCGCTTCTACGGCGAGGCCATCGTCTACGCCGAGAGCAGCGCCTACCAGCGCGTCGTGGTCACCTCGGGCCATGCCGGCGTGCGCCTGTTCCTCAACGGCAACCTGCAGTTCCACTCGCGCGACGAGCACCGCTACCACGAGGCGCTGGTGCACCCGGCGATGGCCGCGCACGGCGCGCCCAAGCAGGTGCTGGTGCTCGGCGGCGGCGACGGCATGGCGCTGCGCGAGATCCTCAAGTACCCGAGCGTCGAGCAGGTGACGCTGGTCGAGCTCGACCCGCACATGACCCAGCTCTTCTCCAGCGCGCCGCTGCTGACCGCGCTGAACGGCAACGCGCTGGCCTCGCCCAAGGTCCGCATCGTCAACGACGACGCCTTCGGCTGGCTGGAGAAGAACGACGCGCACTTCGACGTGATCGTGGTCGACTTCCCCGACCCGACCAACTTCGCGATCGGCAAGCTCTACACGACGACCTTCTACCAGCGCCTGGACGCGCACCTGGCCGCCGGCGGCTACGCGGTGGTGCAGACCACCTCGCCGCTGATCGCGCGGCGCAGCTTCTGGACCGTGGCGGCCACGCTCGAAGCCGCCGGGCTCGTCGCCACGCCCTACCACGCGCACGTGCCGAGTTTCGGCGAATGGGGCTTCATCCTGGCGAGCCGGCGGCCGTGGCGCATGCCGCGGGCGCTGCCCGAGGGGCTGCGCTTCCTCGACCTGGCCGGGCTGCCGGCGCTGTTCCACTTCCCGCCCGACATGGCGCGCGTGCCGGCGGAGCCGAACCAGCTCTCCAACCAGCGCCTCGTGCACTTGTTCGAGGAAGAATGGGGCAAGGTGCAGCAGTGAAGCGCGGCATCACGCGGCGCGCCGCGCTGACGCTGGCCGGCGCGGCGCTGGCCGGCTGCTCGCGCGACGGCGAAGCGCGCTGGAGCGCGCACTGGATCGGCGCCGCGCACGAGCGCGGCCACCGGCTGCGCGACGCGACGAAAAGCGGCAGCCTGGGCGCGCCGGCCGTGACGCGGCGCGCCGGCGCGATCGTCGTCGGCGCCGGCATCGCCGGGCTGGCGGCCGCGCGCGCGCTGATGCGCGCCGGCCTGGACGACGTGCACGTGCTCGAACTGGAAGACGCGCCCGGCGGCAACAGCCGTGGCCACGTGCTCGGCGGCATGGGCTGCCCGCTGGGCGCGCACTACCTGCCGCTGCCGGGGCCGCATGCAAACGAGGTGGCGCAACTGCTCGACGAACTCGGCCTGCGCCGCGTCGAACACGGCCGCGTGGTCTACGACGAGCGCCACCTGTGCCACAGCCCGCAGGAGCGGCTGCACATCGAAGGCCAGTGGGTCGAGGGGCTGCTGCCGCCCGTCGAGGCGCTGCCCGCCGCCGAGCGCGAGCGCACGCGCGACCAGTACCGCGGCTTCGCGCGCGAGGTGCAGCGCTGGGTGGATGCCGACGCCTTCCGCGTGCCGACCGCGCGCGCCGCGTGGAGCGACGAACTGGCGGCGCTGGACGCGCTGAGCTTCGCCGACTGGCTGGCGCGCGAGCGCTTCGACGCGCCGGCGCTGCGCTGGTACCTCGACTACTGCTGCCGCGACGACTACGGCGCCGGCAGCGCGCGGGTGTCGGCCTGGGCCGGGCTGCACTACTTCGCCAGCCGCCATGGCTTTCACGCGCCCGGCGAGGGCGAGGCCGAGCGCGACGGCCTGCTGACCTGGCCGGAAGGCAACGGCTGGCTCGCCGCGCGGCTCGCCGCGCCGCTGGGTGAGCGCCTGCACGGCGGCTGCGTCGCGCTGCGCGTGCGCGAGGGGCGCGAGGGCGTCGAACTCGATGCCTGGAACGAGCGCGCGCAGCGCGTCGAACGCTTCGTCGCGCCGCAGCTCGTGATGGCGCTGCCGCTGTTCGCCGCGGCGCGCGTGCTGGACTCGCCGCCGGCCGCGCTGGCGCAGGCCGCCGCCGCGATGCGCCACGCGCCGTGGCTGGTGGCCAACCTGCACTGCGAGCGCGCGCCGATCGACCGCGGCGGCGCGCCGCCCTCGTGGGACAACGTGATCTACCGCAGCCACGCGCTCGGCTACGTCGACGCGATGCACCAGAGCCTGCGTCCGCACCCGGGGCCGACCGTGCTGACCGCGTACTGGGCGCTGGGCGACGAAGCCGGCGCGCGCCAGCGCCTGCTGGCCGACGGCGCCGAGGCCTGGGCGGCGCGTGTGCTCGCCGATCTCTCGGCGCCGCACCCCGACCTGCCGCGCCACGTGCGGCGCATCGAGCTGATGCGCTACGGCCACGCGATGAGCATCCCCGTGCCGGGCCTGCGCGGCCACGCGGCGCTGCGCGCGCTGGCCGCGCCGCAGCGCCGCGTCCACTTCGCGCATGCCGACCTGGCCGGCTATTCGGTGTTCGAGGAGGCCTTCTTCCACGGCACGCGCGCGGCGGCCGACGTGACGAAGGCGGTCAGGACTCGTCGCGCAGCTTGACGGCCTTGGGCAGGTCCGGCGCCAGCGCGCCGGCGCGCAGCTTGTTCAGCGCGCGGCGCAGTTCGGCGTCGCCGTCGGCCGGCGCCTCGGCGGCGCGCTGCGCGGCTTCGTGCGCAGCCGCTTCGGAGCGCCGCATCGCCTCGCGGTCTTCGAGGTGGCGCAGGCGCTGGCGCAACTGGTTGGCTACTTCCTCCACGTCGGCGAGGCCGGCGTGCGCGTCGGTCTTGGGCAGCGCGACGACGCGCTTGTCCTTCATGCGCACGTTCAGGCGGCAGACGCGGTTGGCGCGGCCGCGCCGCAGCGTGAAGCCGCCGGTGTCCTTCTCCTCCACGTGCACGTCGAGGATGTTCTCGTAGGCGACCTGGTGCACGCGCTCGCGCAGCCCGCGCTGGAACCACAGGTTGTGCGCGCTGACCGCCACGCGCTCCCAGCGCAGCAGGTCGAGCGCCAGCGCGCCGAACCAGGCCGCGATGCCCGCGCCCGAGAGCCAGCGCCAGCCCAGCAGCGCGCCCAGCCAGACGACGGCGCCCGAGGCCAGCACCGCGATCACCACCTGCAGCGTCGCCGGCTCGGCGGTGCGCCAGACGTCGCGTTCATAGGTGTAGGCCTGCGGCTCGCCGGTGGCCAGCGGCGACACCGACCACAGCACCGCCTTCACCGCGCGCGAGGCGAGGAAATGCGCCGCGCCGGCCGCGGCGAGCGACATCGGCAGCGTGATCACGGACGTGAGCGTGTCCATGGCGCGCACATTAGCGGCTTCTGGTGCGGAATCAAGCGGGCCGCCCGCCCGAGCGGCGTTTCCGGCTGGTCGAACGGCAGGAGGCCGGCTCGCTCGGGTGGCTCAGCCCGCGTCGAGCGCACGCAGCCGCTCGGGCGTGCCGACGTCGGCCCAGTCGCCGGTCCAGCGCGTCGCGCCCAGGCGGCGCTGCACGATCGCGGCGTCGAGGTAGGGGCGCAGGCGGGCTTTTTCGCCGGGCGCGAAGTCGGTCATCAGCTCGGTCACGAAGCCGGGCCGGAACAGGCCGATGCCCGACCAGGTGAAGCTCGCGCCGTCTCGTGCCGGCAGCGCCAGGCCGTCGGCGATGCCGAAGTCGCCGCCCGGGTGCTGCGGCGGGTTCGGCACCATCCACAGGTGGCCGAGCCGGCTGGCCTGGATCGTGCCGGCCGCGTCGGCGCCGAAGTCGAAAGCGGGTGCGAACACATCGGCGGCGACGTACCAGAACGGCTCGTCGGCCGCGAGTGCGAGCAGCGGCAGCGCTTTTTTCAGGCCGCCGGCGGTTTCCAGCGCACCGCCGTGGTCGCGGCCCTCGCGCGAGTAGCGGATCGACAGGCCGAAGCGCGCGCCGTCGCCCAGCGCGGCGACGATTTGTTCTTCCAGCCAGGCGGTGTTGACCACCACCTCGCGCACGCCGCCGCGCGCCAGGCCGGCCAGGTGCCACTCGATCAGCGGCCTGCCGCGCACCGGCAGCAGCGGCTTGGGGCAGGCGTCCGTCAGCGGCCGCATGCGTTCGCCGCGGCCGGCGGCGAGGATGATCGCTTTCATCCCGCCGAGTCTAGGGCCGCGGGTTCTAGTTCAATGCGGGGCCGAGGCCGATCGGCGCCGGGGCGCTCTGCACGATCTTGCTGAACAGCGGCCGGTACAGGTCGGCCGGCTCGTGGCCGGTCAGCGGATCGCGGTTGGCGAGGAAGGCTTCGTCGAGTTCCTTCCAGTCCTCGGGCGTCAGGTGCTTCATCGCCAGCGGCAGCACCTCCTCCTCCTCGACGCGCATGTGGCCGAGGTAGAAGTCGATGTAGCGCTCCACCGCCTGCTCGAAGGCGGCGCGGCGCGGCTCGCCCAGCACCTCGAAGGCGAGCAGGTCGTGCTCGAGGTCGCGGATCGCCTTCTCGCCGCGCGCGTGGTCGCGGTCGAGCCGGTCGAGCACCGAGGCGACCTGCGGGCAGCGCGCGCGCAGCTTCGGGAACAGCAGCTCGCTCTCCTTGGTGTGGTGCAACTGCTCCGGGAATTCGTCGATGTAGAACAGCATCGCGCGCAGCACGCCGAAGTCGGGCAGCGAGCCGTGCCGGCGGTGCTCGGCGAGCAGCATGGACAGCGAGCGCAGCATCGCCGACAGCGCGCCGTGCTCGTCGCGGATGATGGTCATGGAAGGGTGGGACATGGCGGGACTCCAGGGCCGTTGCGGCAGGACTCCAGCGTCGCACCGCGCGGCGCGGCGCGGCTTGAGCGGGGTCAAGCTTGCGTGCCGCGCACGATCTCGTGGCGCTGCGCGCCGGCCGGCGCGAAGGCCTGTTCCAGCGCGGCCAGCAGCGCCCGCGCGCGCGCCGAGTTGTCGGCGCCGAAGTTGCACACGTAGACGTCCAGCGTCACCGCGCCCAGCTCGGGCCAGGTGTGCACCGCCACGTGCGACTCGGCCAGCAGCACCACGCCGGTGACGCCGCCGGGCTCGAAGCGGTGGAACACCTCGCCCACCGGCGCGAGCCCGGCCGCGCGCACCGCCGCCAGGCAGCGCTCGCGCAGCGCGGCGGCGTCGCCCATCACCGGACGGGCCGGATCGCAACCACTCAAGTCGGCGGTGAGGTGCAGCCCCTGCATGCGGCGGATGATACGGAGGGCGCGGGAGCGCGGCTTTAAAATCCGCGGTTTCCGCCCTCCGCGCCGCCGCCGCGATCGACATGGCCGACATCGCCTCTTTGCAAGCCCCCGCCTCCTCGACGACGGCCCTGATGGCCAATGCGATCCGCGCCCTCGCGATGGATGCCGTGCAGCAGGCCAACTCGGGCCACCCGGGCGCGCCGATGGGCATGGCCGAGATCGCCGTCGCGCTGTGGGGCCCGGCGCAAGGCCTGTTGCGCCACAACCCGGCCAACCCGCATTGGGCCGACCGCGACCGCTTCGTGCTCTCGAACGGCCACGGCTCGATGCTGATCTACGCGCTGCTGCACCTGACCGGCTACGACCTGCCGATGAGCGAGCTGCGCAACTTCCGCCAGATGCACAGCAAGACGCCGGGGCATCCCGAGGTCGGCGTCACGCCGGGTGTCGAGACCACCACCGGCCCGCTCGGCCAGGGCATCACGAATGCCGTCGGCATGGCGCTGGCCGAGAAGCTGCTGGCCGCCGAGTTCAACCGGCCGGGCCACGCGGTGGTGGACCACCACACCTACGCCTTCCTCGGCGACGGCTGCCTGATGGAAGGCGTCAGCCACGAGGCCTGCGCGCTGGCCGGCGCGTGGAAGCTCGGCAAGCTGATCGCGCTGTACGACGACAACGGCATCTCGATCGACGGGCCGGTCGCGCCCTGGTTCGTCGACGACACGCCCAAGCGCTTCGATGCCTACGGCTGGAACGTGATCCGCGGCGTCGACGGCCACGACGCGGCGGCGGTCGGCGCGGCGCTCGCGCAGGCCAGGGCACGGGCGGACCGGCCGACGCTGGTCTGCTGCAAGACCACCATCGGCAAGGGTTCGCCGAACCGCGCCGGCAGCGCCAAGGCGCACGGCGAGGCGCTGGGCGCCGAGGAGATCAAGCTGACGCGCGCCGCGCTGGGCTGGACCAGCGAGCCCTTCGTGATCCCCGAAGCCGCCTACGCCGCCTGGGACGCCAAGGCGCGCGGCGCCGAGCTGGAAGCGCAGTGGGACGCACGCTTCGCCGCCTACCGCGCCGCGTTTCCCGAACTCGCCGCCGAGTTCGTGCGCCGCATGCGCGGCGAGCTGCCGGCGAACTGGGCACGGACCGTGGGCGAGGCGCTGCAGGCCGCCGACGCCAAGGCCGAGACGGTGGCCAGCCGCAAGGCCAGCCAACTGGCGCTGGAAGTCTTCACCCAGGCGCTGCCCGAGATGCTGGGCGGCAGCGCCGACCTGACCGGCTCCAACCTCACCAACACCAGCTCGACGCCGGCGCTGCGCTTCGGCAGCGATGGCGCCAGCAACGGCGGCCGCCACATCAACTACGGCGTGCGCGAGTTCGGCATGGCGGCGATCATGAACGGCGTCGCGCTGCACGGCGGGCTGCTGCCTTACGGCGGCACCTTCCTGACCTTCAGCGACTACAGCCGCAACGCGATCCGCATGGCCGCGCTGATGAAACAGCGCGTGGTGCACGTGTTCACGCACGACTCGATCGGCCTGGGCGAAGACGGCCCGACGCACCAGAGCGTCGAGCATGCCGCCGCGCTGCGCCTGATCCCGGGGCTGGACGTCTGGCGCCCGGCCGACACCGCCGAGACGGCGGCGGCCTGGGCGGCGGCGATCGCCAACCGCCAGCGGCCCACCGCGCTGCTGCTGTCGCGACAGAATCTTCCCTACCTGCCGAAAGACACAAAAGACGGCCGGCTCGACGACATCGCCAAAGGCGCCTACGTGCTGGCCGAGCCGGCTGAAGTCGGGCTGCGGAAGAGGGCCCGGGCGGTGATCGTCGCCACGGGTTCGGAGGTGCAGCTCGCGCTGCACGCGCAGGCGTTGCTGGCCAAGAGCGGCATCCCCGTGCGTGTCGTCTCGATGCCCTCGACCAGCGTGTTCGACCGCCAGGCCACGGCCTACAAGAGCGCCGTGCTGCCCCAAGGCCTGCCCCGCATCGCGGTGGAGGCCGGCGTCACCGACGGCTGGTGGAAGTACGGCTGCGCCGCCGTCGTCGGCCTCGACACCTACGGAGAGTCGGCGCCGGCCGGCGTGCTCTTCAAGCATTTCGGCTTCACCGCGGACAACGTGGCCGACACCGTGCGCGCGGTGCTGGCGCGCCGCCGCTGAAGCCGCGCCACCCATTCAACCTGGAGGAAATCTCATGACCATCAAGATCGGCATCAACGGCTTCGGCCGCATCGGGCGCATGGTGTTCCGCGCCGCCGTGCAGAACTTCAAGGACGTGGAAGTCGTCGCCATCAACGACCTGCTCGAACCCGACTACCTCGCCTACATGCTGAAGTACGACAGCGTGCACGGCCGCTTCAAGGGCGATGTGGCCGTCGACGGCAACACGCTGATCGTCAACGGCAGGAAGATCCGCCTGTCCGCGGTGAAGGACCCGGCCGAGCTGAAGTGGGGCGAGGTCGGCGCCGACATCGTGGTCGAGTCGACCGGCCTGTTCCTGACCAAGGAAACCGCGCAGAAGCACATCGCCGCCGGCGCGAAGAAGGTCGTGATGAGCGCGCCGTCCAAGGACGACACGCCGATGTTCGTCTACGGCGTCAACGACAAGAGCTACAAGGGCGAGGCGATCATCTCCAACGCCTCGTGCACGACCAACTGCCTGGCGCCCGTGGCCAAGGTGCTGCACGACACCTTCGGCATCAAGCGCGGCCTGATGACCACGGTGCACGCCACCACCGCGACGCAGAAGACCGTCGACGGCCCGAGCAACAAGGACTGGCGCGGCGGCCGCGGCATCCTGGAAAACATCATCCCCAGCAGCACCGGCGCGGCCAAGGCGGTGGGCGTGGTGATCCCCGAGCTGAACAAGAAGCTCACCGGCATGAGCTTCCGCGTGCCGACCTCCGACGTCTCGGTGGTCGACCTGACCGTCGAGCTGAACAAGGAAGCCAGCTACGATGACATCTGCAAGGCCATGAAGGCGGCCAGCGAGGGCGCGATGAAGGGCGTGCTCGGCTACACCGAGGACAAGGTCGTCTCGACCGACTTCCGCGGCGAGGCGATGACCTCGGTGTTCGACGCCGAGGCCGGCATCGCGCTGGACAAGACCTTCGTCAAGGTCGTGGCCTGGTACGACAACGAATGGGGCTACTCCAACAAGGTGCTGGAGATGGTGCGCGTGATCGCGCGCTGAGCCGATTCGTTTCACCGTATGTCGTGAACACGAGGGGGCCTGCGAGGGCCCTCTCCCGTTTCCGCCTCTCACGTCTTGCCACACCCGCGCAACAAACCCTTACCCCGCCGCGTGCGAAGCGCACGCGGGTCATCGCGGGGGCGCCAATACACTGAGGCCATGCCGACGCCCGCCCGGTTCGCTTCGCTGTGCTTCGCCGCGCTCGCGCTCGCCGCGTGCGCGGCCGAACCGGCACCCGCGCCGGCCGGCATGAGCGTGCTCGTCAAGCTCGCGCAGCCGGGCGCGGATGCGGCGCGTGTCGCCGCGCAGGTGGGCGAGGCCGCGGGCCGGCCGGCGCGCTACCTGGCCTCGTCGGGCGGCGACTGGCACAGCGTGTTCCTGCGCTGCGACGGCGCCGCCGACTGCGATGCGCTGCTGCAGCGCCTGCGCGCCGACGGCGCGCGCATCGCCGCCGTGCAGCGCGACGAGCGCAAGCGCATCGTCAGTCCCTGATCGGAGAAGACGTCTTGAAATCCAAACTGCCGCGCCTCGCCCTGGCCTTGTCGTTGTTGGTGCCGCTGGCGGCGACGGCGGCCGATGCCGCGCCGACCGCGCGTGTGATCGTCAAGTTCAAGGCCGATTCCACGGCGCTGCGCAAGCAGGTGCAGAGTGCGACGCAGCGCCACGAGGCGCAGGCCGCCGCGCTCGGCTCGCGCCTCGGCCTGGCGCTGGGCGCCGGGCGCGGCGTGGGCGAGAACACCCAGGTGGTGTTCGCCGCCGGCCTCGACTCCGACGCGCTGGCGGCGCGCCTGAGCCGCGAGGCCGACGTCGAGTACGCGGTGCCGGATCGGCGCAAGCAGCGCGCCGCCGCGCCCAACGATCCGCTCTACGGCACCGGGCCGGCGCTGAACCCGGCCCAGCAAAGCGGCGGGCCGGTGGCGGGGCAGTGGTATCTGCGTGCGCCGGATCCCAGCGCGCTGTCGGCGATCAACGCCGAGGCGGCCTGGAGCGTGCCGGCGGCCACGCTCGCGCCGGTGGTGGTGGCGGTGCTCGACACCGGCGTGCGCTTCGATCACCCCGATCTGGCCGGCAAGCTGCTGCCGGGCTACGACATGGTCGGTGACGTCCCCACTGCCAATGATGGCGACGGCCGTGATTCCGACCCCTCTGATCCTGGCGACTTCCTGACCCAAGCCGACATCGACACGGGCAACTTCGATCCGTGCACGTCAGAAGACATCTCAGGTTCGAGTTGGCACGGCACGCAGGTCAGCGGCATCATCGGCGCGGCCACCGACAACGGCATCGGCATGGCCGGCGTCGGTCGTGAGCGCGTGCGCGTTCTGCCGGTGCGCGTCCTTGGCAAGTGCGGTGGGTTCGACGCCGACATCCTCGCCGGCATGCGCTGGGCGGCCGGTATCACGGTCGACGGCCTGACCAACCCGAACCCGGCCAAGGTGCTCAACCTCAGCCTCGGCGGATCCGGTGCCTGCTCGTCGGCCTATCGCGATGCCGTCGCGCAGATCAGCGCGCGCGGCGTCGTGATCGTGGCCTCGGCCGGCAACGGCGCCGGGCATGCGGTCTCCGAGCCGGCCAACTGCTCGGGCGTGATCGGCGTCGGCGGCCTGCGCCACGAGGGCGACAAGGTCGGCTACTCCGACATCGGCCCCGAACTGAGCCTCAGCGCGCCCGCCGGCAACTGCGTGACGGCCAGCGGCGCCTGCCTGTACCCCATCCTGACCACCGCCAACAGCGGCGCGTACGACCCGGTGGCGGGCAGCGCCGGCGCCATCTACACCGACGCCTTCAACGCCACGGTGGGCACCAGCTTCTCGGCGCCACTGGTGGCCGGTACCGCGGCGCTGATGCTGTCGGTGAAACCCGAACTGACGCCGGCCCAGCTGCGCCAGCTGCTGATGCGCAGCGCGCGGCCCTTCCCGGTCTACTCCGACATCGCCAACTGCCGCGCACCCGACGGCACCGAGCAGGACCAGTGCAACTGCACCACCAGCACCTGTGGCGCCGGCATGCTCGATGCCGACGCCGCGGTGCGCGCCGCCGCGGGGGTCGGCAGCGGCGGCGGTTCCGGCGGCGGCGGCGGCGGTGGTGCGCTGGGCCTGGGCTGGCTCGCCGGGCTGGCCGGCGCGGTGTGGAGCCTGCGGCGCACGCGCCGCGGCGTTCAAGCGCCGTGACGCGGCGCTGCCCCACGGCCTGCCTCGCGCTTCGTCTGGCGGGCATCGGGCTCGCGGCGCTGGGTTTCGCGGCCGCGGCGACGGCCGCGCCGTCGTCGGTCAACGGGCTGATCGTCAAGCTGCGCGAGCGCCCCGCCGACGCCGTGCCGGAAGTCGACGCGCGCCTGGCGCGCGTGCTGCGCGTGGCCGGCCTGGCGGCGCGCGGCCGCCATCTCGGCGTGCGCTCGCGCCACGTCGACTTCGGCGCGCGCCTGTCGCGCGAGGAAGCGCAGCGCCTCGCACTGCGGCTGGCCGAATCGCCCGAGGTCGAGTGGGTGGTGCCCAACGAGCGCGAGCGCCGCCTCGACGTGCCGCAGGATCCGCGCTTCGCCGCCAGCTACCAGGGCAGCGGCCAGTGGTGGCTGTTCCCGGCCGGCGGCAGCAACGCCAACGACATCGAAGAGCGCCGCCGCGGCGTGCCCGGCGTGCAGAACGCCTGGACGACCAGCCACGGCAGCGCCGCCGCGGTGGTGGCGGTGCTCGACACCGGCATCACCGCGCACCCCGACCTGACACAGGGCGTGCTGCCCGGGCGCGACTTCGTCTCGACGGTCGAATACGCCAACGACGGCGACGGCTGGGACGACGACCCGTCGGACCCGGGCGACTGGGTCAACGGCGCCGATCGCACGGCCAACCCGGCGCTGTTCGGCGACTGCGACGAAGCCGACAGCTCCTGGCATGGCACCGCGATCGCCGGCATGCTGGCGGCCGACACCAACAACGGCATCGGCGTCGCCGCGATCAACTGGAACGGCCGCGTGCTGCCGGTGCGCGTGGCCGGCAAGTGCGGCGCCGACGTGGCCGACATCGTCGCCGGCATGCGCTGGGCCGCCGGCCTGGCCGTCGCCGGCGTGCCGCGCAACCCGAACCCGGCGCGTGTGGTCAGCATCAGCTTCGGCGGCAGCGCGGCCTGCAACGCGGCTTACCAGGACGCCATCGACGAACTGGCCGCCAAGGGCGTGGTGGTGGTGGCCGCGGCCGGCAACGAGCACGGCGCGGTGACGCGGCCGGCGAGCTGCCGCGGCGTGGTCGGCGTGGCGGCGCTGAACCGCGACGGCTTCAAGGCCAGTTACTCGAACTTCGGCGCGGCGGTGAAGATCGCCACCGTCGGCGGCGACCCGCGCGACATCGGCGAGTGGGGCATCGATCTCGGCGACGACGGGCTGCTGACCGTCGGCAACGGCGGCCGGATGGCGCCGGGCCGTCCGGACTACACGCGCGAGGCCGGCACCAGTTTCGCGGCGCCGGCGGTGTCCGGCGTGATCGGGCTGATGCTGAGCGCCAACCCGTCGTTGAGCGTGGCGCAGATCATCGACGGCTTGCAGCGCAGCGCGCGGCCCCACGTGCTCGTGCCGCGGATGCCAAGCTGTTCCGAGCGCAACTCCGGCCGCTGCGTCTGCACCACCGCCACCTGCGGCGCCGGCATCCTCGATGCCGCCGGCGCGATGGCCTATGCGCTCGCGCCGGACAGCTACGTGGCGCCGAACCGCCAGCCGGAGGTGGTCGACAACGCCGACATCGACCGGGCGTTCAAGCAGGACGGCGGAGGCGGCGGCGCGCTCGGCGCCGGCTGGCTGGCCGCGCTGGCGCTGGCCGTGGCGGCGCTCAGCCGGCGCAGGCCGCGAAGCCGCGCCCGAGCGCCGGCAGGCGCAGGGCGCTGAGGCGTTCGGCCAGCGCCGCGTCGGCCCTGGCCACGCGCAGCAGGTGCAGCGTGGCCGGCGCCACCAGCTCGACGACACGCGCGCTGCGCACGCCGCGCTGGCCGAGCTGCTCGAGCGCGCGCTCGGCGCCGTCGCGCGTGTCGTGGCGGCCGAGCGAGAAGCCCATCGTGAACTCGGCCGGCTCGTCGACGGGCTGGAAGGCGACGCGCGTGCGCTTCAATTCCTCTTCCTTCTTCGCCAGCGCTTCGCGGTTCGGGTAACGGCCCATGTAGACCATCCAACTGCCCGGGCGTGTCACGGCCACGTCCTGCCAGCTTCCCGGCGGCAGTGCGGGTTGCAGCGATTGCACGGCGGCCCGTGCCGACGCCACGGCACCGGCCGCGAACGGGCCGGCTTCGAGACAGGCACCGTGCTGCTGCGGCGCGCTGGCCGGCGTGGCTTCCGGCCCCGCCGCGCCGCCGGGCGGCAGCACGACGATGTGCTCGGGGTGGACCTGGCGCGCCAGCCGCTCCGGCTCGCGCTCGGGGTGCGGCCGCAGGCCGCCCGCGCCGGCCAGCCAGCCCTGCGTCCAGGCGAAGAACAGCGCGTTGGCCAGCGCCAGCAGCAGCACCACGGTGCGCAGCATCGCCGTTCAGCCCGGCGGCGCGAGCCGCACGCTCACTTCGCCGCTGTGGATCGAGACGAGGCCGTCGGGCGTTTGCAGTCGCAGCGCGCCGTCCGCGTCGACGCCGCAGGCGATGCCCACGCCCACGCCTTGCTGGGTGGTGCTCAGCGCGTGGCCGGCGAGCAGGTCGCGGCGTGCGTAGGCGGCCGCGAAGGCGGCGAAGCCCTCGGCCTCGAAGCGGCGCAGCGCCAGCGCCAGCGGCAGCGCGATGCGGTGCAGGACGGCCGGCGGATCGGCGCGCGCATCGATCTCCCGCACGCAGGCCAGGCCGCTGCCGGCGTCCACCTCGGCCAGCGGCTGCACGTTCAGGCCGATGCCGATCACCGCCAGGCGCACGTCGCCGGCCGACACCGTCTCGATCAGCACGCCGCCGAGCTTGCGGCCGCGGCCGCCGCGCAGCGGGCCGTCCATCAGCCACAGGTCGTTGGGCCACTTCAGGCCGAGGCGCGGCGGCTGGCCCTCGGCGGCCGGGTCGAGCGCGTCGGCCAGCGCGACGCCGACCGCCAGCGACAGGCCCGACCAGTCCTCGCGCGCGATCGGCAGTGACAGCGAGAAGGTCAGCGACGCGCCCGCCTCCGAGGCCCAGCTCCGCCCCATGCGCCCGCGCCCGCCGCTCTGGTGCTCGGCCACCAGCAGGCAGGGCTGCACGTCGGCGGCGCGCCGGCCGAAGGCGCCGCTCTCGACGCTGCGCCGCACCAGCACCTCGGCGTCGTCGGGCGCGGGCCGCACCTCGACGCGGGCGCGTTCGAGCAGCGCGGTGTTGGTCGACGCGCAACGCTCCACGACCTCGACGCTCAGGCCGGGCAGCGGCTCGCGCAGTTGCAGCCACAGCTCCTCGGCGCCCCAGGTCAGATGCGCGGCGGTCATGACGACCCCTCGCCCGGCGGGTACGCCGGGCGATCCCCCGAGGGGATGCGGGCCGGCCCTTCGACACAGCTCAGGACAGGCTTGGGAGCGGCCCGGCGCTCGGCCCGCCCGCGTTGACGCATCATGGATCGGACCCTCAGCGCTTCGGGGCGAGCATGGTGCCGCGGCACTTCTTCGAGCCGCAGCGGCAGGCGAACTGCTTCTTCAGCCTGGGCGTGTAGCGCTCGTCGATCACCAGGCCGTAGTCGTAGAACAGCTCCTCGCCGGGCTGGATGGCGCGGCGCGCCTTGATGAAGATCCGGCCGTCGACCTCGTCGGCCTCGCAGTTCGGGTCGCAGGCGTGGTTGATCCAGCGCGCCGCGTTGCCGCCGACCTTGGCGTCGATGACGTTGTGCTCGTCGATGTGGAAGTAGAAGGTGTGGTTCGGATCGCTCGGGTCGTGCGGGTGGCGGCGCAGCGCCTCGGGCCAGTCGATCACCTCGCCCTTGTACTCGATCACCACCTCGCCGCGCGCCAGCGGCTTGAGCGCGAACACGCCCTTGCCGTGCACGCCCGAACGCCGCACCTGGATGCGCCGCCCCGCGGCCGCCGTGTTCGCGGCGGCGTGGGTCTTGCCGTTGCGTGCTTGCGCCATCATCGTCTTTATGTACATTGAATTCATGGGCGCGCGCGCGTATGCGTGCGTGCGCGCGAAGCCCGGATTGTATTGACGCGGCCGCCGGCCGCCGCGAAAGCACCGCACGACACACCATGACCAAGTCCCTGATCATTGCCGAGAAACCTTCCGTCGCGCAGGACATCGTGCGCGCGCTGACGCCGAGCGCCGGCAAGTTCGACAAGCACGACGAGTACTTCGAGAACGACAAGTACATCGTCACCTCGGCCGTCGGCCACCTGCTGGAGATCAAGGCGCCGGAGGAGTACGACGTCAAGCGCGGCAAGTGGAGCTTCGCGCACCTGCCGGTGATCCCGCCGCACTTCGACCTCAACCCGATCGACAAGAGCAAGGGCCGGCTGAACGCGATCGTCAAGCTCGCCAAGCGCAAGGACGTCTCCGAGCTGATCAACGCCTGCGACGCGGGCCGCGAGGGCGAGCTGATCTTCCGGCTGATCCAGCAGCACGCGAAGAGCAAGCATCCGGTGCGGCGGCTGTGGCTGCAGAGCATGACGCCGGCGGCGATCCGCGAGGGCTTCGACAACCTGCGCCGCGACGAGGACATGCAGGGCCTGGCCGAGGCCGCGCGCAGCCGCAGCGAGGCCGACTGGCTGGTGGGCATCAACGGCACGCGCGCGATGACGGCCTTCAACTCGCGCGACGGCGGCTTCTTCCTCACCACCGTGGGCCGCGTGCAGACGCCGACGCTGTCGATCGTCGTCGAGCGCGAGGAGAAGATCCGCAGGCACGTGGCGCGCGACTACTGGGAGATCAAGGCCACCTTCGCGGCGCAGGCCGGCGAGTACGAGGGCAAGTGGTTCGACCCGAAGTTCAAGAAGAACCCCGACGACCCGGAGCAGCGCGCCGACCGCCTGTGGACCGAGGCCGACGCGCAGGCCATCGCGCAGGCCTGCCGCGGCGAGCCGGCGAGCGTGACCGAGGAGTCCAAGCCGAGCACGCAGGCCAGCCCGCTGCTGTACGACCTGACCACGCTGCAGCGCGAGGCCAACTCGCGCTTCGGCTTCTCGGCCAAGACCACGCTGTCGATCGCGCAGGCGCTGTACGAGAAGCACAAGGTGCTGACCTACCCGCGTACCGATTCGCGCGCGCTGCCGGAGGACTACGTCGGCGTCGTCAAGAAGACGATGGCGATGATCGCCGAGGAAGACCTGCCCGGCCCGCTGCGCGAACTCGCGCCGCACGCGAAGAAGGCGCTGAAGGACGACTACGTCAAGCCGGTCAAGCGCGTGTTCGACAACGCCAAGGTGTCGGACCACTTCGCGATCATCCCGACGCTGCAGGCGCCCAAGAGCCTGACTGAGGTCGAGGCCAAGCTCTACGACATGGTGGTCAAGCGCTTCCTCGCGGTGTTCTACCCGAGCGCCGAGTACCTGGTGACGACGCGCATCGGCACGGTGAGGAAGGACGGCCGGGAGCACAGCTTCCAGACCAACGGCAAGGTGCTGGTCAAGCCGGGCTGGCTGGCGGTGTACGGCCGCGAGGCGCAGGAGGACGACGCCAACCTGGTGCCGGTGGCCGCCGGCGAGGTGGTGCGCACCGAGAGCGTGGCCGTCAACGCGCTGAAGACCAAGCCGCCGGCGCGCTACACCGAGGCGACGCTGCTGTCGGCGATGGAAGGCGCCGGCAAGCTGATCGACGACGACGAGCTGCGCGAGGCGATGGCCGAGAAGGGCCTGGGCACGCCGGCCACGCGCGCGGCCATCATCGAAGGCCTGATCCTCGAGAAGTACATGCACCGCGAAGGCCGCGAGCTGGTGCCCTCGGCCAAGGCCTTCCAGTTGATGACGCTGCTGCGCGGCCTGGGCGTCGAAGACCTGACCAAGCCGGAGCTGACGGGCAACTGGGAATACCAGCTCGCCGAGATGGAGAAGGGCCGGCTGCAGCGCGACGCCTTCATGGCCGAGATCGCCGCGATGGCCGAGCGCATCGTGCGCAAGGCCAAGGAATACGACCGCGACACCATCCCCGGCGACTACGCGACGCTGAAGGTCGCCTGCCCGAAGTGCGGCGGCGTGGTCAAGGAGAACTATCGCCGCTTCGCCTGCGCCGGCAAGAGCGGCGACTCCGAAGGCTGCGGTTTCTCGATCAGCAAGATCCCCGGCGGGCGCAGCTTCGAGCTCGACGAGGTCGAGCGCTTCATCGCCGAGAGGAAGATCGGCCCGCTGGAAGGCTTCCGCTCCAAGGCCGGCTGGCCCTTCACCGCCGAGCTGAAGCTGGCCTACGACGACGAGATCGCCAACTGGAAGCTCGAGTTCGACTTCGGCGAGGACGCGAAGAAGGCCGAGGGCGACGGCGAGCCGGTCGACTTCTCGGGCCAGGAGCCGCTGGGCCACTGCCCGAAGTGCCAGGGCAGGGTGTTCGAACACGGCAGCAGCTACCTCTGCGAGCACGCGGTGGGCGCGCATGTCACCTGCGACTTCAAGAGCGGCAAAATCATCCTGCAGCAGCCCGTGGCGCGCGAGCAGATGACGAAGCTGCTGGCCGGCGGCAAGACCGAGCTGCTGGAGAACTTCGTCTCCAACAAGACGCGGCGCAAGTTCAAGGCCTACCTCGCCTACGACAAGAAGGAAGGCAAGGTGGTGTTCGAGTTCGAGCCGCGCGCCGCGAAGAAGGCGGCCGCGAAGAAGAGCGCTTGAGCGCGTGGCGGACGACGAACTGCCCGCCTGCCTGACGCGCCACGGCGAGCGGCTGTGGCTGGCCGTCAGCGTGGTGCCCAACGCGAAGCGCACCGGCGCCGACGGCACCCACGACGGCGCGCTGCGCGTGCGCCTGGCCGCGCCGCCGGTGGACGGCAAGGCCAACGAGACGCTGCTGGCCTGGCTGGCCGACGAGTTCGACGTGCCCAGGCGCGCGCTGACGCTGGTGCGCGGCGCGACGGCGCGGCGCAAATGGGTCGAGATGGCCGCGCCGCCGCCAGTCGTGGTCGAGGCGGTGCGGCGGCTGCTGGCCTAGGGCCTGCTCACCCTATGGATGCCAGGCCCGTTCCCTGCGGGTTGCCCCGACAAAGCCCGCGCGCGGCGTTGCAAACCTTGCCCAGGCGTCCAGCCTGGGCTGCGGTTCGCGCCTTGCTCGCGGGCTTTGTCGGGGCAACGCATCTGGCATCCGTAGGGTGAACAGGCCCTAACCTTGCCCGACGATGGACGCGGTGGCCACCAGCTCCTCGAACAGCGCCATCGTCACCCGGCCCGACACCGCGTAGGGGTCGAGCGCCGCGGTCTCGGAATACTTCAGCAGCAGCGCCGGGTTCAGGCGCGCCAGGTTGACCTGGCCCATCGACCAGCCGGCGAAGCGGCGCTCGCCGACTTCCTCGTAGCTCAGCAGCGCCACCTCGCGGTGGCGCGCGTCGGCGACGATGCGGCCGTACAGCGCGTTGACCGGCATGCGCCCGCCTTCGAGCACCTGCACGAAGATGCCGCCGGAGAAGCACAGCACCCCGGTGATGCCGGCCGCGGCGTTGCGCGCCTTGGCCTGGCGCAGGATCGCGGGCAGTTCGTCCTGGCCCACCGACTCGGCGGCGCGGCTGGCGTACATCAGGCGCACGAGCATGGTCAGTTGCCGTTCTTCTTGCTGAGCAGCGACAGGAATTCGCGCCGCAGGTTGGCGTCCTTCAGGAAGGCGCCGCGCATCACCGAGTTGGTCATCGCCGACTCGTCGTCCTTGACGCCGCGCCAGTGCATGCAGAAGTGGTCGGCCTCCATCACGATGGCCAGGCCGTCGGGCTTGACGCGGTTCTGCAGCTCGTTGGCGAGCATGGTCACCGCCTCCTCCTGGATCTGCGGCCGGCTCATGATCCAGTCGCAGATGCGCGCGTATTTCGACAGGCCGATCAAATTCGAGAACTCGTTGGGCAGCACGCCGATCCAGACCTTGCCGAGGATGGGGCACAGGTGGTGCGAGCAGGCGCTGCGCACCTTGATCGGCCCGACGATCATCAGCTCGTTCAGCCGCGAGGCGTTGGGGAACTCGGTCACCGCGGGCATCGCGCTGTAGCGGCCGACGAACACCTCGTCGACGAACATCTTGGCCACGCGCCGGGCGGTCTCCTGCGTGTTGTGGTCGCTGTCGGTGTCGATCACCAGCGCGCGCAGCACCTCCTGCATCTTCGCCTCGACCTCGGCCTTCAGCTCGTCGAGCTCGCCGGGGCGCACCTGATCGGCGATGTTGTCGTTGGCGTGGAAGCGGCGCGCGGCGCCGACCAGCCGGTAGCGGATGCGCTCCGAGGCCGGCAGGCGCGCCAGCTCCTCCTCGGTGCGGAAGATCGGGGTGGCTTGTTGGGCGGGCATCGTGGTGCGGGCGGCGAAGCAGGGCCCGTGAGCGTAGCGCAGGCCGCGCGGCCGCGCAGCCGGGGCCGGCCCAGCCCGTAGACTGCGCGCGGTGAATGCCCCCGCCACGCTGCCGCTCGCCCAGTTGCTGACCCATGCCGCCGCCGCGGTGCAGGCGGTGCGCGCCGGCCGCAGCCTCGACGACGCGCTGGCCGCCTGCCCGGCGCCGGCGCGGCCGGGCACGCAGGCGCTGGCCTTCCACGCGCTGCGCTGGCTGGGCGGCGCGCAGGCGGTGCGCGCGCGGCTCGTGCCGCGCGCGCCGGCGCCCGCGCTCGACGCGCTGCTGCTGACCGCGCTCGCGCTGCTGTGGCCCGATTCCGGCCCGCCTTATGCCGAGCACACGCTGGTCGACCAGGCGGTGGCCGCGGCGAAGGCGCGCGGCGGTTTCGTCAACGCGGTGCTGCGGCGCTTCCTGCGCGAGCGCGAGGCGCTGCTGGCGGCGGTGGCGGCCGACCCGGTGGCGCGCTTCAGCCATCCGCGCTGGTGGATCGAGCGCCTGCAACGCGACTGGCCGGCGCACTGGCAGCAGGTGCTCGAAGCCGGCCAGCAGCGCCCGCCGATGACGCTGCGCGTCAACGCCCGCCGCGGCAGCGCCGAGGCCTACGCGGCGCGCCTGGCCGGCGCCGGCCTTGCGGCGCGCGTGCTGCCGGGCACGGAAGCGGTCATCCTGGCGCAGCCCGTGCCGGTGGGGCAACTGCCCGGCTTCGCCGACGGCGACGTCTCGGTGCAGGACGCCGCCGCGCAGCGCGCGGCGCCGCTGCTGATCGGCGCCGGGCTGCCCGCCGGCGCGCGGGTGCTCGACGCCTGCGCCGCGCCGGGCGGCAAGACCGCGCACCTGCTAGAACGGGCCGATCTCGACGTGCTGGCGCTGGACAGCGACGCCCGCCGTCTCGAACGGGTGCACGACACGCTGGGCCGGCTGCACCTGCAAGCCCGCACGCTCGCCGCCGACGCCGGCGATGTCGCGGCGTGGTGGGACGGCCGGCCGTTCGACGCCATCCTGCTCGACGCGCCGTGCAGCGCCTCGGGCATCGTGCGCCGCCACCCCGACGTGCGCTGGCTGCGCCGCGCCGGCGACATCACCGCGCTGGCGCGCACCCAGGCGCGCCTGCTCGACGCGCTGTGGCCCACGCTGGCGCGCGGCGGCCGGTTGCTGTACTGCACCTGCTCGGTCTTCAAGGCCGAGGGGCAGGACCAGATCGACGCTTTTTTGCAACGCCACGGCGACGCCGCGCCCGCCGCCAACCCGCCCTCGCCCGGCCATCTGCTGCCGCTGCCCGACAATCGAGCCGACCCGTCGCCGCCCGCTTCCGGTGCACCGGCCGACGGGTTCTTCTACAGCCTGCTCCACAAGACCTGACCCCGGCCCAGCCCATGCGCAGCGCGGCACCCCCGACTGGACGTCCAGCCTCCCGCGCGGCGCGGGTGCTGCTGCTGGCGTTGGCGCTGCTGCTCGGGCTCGTGGCCGCGGCGCTGCCGGCGCGCGCCAGCGACGCCGAACTGATCTCCTTCGTGGTGGTGCGCAACGACGAGGGCGTCTCGATCGACTACGCGCTGAACTTCGAGCTGCCGCGCGGCGCCGAGGAGGCGCTGGCCAAGTCGGTGCCGCTGTACTTCGTCGCCGAGGCCGAGGTCTTCCGCGACCGCTGGTACTGGCGCGACAAGCGCGTCGCCAGCGCCTCGCGCGTCTGGCGCATCGTCTACCAGCCGCTGACCTCCAACTACCGCGTCACCTTCGCCGGCCTGAGCCAGAGCTACACGACGCGCGCCGAGGCCTTCGCGGCGATCCGCCGCGGCGTGAACTGGAAGATCGCCGAGGCCGCGCAGATCGAGGAGGGCGGGAGCCACTACGTCGAATTCAGCTTCCGGCTCGACACCTCGCTGCTGCCGCGGCCGATGCAGATCGGCATCGCCTCGCAGCCCGACTGGGCGCTGGCGCTCGAGCGCACGCAGCGCTTCGACTAGATTCCCGCCCGTGACCAAGGCGAAGCGCTGGGCCTGGATCGTCGCGCTGGTGGCGGCCACCGGCGCGGGGCTGGTGCTGGCCTTCCTGCTGTCGGTGGCCACCAACAGCCCGGCGCTGTACGAGCGCCACTACGTCTGGCTGTTCTGGGTCAACGTCACCGTGGCCGCGCTGCTGCTGCTGGTGATCGGCATCGCCTCGGTGCGCCTGGTGGCGCGCGTGCGGCGCCGCAAGTTCGGCAGCCGGCTGCTGCTCAAGCTGGCGGCGATCTTCGCGCTGGTCGGCGTGCTGCCGGGGCTGCTGATCTACACCGTCAGCTACCAGTTCGTCTCGCGCAGCATCGAGAGCTGGTTCGACGTCAAGGTCGAGAGCGCGCTCGACGCCGGCCTGAACCTCGGCCGCGGCACGCTCGACGCGCTCGTCAACGAGCTGGCGCAGCGCACCCGGCTGGCCGCCGAGAAGCTCGCCGAGGGCGGCCCCGGCAGCGTCGCCGCGGCGCTGGTGGCGGGCCGCCCCGGCAGCGCCACCACGCTGGCGCTGGAGCGGCTGCGCGAGCAGCTCGCGGCGCAGGAGGCGGCCATCGTCAACGCCGGCGGCCAGACGCTGCTGGCGGCCAGCAACAGCGCCGCGCTGCTGCCCGAGCGGCCCGCCCCCGCCTTGCTGCACAGCGCCCGGCTGCAGCGCGTGGCCGGCGTGCTCGAAGGGCTGGACGAGGACGCCGGCAGCGCCGCGCAGGGGCGCATCCGCGTGCTCGCGCTGGTGCCCAGCGCCAACTTCGCGCTCGACGAGCAGGAGCGCTACCTGATGGTGCGCCAGTTGCTGCCGGCGGCGCTCTCGGCCAATGCGCTGGCGGTGCAAAGCGCCTACCGCGAGTACCAGCAGCGCGCGCTGGCGCGCGACGGCCTGCGCCGCATGTACATCGGCACGCTCACGCTGGCGCTGGTGCTGGCGGTGTTCGGCGCGGTGCTGCTGGCCGCACTGCTGGGCAACCAGTTGGCGCGTCCGCTGCTGCTGCTGGCCGAGGGCGTCGACCAGGTGGCGCGCGGCGACCTGAGCGCCAAGCCGGTGTTCGCCTCCGGCGACGAGCTGGGCGGGCTGACGCGCTCCTTCGCCGACATGACCGAGCAGATCTCCGAGGCGCGCGCGCTGGTGCAGCGCAGCGTGCGCCAGGTGGAGGGCGCGCGCGCCAACCTGCAGACCATCCTCGACAACCTGACCGCCGGCGTGATCGTGTTCGACCGCGCCGGGCTGATCGACACCGTCAACCCCGGCGCGACGCGCATCCTGAAGCTGCCGCTGTCGGCCTACCACGGCCGGCGCCTCGACGAGGTGCCGGCGCTGGAGGGTTTCGCGAAGGCGGTGTGGCAGCGCTTCGAGCTGCACGCCGCCAGCCCCGAGGCCGGCGAGCGCGACCAGTGGCAGGACAGCTTCGAACTCCAGACGCAGGACGCGCAGGGCCGCGACCGCGACTCGCTGACGCTGCTGGTGCGCGGCGCGGCGATGCCGCAGGGCGCGCGGCTGCTGGTGTTCGACGATATCACCGAGGTCGTCTCGGCGCAGCGCACCCAGGCCTGGGGCGAGGTGGCGCGGCGCCTGGCGCACGAGATCAAGAACCCGCTGACGCCCATCCAGCTCTCCGCCGAGCGGTTGCAGCACAAGCTCGAGGCCAAGCTCGAGGCGCCCGACCAGGCCATGCTGGCGCGCTCGGTGGCGACCATCGTCAACCAGGTGCAGGCGATGAAGACGCTGGTCAACGAATTCCGCGACTACGCGCGCCTGCCGGCCGCGCAGATGACGCCGCTGGACCTCAACGCGCTGGTCTCCGAGGTGCTGGGCCTGTACGTCACCGCGCAGGAGGCCGGGCGGCTGCACGCCGAGCTGGGCGAGGGGCTGCCGCCCATCGTCGGCGACAGCACCCAGTTGCGCCAGGTGATCCACAACCTGGTGCAGAACGCGCTCGACGCGGTGGTCGAGCGGCCCGACGGCCGCGTGCGCGTGCGCACCGAGGCCACCCGCACCGAGCAGGGCGAGCTGCGCGCGGTGCGGCTGCAGGTGGTCGACAACGGCCACGGCTTCGCCGAGAAGGTGCTCAAGCGCGCTTTCGAGCCCTACGTCACGACCAAGAGCAAGGGCACCGGCCTGGGTTTGGCCGTTGTCAAGAAAATCGCCGACGAGCACGGCGCACGCATCCGCATCGCCAACCTGGGGGTGGCGCAAGACGCCTCCGGCGGCGACACTGCCGCGCCCCCGGGCGCCGCCGCGCCGGGCGGGGCGCAAGTTTCGCTATCATTTTCGAAGTTCGCTCCGGCCCACGGCCTCGCGAGCCGGACGCATTGACCATCCATGGCGATCATTCTTGTTGTTGACGACGAACTCGGCATCCGCGCGCTGCTGTCGGAAATCCTGACCGACGAAGGGCACACGGTGGAGATGGCGGAGAACGCCGCCGAGGCGCGCGCCGTGCGCGAACGGCTGCGCCCCGACCTCGTGCTGCTGGACATCTGGATGCCCGACGTCGACGGCATCACGCTGCTCAAGGAGTGGGGCGCCACCGGGCTGCTGACGATGCCGGTGATCATGATGAGCGGCCACGGCACCATCGACACCGCGGTGGAGGCCACCAAGTTCGGCGCGATGGCCTTCCTCGAGAAGCCGGTGACGCTGCAGAAGCTGCTGCGCGCCGTCGAGCAGGGCCTGGCCAAGCCCAGCGCCGTGGCGCGGCCGGCCACGCCGGTGAGCCACCCGCACCACAACCACCACATCGGCGACACCACGCTGACCGTGGAGGCGGCGATGACCGGCGGCCAGGGCCTGCCGAACGCGCCGCTGCTGCTGGGCCCGCAGGCCGAGCAGAGCTTCGACCTCGACCGCCCGCTGCGCGAGGCGCGCGACGCCTTCGAGAAGAGCTATTTCGAGTTCCACCTCGCGCAGGAGAACGGCAGCATGACCCGCGTGGCCGAGAAGACCGGCCTGGAGCGCACGCACCTGTACCGCAAGCTCAAGCAGCTCGGCGTCGACCTCTCGCGCAACAAGCGCAGCGGAACGCTCTGACCCGGCCGGGCGGCGCGCCTCGGCTATACTTCGCAGTTCACGTGGCCAAGTAGCTCAGTTGGTAGAGCAGCGGATTGAAAATCCGCGTGTCGGTGGTTCGATTCCGCCCTTGGCCACCAAGTCATACAAGAATGCCCCGGCCCCGGGGCATTTTTCTTTTGCGATGCGCTTTGCCCCACAAGTTGGCCGTTTGGCCGGCTTATGGAGGCCTGCTGGCTAGAGCAGTCCAGCCTCCCTCAGGAATCGAGTGGCCTCGCTTCTCATGCCAGTCGAGATGCTCTCCCAGGTGGGAGCCGGGAAGTCCTTGGGCAGTCTTCGCTCCACCCTGGTCAGTGCGCTGTCGACACGGGTCACCAGGTCGATCATCTCGGCCCACACGGTGTCGCCGCCGTGCTTGGCCGCCAGTTGCTGCCAGTGGCGCGCCTGGATCGTGTGGAACAGATAGTGTGCGTTCTTCGAGCGCACGGCCATCGCCAGACCCGCCTTGCGCTGCCTGAACTGGTTGGCGCCGTCACCGTAGTAGGGCCACATCGACAGGACGTCATAGAGCGGCGTCATCCGATAGGCATCGCCGCGGTCGAGATAGATCGAGAAGTTCTTGGCGTGGCCGTCGGTGGCCGCCATCAGCACGAACGCAAGCTGCGCGAGCAGGAAGAGCGTCGTGTCCTCACGGTCGGCACTGCCCTGCAGCAGTTGCAGGCACTTCTGCATGCCGGGGCCACCGGCTTGTTCGTACTTCTGGTCCGGCCCGACACCCAATGCCTGGCAGAAGTCTTCCTGGGGCAGTCGAGCGATCCACTTTCCCCTGTCCATCCACTCGCGGTCGAACCTCTCGACGATCAATACGGTCTGGTCGCCGAAGACCTCCATCGATGTCGAGGCGACGGGCAGCCCGAGCTCCGCGACGATCCGCGCGCACAGCCACTCGTTCTGGACCGAGTCCGAGGCATCGACCCGCTTCGATCCGCCGATGAGGCCCAGCGGCAGCTTGATGATGTGGGTGGTGGGCGTGGCGCCCTGCGGCCGGCACCATTGGCCCTTCCACCGGGTGAGCGCAGTCTTCTCTTGCGCGCCCGCGATGGAGATCCGGAACAGGTCGTCGTCATGGATCGAGCCGGGGTCGGTGTCCGACGGCACCGCCTGCAGCAGATCGACGATCTGCGCCTCGGTCAGCGGGTCGCACTCGATCCGGTCCCAACCCTTCGGCGTGACGCCTTCGGGCAGGAGCTGCACGGCCCCGACGCAGTCGCGGCCGATGGCCTCCAGCAGGTCGAAGATCTCACTGGACCGCAGGCCGAAGCGCCTTCGCAGCCGCGAGCGGATCCGTTCGTTGTCCGGCAGCAGGTTGTCGAAGTAGTTGCGGACCTGCTGGCCCTGGATCTCCAGCGATCCGCTGATCAGCAGGGAGAGCGAGAGCGATCGCCGGCGGGGGGACTCCAGCCAGGACGGGTCGTAGCGGAAGGCGTGCGAGTTCCGGTCGACGAGCCAGGTGCCGACCCGTTCGCCGTTCATCCAGGCGTTGAGCGACTGGGTCACCACGAGCCCTTCTTGGGGCGGGCCACGAGGGTTCGACGGGAAGCGGGCTTGACCTCAGGCTGTCTGCTGATTGCCTTGGGCTGTGGCTTGGTGGCTTTCGGCTTCGAGGTCTTGGCTGCGGGGGGGCGGGTGGCGACCGGCGCGGCCGCTTCCTCCTGCAGGGTCAGCGAGACGCCCAGCACGGACAGGAGCTTCATCAACTGCTCGAAGTTGACCAGGCCCGGGTTTGCTTCGATCTCTGCGATCCGGGCCTGGCTGACGCCGACGAGTGCGCCGATCTGGGCCTGAGTCAGGTCATGCCGCTTCCGCAGTGCCCGCAGATGCTGTCGGAGTTGATCGGGGAAGCGGACGGGGTAGACATCGGCCATGGCACATCCTATAAGCCAAAGCCTGTAAATGCAACAAACAATCTATGGCATGTTTTATGAAATTATCGGCCTTGGCGAATAATGTGTCGACACCATTTCTTTCTCGAAACGGCCAAGCAAGAAGGGGCCGGCCCTCGTCGAGCCGACCCCTTCGCCGTCGCGGCGGCGCGCGCGTCAGCGCAGCAGCGGATTGCGCATCGTCTCGCCCTTCTTCGTGCAGATCGCCTCGGAGACGCTGCGCCCGAGCACGCTGATCGAGCCGCCGACGAAGCAGTTGAAGTCCTGCCCGGCTTTCGTGCGCACGCTGTAGCGCGTCGTCGTGCCTTCGTCGCTGCGGTTGGAGATCGTGAAGTCGCCCTTGGCGAGGCCGAGCGCGAACGCGGTGCGGTCGACGAGCGCGTCGTCGGTGACGGCGATGGAGGCGCAGCCCGCGGCTGCCAGGGCGGCGAGCGCGTAGGCGCGGGATCGGATGGGTCTCATGATGGTGTCTTCCTGCGTGGAGTCGTCGTGTGGAGTCAGCGGCGCACGGCCGCCCACAGGCTGTTGCGCACGGCGCTGCCCGCCAGGTCGTCCTGCGCCCAGGCGCACGCGGCCTGGCCCGCCGCGTTGAAGGCGCAGCGCGCGCCGGACTTGACGTCGCCCGCGCCGTTCTCGAGCAGCGTCGCCGCGCTCCAGGCGCCGCCCCACGGCAGTTCGCGCGTGTAGAGGTTCTGCGTCGCGTCGGTCGGGTTGGGCCACTGGCTGACGCTGCGGTAGACGAGCGACGCGCGGCCGTCGGCGTCGATGCCGAGCCAGTGGCCGCTGCTGTAGCTCGTCACCGTCACGGGTGCGGCGAAGCCGGTCGCCGGCGCCCAGGTCATCGACTTGACGCCGTAGATGCCGGACGACCAGGCGAGCACGGCGCGGCCGTCGGCCGCCATCGCGACTGCGAGGCGCGCCGAGAAGATGCCGTCCACCTGGTTCGCGTCGATCTGGCTGGCGCTGCCCCAGGCATTGGTCGCCGCGTCGAAGCGGTTCACGTAGACCGAATTGCCCTGGTGCCAGGCGGCGATCGCGTTGCCCGCCGCGTCGCTGGCGATGCGCGGCGCCGAGTCGTGCACCGGCGTCAGCACCTCCTCGATGCGAACCGGCTGCTGCCAGCTTCCGCCGGCGGCACGGTTGGCCTTCATGCTGTAGTTGGAGTCGCCCGGGTTGCGCTCGCGCCAGACCGCGATCGGGTTGCCCTGGGCGCCGAGCGCGAGCTGGGCGTCGCGCGTCGCGAGGTCGGTGAAGCTCACGTCGGCCCACGCCGTCCACTGACTGCTGCCGGCCGGCAGGCGGCTGTAGAGCACGTCGTTGCTGCCGATGCCGAGCAGGTGCACGCTGCCGTTCGCCTCGATCCTGGCGTCGGCGAGTTCGCCGCTGCCGCTGCCCGCCGGCTTGAACGCGGTGGCCGACCAGCCGCCGGCCGCGCTGTAGCGGCGCGTCTCGAAGTTGTGGCGGATCCAGGTCGCCGTGCCGCTCGCGTCGACCAGCAGGCGCCCGGTGACGAGGGCGACCGACGAGCTCGCCGTCGTCAGCCCCGGCACGACCACCGCGGCCGCCCAGCCCTGCCCCGGCACGTAGCGGCGCGACCAGACCTTGCGCGTGTTGCCGTTCGGCGCGCCGTCGGACTGCTCCCAGAGGACCAGCGTGTTGCCGGCCGGATCGACCGCGGTCAGCGCGTTCGTGTCGCCGAAGATGTTGGTGCCGGCGACGTTGAAGTCGTTGCTGTCCTCGAGCAGTGCCGCGGCACCCCAGGTCGGCGCCGGCGCCTGCGTGGCCACGAAGCTCGCCGTCACGCTGCGTGCCGCGGTCATCGAGACCGTGCAGGTGGCGGCCGAGCCGCTGCAGGCGCCGCCCCAGGACTGGAAGGTCTGGCCCTGCGTCGGCGTGGCGGTCAGCACGACGGAGCTCGAACCGGCGAAGCCCGCGCTGCAGGCGCTGCCGCAATCGATGCCGGCCGGCTGCGAGCGCACGCTGCCGTTGCCGCTCACCGCCACCGAGAGCGTGAAGCTGCCCGCGACCTGCGGAACGAAGGTGGCCGACACCGCGGTCGCCTGCGTGACGGACACCTCGCAGCGCGCCGCGCCGGCGGCCCCGGCGCAGGCGCCGCCCCAGGCCTGCAGCAGGTGCCCGGCCGCCGGCGTCGCGGTCAGCGTCAGCACGGTGTCGGCGGCCAGGTCGGCGCGGCACGCCGTGCCGCAGTTGATGCCGCCGCTGGTGCTGGCGACGCTGCCGTTGCCGGTGACGCTCACCGTCACCGGGTACATGACCGGCCCGGGTGGCGGTTCACCGCCGCCGCCGCCGCCACCTCCGCACCCGGCCACCAGCACCGCGGCGGCGCCAACCAGCGCGAACCAGGCGCGGCGGCCGGCCGGCCGCCGCGTACTCGTCTTCAGCCCTGCTCGATTCAGTTTCATGCGTTCAATGTGTTCGTGGGATGTCGCGCCCCAGGGGTGGGGTCGTCGATCGGCGGCGGATGCTAGGCTCGCGCCCTCGCCGCGTCGGCACGGCGCGGCCACGCCCGATAACGGAT
The DNA here is from genome assembly GCF_047600445.1 of Piscinibacter sp. GTDB lineage: Bacteria > Pseudomonadota > Gammaproteobacteria > Burkholderiales > Burkholderiaceae_C > Piscinibacter. The sequence continues at coordinate 745,092 of NZ_JASGKT010000001.1, forward strand.
CGGTAACGCCGGCGGTTCCACCCCGCAAGGGCGGCGCCGTTGGTCTAAAAGGCCTGCCGTGGCGCTGATGGACAACCCCCTCTCGATGGAACGACCCGCGTTCTGCTATCGCTTCGGCACGGCCGAATTCGACGAATCCCGCTTCGAACTGCGTGTCGCCGGACTGCCGGCCGACGTGGAACGGCGCGCGCTCGAAGTGCTCGCCTACCTGCTCCAGCACGCCGGCGAGGTGGTGACCAAGGAGGAGCTGCTGCGCGAGGTCTGGGCCGGGCGCATCACGGTCGACAAGGTGCTGCCGAACGCGATCAACAAGCTGCGGCGCGCGCTCGGCGAGGCCAATGCGAGCTGCATCTCGACCCAGGCGCGGGTCGGCTACCGGCTCGACGCGGCGGTGGCCCGCACCGCCGTCGGCCGCCAGTTCGTCAGCACGCTCGCGCTGGAGGCGGGGCAGGGTGTGCCGGGCCGGGCGAGCTTCGTGCTGCTGCGTCCGCTCGGCCGCACCGCCGGCAGCGAGGTCTGGCTCGGCGAGCACCAGAAGACGCGCGAGCAGCGCGTCTACAAGTTCGCGCTCGACGCCGACCGGCTGCGCGCGCTCAAGCGCGAGGTGACGCTGCTGCGCCTGCTGCAGGAATGCCTGGACGACGCCAGCCACGTCGTCGAGGTGCTCGACTGGAACTTCGAGACCGCGCCGTTTTTCCTCGAGTGCCGCTACGGGGGCGCCACGCTGGCCGAGTGGGCCGAGGCACACCTGCCGGACCTGGACACGGGCGCGCGCATCGCCCTGTTCCTGCAGATCGCCGACGCCGTCGCGGCGGCGCATGCCGTCGGCGTGCTGCACAAGGACCTGAAGCCCGCGAACGTGCTCGTCAGCGGCGACGCCGGCGCGCCGCACGTGCGGCTGACCGACTTCGGCAGCGGCCGGCTGCTCGACCCGGACCGGCTCGCCCAGGCCGGCATCACGCGCCTGGGCATGACCGTCGAAGACCGGCCCGGCGGCGACGCGACCTCGGGCACGCCGCTGTACGTCGCGCCCGAGCTCTTCACCGGCCAGGCGCCGACCGTGAAGAGCGACGTCTACGCGCTCGGCGTCGTGCTCTACCAACTGCTCGCCGGGCGGGTCGGCCAGCCGATGGCGCCCGGCTGGGAGGCGCAGGTCGGCGACGAGCTGCTGCGCGAGGACCTGCGGCGCGCCACCGACGGCAACCCCGAGCGGCGGCTCGCGAGCGTGGCCGAACTCGCCGACCGCCTGCGCCGCCTCGACCAGCGGCGCGCCGACAGGCTCGAACAGCAGCGCGCGCAGGAGGCCCAGCGCCGCGAGCGCGAGCTGCTCGCGCGCAGCCGGGCGCGCAGGCCGCTCGTGCGGGCGCTGTTCGCGGTGCTCGTGCTCGGCATCGTGGCCGCGGTGTGGCTGCAGCAGCAGGCGGTGAAGGCGCGCAACCAGGCGGGCGTCGAACTCGAGCGCGCGACGGCGCTGGCGCGTTTCCTCGACGAGGACCTGATCGGGCGCTCGAACCCGCTGGTCTCGGCCAAGGGCCCGGACGCGACGCTGCGCGAGGTGCTGCTGTCGGCGCGCGAGCGCGCGTCCGACCGCTTCGGCGCGCAGTCGGACACCGAGGCGGCGATCCGCGGCAGCCTCGCCTCGCTGTTCGGTGCGATCGACCTGTTCCAGGACGCGGAAGCCGAGGCGCGGCGCGCGCTCGAACTGCTCGAACGCGACGGCGCCGGCGCGAGCCGCAGCGCGTTGCAGACCCGTGCGGTGCTGGTGCGCGTGCTCGGCCGCACCGGGCGCCTGCGCGAGGCCGAGCAGCAGTTGCAGGCGCTCGAGCGGCTCAGCGCGGCGTCCGACGATCCGCGCGCCCGGCCGCGTGTCGCGACGGCGCGCAGCACGCTGCTGATCGGGCAGGGCGACTACGCCAAGGCCGTCGTCGAGCTGCGCGCGGCGATCGACGGCCTGGACGGCGCCGCGGCGGGCGAGGCCGCGCAGCGTGACGCGCTGCGCCTGGAACTGATCAACGCGCTCGCGCTCGCCGGGCAGGACGCGCAGGCGGCCGAGGAAGGCCGGCGGCTGATCGAGGAGGCGCAGGGCCGTGGACGGGACAACGAGCTGCTGGTCGCGCTCGCGCGGCTCGCGCTGGTGCGCGCGCAGGGCGAGGACCACGCGGCCGCCGAACGCCTGCTGCTCGACGCGCGGCCGACCATCGCCGCGCGGCTCGGCGAGAACCACACGCGCCACCTGCAACTGCTCAACGAACTGCTCGGCGTCGCGTTCCGCCGCGGCGACTGGCCGCGCGCGATCGGCTGGGCGCAGACGGTGCACGAGCGCGTGCGCGCCAAGTTCGGCGACGGCCATGCATCGACCCACGTGACGCTGCTGAACTGGGCGCGCACGCTGGCCGAGGCCGGCCGCGCCGCCGAGGCCGCCGACAAGGCGCGCCGCGCGCACGAGGCGCTGCGCCGGCTCGCCGGCGCGGGCTCGCCGCAGACGCAGGACGCCGCCTTCGTGCTCGCGCTGATCGAGCTGGAAATCGGCGAGACCGGGCGCGCGCAGGCGCTGATCGAGCAGCTCGACCCGGACGCGCTCGAGTCCGGCCGCGCCACCGGCACCTGGCCCGCCGCGATCGACGCGCTGCGCGGCATCGCGCTGCAGCGCCGCGGCGATGCGGCGGCGGCGCGGCCGCTGCTCGATGCGGCGCTCGTCGCGCTGAAGTCGGAAGAGGCGTTGGCGCAGCCGGGCCGCGTCTACGTCGTGGCCCGGCAGGCGCGCGAGCGCCTGCGCTGAGTCGGATTCAGTTCTTAGGACTGAGAGTCATTCGCATTACAATCGGCTGCCGCTCCCCGCGTTTGCAGCCCGCGGCCCCGCAGCGGTGGCCGCTGCGAAGAACTCACCTCGAATCCGGAGAACCCGATGAAGTACCCGTTCACGATGACCGCCTGCGCCCTCGCGGCCTGCGTGGCGCTCGGCGACGATGCGCGCGCGCAGGACGCCGCCGCCGCCGCGAGCGCGAAGGACAAGGAAACGACGCTCGATGCGGTCGTCGTCACCGGCAAGCGCGAGCGCCGCGTCTCCAAGGGCGCGACCAACCTGCCGCTGGAGATCAAGGACACGCCGCAGTCGATCAGCACGATCGAACGCGAAGCCATCACCGACTACGGCCTGAGCGGCAGCAACGACGCGCTGCGCCTGGGCACCGGCATCAACGTCGAGCAGTACGAGACCAACCGCGCCGTCTACCAGGCGCGTGGTTTCGAGGTGCAGTTGACGCAGATCGACGGCCTGGGCATGACCAACGACTGGGGCACCGTCGTCGGCCAGCAGGACTCGTTCATCTTCGAGCGCATCGAGCTGATCCGCGGCGCCAACGGGCTGCTGACCGGCGTGGGCAACTCGTCGGGCACGATCAACTACGTGCGCAAGCGGCCGACCAACAAGGACGGCGGCGTGGTGCAACTCAGCGGCGGCTCCTACCACACCGGCCGCGTCGCGCTGGACTACAACAAGGTGTTCACCGCCGACGGTTCGTGGGCCGGCCGGCTGGTCGTCGCGCACGAAGACAAGGATTCGTATCTGCGCGCGCTGCACGACACGCGCAGCACGCTGTACGGCGTCGTCGACGGCCAGATCGGCGACAACGGCATGCTGACCCTGGGCTTCACCTACCAGGATTCGAAGCAGAAATCGCCGATGTGGGGCTCGCTGACGCTCAACCGCGTCGACGGCAGCCAGGCCGACTTCGACGTCTCCTCGTCGACCTCGCAGGACTGGGCGCGCTGGGACACGCGCTCGCAAAGCGTCTTCGCCGAGTACACGCACACGCTGTCGGCCGACTGGGAGGCCAAGCTCACCTACACCCACCGCCGCGGTGACGAGGACACGAAGCTGCTGTACGCCTACGTGCCCACCGGCGCCCTGAACATGGACAACACCGGCCTCGTCGGCTGGGCCTACCGGAGCACCACCGAGCAGACCAACGACGTGCTGGACGCCAACCTCAGCGGCCAGTTCAAGGCCTTCGGGCGCACCCACCACCTGATCGCCGGCCTCAGCCATTCGCGGCAGGAGACCGAGCGCGACGTCTTCCCTCTCGCCGCGCCCATCCAGCCGCTGCCGGCCTTCCCGTACGCGGGCAATGTCTACGCCGAGCCGGGCTGGGGCCCGCGCACGCCCGACACCACGGGCGAGCAGCAACTCACGCGCCTGTATGCCGCCATGCGCTTCGCGCTGACCGACAGCCTGAAGGCGATCGGCGGCCTGAACGCGATCCGGCTCGAGCGCGAGGGTGCGTCGCTGTACGGCAGCGTCGCGACGGCCAACAACTACCCCAAGACCGAGGAGCTCAGCCCCTACCTCGGCGTCACCTACGACATCACGCCCGACCTGCTGGGCTACGTGTCGTATTCAGACATCTTCCAGAACCAGGACCAGACCGATATCAACGGCGCCTACCTCGCGCCGATGAAGGGCGTCAACGTCGAGGCCGGCGTCAAGGCCGAGTGGCTGGACCGCAAGTTCCTCACCACCTTCGCGCTGTTCTCGTCGAAGCAGAAGGGCCTGGCGACCTACGGCGGCATCACCGCCGGCGGCACCTACTGGTACGAACCGAAGGACGTGAAGTCGCAGGGCTTCGAGATCGAGGCCACCGGCCGCATCACGCAGGACGCCAACCTGACGCTGGGTTTCACCAAGCTCGACCTCACCGGCCCGGACGGCAAGGACATCTACGAGTGGGTGCCGCGCCAGACCTTCAACCTCCGCTTCGACAGCCGCGTGCCGGGGCTGCCCGGCGTGCGCGCCGGCATCAACGCCCGCTGGCAGTCGGATGTCCACAAGATCGGCGGCGCGCGGCAGAAGGGCTACACCGTCGCCAATGCCTTCGCGGCCTGGGAGATGACCGATGCGGCCACGCTGCGCTTCAACGTCAACAACCTGACCAACAAGAAGTACGTCGGCACGGTGGAATACGGCGCGATCTACGGCGCGCCGCGCAACTTCATGGTCTCGCTCGACTACAAGCTGTGAAGCTCCCAAAGTAGAGAGCCCCACCGAGCCGCCCGGCGGCCGGCTCGGGCAAGATGGCAAACCGCCTTCTGCCGAGCCGACCGCCATGTGCAATCCGCTGGACCGCGAAACCGCCCCCGCCGTCATCGACGCGCTCTTCGCCGGCCAGGCCGCGAAGGCGCTGGCGCTGCGCCGCAGCGGCGCCGACGAGCGCCGCGCCAGGCTGGGCCGGCTGCTCGATGCGCTGCTGGCACGCCGCGAGGCCTTCGCCGCCGCGTTCGCGAAAGACCTGGGCAAGCCCGCCGTCGAGGTCGACCTCACCGAGCTGCTGCCGGTGGTCGACGAGATCCGCCACGCGCAGAAGCACCTGAAGCGCTGGATGCGCCCGCAGCGCGCCGCGCCGACGCTGATGACCTTCGGCACCCGCGCGCGCATCGTCTGCCAGCCGCGCGGGCGCTGCCTGATCATCGGGCCCTGGAACTACCCGGTGTCGACGCTGCTCGGCCCGCTGGTCTCGGCGCTGGCGGCGGGCAACACGGCGATCCTCAAGCCCTCGGAGTTCACGCCGCGCGTCAACGCGGTGATCGGCGAGCTGGTCGCCGAGGTGTTCGAGCCGGCCGAGGTGGCGATGGTCGAGGGCGCCGTCGAAACGTCCACGCACCTGCTCGCGCTGCCCTTCGACCACGTCTTCTTCACCGGCTCGCCGGCGGTCGGCAAGGTGGTGATGGCCGCCGCCGCGAAGCACCTCGCCTCGGTGACGCTGGAGCTGGGCGGCAAGTCGCCGGTGGTCGTCGACGCCAGCGCCGACCTGCGCCACGCCGCCGAGCACCTGATGTGGGGCAAGCTGGTCAACGCCGGGCAGACCTGCGTGGCGCCCGACCACGTCTACGTGCACCGCTCGGTGATGGAACCCTTCGTCGCGCTGTGCCGCGAGGTGCTGGCCGAGCGCTTCGGCGCCGATGCCGCCGCGGTGGCCGCGAGCCCCAGCCTGGGCCGCATGATCCACGAGCGCCATGCGCAGCGCGTGGCCGGGCTGGTCGACGACGCGGTGGCGCGCGGCGCGCGCGTGCTGGCCGGCGGCACGCACGATGCGGCGCGGCGCTACGTGGCGCCGACGCTGCTGGCCGACGTCAGCGACGCGGCGCGCATCGCGCAGGAGGAGATCTTCGGCCCGGTGCTGCCGGTCGCGCCCTTCGATTCGCTCGACGAGGTGATCGCGCGCATCAACGCCGCGCCCAAGCCGCTGGCGCTGTACCTGTGGAGCCGCGACGGCGCGGCGGCCGACAGGCTGCGCGCCGACACCAGCTCGGGCAGCCTGTGCGTCAACCTGTGCCTGCAGCAGTTCGCGCACGGCAACCTGCCGTTCGGCGGTGTCAACAACTCCGGGCTGGGCAACGCGCACGGCGTGTTCGGCTTCACGGCCTTCTCGCACGAGCGCGCGGTGCTCTCCGGCGGGCCGCTGTCGGCGCTGAAGATGCTGTTCCCGCCCTACACGGCGGGCAAGGCCAGGCTCAGCCGCATGCTGCTCGACCTGCTGCGGCGCGTCTGACTTCTTAAACGAGCGGCGCCGGCGCCTCGCGGATCGCCTGCAGCACCAGCGGCGAGAGCCCCGCGCCCTGGCGCTGCGCGACGTGCTCCATCAGCGCGCGGCGCATGCGCGGCTCCCAGTAGCGGCGGATGTGCGTGGCGATGCTCGCGCGCGCCTCGGCGGCGTCGGGCATCGCGGCGAAGAACTCGCCGATGCGGTTGGCCATGTGAACGAGGTTGTCAGGGTCCATCGGAAGCCAGGCCGAAGCGTTCGGGGAAGGTGTAGGCCACGCCGTCGCCGCCGCGCACGAAGCCGGCCAGCGCGAGGTTCAGTTCGGCGGCCGCGCGCACCGCCAGCGCCGTCGGCGCCGAGACGGCCGCCAGCGCGCCGATGCCGGCCGCCACCGCCTTCTGCACCATCTCGAAGCTGGCGCGGCTGGTGATGACGGCGAAGCCGGCGGCGCTGTCGGCGCCGCCGCGCAGCAGCGCGCCGATCAGCTTGTCGAGCGCGTTGTGGCGGCCGATGTCCTCGCGCAGCAGTTGCACGCGGCCGTCTAGGCCGCACCACGCGGCGGCGTGCGTCGCGCCGGTGAGCTGCTGCAGCGCCTGGTGCTGCCACAGCTCGCGCTGCGCGCGCCCGAGCGCGGCTGTCGGCACGCTGACCGCGGGGGCCGGCGCCAGCGCGCGGCGCACCTGCGCCAGGCTGTCGGTGCCGCACAGGCCGCAGCCGGTGCGGCCGGCGAGCGTGCGGCGGCGCTCCTTCAGCCGCCACTCGCAGGCCGACGAGACCTCCAGGCGCAGTTCGATGCCCTCGGCCACCGTTTGCGCCTCGACGCCGAACAGCTCGCGCGGCGCGTCGATCAGGCCCTCGGTGAATGCGAAGCCGAGCGCGAAGTCTTCCAGCTCGACGGGGCTGGCGAGCATCACCGCGTGCGAGATGCCGTTGAACACCAGCGCCACCGGCACTTCCTCGGCCAGCAGGTCGGCGCGTGCCGAGTCGCGCGCGCCGCGCCATTCGGCGACATGCGCCGGCCGCGTGCCGGGCGGCGCGAGCGAGGTGTCGAGCGGCTTCACTTGCCCATCACCGCCTCGCCGCGCGCCCGCGCCAGCAGGTCGAGCTGCTCGCGGTTGAACTCGGCGTATTCCTTCTGCCATTCCGAGGGCTGCATCACCTTGGTCACCTGCACCGCGGTCACCTTGTACTCGGGGCAGTTGGTGGCCCAGTCGGAGCTGTCGGTGGTGATGACGTTGGCGCCCGACTCGGGGAAGTGGAAGGTGGTGTAGACCACGCCGGGCTGCATGCGGTCGCTGATCATCGCGCGCTGCACCGTCTGCCCGGCGCGGCTGGCGATGCCGACCCAGTCGCCTTCGTCGATGCCGCGCTCCTCGGCGTCGTGCGGATGGATCTCCAGCCGGTCTTCGTCGTGCCAGCGGTTGTTGGGCGTGCGCCGCGTCTGCGCGCCGACGTTGTACTGGCTGAGGATGCGCCCGGTGGTCAGCAGCAGCGGGTAGCGGCGCGTGACCTTCTCCTCGCTCGGCACGTACTGCGTGTTGAAGAAGCGCCCCTTGCCGCGCACGAACCCGCCGACGTGCATCAGCGCGGTGCCGGCTTCGTCGGTGCCCTCGTTGCAGGGCCACTGCACGCTGCCGAAGCGGTCGATCTTCTCGTAGGTGACGCCGGCGAAGCTGGGCGTCAGCGCGGCGATCTCGCGCATGATCTCCTCGGGGTGCGCGTAGTGCATCGGGTAGCCGAGCGCGTTGGCCAGGCGCACCGTCACCTCCCAGTCCGCCAGCCCCGGAATGGGCGGCATCACCCGGCGCACGCGGCTGATGCGGCGCTCGGCGTTGGTGAAGGTGCCGTCCTTCTCGAGGAAGCTGGTGCCGGGCAGCAGCACGTGGGCGTACTTGGCGGTCTCGTTGAGGAAGATGTCCTGCACGACGATGCATTCCATCGCCGACAGCGCCGCGGCCACGTGCTGCGTGTTGGGGTCGCTCTGCACGATGTCCTCGCCCTGGCAGTACAGCCCCTTGAAGCTGCCGGCCAGCGCGGCGTCGAACATGTTCGGGATGCGCAGCCCCGGCTCGGGGCTCAGCTCGACGCCCCAGGCGGCCTCGAACTGCGAGCGCACCGTGGTGTCGGCGATGTGGCGGTAGCCCGGCAGCTCGTGCGGGAAGCTGCCCATGTCGCAGCTTCCCTGCACGTTGTTCTGGCCGCGCAGCGGGCTCACGCCGACGCCCTCGCGGCCGACCATGCCGCAGGCCATCGCGAGGTTGGCGATGCCTATCACCATCGTCGAGCCCTGGGCGTGCTCGGTGACGCCCAGGCCGTAGTAGATCGCCGAGTTCGGGCCGCTGGCATACAGCCGCGCGGCGGCGCGCACCTCGGCGGCCGGCACGCCCGTCACGGCCTCGAAGGCCTCGGGCGAGTTCTCGGGGCGGGCCACGAAGGCGCGCCAGTCGTCGAAGCTGCGGCTGTCGCAGCGCTCGGCCACGTAGGCTTCGTTCACCAGCCCTTCGGTGACGACCACGTGCGCCAGCGCGGTGATCATCGCGACGTTGGTGCCGGGCTTCAGCGCGAGGTGGTGCCGCGCGCGGACGTGCGGCGACTCCACCAGCTCGATGCGGCGCGGATCGACGACGATCAGTTGCGCGCCTTCGCGCAGGCGCTTCTTCATGCGCGAGGCGAACACCGGGTGCGCGTCGGTCGGGTTGGCGCCGATGACCATGATCACGTCGGCGTGCTCCACCGACTTGAAGGTCTGCGTGCCCGCCGAGGTGCCGTAGGTCTGGCCCAGGCCGTAGCCGGTGGGCGAGTGGCACACGCGCGCGCAGGTGTCGACGTTGTTGGTGCCGAAGGCCGCGCGCACCAGCTTCTGCACCAGGTAGGTCTCTTCGTTGGTGCAGCGGCTGGAGGTGATGCCGCCGATCGAGTCCTTGCCGTGTTCGGCCTGGATGCGCTTGAACTCGCGCGCGGCGTGGTCGATCGCCTCGTCCCAGGTGACCTCGCGCCACGGGTCGGTGATCCTGGCGCGGATCATCGGCTTGGTGATGCGGTCCTTGTGCGTCGCGTAGCCCCAGGCGAAGCGGCCCTTGACGCAGGAGTGGCCTTCGTTGGCCTTGCCGTCCTTCCACGGCGTCATGCGCACGACGGTGTTGCCCTTCATCTCGGCCTTGAAGCCGCAGCCCACGCCGCAGTAGGCGCAGGTGGTGATCACGCTGTGCTCGGCCTGGCCGAGTTCGATGACGCTCTTCTCCTGCAAGGTGGCGGTCGGGCAGGCCTGCACGCAGGCGCCGCAACTGACGCACTCGCTGTCCATGAAGGGCTGGTCCTGCCCCGGCGAGACGCGGCTGTCGAAACCGCGCCCCGAGATCGTCAGCGCGAAGGTGCCCTGCGTTTCCTCGCAGGCGCGCACGCAGCGGTTGCAGACGATGCACTTGCTGGCGTCGTAGGTGAAGTACGGATTCGATTCGTCCTTCTGCGCGTCGCAGTGGTGCGCGCCGGCCGCCGCGCCGACGCCGTAGCGCACGTTGCGCAGGCCGGTGACGCCGGCCATGTCCTGCAGCTCGCAGTCGCCGTTGGCCGCGCAGGTCAGGCAGTCCAGCGGGTGGTCGCTGATGTACAGCTCCATCACGCCGCGGCGCAACTGCTGCAGTTTCGGCGTCTGGGTGCGCACCACCATGCCGGCCTCGGCCGGCGTGGTGCACGAGGCCGGGTAGCCGCGCCGGCCCTCGATCTCCACCAGGCACAGCCGGCACGAGCCGAAGGGCTCCAGGCTGTCGGTGGCGCACAGCTTGGGCACCTGCACGCCGGCGTCGATGGCCGCGCGCATCAGCGAGGTGCCGGCGGGCACGCTGACGCTGGCGCCGTCGATGGTCAGCGTGACCGTCGTGGTCGACTCGCTGGCCGGCGTGCCGCGGTCGATCTCTTGCGGGTGATGGTGAAGCATGGTCAGGCCGCCTTTCGTTCAGGTGCCGTGATGCCGAAGTCCTCGGGCCAGTGGTCCAGCGCCGACAGCACCGGGTAGGGCGTCATGCTGCCCATCGCGCACAGGCTGCCGGCCAGCATGGTGTCGCACAGGTCGCGCAGCAGGATCACCTGCTCGGCGCGGCGCTCGTCGCGGGTGATGCGGTCGATGACCTCCACGCCGCGCGTGCTGCCGATGCGGCAGGGCGTGCACTTGCCGCAGCTCTCCAGCGCGCAGAACTCCATCGCGTAACGGGCGAGGCGGGCCATGTCGGCCGTGTCGTCGTGCACCACGACGCCGCCATGGCCCAGCACGGCGCCGAAGGCGGCATAGGCTTCGTAGTCGAGCGGCGTGTCCCAGCGCGATTCGGGCACGTAGGCGCCCAGCGGGCCGCCGACCTGGATGGCCTTGACCGGCCGGCCGCTGCGCGTGCCGCCGCCGAAGTCGAACACCAGCTCCCTGAGCGTCAGGCCGAAGGCCTTCTCGACCAGCCCGCCGTGCTGGATGTTGCCGGCGAGCTGGAAGGGCAGCGTGCCGTGCGAGCGGCCCACGCCGTAGTTCTTGTAGAAGGCCGCCCCGCGCGCCAGGACGATGGGCACGCTGGCCAGGCTGATGACGTTGTTGATCACGGTCGGCTGGCCGAACAGCCCGGCCAGCGCCGGCAGCGGCGGCTTGGCGCGCACGATGCCGCGCCTGCCTTCGATGCTTTCCAGCATCGCGGTCTCTTCGCCGCAGACGTAGGCGCCGGCGGCCTTGCGCACCTCCAGGTGGAAGGCCCGGCCGCTGCCGCAGACGTTCTCGCCGAGGAAGCCGGCGGCCGTGGCGCGCGTGATCGCTTCTTGCACCACCGCCACCGCGTGCGGGTACTCGGAGCGGATGTAGACGTAGCCCTTGGTTGCGCCCACCGCGAGGCCGGCGATCGCCATGCCTTCGATCAGCATGTACGGATCGCCTTCGAGCGTCATGCGGTCGGAGAAGGTGCCGGAGTCGCCCTCGTCGGCATTGCAGACCACGTATTTCTGCGCCGCCTGCGCGCCGGCCACCGTCTTCCACTTGATGCCGGCCGGGAAGGCGGCGCCGCCGCGCCCGCGCAGGCCGGAATCCAGCACTTCCTGCACGATGGCCGCGGGCGCCAGCGCCAGCGCGCGCCTCAGGCCGGCCCAGCCCTCGTGGGCTTCGTAGTCGGCCAGCGAGAGCGGATCGGTCACGCCCACGCGGGCGAAGGTCAGCCGCTCTTGCTTCGCGAGGTAGGGGATGCGCTCGGTGGCGCCGTGGCACAGCGCATGCGCCGCGCCTTCGAGCAGGCCGGCGTCGAACAGGCCGGGCACGTCGTCGGCCGTCACCGGGCCGTAGGCGACGCGGCCCAGCGGTGTGGCCACTTCCACCAGCGGCTCGAGCCAGAACATGCCGCGCGAGCCGTTGCGCACGAGATGGATGGCGCGGCCGCGCGCGGCGGCTTCGGCGGCGATTCGTTCGGCGACTTCGTCGGCGCCGGCGGCCAGCGCGGCGGCGTCGCGCGGCACGTAGACCGTGGTCGCGCTCATCGCGCGACCCCCAGGCCGCCGAGCAGGCGTTCGAGCTTCTCGGGCGTCACGCGCGCGTGCAGCTTTTCGTCGATCTGCATCGCCGGCGACGAGGCGCATAGGCCCAGGCAGTACACCGGCTCCAGCGTCACCGCGCCGTCGGCGCGCGTCTCGTGCGCCTTGCAGCCCAGCAGCGCTTCGGCGCGCGCCAGCAGGTCTTCGGCGCCGCAGGCCTGGCAGGCCTCGGCGCGGCACACCTGCACCACGGCCCGGCCCGGCGCTTCGCGGCGGAAGAAGTGGTAGTAGGTGATCACGCCGTGCACCTCGGCGCGCGAGCGGTTGAAGGCCTGCGCCAGCACCGGCACGGCCGTGTCGGGCACGTGGCCCAGCGCCTCCTGCACCGCGTGCAGCGCGGGCATCAGGCCGCCGGGAACGTCGCGGTGCGCGTCGGCGATGCTGCGAACGGTGGCGATGGCTTCCGTTGTCGTCATGCGGCTTGTCTCCTGGCGACCGCTGATTCGAATTCAACGGCTCAATAGGCGGCGCGCCGCATATGGCAGCCGGTCGCCGCTGCCGCGATGGTCGTGCCGATCGCCTGCGGTGGCAATATGATCCAACCCGGCGTTGTCATCGGCTGTGCAGCGCCTATTTGCCACCGTCGCCCCATGTTTCGTGTCTCCGTCGCCCCGCTGTGGACCATCGAAGGCCCCGACGGCCGCGCGCTCGGCCCGCGCGTCGTCGAGCTGCTGGCGCAGGTCGACGAACACGGCAGCCTGGCCGGCGCCTGCGCGGCCAGCGGCGTGTCGTACCGCCACGCCTGGCAACTGCTGCGCGAGGGCGAGGCGCTGTTCGGCCAGCCGCTGCTGCTGATGTCGCGCGGCAAGGGCTCGCAGCTCACCGGCCTGGGCGAGCGCCTGGTGTGGGCGCAGCGGCGCGTGCAGGCGCGGCTGTCGCCGGTGCTGGACTCGCTCGCCTCCGAGCTGAACGCCGAGATCCGCAAGGCGCTCAGCGCCGCGCCCGAGCGGCTGCGCATCCACGCCAGCCACGGCTTCGCGGTGCAGATGCTGCACGAGGCCATGGAACGCGAGGCGCTGCCGCACGAGCTGAAGTACTGCGGCAGCGCCGAGGCGCTGGCCGCGCTGGTCAGCGGCGCCTGCGAGGTGGCGGGCTTCCACGTGCCGCTGGGCGAGTTCGAGGCCGCCACGGTGGCGCACTACCGCCCCTGGCTGGACCCGGCGCGCCAGCGCCTGGTGATGCTGGCCACGCGCCGCCAGGGCCTGATGGTGACGCCCGGCAACCCGAAGAAGATCTACGACGTGGCCGACCTCGCGCGGCCCGAGGTGCGCTTCATCAACCGCCAGCCCGGCTCGGGCACGCGCCACCTGCTCGACCTGATGCTGCGCCAGCGCCGCATCGACGTGGCGGCGATCCGCGGCCACGAGCAGTGCGAGTACACGCACGCCGCGGTGGCGGCTTTCGTCGCCAGCGGCATGGCCGACGCCGGCTTCGGCCTGGAGGTGCCGGCGCGCGAGTTCAAGCTCGAATTCCTGCCCTGCCACCAGGAGCGCTATTTCTTTCTCTGCGAGGCGGCGAGCCTGGAGACGCCCGACCTGCGCCGCATGATCGAACGGCTGCGCAGCGCCGACTTCCGCGACGCGGTGAACCGCCTGCCCGGCTACCAGGCCGACGAGGCCGGCCGCGTGCTGACGCTGGCCGAGGCCTTCGGCGCCCCGCCGCAGCGCGCGCATCGCTGAGATACTGGCCGCCGGCCCCAACACGAGGAGACGACACATGCAGAGCATCGAATTCAAGCGCCCCGACGGACGGGCCGCCAGGGGCGAACTGGCGACGGCCGAGCGGCCGCTCGGCGCGGTGGTGGTGATCCAGGAGTGGTGGGGGCTGAACGAGCAGATCCGCGGCGTGGCGCGGCGCTTCGCCGACGCCGGCTTCACCGCGCTGGTGCCCGATCTCTATCGCGGCAAGAGCACCGTCGAGGCCGAGGAGGCGCACCACCTGATGAGCGGGCTGAACTTCGGCGAGGCGGCGCAGCAGGACATCCGCGGCGCGGTGCAGTACCTGAAGGCGCTGAAGGCCGGCAGCGGCAAGGTCGGCGTCACCGGCTACTGCATGGGCGGCGCGCTGACCGTGCTGGCCTCGACGATGGTGCCCGAGGCCGACGCGGCGGTGGTGTGGTACGGCCTGCCGCCGCTCGAATACGTCGATGCCGGCAAGATCAGCATCCCGCTGCAGGCCCACTGGGCCACGCAGGACCAGGCCTTCGCGATCGAGAACGTCGACGGCCTGGAAGCGAAGCTGAAGGATGCCGGCGTACGCTACGAAGGCCACCGCTACCAGGCGCACCACGCCTTCGCGAACGAGACCGCGCAGGGCCGCGGCCGCATCCCGATGACGCAGTACGACGCGGCCTGGGCGCAGATGGCCTGGGACCGCACGATGCGCTTCTTCGGCGCCGTGCTGAGCTGAGCTACGCCCCGCCCGGGGCCGGCCGCGCCAGCCCGGCGACGTTGCGCGCCAGCCCGGCGACGCTGCGCGCCACCTCCTCCTCGGGCACGCCGTACAGATCGGCCAGCGTGCGCGGCGTCATCACGGCGGCCGCCGCGCCGAAGGCTTGCCAGCGCGCCCCGGCGCCCATCAGCGCGACGCGGTCGGCGATGCGCAGCGCGTGCTCGGGCTGGTGGGTCGAGAGCAGCACCGCGACGCCGCGCGACTCGAGCGCCTCGATCTCGCGCAGCACCACGCGCTGGTTGCCGAAGTCGAGGCTGGCGGTGGGTTCGTCCATCACGATCACGCGCGCCCGCTGCGCCAGCGCGCGCGCGATCAGCACGAGCTGGCGCTCGCCGCCGCTGATCTCGGTGTAGGGCCGCGCCGCGAGGTGGGCGATGCCGAGCCGCTCGAGCGCCTCGGCGGCGGCGGCGCGGTCGTCCCGCGAGGGCAGCGCGAAGGCGCCGACGTGCACCGCGCGGCCCATCAGCACCACGTCTTCGACGCGGTAGGCGAACACGCCGCCGTGCGCCTGCGGCACGTAGGCGACGCGGCGCGCGATCGCCTCGCGCGGCGCGGCCAGCAGGTCGATGCCCTCGACCTCGACGCGCCCGCCCAGCGCCGGGATCAGCCCGAGCACGGTGCGGAACAGCGTCGTCTTGCCGCAGCCGTTCGGCCCGAGCAGCGCGACCACCTCGCCGGCGCGCACGTCCAGGTCGACGGGCGCGCCCAGCGCGCGGCCGTGGTGGCCGAAGGCCAGCGCGTGCAGCGCGAGCAGTGGCGTGCCGTTCATGCCGGCCGGCGGCGCCGCCCGAGCAGCCAGAGGAAGAAGGGCGCGCCGACGCCGGCGGTCAGCACCGACAGCGGCAGCTCGATGGCCGCGAGCGTGCGCGCCAGCGTGTCGGCCAGCATCAGGAAGGCCGCGCCCAGGCCCATCGCCACCGGCAGCAGGCGGCTGAACTCGGGCCCGACCAGCAGCCGCGCCACGTGCGGCACCACCAGCCCGACCCAGCCGACGATGCCCGACAGGGCCACCGCCGACGCGGTCATCAGCGTCGCGCCGGCCACCACCGCCGCGCGCAGCGGGCCGACGCGCGCGCCCAGCGCGGCGGCCTCGTCGTCGGGCAGCGACAGCAGGTTGATGCGCCAGCGCGCCAGCACCAGCACCAGCGCGCCGGCGGCCAGCCAGGGCCAGGCGAAGTACAGGTCGGCCGGCGTGACCGCGTTCAGCCCGCCGAGCAGCCAGAAGGTGATGGCCGGCAACTGCACGCTCGGGTCGGCCAGCAGCTTGACCAGCGAGATGCCGGCGCCCAGCAGCGCGCCCACCGCCACGCCGGCGAGCACCAGCACCAGCACCGGCTCGTGTTCGCCGACGCGGCGCGCGGCCAGCATCACCACGGCCACCGCGAGCAGCCCGCCGCCGAAGGCCGCGCCGGAGATCAGCGCCACCGGCAGGCCGAGCAGGATGGCGACGGCCGCGCCCAGCCCGCAGCCGGCCGAGACGCCGAGGATGTCGGGCGAGACCAGCGGGTTGCGGAACATCGCCTGGAAGGCCGCGCCGGCCGCGCCCAGCGCCGCGCCGACCAGCGCCGCGGCCAGCACGCGCGGGCCGCGCACGCTCCAGATCACCGCCTCGGCCGCCGGCGGCAGCGGCGAAGCGGCGCCGCTCAGGCGCGCCAGCAGCGAGGCCCACAGCTCGGCCGGCGCGAGCGGGAACTTGCCGACCGAGAACGAGGCCGTCGCCACGGCCAGCAGCAGCACGAGCCCGGCCGCGCCCCAGGCCAGGCGCCGCGCGCCGCCGCGCCGCGCCTCAGGTTCGGCCATCGAGCCAGCCCTGCACGGCCTCGCGCGGCGGCGTCACGCCGTAGAACAGCGCGTGGAAGCGCAGCGCTTCATCGACGCTTTCGTCGAGCGCCGCGCGCGCCGGCGCCGTGCCGCGGCGCAACTGCGCCGCCAGCCACTTCACGCCGAGCAGGCGGTTCACCGAGGGCGGGCCGTCGAGCCAGCCGAAGGGCAGCTCGGGCGCGAGCAGCAAGCGGCCTTCGCGCACCGCCGGCAGCGTGCGCCACGGCGCATCGCCGCGCGCCAGGCGGTGGAAGTTGCGGTCCTGCGTCAGCACCCAGTCGGGCGACCAGCCGAGCACCTGCTCCATCGAGACGCGTGCCACGCCGGCGCGCCCGGTGACGGCGACGTTGCGGCCGCCGGCGGCCTCGATGATCTCGGCGTTGATCGCGCCGGCGGTGGCGGTCTCCAGCCCGTCGGCGCCGCGCGCGAGGTAGACCGAGGGCCGCGCGGCGCCGTCGCCCCTGACCCGCGCCGCCTCGGCCAGCGCCTCGTCGGCGAAGGCGGCCAGCGCCTGGCCGCGCGCGGGCGCGCCGAGCAGCGCGCCCAGCTCGCGCAACTGCGCCGCCGAATCGGCCAGCCGCCCGTCGGCCAGCAGGTAGGGCACGCCGGTCTGCTCGGCGACGCGCTGCGCGGTCGAGACGTAGGTGGCGTCCACCGAGCCGGCGTCGACGATCAGGTCGGGCTGGAGCGCCAGCAGCGCTTCCAGGCTGACGGTGCTGCCGCGGCCCGACAGGCGGCCGAGCACCGGCTTGTCGCGCGCCGCGGCGGGCAGCAGCGCCTTGGCGGCGTCCGGCAGCGGCGTCGGCCAGCCGAGCAGGCGCTCGGGCGCCAGGCAGGCCAGCAGCACGCCGGCCGGCGGCCCGGCGGCGAACAGGCGCTGCGGCGGCGCCGCGAGCGGGCGGCCGAAGCGTTGCACCAGGTTGGCGGCGCGCGCCGGGCGAACACCGGCGCCGACGCCCGCGCACAGCGTCGCGGCGCCGATCAGCCAGGCGCGGCGCGAGACCCGTCGTTCTTCAGGCATGCGCTGCCGCCGCCAGCGTCGCGGCCAGCCAGCGGTCGATCGCCGCGCGCTCGGGCGGCAGCAGCGGCGCGCCGCCGCTGAAGCGCTGCCAGGCCTCGGCGTGGCGCGTGGCCACCACGGTCAGCAGCGGGATGCCGAGCGCCATCAGTTCGAGCAGTTCGGCGCTGAAACCGCCGCCTTCGGCTTCCAGAGCGCCGAAGCGGTTGCTGACCACCAGGTCGGGCACGGCCTCGGCGGCGCGGCGCAGCACCGCGCTGGCGCGCGCGAAGCCCTGCGGGTCGGCGCGGCACGCGCCGGAGCCGCTGCCCAGCGGCTGCGACACCAGGTACTCGTCGAGCGTCTGCAGGTCCACCAGCACCATCGGCGAAGCGCAGCCGTGGCCGCCGTCGGGATGGGTCATCACCAGGCCGTGCACCGCGCGGCCCAGGCGGCGCTGCTGGCAGGCGATCGCGGCCAGCAGCGTGTCGACGTCGGCCGTGCCGTCGTCGACGATGGCGGCGGCGCGGGGCGCGCCGTCGTCGCATGCGGAACTCATGGTTCGTGCTCCTTCAGAATTCGACGCGCGCCTGCGCGAACCACGAGCGCCCCGGCACCGGGAAGCCGGCATCGAGTTCGTAGTTGCGATCGGTGGCGTTCTCGACGCCGGCTTCCAGCGTCAGCGACGGCAGCGGCCTCCAGAGCGCCTTCAGGCCGAGGATGGTGAAGCCGGACAGCGCGGTGGTGTTGTTGACCCAGCGCTTGCTGTTGTGCTCCAGCGTGGCCTGCACGGAGACGCCTTCCAGCGGGCGCACGACTGCGTAGGCGAAGGCCTTGTTGTCGGGCACGCCGGTCACGCGCGTGTCGGGGTTGGAGGTGTTCCTCTGCTCCATCAGCGTCAGGTTGCCGCCCAGGTCGAGCCAGGCCAGCGGCGTGGCGCGCGCGCCCAGCTCGATGCCGTGGACCTGCGTGCGGCCGACGTTGCGCATCTGGCAGGGCGTGGCCGGGCCGCAGCTCGTGCCGCCGGCGACGAACACCGACTGGATCTTGTCGTCGACCTCGCCGAGGAACAGCGCCGCTTCGAGCTGCAAGCCGGCGCTGGGCCGGCCCTGGTAGCCGACCTCGAGGTTGAGCGAGCGCTCCGGCCCGAGCTGCGGGTTCTCGACGTAGTTGCCCAGGCGCTGCGAGTAGCGGTCCTTCAGCGTCGGCAGGCGCGTCTTGCGCGAGGCGCTGAGGTAGGCGCGGGCCGTCGGCGTCAGGTCGTGGAACAGGCCCACCTGCGCGTTGGTGCCGTGCGAGGTGTCGGGCAGCGCGTAGGTGCTGGTCAGGCCGAACACGCTGTCGGGGTGCAGGCTGTGGCGCGCCGCGCCCAGCGAGAGCTGCCAGTGCTCGGCGATGTCGATCAGGTCTTCGACGCCGATCGAGCGCAGCGTGTCCTCGTAGCGGGTGTTGAGCAGCGCGTTGGCGTCGCGCTCCTCGTGGCGGTCCTTCTTCTGCTGCACGACCGCGCGCCAGAGCTGGCCGGCGAAGCGGCGCGATTCCAGCTCGACGGCGCCGCCGGTGCTGCGGTCGTGGTAGATGCTGCGCCCGGTGGCGACGCTGCCCTGCCCGCTGGTGCGCAGCGTGGTGTAGGTGGCGTCGGTGTAGCTCGTCACCTCGTTGTCGAAACGGTCGTGGTACAGGCGCAGCTTGAGCGCCTCGGACGCGCCCAGCGCGGTGCGCGAGACGAAGTACAGGCTCTCCTTGTCCCACATCGGCCAGCGCCAGTAGCGCACGCCGGATGTGCCGGTGGTGGGCGGCTGGCCCTTCTCGCCGTCCTGCTTGTAGTACGACAGCGCGTACTCGTCGCTCGCGTTCGGCGTCAGGCCGAGCTTGAACGACAGCTTGCGGTCGCGGCGGTCGCTGTTGTCGCGCAGGCCGCCGTCTTCGGTGGGCGTCGGCTCGAAGTCCGACGAGAGGCGGAAGCCGTCGGCCTCGCGCTGCGAGACGCTCGCCTGGGCGTACCACATGCCCTGCCGCGTGCCGACGTTCACGCCGGCCTTGCGCTCGCCGCCGGCGCCGGCGCCGACGAAGGCGTCGCCCTCGAAGGCGCGCGTCGGCTTGCGCGAGACGAGGTTGATCGCGCCGCCCAGCGCGTTCGGGCCGTAGGCGATCGAGCTGAAGCCCTTGGCCACCTGGATCGCGGCGATGTCGTAGGTGCTGAAGCGGGCGAAGTCGACGTAGCCGTCGTAGGGCACGTAGACCGGGATGCCGTCGATGAACAGCGGCACCTGGCGCGGGTCGTAGCCGCGCACGTACACCATCGACTCGTTGCGCGAGTTGGTGGCCAGCGTCACGCCGGGCAGCAGCGAGACCGCGTCGCCCACCGTCTCGCGGCCGAACTGCTGCATCTGCGTCTGCGTGACCAGCGAGCCGGCCTGGTCCTCGGGCATTCCGCCGACCGGCGCGCGCGCGCCGGTGACGGTGACGGTGCCGAGCGTGAAGGCTTCGTCGGCGCGGGCGCCGGCGGCGAGCGAGAGGCAGGCCAGGGCCAGCAGGGACAGGCGCAGCGGGGCGCGGGCAGCGGTCGGAATGGACATGGCGGAGGGAAGCAGCAGTCGATATGTATGCACGAATATATCGCAGCCCGAAGGCGGGATATCTCGGTGAATACAACGAGTGCAGCGAGCGCGCGGCGCTCAGCGCGCCAGCATGCCGACCAGCTTGCGGATGTCGGCGCGGGCGGCCTGCGCGGCGGTTTCTTCGATGCGCCGGTACAGCGCGATCAGCTCGCGCCCGCTGGCGGTGAGCGCGCTGCCGCCGCCGGCGCTGCCGCCCTTGGCCGAGTCGACCGCCGGCGTCTTCAGCGCGTGGTTCATCTCGTCGATCAGCATCCAGGCGCGGCGGTACGACATGTCCAGGCTCTTGGCCGCGGCGGTGATCGAGCCGCAGCGCTCGATCGCCTCGAGCAGCGCGATCTTGCCCGGCCCGATGGCGATGACGTCGCCGTCGTTGATGCGCATGCGAAAGCGCAGTTGCGGCCCCGGCGGGGAGGACTTGTTGGGAGCGGGTGCGCGCCGGGTCGTCATGAGGGCCGAGCATAACCAGTCCGCGCGGGGGCTTCGCGGCGAGTGCGGCGGCGCTGCCGGCACAATCCCGCGCACCGGCCCTGCCCGATTCCGGGGCGGGGCGACCGACGGAGCAAGCCCATGAAGACCACCGCACGCAACCAGTTCGCCGGCACCGTGTCGGCCGTCGAGATCGGCCCGGTGTCGGCCAGCGTGAGCATCACGCTGGACGGCGGCGTGGAGATCGTCGCGACGCTGACCAGCGCCGCGGCCACGCGCCTGCGGCTTGCCAAGGGCCGCCAGGCGCTGGCGCTCGTCAAGGCCTCGGCCGTGGTGCTGGTGACCGACTTCGACGGCTGGCAGCTCTCGGCGCGCAACCAGCTCGCCGGCAGCGTCGCGCGCGTCGAGCGCGGCGCGGTGTCGTCGCTGGTGGCGCTGACGCTGCCCGGCGGCCAGGCCATCACCGCCAGCGTCACCAACGAAGGCGCCGACGCGCTCGGCCTGAAGCCCGGCATGGCGGCCACGGCGGTGTTCAAGGCCTATTCGGTGATCGTGGCGGCGCGGCCCTGAACGAGCGGGCCGCCGCGATGCGCGCCATCGCCCGGGAGCTGGTTGCGGCGGTCGAGGGCCTCGCCGCAATCGGGCCGCTGCCGCGCGTGCGCCGACTGCTGCTGCCGCCGGCCGAGTCGCGCAACAGCGAGTTCAGCGCGGTGGAACTGGACGACGGCTCGATCGGCCTGAGCTTCGCACTGCTGGGCGGCGCGCTGGCGCAACTGCATGCGGGCAAAGGTGCCGGCATCGCCGGGCTGCCCGCGCTCGAACTGGCGCGCCGCTATGCCGACGAAGGCGAAGGCGTGCAGCGCATGCTCGGCTTTGCCGCCATCAACGCGCTGACGCGCCACCTGTACGGCCGCGCCGGCTACACGCCGCCGCCGGCGCGCGGCTCGATGGGCGATCTCGACCTGGGCCCGGGCGACCACGCCGGCATGGTCGGCCTGTTCCCGCCGCTGGTGAAGCAGGTGCTGGCCACCGGCGCGCGGCTGACGGTGCTGGAACTGCGCGAAGACCTGCTGGGCAGCCACGAGGGCTGGCGCGTGACGCGCGACGCGGCGGAACTGCGCCACTGCAACAAGGTGATGAGCACCAGCACCGTGCTGCTCAACGACACGCTAGCCGAACTGCTGGGGCACTGCCGCGGCGCCGAGCGCATCGCGATGATCGGCCCGGGGGCGGGCTGCCTGCCCGATGCCTTGTTCGAGCGCGGCGTCACGCTGCTGGGCGGTAGCTGGATCGTCGACGCCGAAGGTTTCAAGGCCGCGCTCGCGGCCGGCATGCCGTGGAGCGCACACGCGCGCAAGACCGCCATCGCGCGCGACGCCTGGCCCGGTGCCGCCGCGCTGCTGGCGCGCGCCGCTTCAGTGCAGCGTTGAATCGGCGCGCGGCGCCTCGTCGGCGCAGGCGCAGGAGACGATCAGCGCATCGAAGGTGAGGGTGCAGCCGCAGCCGACGCAACGACACACGAGGCGCACACCCGCTTCCTTGTTCGCCGGCCTGAGCAGCGGGGCCGCAGCGCTGCGCGGCGCGGACTCGACGGGTTGCAGTTTCATGGCGGGCCTCCTTGAATGTCGAGGCCAGTATGGGCGCGCGGGCGGCGCGCCGCATCCCCTGCTTGGAGGTTCAGGTTCCCCCTAGTTCACCTTGTGCGTCACGGCGTCGCGCAAGGCGCGCGCACGCACGCTTTCGGGGCTGTCGGCACCGGTGCTGGCCGCGAGGTGCTCGACGGCCCGATCGAAAGCCGCCGCCGCCTCGGCGTCGTTGCCGCCGGCACGCCCGGCCCGTGCCAACAGCAGCCAGGCCTGGCCGGTGTGGTCGGAATGCGGCTTGCCGCCTTGCAGGCGCTGGCCGATGGCGAGCGCCTCGCGGGCATCGACGGCGGCGTCGGCCGCGCGGCCGAGCGCGAGCGACGCCTCGGCGCGGCCGCGCAACGCCAGGCCGAGGTGCGAGGGATTGGCGCCGATGCTGCGCAAGCGCGCGAGCTGGCGCGACAGCAGCGCCTGCGCCTGCGCCGCATCGCCGCGGCGCAGCAGCAGGCGCGCCTGCATCCACTCGGCGCGGATGCTGGCCGGGTGGCCGGCGTCGTCGGCGCCGGGCAGCCCGGCGGCGCGCTGCAGGGCCTGCTCGGCTTCGTCGGGCCGGCCGAGCGCGAGCAGTACGCCGGCCATGCCGGCCAGGCCGTAACGGCTGCCCGGCGCGTGGCCGGCGCGCTCGCTCGCGGCGAGCGTCTCGCGGTAGGCGGCCAGCGCGTCGTTCCAGCGGCCGATGCGTTCGAGCGCCATCGCGCGGTTGCCCAGCAGCCAGCTCGGCGGGTCGCGCCAGGCCATGCGCCGGCGGTGGCCGGCCAGCAGCTCGTCGTAGCGCGCCAACGCACGCTGCACGTCGCCGCTGGCGAGTTCGGCCACGCCCCAGTTGCTGAGCATCACGCGCGCATGCAGGCTGTCGAGCCGGTGCAGCGCGCGATAGCGCGCCTGCGAGCGCTCGAACCACTGCTCGGCCTCGCCGCTGCGGCCGTCGGCGTGCAGCGCGAAGGCGATGTCGCCGAGCAGTTCGGCCTCCAGCGCGCCGCCACCGCGGCCGGCGTCTTGCAGCCGCGCCAGCGCGGCCTGCGCCGATTGCAGCGCGAGCCGCGGCTCGCTGCGGTTGGCGGCGATCGCGCCGCGCATCTGCAGGCAGTGCGCCGCGGCGAGGTCGGGCGTGGCGCGGTCGGCGATCCAGCGCTGCAGCAGGCGCACGGCCTCGTCGCTGCGGCCCAGCGATTCGAGCAGCTGGCCGCGATCGCAGTCGATCTGTGCGCGCAGCGTGCGGTCGTCCGATTCGCGCAGGATGCTGCCGGCGCGTTCCAGCAGCGCATCGCTGCGCTGCGGATCGCTCTGGTATTCGGCAAGGATGCGCAGGATGGCCGCCTCGTGCTCGGGCACCGCGCCGAAGGCCGGCGCCACCATCTGCCGGCCGCGCTCGAGCATCTGCCGCACCGCCTCGGCCTGCGCCGGCTCTACCGCCTCGGTGAACAGCGCGCCGAAGAACTCGTTGATGGCGTCGTTGCGCGCCAGCAGCGCGCGTGCCTGGTCGCGCTCTCGTTCGGCCTCGCGTGCCTGCCAGGTGGCCAGCGCGGTGCCGGCGATCAGCGCCGCCGCCACCGCGCCGCCGGCTGCCAGCGCGAGCCGGTGCCGCGCGGCGGCCTTGGCGAGCCGCTCGCCGACGCCGTAGGGCCGCGCCAGCAGCGGCGCGCCGGCGAGGTGGCGCTCGATGTCGGCGGCGAAGGCCTCGACGCTGCGGTAGCGTTGCGCCGGATCCTTGCGCATCGCCTTGGCCAGCAGGGTGTCGAGGTCGCCGCGCAGCGCGCGCGCCGTGCGCCGGTCGGGCGCGCGCGTGCTGGCCGGCGGCACGTCGGCGGCCAGCACCGCCTCTTCGAGCGCGGCCGGCGTGTCGCGCGGCAGGCGGTACGGCCGCGCGCCGGCGAGCAGCTCGTAGAGCACCACGCCGAGCGAGTAGACATCGGTGGCCACGCCCACCGGCCGGCCGCCCACCTGCTCGGGCGAGGCGTAGTCGGGTGTCACCGCGCGGCCCATCAGGCGCGTGAGCTGCGCGCGCGCCGGATCGTCGTCGTGCAGCAGCTTGGCGACGCCGAAATCGAGCAGGCGCACCTCGCCCGACGGCGTCACCAGGATGTTGCTCGGCTTCAGGTCGCGGTGCACGATCAGCCGGCCGTGCGCGTGCGAGACGGCCTCGGCCACCTGCAGGAACAGGCGCAGCCGCGCGGCGATGTCGAGCGCGTGTTCGACGCAGTGGCGGTCGATCGTCACGCCATCGACGTACTCCATCGCCAGCCACGGCCGGCCGGCGGGCGTGACGCCGGCGTCGTACAGCCGCGCGATGCGCGGATGTTCGAGCACGGCGAGGATGTCGCGCTCGCGTGTCATGCGCTGCGCCAGGCTGGAGGCCCAGCCGGCGTGCGGCAGCTTGAGCGCCTCCAGGCGGGCCAGGCTGCCGTCGATGCGTTCGGCCAGCCACACCGTGGCCATGCCGCCGCGGCCGATCTCGCGCAACAGCCGGTACGGGCCGACGACGTCGCCGGCGCGGTCCGGCTCGAAGCCGGCCTCGTTCAGCCCGTCCACGTCGAGCGGCGCGCGCAGGAACGCGTCACCCGAATCGGTGTCGGCGCGCGCCAGCAGGTCGCGCAGCAGCGGCAGCAGCTCGCGCTCGGGCGCCGGCAGTGCGTGCATCCATGCGGCGCGTTCGGGCGCCGGCAGCGCCAGCGCGGCTTCGAGCAGCGCATTGACGCGGCGCAGCTCGTCGGCGTTCATCGCCCCAGCAGTTGCGCCAGCAGCAGTCGCGCGCGTTCCCAGTCGCGCCGCACGGTGCGGTCGGTGACGCCCAGCGCCGCGGCGATTTCGAGGTCGGTGAGGCCGGCGAAGTAGCGCATCTCGACCACGCTCACCAGCCGCGCGTCGACCTGCGCCAGCGTCTGCAGCGCCTCGTGCACCTCGAGGATCTCGTCGTCGCGCGTGCCCAGCATCTCGCCGGCGCGCGTGTCGAGGGTGATGTGCTCGACGTCGCCGCCGCGCCGCAAGGCGCGGCGGCGGCGCACGAAGTCGATCACCACGGAGCGCATCGTCTTGGCGGCATAAGCGAGGAAGTGCTCGCGGTCGGCCAGCGCCACCAGCCCCTCGCGCTGCATGCGCATGAAGGCCTCGTGCACCAGCGCCGAGGTGTCGAGCAGCGTGTGGCGGCCGCCGCCGGCCAGGCGAGAGCGCGCCAGGCGCCGCAGCTCGTGGTAGAGCTGGGCGAACAGCACGTCGGCGGACGCGGCCGGCTCGCCGGATTCGAGGGTGACCATGGGGAAGGGCTCGCGGCGCGGTGCCCGTCGGCGACAGGCGGGCGCCAATGGTGCGCGCCCGCCGGGCGGATCGCAATCCCTCCGTGGAGCGAGGGCTCGGGCGTCACGTCGCCGCCCGCGGGTCGTGCCTGAGCAGCGTCTCGACCTCGCACAGCCGCGCCCGCGCGGCGCGCTGGCCGGCCTCGAACAGCTCCGGCAGCGCGTCGGTCTGCCACAGGCCGACGTGCCGGTCCAGCGCCAGCTCGAAGGGCACGATGCGCTGACCGCGCGCGGCGGCCGCGTCCAGGCGCGCGCGCATCAGGTTGTTGAGCGTCATGGTGCTGACGTGCGCGACCAGGCGCGAAGGCCGGTCGATGCGGCGCGGCGGCCGGCCCGCGAAGCCGAGCGTCAGCACCACGCTCGCATCGAGCGCGGCGGCCACTGGCAGCGGGTCGGAGGCGACGCCGTCGATCAGCCGCTGGCCGTCGATGTGTACCGGCGGGAAGACCAGCGGAACCGCCATGCTGGCGCGCAGCGCCGGCGCGAGCGCGCCGCGCGACAGCAGCACGGGCTCGCCGCTGGACGCATCGGTGGTGGCGATGCGCAGCGCGAGCGGCAGCGCCTCGATGCGGCGCGTGCCGAACACGGACTCGATGCGCTGCCCGATCAGCGAGCTGTCACGCAGCGCGAAGTCGGCGTTGAAGCGCGCCAGGCGCGGCATCAGCAACTGCAGCCAGGCGCGCCGGTTGTGCCGCTCGGTCAGTTCCTGCGACCACAGCTTGCGCGACAGCGCGAGGCCCTCGGCCGGCGCCATGCCCGAGGCGATCACCGCGCCGAACAGCGCGCCCGAGCTGCAGCCGACCACGAGGTCGGGCCGGATGCCGTGGCGCGCCAGCGCGTCGACGATGCCCAGCGCCGCCACGCTGCGCACGCCGCCGCTGCCGAGCACCAGGGCAAGACGATGGCGGCTCATCGCGTCCTCGCTTCGGCAACCACCAGCCGGGCGTCGCCGCGGTGCGCACTGAGCGTGAAGCCGGCCCGGCGCAGCAAGGTGAGCATCGGCAGGTTGTCGACCAGCACGTGGCCGTACAGCCAGCGCAGGCCCTCGTCGGCGGCGGCCCTGCGCAGCGCCGCGAGGCAGCGGCGCCCGAGCCCCAGGCCGCGCCAGCCTTCGGCGACCACCAGCGCGAACTCGGCGGCGCTGTCGCTGGCGTCGGTGACGCAGCGTGCGTCGGCCACCAGCAGTTCGCCGCCGTCGTGCTCGACGGTGGCCAGCAGCGCGATGCGGCGATGGCCGTCGACGCTGGTCATCTCGTGCAACTGCTTCGGCGGCAGGCCGTTGAGCGTGCAGTGGAAGCGCCGCCGCCGCGCCAGCGGCGACAGGCTCTCGATCATGCGGCCGAGCGCCGCGGCATCGCCCGGGCAGGCCGTGCGCAGGGTGACGCGCCGCCCCGTGCGCGTCGCGAAGCGGTGGATCGTCAAGGGTGCAGTCGTCATGGTGACCTCCTGACCCCGTACCACGCGCGGCGCGCTGCGATCCGGACAGCGCCCTCGCCTCACCCCCCTTTGGGGTGGAAGCGCGGTCGCGTGGGGCGAGGCTCAGTCCGACTTCGCCAGCAACGTGAAATGCTCCACCACCGGCGGCTGCGCGAAGAACGGCCCGACGATCGCGCGCCACTGCGGGAACAGCGGGCCGCCGCGGAAGTGCACGGTGTGGTCTTCCAGCGTGTTCCAGAAGATCTGCAGCAGGTAGCGCTCGGGCGATTCGATGCCCTTGTCGACCTTCCAGCCGCGAAAGCCCTGCGCCTGGGCGATCACGGTGGTCACGCCGCGCACGATGGCTTCTTCGAAGGCGGCCTGCTGGCCGGGCTGGATGCGGATGTCGGCGAGTTCGAGGATCATGGCTCTTCCTTGAGGCAGGGGTGGTGGGTCGTCAGACGCCGAGGTAGCGCGCCAGCGCGGCGGGGTCGGCGGCCAGCGTGTCGCTCGCGCCGGCAGCCACGATGCGGCCTTTTTCCATCACCGCGGCGCGGTCGGTGTGGGCGAGCACGCGGCGGTAGTCGCGGTCGACGATCAGGGTGCTGATGCCGGTCTCGCGGATCGCGACGATCACGCGCCAGATCTCGGCGACGATCAGCGGCGCCAGGCCCTCGGTGGCTTCGTCGAGGATCATCAGCTTCGGGTTGGTCATCAGCGCGCGGCCGATGGACAGCATCTGCTGTTCGCCGCCCGAGAGCTGGCCGCCGCCGTGCGCCAGCCGCTCGGCCAGGCGCGGAAAGGTGGCGAGCACGCGCTCCTCGGTCCAGTCGCGCCGGCCGTCGGCGCCGGCGCGCGCGCTCATCAGCAGGTTCTCGCGCACCGAGAGGTTGGGGAAGATGCCCCGTCCCTCTGGCACGTAGCCGATGCCGAGACGCGCCATGCGCTCGGGCGGCCAGCCGGTCACCTCGCGCCCCTCCCACGCGATGCGGCCCGAGGCCGGGCGCACGTAGCCCATCAGCGTGCGGATCAGCGTGGTCTTGCCCATGCCGTTACGGCCCAGCAGGCCCAGCGCGCTGCCGGCCGGCAGCTCGAGCGCGGCGCCGTGCAGGATGTGCGCTTCGCCGTAGTAGGTGTGGAGGTCGGCAATGCTCAGCATGCTCAATGGCCCTCGCCGAGATAGGCCGTCTGCACCTCGCGGTTGGTGCGGATCGCCGCCGGCGCGTCGCTGGCGATCACCTCGCCGTTGACCATCACCGTGATGCGCTCGGCGATGCGGAACACCGCGTCCATGTCGTGCTCCACCAGCAGCACCGCGTGCGTGGCCTTCAGCGCGGCCAGCAGCGCGAGCATGCGTTCGGTCTCCTCGGCGCCCATGCCGGCCAGCGGCTCGTCGAGCAGCAGCACGCGCGGCCGCGTCGCCAGGCACATCGCGATCTCGAGCTGGCGCTTGCCGCCGTGGCTGAGCGTGCCGGCGCCGCGCTGCGCGGCGTCGGCCAGGCCGGCCGCGGCCAACGCCTCGTGCGCCGCCGCCAGGCTGGTGTCGCAGCGCTGCGCCGCTTCCCACAGCGCCCAGGGGCGCGGCCGCGCGGCCTGCGCGCACAGGCGGCAGTTCTCCAGCACCGTGAACTCGGGGAAGATCGTCGTGCGCTGGTAGCTGCGGCCGATGCCGGCGCGCGCGCGTTTCGGCTGCGACCAGTCGGTGACGTCGTGGCCATCGAAGTGGATGCTGCCGCCCGAGGGCGCGATCTCGCCCGAGAGCATGTTGATCAGCGTCGACTTGCCCGCGCCGTTGGTGCCGATCACCGCATGCACCTCGCCGGCGTGCAGGTCGAGCGAGACGCGGCTCACCGCGGTGAGGCCGCCGAAGCGGCGCGTCAGCAGGTTGGAGCGCAGCAGCGGCTGATCGACGTTCGCCTGCGGCTCAGCCACGCGATGCTCCCGACTGCAAGCGCTGCTTCAAGCCGATCAGGCCCTTGGGCAGCAGCGCGACGAAGGCGATGATGGTCAGGCCCAGCGTGAGCTGCCAGTGCGCCGCCAGCGGCCCGAGCAGCGCCTCGCTCTGGAACAGCTCCTTCAGCAGCGTGAAGGCGACGGCGCCGAGCACCGCGCCGCGCAGGCTGCCGATGCCGCCGAGGATGATCATCAGCAGCACCGCGCCCGATTCGTGCCACGACAGCAGCTCGGGGTTCACCGCGCCGTCCTTCACCGCCGTCAGGAAGCCGGCCAGCCCGGCGAGCGCGCCGCCGATCACGAAGGCCGCGAGCTTGTAGCCGTAGCTGCGGAAGCCCGCGGCGCGCATGCGCTGCTCGTTGACGCGTATGCCGGCCAGCGCGTGGCCGAGGCGCGAGCGGCCGATCAGCGCCAGCAGCGCGTAGGTGAAGGCGAGGGCGCCCAGCACGAAGTAGTACAGGTGCCGCTTGTCGTCGAGGTCGAGCAGCGCGGCGCCGCCGATCGCGAGCACCGGCTTGCCGTAGAGGAAGATGCCGTCGCTGCCGCCGCCGACCTGGGTGTCGTGGAACACGAAGTAGGCCATCTGCGCGAAGGCCAGCGTCACCATGATGAAGTAGACGCCCTGCGTGCGCAGGCTGAGCGCGCCGACGAACAGCGCGTACAGCGCCGCCGCGCCGACGGATGCCGGCAGCAGCCACCACAGCGAGGCCGCGCCGGCGTCGCCGCTGCCCAGCACCGCCACGTAGGCGCCGATGCCGAAGAAGGCCGCGTGCCCCAGGCTCACCAAGCCGGCGCTGCCCACCAGCAGTTCGAGGCTGAGCGCGAAGATCGCCAGCACCGCGATCTTCAGCACCAGGTCCTGCGTGTAGGGCGTCAGCACCAGGGGCAGCGCGGCGAGCGCGAGCAGCGCGGCGACGGGAACCAGCCACGGGCGCATCTCAGTGGCCCCGCTTCATCAGCCCTTCGGGCCGCCACACCAGGATCACCGCCATCAGCAGGTACACGCCGATGCCGCTGAACTCGGCGAAGAACACCTTGCCGAAGGTGTCGACGAAGCCGACCAGCAGCGAGGCGATCAGCGCGCCGGTGATCGAGCCGATGCCGCCGATCACCACCACCACGAAGCAGATGATCAGCACGCTGGCGCCCATGTTCGGGTACACCGACGACAGCGGCGCGGCGATCATGCCGGCCAGCGCGGCCAGCGCCACGCCGCCGGCGAAGACGATGCGGTACAGGCGCTGGATGTCGATGCCCAGGCCGCGCACCATGTCGCGGTTGCTGGCGCCGGCGCGGATCATCATGCCCAGCCGGGTGCGGTTGACCACCCAGTACAGCGCCACGGCCAGCACGACGCACGCCGCCGACGCGAACACGCGATACCACGGGTAGCTCATCAGCTCGCCGAGCTGGAAGCCGCCGGCCAGCCACGCGGGTGCCTGCACGCCGTGCACGTCGTTGCCCACCGTCAGCGAGCGCAGCTCCTCGAAGACGAGGATCAGCGCGTAGGTCATCAGCACCTGCTGCAGGTGGTCGCGCTGGTAGAGGAAGCTGAAGAAGGCCCACTCCAGCACGTAGCCGAACAGCGCCGCGAGGACCACGCCGGCGGCGAGCTTGGTCAGGTACCAGTCGCCGAACCACGGCGCCAGCACGAAGGCCAGGTAGGCGCCGATCATGTAGAAGCTGCCGTGGGCGAGGTTGATCACGCCCATGATCCCGAAGATCAGCGTCAGCCCGCTGGCCACGAGGAACAGCAGCAGCCCGTACTGCACGGCGTTCAGGCACTGGACGAGGAAGGTGGCGAGGTCCATTGCCGGGGCGGCCGTGGCGGAGGGAACCCCGAGCTTACAGCCCCCGCGCGGGGGCTGCGAGATACTGGGCGCCGTTGCGTTGGAGAAAAAAGCCCATGAAGATCCTCGTCCCCGTCGACGGCTCGGCCGAATCGCTCGCCGCGGTGCGCCACGCGCTCGCGCTGGTGCGCGAAGGCCTGCGCGCCAGCCTGCTGCTGGTCAACGTGCAGGAGCCCGCCGGCCTGTACGAACTGCTGCGCGTGCACGACGCCGAGGCGATCGAGACCATCGCGCGCGAGGCCGGCGAGCACCTGCTGGCCGAGGGCGCGGCGCTGTGCAAGGCGGCGGGCGTCGACCACGAGATCGAGGTCGCGCGCGGCGAGCCGGCGCATGCGCTGCTCGACATCGCCGACGACGAGGGCTGCGCGCTGATCGTCGCCGGCGCGCACGGCAAGGGCGAGAGCGAAGGGCGCCGGCTCGGCTCGGTCGCGCACACGCTGGTGCACGACGCGCGGCTGCCGGTCACGCTGGTGCGCTCGGGGGCGTGACCGCGGATCTCCGTTCGCCCCGAGCCCGTCGAAGGGCGCTCGCGGAGCACGACGGGCTTCGACAGGCTCAGCCCGAACGGGACACGGTTCGTCAGTGTGACATCAGCACCGGGATCGTCATCGACTCGATCACGGTGCGCGACGCGCCGCCGAGCACCCACTCGCGCGCGCGTCCGTGGCCGTAGCAGCCCATCACCAGCAGCTCGCTCTGCTCGTCGGCCGCCAGCGAGAGCAACTGGTCGCCCACGCCGCTGCCGGCCGCCACCTCGCGCTTGAACGCCGCCTGCACGCCGTGCTGGCGCAGGTAGCCGACGATGCCGGCCTCGGCGCCGGCTTCGCCGCGCTCGTCGAAGGCGGCCACCGTCACGCGCTGCGCCCGCTGCAGGATGGGCAGCGCGGCCGTCACCGCGCGCGCCGCCTCGCGCGTGGGCTTCCAGGCGACCAGCACGCGCTCGAGCTTGGCCGGCGCCGCCGCGACGTGCGGCAGCACGATGGCCGGGCGGCCGCTGGCGATCAGCACCGACGAGACGAAGTCGGCGGGCAGGTCGGCGTCGCGGCCGGCGTCCGCGCCGCGCTGGCCGAGCAGCAGCAGGTCGGCGCACAGCGCGCGCTGCGTCAGCTCGGCGACCGGCTGGCCGCTGCACTCCTGCCAGCCGACGTGCGCCGCGTCGACCGTCGCGGCGTAGCGCTTGCGCGCCGCTTCCAGCCGCTGCTGGTCGACCTCGGCGAGCATCGGCGCCATGTCGGCGCCCGCGGCCATCGCCATCGGGTAGCGCAGCAGCGCCGAGACCACCGCGTAGACCGCGGTGGCCTGCGCGCCGTGTGCCAGCGCGAGCTGCTCGGCGAGTTTCAGGCGCGCCGCCGCCTGCGGCGAGGCGTCGACGTGGACGAGGATGGATTTCAGCGTGCTCATGGGCCGGCTCCGGCGAGGCGAAGATGGAGATGCTGCCACGCTACGGCGCGGCGCGTGGCGCGCCGTTGAGCGCTGTCAATCCGGCTCACTGCGGCTCACTGTGGGCCGAGCCCGAGCAGCCGCATCGCGTTCTTCTTCAGGATCAGCTCGTGCACCGCCGGCTTGAACCCCGCCTCGCCGAAGTCCTTCATCCAGCGCTCGGGCGTGATCAGCGGGTAGTCGCTGCCGAACAGCATGCGGTCGCGCAACAAGGTGTTGGCGTACTGCACGAGCTGGGGCGGAAAGTACTTCGGGCTCCAGCCCGACAGGTCGATCCACACGTTCGGCTTGTGCAGCGCCAGCGACAGCGCCTCGTCCTGCCACGGCCAGCTCGGGTGCGCGACGACGATCTGGATGTCGGGGAAGTCGATCGCCACGTCTTCCAGCAGCATCGGGTTGCTGTTCTGCAGCCGCAGTCCGCCGCCGCAGCGCATGCCGCTGCCGATGCCCGAGTGGCCGCTGTGGAAGATCGCCGGCAGCTTGTGCTCGGCGATCACCTCGTAGATCGGCCAGGCCATCTTGTCGTGGGGCAGGAAGCCCTGCACGGTGGGGTGGAACTTGAAGCCCTTGACGCCGTGCTCCTCGACGAGCCGGCGCGCCTCGCGCGCGCCCATCCTCCCCTTGTGCGGGTCGATGGACGCGAAGGCGATCATCATGTCGGCGTTCTTCTGCGCCGCCTCGCAGATCTCCTCGTTCGGGATGCGGCGCCGGCCGAGCTGCGCCTCGCTGTCGACGGTGAACATCACCAGGCCGATCTTCTTCTCGCGGTAGTAGGCGACCGTCTCGTCGATGGTCGGCCGGCGGTTGCTGCCGAAGTACTTGTCGGCCGCGCGGTCGTACTCCTCGCCGTAGTTGTCGAAGGGGTTCCAGCACGACACCTCGGCATGCGTGTGCACGTCGATGGCGATCAGCTCGGCGGTGTTCATGGTGCCTCCAGGCGACTCAATTGATTTCTCAAGATAACTAAAAGTGCCGGCTCGCACAAGATGATTCCAGGGTTTCTACTATGTGCTCTCTGCTTCACTTAGTTAAAACTAAGAACTAAATACGCGAGACGCACCCCATGAGCCTGAACTTCCTTCCCGCCACCGGCGCGCTGGCCGCGCTGGACCTGCTGCACGTCCAGACGGCCGGCGCCGTGGCGCACATCCGGCTGAACCGGCCGGCCAAGCGCAACGCCATCAACGACACGCTGATCGCGCAACTGCACAGCGCCTTCGTCTCGCTGCCCGAGGCCGTCAAGGCGGTGGTGCTGACCGGCGCCGGCGAGCATTTCTGCGCCGGGCTCGACCTGTCGGAGCTGAGCGAGCGCAGCGTGGCCGAAGGGGTTCTCCACTCGCGCACCTGGCATGCCGCGATGGACGCCATCCAGTTCGGGCGCGTGCCGGTGGTGGCGGTGCTGCACGGCGCGGTGGTCGGCGGCGGGCTGGAGCTCGCCAGCAGTTGCCACATCCGCGTCGCCGAGGAAAGCGCCTACTACGGCCTGCCCGAAGGCCAGCGCGGCATCTTCGTCGGCGGCGGCGGCTCGGCGCGCGTGCCGCGCCTGGCCGGCGTGGCGACCATGAGCGACATGATGCTGACCGGGCGCGTGCTCGACGCCGGCGAGGGCGAGCGGCGCGGGCTGTCGCAGTACGTGGTGCCCAACGGCAGCGGCTTCGCCAAGGGCTGCGAGCTGGCCGCGAGGATCGCGGGCAATGCGCCGTTGTCGAACTTCGCGGTGATGCAGGCGCTGCCGCGCATCGCCGACCTGTCGCAGCCCGACGGGCTGTTCGTCGAGTCGCTGATGGCCGCGATCGCGCAGGGCGACGAGGCGGCCAAGGAGCGCGTGCGCGCCTTCCTCGAGAAGCGCGCCGGCAAGGTGGAGAAGTCGTGACGCCCGCCGCGCCTCGCTACCGCGCGCTGCCGCTGGGCGGCTCGCTGGCCGCGCACTTCGAGCGGCGCGCCGACGGCACGACGCGGGTCACCTCCGCCGAGCCGCTGGCCGACCACCCCGCGCGCCTGACCGACCGGCTGCTGCACTGGGCCGCCGTGTCGCCCGAGCACACGCTGGTGGCCAAGCGTGTGCACGGCGGCGACTGGCGCCGCGTCAGCTACGCCGAGGCGGTGGCCAGCGCCCGGCGCATCGCGCAGGCGCTGCTCGACCGCGGCCTGTCGGCCCAGCAGCCGGTGGCGATCCTGTCGGACAACGACATCGAGCACCTGCTGCTCGGCCTGGGCGCGATGTTCGCCGGCGTGCCGTTCGCGCCGATCTCGCCGGCCTACTCCACCGTCTCGCAGGACTACGGCAAGCTGCGTCACATCCTCGGCGTGCTGACGCCGGGGCTGGTGTTCGCGTCGTCGGCCAGCGGCTACGGCCGCGCGATCAGCGCCGTGGTGCCGGCCGCCACGCCGGTGGTGCTGGCGCACGGCGAGATCGAAGGCCGCGCGACGATCCCCTTCGATGACCTGCTGGCCGCGCCGGCGGGCGCGGCGGTGGATGCGGCCCATGACCGCGTCGGCCCCGACACCATCGCCAAGTTCCTCTTCACCTCGGGCTCGACCAAGCTGCCCAAGGGCGTGATCAACACGCAGCGCATGCTGTGCGCCAACCAGCAGCAGATCCTGCAGTGCTTCCCCGGGCTCGGCCAGGTGCGGCCGGTGCTGGTGGACTGGCTGCCGTGGAACCACACCTTCGGCGGCAACCACAACGTCGGGCTGACCCTCTACAACGGCGGCACGCTCTACATCGACGAGGGCAAGCCGACGCCGGCGGCGATCCACGAGACGCTGCGCAACCTGCGCGAGATCTCGCCCACGGTGTACTTCAACGTGCCCAAGGGCTTCGAGGAGATCGCCAACGCGATGGAAGACGACGCGAAGCTGCGCGACAGCCTGTTCGCGCGCGTCAACATGTTCTTCTTCGCCGGCGCCGGGCTCTCGCAGCCGGTGTGGGACAAGCTCGACCGCCTCGCCGAGGCCGCCTGCGGCGAGCGCATCCGCATGCTCACCGGCCTGGGCATGACCGAGACCGCGCCGTTCGCGATGTGCGCCAACGCCGGCGAGGTGAAGTCGGGCCATATCGGCCTGCCGGCGCCGGGCATGGAGCTGAAGCTGGTGCCCAGCGGCGACAAGACCGAGGTGCGCTACCGCGGCCCCAACGTCACGCCGGGCTTCTGGCGCGCGCCGGAGCAGACGCAGGAGTCCTTCGACGACGAGGGCTTCTACTGCAGCGGCGACGCCGTGCGGCTCATCGATCCCGCGAACCCCGGCCGCGGCTTCGCCTTCGACGGCCGCACCGCCGAGGACTTCAAGCTCTCCACCGGCACCTTCGTCTCGGTGGGCCCGCTGCGGGCGCGCGTGATCGGCGCCGGCGACCCCTGCGTGCAGGACGTGGTGGTGGCCGGCATGAACCGCGACGAGCTGGGCCTGCTGATCTTCCCGCGCCTGGACGCCTGCCGCGCCTTCGCCGGCCTGCCGCCCGACGCGCCGCCCGCCGAGGTGCTGGCCGCGCCGCGGGTGCGCGGCTTCTTCCAGCGCCTCGTCGACGGCCAGTGGGCGGCCGGCACCGGCAGCGCCACGCGCGTGGCGCGCGCGCTGGTGCTGGTCGACCCGCCGAGCATCGACCACGGCGAGGTCACCGACAAGGGTTCGATCAACCAGCGCGCGGTGCTGACGCGGCGCGAGGCGCTGGTCGAGCACCTGTACGCCGCCGGCGACGGCGTCTACCTCCCGCAACGCTGAACGACGCACCGCCGAAGGAGCATCCATGGACATCGCCGGACACGCCGCACTCGTCACCGGAGGGGCCTCGGGCCTGGGCGCGGCCACCGCGCGCGAGCTGGCGCGGCTCGGCGCCAGGGTCGCGGTGCTGGACCGCAACGCCGAGGGCGCGCGGGCCGTCGCCGCCGCGATCGGCGGCATCGGACTCGAGTGCGACATCACCGACAGCGCCAGCGTCGCCGCCGCGCTCGAGGCGGCGCGCGCCGCGCACGGCCCGGCGCGGCTGCTGATGAACGTCGCCGGCATCGGCACCGCCCGCCGCATCGTCGGCAAGGACGGCTCGCCCGCGCCGCTGGAGGACTTCGAGCGCGTGGTGCGCGTCAACCTGGTGGGCACCTACAACATCACGCGCCTGGCGGTGGCCGAGATGGTCGGGCTCGACGCGCTGGAAGATGGCGAGCGCGGCGTGATCGTCAACACCGCCTCGGTGGCCGCCTTCGACGGCCAGGTCGGCCAGGAGGCCTACGCCGCCAGCAAGGGCGGCGTGGTCGGCATGACGCTGCCGCTGGCGCGCGACCTGGCGCAGTTCGGCGTGCGCGTGTGCACCATCGCGCCGGGGCTGTTCCTGACGCCGCTCATGGCCGAGCTGCCGCAGACGGTGCAGGATTCCCTGGCGGCGAGCATCCCCTTCCCCAAGCGGCTGGGCAAACCCGAAGAGTTCGCCGAGCTTGCCGCGGGCATCATCCGCAACCGCTCGCTGAACGGCGAAGTGATCCGGCTCGACGGCGCCCTGCGCATGGCGCCGCGCTGAGGATTTCCAGGCCATGCCCAAGACCACCCACCACACCGTCGAGGTTCACTTCGGAGACTGCGATCCCGCGGGCATCGTGTTCTTCCCGAATTTCTCGCGCTGGATGGACGCCGCCTCGCTGAAGTTCTTCATGGACTGCGGCGTGCCGCCGTGGCGCGAGCTGGTCAAGACGCGCGGCATCGTCGGCACGCCGCTGCTGGAGATCAACACCCGCTTCGTCAAGGCCGCGACCTACGGCGAGACGATCCGTATCGCCACCTGGGTCGAGGAGTGGCGCGACAAGGTGTTCGTGCAGATGCACCGCGTGACGCGCGGCGACGAGCTGATCTGCGAGGGCCGCGAGGTGCGCGCCTTCGTCCGGCGCGACGCCGACGACCCCGATCGCCTGCGCGCGATCCCCGTTCCCGACGACATCAGGGCCTTGTGCGCCTGAGCGACCCCCACACCCACACCGGAGACAAGAGCATGAAAACGCTGAAGATCCTGGCCGCCGCGGCGGCGATGCTGCTGGCCGGCGCCGCGCAGGCCGACATCACCATCGGCATCAGCCTGCCGCTGACCGGCCCGGCCTCGGGCCTGGGCATCCCGATGGCCAACTACATCAAGCTGTGGCCGCAGAGCATCGCCGGCGAGAAGCTCAACGTGATCGTGCTCGACGACGCCACCGACCCGACCAAGGGCGTGACCAACGCGAAGAAGTTCATCACCGAGGACAAGGCCGACATCATCATGGGCTCGGCCGCCACGCCGGTGGCCATCGCGATGGCCGGCCCGGCCGCCGAGGCGGAGACGGTGCAGTTCATGTACTCGCCGGCGGTGCTGCCGGCCGGCAAGGACACCTGGTCGTTCCGCCTGCCGCAGGGCAACGCGGTGATGGCCTACGCGATGATCGAGCACATGAAGAAGCTCGGCGTCAAGACCGTCGGCTTCCTCGGCTACACCGACGCCTACGGCGAGAGCTGGCTGAACGACTTCAAGGCGCAGTCGCAATTGCTGGGCGGGCCGCAGGTGGTGGCGGTCGAGCGCTTCGCGCGCGCCGACACCAGCGTCACCGCGCAGGCGCTCAAGCTCGTCAGCGCCAACCCCGACGCGATGCTGGTCGTCGCCTCCGGCTCGGGCGCGGCGATGCCGCACAAGGCCATCGTCGAGCGCGGCTACAAGGGCAAGATCTACCAGACCCACGCCGCGGCCTCGCGCGACCTCGTGCGCGTCGGCGGCAAGGACGTGGAGGGCGCCTACGTGGTGTCGGGCCCGGCGGTGATTCCCGAGCAAC
This sequence comes from Piscinibacter sp., assembly GCF_047600445.1. GTDB lineage: Bacteria > Pseudomonadota > Gammaproteobacteria > Burkholderiales > Burkholderiaceae_C > Piscinibacter. The sequence continues at coordinate 782,869 of NZ_JASGKT010000001.1, forward strand.
TGCCGGCCTCGCATCCGTCGCGGGCGCTGGCGGCCGACTTCGTCGCCAAGTACGAGAAGGCCTACGGCCCGAACAGCCGCAACCAGTTCGGCGGCCACGCCTACGACACCATCGTCGTGCTCGAGAAGGTCGTGCCGGTGGCGCTGAAGAAGGGCAAGCCCGGCACCCGGGAGTTCCGCGTCGCGCTGCGCGACGCGGTCGAGAACATGGGCCGCACCGTCGTCTCGCACGGCGTGCTGAACTACACCAAGGACAACCACTGGGGCTTCACGACCGAGACCGGCGTGGTCCTGAAGGTGGTCAACGGCGACTGGAAGGTGGAATGAGATGACGGCCCCCCGGTCGCTTCGCTCCTGCCCCCAAGGGGCGCCGTCCGGCTTGGGGCGGCCCGGCGCCGGACAACCCAGCTTCGAGTAGCTTATGGACTTCTCCATTGCCAGCATCCTGACGCTGGACGGTGTCACCAGCGGCGCGGTGTACGCGCTGCTGGCGCTGGCCCTGGTGCTGGTGTTCGCCGTCACGCGGGTGATCTTCATTCCGCAGGGCGAGTTCGCCGCCTACGGCGCGCTGACGCTCGCGCTGCTGCAGCTCGGGCAGGTGCCCGGCACGGTGTGGCTGTTGCTGGTGATGGCGCTGGTCGCGACCGCGCTCGACGCCGTGGCCGCGCTGCGGCGCGGGCTGCCGGCGGGCGCGGTGGCGCTGGGGGCGCTCAAGTCGCTCGCCTTCCCGGTGGCGGTGACGGCCTTCGCCTGGTGGGCCGCGCCGCGCAACCTGCCGCTGCTGCTGCAAAGCCTGCTGACGCTGGCGATCGTCACGCCGCTGGGCCCGCTGGTGTACCGGCTGGCCTACGAGAAGCTGGCCGACGCGACCGTGCTGGTGCTGCTGATCGTCTCGGTCGGCGCGCACTTCGCGCTCACCGGCCTGGGCCTGGTGTTCTTCGGCGCCGAGGGCTTCCGCAACCCGAGCTTCTGGGACGCGCGCTTCAGCGCCGGGCCGGTGACGCTGTCGGGCCAGACGCTGATCATCTTCATGGTCTCGATCGCGCTGATCATCGCGCTGTACCTGTTCTTCGAGCGCACGCTGCGCGGCAAGGCGCTGCGCGCGACCGCCGTCAACCGGCTCGGCGCGCGGCTGATGGGCATCTCCACCTCCGGCGCCGGGCGCTTGAGCTTCGGGCTGGCGGCCTTCGTCGGCGCGCTGTCGGGCCTGCTGATCGGGCCGACGACGACGATGTTCTACGACTCCGGCTTCCTGATCGGCCTGAAGGGCTTCGTCGCGGCGATCTTCGGCGCGCTGTCGAGCTACCCGGCCGCCGCGCTGGGGGCGATCTTCGTCGGGCTGATCGAGAGCTTCGGCTCGTTCTGGGCCAGCGCCTTCAAGGAGGTCATCGTCTTCACGCTGATCATCCCCGTGCTGCTGTGGCGCAGCTTCCAGCACGGCCACCACGACGAAGAGGAATGACGATGCTGCGCCGCAATCTGCTCATCGCCTTCGTGGTGCTGGTGGCGGCCCTGCCGCTGCTGCCGGTGCCCGAGTTCTGGATCACCCAGGCCAACTACATCGGCCTGTATTCGCTGGTGGCCATCGGCCTGGTGCTGCTGACCGGCGTGGCCGGCCTGACCAGCTTCGGCCAGGCGGCCTTCGTCGGCATGGGCGCCTACACGGCCGCCTACCTGACGCTGACCCACGGCGTCTCGCCGTGGATCACGGTGTGGATCGGCCTGGCCTTCACCTACGTCGCCGCGCTGCTGCTGGGCTGGATCACGCTGCGCATGTCGGGCCACTTCCTGCCGCTGGCCACCATCGCCTGGGGCCTGAGCCTGTACTACCTGCTCGGCAACATCGACGCGCTGGGCAAGTACGACGGCCTGCTCGGCATTCCGGCGCTGGAGCTCTTCGGCCTGACGCTGAACACCGGCCGCAGCTTCTACTTCCTGCTCTGGCTGCTGGTGCTGCTGGCGGCGTTCGGCGCGATCCGGCTGCTCGACTCGCGCACCGGCCGCGCGCTGCGCGCCGTCAAGGGCGGCACGACGATGGCCGAGGCGATGGGCGTCAACACCTTCGGCCTGAAGGTCACCGCCTTCGTGCTCGCCGCGCTGCTGGCCAGCGTGTCGGGCTGGCTGTTCGCGCACTTCCAGCGCACGGTCAATCCGTCGCCGTTCGGGCTGAACAAGGGCATCGAGTACCTGTTCATGGCGGTGATCGGCGGCGTCGGCCACGTGTGGGGCGCGATCGTCGGCTCCACCGTCGTCAAGGTGATGGAGGAGCAGTTGCAGGACTGGCTGCCGCGCCTGTTCGGCACCAGCGGCAACTACGAAGTCATCGTGTTCGGCATCCTGCTGATCCTGGTGCTGCAGTACGCGCGCGACGGCATCTGGGCCTTCGTCGAGGCGCGCTTCCCGAAGCCGCAGCGCGCGGTCGACTGGGGCGACGCCGAGCCGCTGCCGCAGCGCGAGCAGCCGCCGCGCGGCGAGGTGGTGCTGGACGTGCAGGACGCGCGCAAGGAGTTCGGCGGGCTGGTGGCCGTCAACGACGTGAGCTTCCAGGTGCGTGCCGGCCAGATCCTCGGCCTGATCGGGCCGAACGGCGCCGGCAAGTCGACCACCTTCAACCTCGTCACCGGCGTGCTGCCGGCCACGCGCGGCAAGGTGCTGCTGCGCGGCCAGCCGGTGCAGAGCCTGCCCTCGCGCGAGATCGCCGCGCGCGGCGTGGCGCGCACCTTCCAGCACGTCAAGATGATCCCGACCATGACGGTGCTGGAGAACGTCGCGCTCGGCGCGCACCTGCGCGGCAAGGCCGGCGTGGCCGCGGCCGTGCTGCGCCTGGACCGCGGCGAGGAGAAGCGCCTGCTGCGCGAGGCGCAGAAGCAGCTCGAGCGCATCGGCATGGGCGAGCGCATGCACGAGCTGGCCGGCAACCTGGCGCTGGGCCCGCAGCGGCTGATGGAGATCGCGCGCGCGCTGTGCGCCGACCCGATGCTGCTGCTGCTCGACGAACCCGCCGCCGGCCTGCGCCTGAAGGAGAAGCAGGCGCTGGCCGCCGTGCTGCGCCAGTTGCGCGACGAGGGCATGGCGATCCTGCTGGTCGAGCACGACATGGACCTCGTGATGGGCCTGGTCGACCGCGTGGTGGTGATGGAGTTCGGCACCAAGCTGATCGAGGGCACGCCGGAGGAGGTGCAGGCGAGCCCCGCGGTGCGCGCGGCCTACCTCGGCACGGAGCATTGAATGAAACCCCCAAGCTCACTTCGTTCGCGGCCCCCCGAGGGGGCGCTCGCCTGCCTTGGGACGGCCCGGCGGGAGGCGCCATGAGCGAACTGATCCTCGATGTGAAAGACCTGCACGCCGGCTACGGCCGCGCCGAGGTGCTGCACGGGCTGAACCTGCAAGCCAGGAAGGGCAGCGTGGTCACCGTGATCGGCCCGAACGGCGCCGGCAAGTCGACGCTGCTCAACGCGCTGATGGGCGTGCTGCCCTCGCGCGGCGGCATCGCCTACCGCGGCCAGCCGATCGGCACCAAGGCGCTGGAAGAGCGCGTGATGCAGGGCATCGCGCTGGTGCCTGAGACGCGCGCGCTGTTCGGCACCATGCCGGTGGAAGACAACCTGCTGCTCGGCGGCTACCGGCAGGTGCTGCTCGGCAACAAGGGCGCGGCGCAGATGCTGGAGCAGGTCTACACGCTGTTCCCGCGCCTGAAGGAGCGCCGCGCGCAGCTCGCCGGCACGCTGTCGGGCGGCGAGCGCCAGATGCTCGCGGTCGGCCGCGCGCTGATGAGCCGGCCCGAGCTGCTGATGCTCGACGAGCCCAGCCTCGGCCTCGCGCCGCTGGTGGTCAAGGAGATCTTCCGCACCATCGAGAAGCTGCGCGCCACCGGCGTGACCATCCTGCTGGTCGAGCAGAACGCGCGCGCCGCGCTGGAGGTGGCCGACCACGGCTACGTGCTGGAGATGGGCGAGATCGCGCTCGAGGGCCCGGCCGAGGCGCTGGCCCGCGACTCGCGCGTGATCGACACCTACCTCGGTGCCGCGCGCCAGAAGACCTCCGCCTGAGCCGCCGCCGCGATGTGGCACTACGACGCGCCGCTGCGCGACATGCGCTATGTGATCGAGGACGTGCTGGGCCTGCCGGCGCAGTGGGCGGCGCTGCCCGCCTTCGCCGAACTGGACGCGCCCACCGCGCGCCGGGTGCTGGACGAGGCCGCACGCTTCGCCACCGAGGTGCTGGCGCCGACCAACGCGCCGGGCGATCTGGAAGGCTGCAGCTTCGCCGATGGCGAGGTGCGCACGCCGCGTGGTTTCAAGCAGGCCTACCGCGCCTTCGTCGAAGCCGGCTGGCCGGCGCTGGCCTGCGATCCGGCCGTCGGCGGGCAGGGGCTGCCGCAGGTGCTCAACGCCGCGCTCTACGAGATGCTCGCCGCGGCCAACCACGCCTGGACCATGTACCCGGGGCTGCTGCACGGTGCCTACGAATGCCTGCACCTGCATGCCTCGGATGAGCTGAAGCAGCGCTATCTCGGCAAGGTGGTCAGCGGCGAATGGCTCTCGACCATGTGCCTGACCGAGGCGCAGGCCGGCTCCGACCTCGGGCTGCTGGCCACGCGCGCGATGCCCGCGGCCGACGGCTCGTACCACCTGAAGGGCACCAAGATCTTCATCTCCGGCGGCGAACACGACCTGACGGACAACATCGTGCACCTCGTGCTCGCGCGGCTGCCCGACGCGCCCGCCGGCACCCGGGGCCTGTCGCTGTTCCTCGCGCCCAAGTTCCTGCCCGACGGCGCGCGCAACGCGCTGCGCTGCGACGGCATCGAGAAGAAGATGGGCATCAAGGGCAGCGCCACCTGCGTGATGAATTTCGACGGCGCCACCGGCTGGCTGGTCGGCGAGGCACACCGCGGCCTGCAGGCGATGTTCGCGATGATGAACGCGGCGCGGCTGCACGTGGCGCTGCAAGGCCTGGCGCACGCGCAGAACGCGCACCGCAACGCGGTGGTGTATGCGCACGAACGGCTGCAATCGCGCGCGCCGGTGCGCGGCGATGCCAAGGGCAGCGCCGACCCGATCGTGCTGCACCCCGCGATGCGCCGCACGCTGCTGCGCCAGCGCGTGCTGGTGGAGGGCGCGCGGCTGGTCGCCTACGAGGCCGCGCACCTGATCGACCTGGCCGCGCACGCCGCCGACGCCGCCGAGCGCGAGCGCGCGCAGGAGCAGGCGGCGCTGCTGACGCCGGTGCTCAAGGCCTTCCTCACCGACAACGGCTTCGCGCTCGCCAGCGACGCCCTGCAGGTGTTCGGCGGCCACGGCTACGTGCACGACTGGGGCGTCGAGCAGTGCGTGCGCGACGCGCGCATCGCGATGATCTACGAGGGCAGCAACCAGATCCAGGCGATCGACCTGGTGCTGCGCAAGCTGGTGGCCGACGGCGGCCGGAGGTTCGCGGCCTGGCTGGAGGCGCTGGCCGCCGCGCTGCCGGCCGGCGGCGCGCACGGCGCGGCGGCGGCGGCGCAACTGCGCCGCCTGGGCGCGCTGGCGGCCGACGTGGTGGCCGCCTCGCGCGAGGACGCCGAGCTGCCCTACCGCGTCGCCGACGACCTGCTGCGCGCCACCGCGCTGGCGCTGGTGGCGCAGGCCTGGGCGCGCGCCGACGCCGTCTCGGCGCGGCCCGAGCACGCCGGCGACGCCTTCCACGCCGCCAAGCGCGAGAGCGCGGCGCACTGCTTCGCCCACCTCGCGCCGGAGTTCGAGCACGCGCTCGCGCAGGCGCGCGCCGGCTGGCGGCCGTTTGCGCAGGTGGCGCTGCTGTCGCTGGCATGAGCGCGCCCGGGCTCGACCATTCGAAGCTGACCAACCTGGTCGGCTACGTCGCCAGCCGCGCCGCCATCGTGCTGCGCCGGGATTTCGAGCGCGCGCTGGGGCCGCTCGGCCTGAAGGTGCTGGACTACTCGCTGCTGGTGCTGGTGGCCAGCAACCCCGAGGTCAACCAGAAGCAGCTCGGCGAGGCGCTCGACATCTCGGCGCCCAACATGGCGATCACGCTGGACCGCCTGGTCGAGCGCGGCTGGGTCGAGCGCGTGCGCAGCACGCAGGACCGCCGCGCGATGATCATCCACCTGACGCCGGCCGGCAGCGCGCTGGCCGCGCGCGCGCAGAAGATCGCCGCGACGATGGAGGAGAAGACGCTGGCCGTGCTCTCGCCGGCCGAGCGCGCGCTGCTGATCGAGCTGCTCGGCAAGGTCGGGTTGCGCGCGGGCAGACCCCGTTCGGGCTGAGCCCTTCGACAGGCTCGGGGCGAACGGCGGAAGTCCGTCAGCCCCAGACTTCGCGCGCCGTCTCCACCACCAGCGCCAGCTTGCGCCGCTGGTCTTCCACCGCGATGTTGTTGCCGTGCACGGTGCTGGAGAAGCCGCACTGCGGCGACAGGCAGAGCTGGTCGAGCGGCGCGTACTTCGCGGCTTCCTCGATGCGGCGCTTCAGGCCGTCCTTGCTTTCCAGTTGGCCGAACTTGGTGGTCACGAGGCCGAGCACGACGATCTTGCCCTTGGGCAGGAAGCGCAGCGGGCGGAAGTCGCCCGAGCGCTCGTCGTCGTACTCGAGGAAGAAGGCGTCGAGGTTCATCTCCGCCAGCAGCGCCTCGGCCACCGGCTCGTAGTTGCCGGCCGCCGCGTGCGTGCTCTTGAAGTTGCCGCGGCACAGGTGCATCGCCAGCGTCATGCCGGCCGGCTTCAGCGCCACCACCTTGTTGATGAACTTCGCGTAGCGGTGCGGCAGCTCGTTGGGGTCGTCGCCGCGCTGGCGCGCCGCCTCGCGCATCTTCTCGTCGCACAGGTAGGCGAGGTTGGTGTCGTCCATCTGCACGTAGCGGCAGCCGGCGTCGTAGAGCGATTGCAGCTCCTCGCCGTAGGCCTTGGCCACGTCGTCGTAGAAGGCCGGCTCCAGCTCGGGGTAGGCCTCGCGGCTGATGCCGGCGCGCCCGCCGCGGAAGTGCAGCATCGTCGGGCTGGGGATCGTCACCTTCGGCGTCAGGCCGGCGGCCACCTGGCTCTTCAGGTACTCGAAATCGGCCTTCTGGATGTCCTTGACGTGCCTGACCTTGTCGGTCACGCGGATCACCGGCGGCGCCAGCTCCTCGCTGCCGTCGGGCTTGCGGATCGTGACCGGGATGTCGGTCTTCACGCCGCCGAGCTGCTCGAGGAAGTCGATGTGGAAGTAGGTGCGGCGGAACTCGCCGTCGGTGATGGACTGCAGGCCGACGTCCTGCTGGAACTTCACGATCTCGGTGATCGCCTTGTCCTCCACCGCGCGGAGCTGCTCGGCGCTTATCGTCTTGCGGGCGAAGAACTGTTCGCGCGCTTCGAGCAGGTAGCCCGGGCGCAGGAAGCTGCCGACGTGGTCGGCGCGGAACGGCGGGGTGGTGCGTGCGGTCATGCGAATGTCTCCGGAATGCTGGGGTCGTCGCACGATGATAGGCATGCCGGAGGCGCCGCGGGCGCCTCGCCATGCCGGTTTGCGATAGCTGCTAGTGGGCGCCGCCCGTTGTCCGCCGCCCGCTGCGCCCGCACGATCCCGGCCCAACGCACGACGCGCCGCCGGCTCAGGGTTCTCCCTGAAGGTGAAGCCCACGATGGGCCGGTCGCGGACCGGCGCGACAATCGGGCCCCCTCCCTGGAGACGACTCTCATGCAAAAGCGCACCGCCCTGCGCGGCCTCGCCGCCGTGACCCTGATCTCGGGCCTGGGCCTGTCGGGCTCGCCGGCCCTGGCCGCCGACCCGATCAAGATCGGCCTGATCCTGCCGATGACCGGCCAGCAGGCCAGCACCGGGCGCCAGGTCGAGGCGGGCGTGCGGCTCTACATGACGCAGAACAACCCGGTGATCAACGGCCGCAAGGTCGAGGTGGTCGTCAAGGACGACGCCACCGTGCCCGACACCACGCGCCGCCTCGCGCAGGAACTGGTGGTGCAGGAGAAGGTGGTCGCGCTGGCCGGCTTCGGCATCACGCCGGCGGCGATGGCCACCGCGCCGATCGCCACGCAGTCGAAGACGCCGATGGTCGTGATGGCCGCCGCCACCTCGGCGATCACCGAGGCCTCGCCCTACGCGGTGCGCAGCAGCTTCACGCTGCCGCAGGCCTCGGTGGCGCTGGCCGAGTGGGCCAACAAGAACGGCATCAAGAAGGTGGTCACGCTGGTCAGCGACTACGCGCCCGGCATCGACGCCGAGAAGTACTTCGCCGACCGCATCGTGCTGAACAGCGGCACGGTGATGGACAAGCTGCGCACGCCGCTGCGCAGCCCCGACTTCGCGCCGGTGCTGCAGAAGGTGCGCGACGCCAAGCCCGACGCGCTGTTCGTGTTCCTGCCCTCGGGCCAGGGCGCGGCCTTCATGAAGCAGTTCGCCGAGCGCGGGCTGGACAAGTCGGGCATCCGCCTGATCGGCACCGGCGACATCACCGATGACGACCAGCTCAACGACATGGGCGACGTGGCGCTGGGCGTGGTCACCGCGCACCACTACGCGGCGGCGCACAAGTCGGCGGTGAACCAGAAGTTCGTCGAGGCCTTCAAGAAGGCCAACAACGGCCTGCGCCCGAACTTCATGGCGGTGGGCGGCTACGATGGCGCGCGCATCATCGTCGAGGCCCTGAAGGCCACCAAGGGCGCCGGCGGCGAGCCGCTGCTCAACGCGATGAAGGGCCAGGTGTTCGAGAGCCCGCGCGGCCAGGTGCTGATCGACGGCCAGACGCGAGACATCGTGCACGACATGTACATCCGCAAGGTCGAGCGCGTCGGCGGCGAACTCCAGAACGTCGAGTTCGACGCCATCAAGGCCATGAAAGACCCCGGAAAGTCGAAATGACCCCCCCGGAGCGCCTCACGGCGCTCCCCCCAGGGGGCGCCGCCAGCGGCCCGGCAAAGCCGGTTCCGCGGCGGTCGCTTGACTCCACTGCGCACCGTTCATGTTGACGCTTCTCTTCGACGGCATCGCCTACGGCATGCTGCTGTTCGTGCTCGCGGTCGGGCTGGCCGTGACGCTCGGGTTGATGAACTTCATCAACCTCGCGCACGGCGCCTTCGCGATGGCCGGCGGCTACGTCACCGTGCTGCTGATGGAGCGCGCCGGGGTTCCTTTCCTCGTCACGCTGCCGCTGGCCTTCCTGCTGCCGGCGCTGGTCGGCGCGGTGGCCGAGCGGCTGCTGTACCGGCCGATGTACCACCGCCCGCACCTCGACCACGTGCTGTTCTCGATCGGCATCGTGTTCATGTCGGTGGCGGCGGTCGACTACCTGGTCGGCTCGCAGCAGCAGATCATCAAGCTGCCCGAGTTCCTGCTGGGCCGCTTCGAGATCGCCGGCGTGGGCATCGGGCGCTATCGCCTCTTCATCGTGGTCGTCTGCCTGGTGCTGACCGCGGTGCTGCAACTGATCCTGGCGCGCACGCGCTTCGGCAGCCGGCTGCGCGCCTCGGTGGACGATCCGCGCGTGGCCGCGGGCCTGGGCATCAACGTCAACCAGGTGTTCAGCGTCACCTTCGCGGTCGGCTCGGGCCTGGCCGGCCTGGGCGGCGCGCTCGGCGCCGAGGTGCTGGGTCTGGACCCGAGCTTCCCGCTCAAGTTCATGATCTATTTCCTGATCGTGGTCTCGGTCGGCGGCACCACCACCATCACCGGCCCGCTGCTGGCGGCGCTGCTGCTGGGCATCGCCGACGTGTTCGGCAAGTACTACGTGCCCAAGCTGGGCGCCTTCGTCGTCTACACGCTGATGGTGGTGATCCTGTTCTGGCGCCCGCAGGGCCTGTTCGGAAGGGCGGCGACCAAATGAGCAAGGCAGCGCAGTCGCTCGCGGCGGGGCGCCGCTGGAAGGCCTGGGAGATCGCCTTCCTGGTGGCCCTGCCGCTGAGCTGGTTCGTCGCCGGCGAGCGGCATTCGCTGCTGGCCAACGAGATCGCGATCTTCGCGCTGTTCGCGCTTTCGCTCGACCTGATCCTCGGCTACGCCGGCATCGTCTCGCTCGGGCACGCGGCCTTCTTCGGCACCGGCGCCTACGCGGCGGCGCTGTTCGCCAAGCACGTGATGCCCGATCCGCTGGTCGGGCTGGTGTTCGCGATCGGCGTGACCACGCTGCTCGGCGCGGCCAGCAGCGTGCTGGTGATGCGCGGCTCCGACATGGCGCGGCTGATGATCACGCTGGGCGTCGCCGCGCTGCTCTACGAACTGGCCAACAAGCTGGAATTCACCGGTGGCGCCGACGGCCTGCAGGGCGTGGTGATCGCGCCGCTGCTCGGGCAGTTCGAGTTCGACCTGTACGGCCGCGTCGCCTTCGCCTACGCGCTGGTGGTGCTGATCGTCGGCTTGCTGATCGCGCGGCGCATCGTCAACTCGCCGTTCGGCTGGTCGCTGCAGGCGATACGCGACAACCGCCTGCGCGCCGCCGCCGTCGGCCTGAACGTCGACGCGCGCCTGGGCGTGATCTACACCATCTCGGCGGCGATGGCCGGCGCGGCCGGCGCGGTGCTGGCGCAGACCACCGGCTTCGCCTCGCTCGACGGGCTGGACTTCCACCGCAGCGCCGACACCATGCTGATGGTGGTGATCGGCGGCGCCGGCTGGCTGTGGGGCGGCGTGCTCGGCGCGATCGGCTTCAAGCTGCTGCACGACGTGCTGTCGGCCTGGACGCCGCAGTACTGGACCTTCTGGCTGGGCCTGTTCCTGGTCGTGCTGGTGATGGTCGGGCGTGATCGCTTCTTCAAGCCCTGGCTGTGGTGGAAGAAGAAGCCATGAGCGTCGTCCTCGAAACCCGCAACCTGGTCAAGCGCTTCGGCGCCTTCGCCGCCACCAACGACGTGTCGCTGAAGGTCGAGCGCGGCGCGCGCCAGGCGCTGATCGGGCCGAACGGCGCCGGCAAGACCACGCTGATCAACCTGCTGACCGGCGTGCTGGAGCCGACCTCGGGCAGCGTGATCCTCGAAGGGCAGGACATCACGAGGCTGCCCTCGCACCAGCGCGTGCGCCGCGGCATCGTGCGCACCTTCCAGATCAATCAGCTCTTCAACGAGCTGACGCCGCTGGAATCGCTGGCGCTGACGGTGTCCAACCAGCTCGGCATCGGCGGGCGCATCTGGCAGGCGCTGGGCCGCGACGAGCGCGTCGCGCAGCGCTGCGACGAGCTGCTGCGCCAGTTCCACCTCGACGACGTGCAGGACCAGAAGGTCGCGCTGCTGGCCTACGGCAAGCGCCGCCAGCTCGAGATCGCCACGGCGCTGGCCTGCCAGCCGCGCGTGCTGCTGCTCGACGAACCGGTGGCCGGCGTGCCCGAGGGCGAGCGCCAGGAGATCTTCGACATCGTCAACGCGCTGCCCGCCGAGGTGACGGTGCTGCTGATCGAGCACGACATGGACCTGGTCTTCAACTTCGCGCGCACGGTGTCGGTGCTGGTCAACGGCGCGCTGTTCGCCGAGGGCGACGTGCAGAGCATCTCGACCGACCCGCGCGTCAAGTCGGTCTACCTCGGGGAGGGCACGCCGCATGGCTGACGAGCTGCTGCGCGTCGAGGGCCTGAAGTCCGGCTACGGCGAGGCCGTGGTGGTGCAGGGCATCGACCTGGTGCTGGAGAAGGGTGCATCGCTCGCGCTGCTCGGCCGCAACGGCACCGGCAAGACCACGCTGCTGAACACGCTGGTCGGCGCGACGCGGCGGCACGCCGGGCGCATCGTGCTCGACGGCCAGGACCTGAGCACGCTGCCCTCGTACAAGCGCGCCATCGCCGGCATCGGCTGGGTGCCGCAGGAGCGCAACATCTTCAAGTCGCTGACCGTCGAGGAGAACCTCGCCGCCGTGGCGCGGCCGGGGCCGTGGACGGTGGCGCGCGCCTACGAGATGTTCCCGCGCCTGGCAGAGCGCCGCGCCAACCTCGGCAACCAGCTCTCCGGCGGCGAGCAGCAGATGCTCGCGGTGGCGCGCGCGCTGGTGCTCAACCCCAAGCTGCTGCTGCTCGACGAACCGCTCGAAGGCCTGGCGCCCATCATCGTCGAGGAGCTGCTGCGCTCTATCGGGCGCGTGGTGCGCGACGAGGGCATGTCGGCCATCATCGTCGAGCAGAACCCGAAGATGATCCTGCCGATCACGCAGCGCGCCGTGGTGCTCGATCGCGGCGCGGTGGTGCACGCGGGCGACAGCGAGGCGCTGCTGGCCGATCCCGACACGCTGGACAAGTGGCTCGCGGTGGCGAGCCACTGAGCGCCGCTCAGACGCGCTCGACGACCAGCGCGATGCCCTGGCCCACGCCGATGCACATGGTGCACAGCGCGTAGCGGCCCTGGGTGCGGTGGAGCTGGTTGACCGCGGTGGTGACCAGCCGCGCGCCGCTGGCGCCCAGCGGGTGGCCGAGCGCGATCGCGCCGCCGTTCGGGTTGACGCGCGGGTCGTCGTCTTGCAGGCCGAGATCGCGCAGCACCGCCAGGCCTTGCGCGGCGAAGGCTTCGTTCAGCTCGATGACGTCCATTTGTTCGAGCGTCAGGCCGGTGAGCTGCAGCACCTTGCGCGTCGCCGGCGCCGGGCCCATGCCCATGATGCGCGGCGGCACGCCGGCGGTGGCCATGCCGACCACGCGCGCCCTCGGCGTGAGCCCGTGCCGTGCCGCCGCCGCCTCGCCGGCCAGCAGCAGCGCGCAGGCGCCGTCGTTGACGCCCGAGGCGTTGCCGGCCGTCACCGTGCCGTCCGGGCGCACCACGCCCTTGAGCTTCGCCAGCGCCTCCAGGCTGGTTTCGCGCGGATGTTCGTCCTTGGCGACGACGACCGGATCGCCTTTCTTCTGCGCGATCGTCACCGGCACGATCTCGGCGTCGAAGAAGCCCGCCTTCTGCGCCGCCACCGCCTTGAGCTGGCTGGCCAGCGCCATGCGGTCCTGCGCCTCGCGCTCGATCCTGAAATCGCTCGCGACGTTCTCGGCCGTCTCCGGCATCGAGTCGACGCCGTGCATCTCCTTCATCAGCTTGTTGACGAAACGCCAGCCGATGGTGGTGTCGTAGACCGTGTTGGCGCGGCTGAAGGCGCTCTCGGCCTTGGGCATCACGAAGGGCGCGCGGCTCATGCTCTCGACGCCGCCGGCGATCATCAGCTCGGCCTCGCCGGCGCGGATGGCGCGCGCCGCGCTGCCCACCGCGTCCATGCCCGAGCCGCACAGGCGGTTCAGCGTCGCGCCGGGCACCTCGATCGGCAGCCCGGCCAGCAGCGCGGCCATGCGCGCCACGTTGCGGTTGTCCTCGCCGGCCTGGTTGGCGCAGCCGTAGATCACGTCGCTCACGGCCTGCCAGTCGAGCCGAGGCTGGCGCGCCATCAGCGCCTTGATCGGCAGCGCGGCCAGGTCGTCGGCGCGCAGCGAGGACAGGGCGCCGCCGTAGCGGCCGAAGGGCGTGCGCTGCGCGTCGCAGATGAAGGCATGGATCACGGGTGCTCCGTTCGCGGGTGGAACCTCGCTTCGATTATGAAATACGGCCCGAAAGCGGCCCTATTGCTCGATCGCCGGGGCGGCGGGCTCAAGCGCGCGCCCGCGCAGGCCGAAACAGGCGGCAGTTCCCGCCTCGGGGCCGAACCTCACCGCCATGCCCGCCGCCGCTGCCCTCGAAACCATCGCCGTCTCGTCCTTGCGCGTAGGCATGTTCGTGCAGCTCGACCTGAGCTGGCTGTCGCACCCCTTCCCGCTCAACAGCTTTCGCATCAGCTCGGAAGAGCAGATCGCCACGATACGCGCGCTGGGCCTGGAGCGCGTGCGCTGGAGCAGCGCGCACAGCGAGCTCGACGCCGGCCGCGCGGCCGGCGATGCCGGCGTGACGCCCGCCGACGGCGCCGAGAGCCCCACGGCGCGCGCGCGCCGCGAGCACCGCGAACGCCTGCACGCGCAGCGCGCCGGGCTGGTCCAGTGCGAGCGCCAGTTCGCCGAGGCCACGCACGAGTTGAAACGCGCCTTCGACCTCAGCGGCAGCCAGCCCGCCGAGGCCGGCGCGCAGGCCGCGGCGCTGGCGCGCGGGCTGTCCGGGAAGATGCTCGGCGCCGGCGAGCTGTGCATCCGGCTGCTGTCCGAGGCCGCCGGCAGCAAGGCCGCCGCGCACGCGCTGAACGTCACGCTGATCGCGATGCTGATGGGCCGCAGCTTCGGCTTCGACGAAGCCGACATGATCGACCTCGGCACCGGCGCGCTGATGCACGACATCGGCAAGCTGGACCTGCCCGACCGCGTGCGCAACCGCGAGGACGACTTCAGCGCCGCCGAGCAGCGCCTGTACGAGCAGCACGTCGCGCTGGGCATCGCGCAGGCGCGCCGCATGGGCCTGAGCGCGGCGGCCACGCTGGTGATCGCGCAGCACCACGAACATGCCGACGCCAGCGGCTTCCCGCTCAAGCTGAACACCGACCGCATGTCGCTGCCGGCGCGCATCGTCGCGCTGGTGAACCGCTACGACAACCTGTGCAATCCGCAGCTCGCGGCGCGCGCGCTGACGCCGCACGAGGCGCTGTCGGCGCTGTTCGCGCAGAGCCAGACCCAATTCGACACGGCGATCCTGGGCGCCTTCATCAAGATGATGGGTGTCTACCCGCCGGGCTCGGCGGTGCAGCTCACCGACGACCGCTACGCGCTGGTGGTCTCGGTCAACTCGAGCCGGCCGCTCAAGCCGCGCGTGATGGTGCACGACCCGCGCGTCCCCAGCGACGAGGCGCTGCTGCTCGACCTGGAGCAGGCCGGCACCATCGGCATCCGCCGCAGCCTGCACGCCAAGCAACTGCCGCCCGCCGCGCAGGCCTACCTGGCGCCGCGCCGGCGCGTGGCCTACTTCTTCGAGCCGGCCCCGGACCGCGACGCCGACCCGCCGACCGGGAATTGAGCCGCGGGCACCCCCACGGTCCGCCGCGCTCGCTAAAGTCCTCCTTGCAAGGAGGTTGTCCGCATGGGTGCGCTCGATGCTGTCCTGGAACGCCGGCTCGCCGGCTTGTCGCTGCCGCTGGCGGTGTGCCTGCCCGGCGGCCAGCGCCTCGGCCCGGAAGGCGCCGCGGTGACGCTGCGGCTGCAAGGCATGGGCACGCTGGCCCACCTGGCCACCGGCAACATCGGCCGCGTCGGCGAGGACTACGTCGAGGGGCGCCTCGATTTCGACGGCACGCTGCGCGACCTGATCGCCGTCGCCGGGCAGCTCGCCGGCGAGCCGCGCGCGGCGGCCGAGCCGGGCTCGCTGTCGGGCTGGTGGCGCTCGCTGTGGCGCCAGGTGCGCTCGCGCCAGAACCACGACCCGGCGGCCGACGCGCGCCAGGTGCAGTTCCACTACGACGTCTCGGACGACTTCTACGCGCTGTGGCTCGACCCGCGCCGTGTCTACTCGTGCGCCTACTACCGCGAGCGCGCGATGTCCTTGGCGCAGGCGCAGGAGGCCAAGCTCGACCACATCTGCCGCAAGCTGATGCTGCGCGAGGGCGAGCGCTTCCTCGACATCGGCGCCGGCTGGGGCGGCCTGCTGCTGTGGGCGGCCGAGCACTACGGCGTGCGCGCGCAGGGCATCACGCTGTCGCGCCACCAGCATGCGCACGTCCAGCGGCTGATCGACGAGCGCGGGCTGGGCGGGCGCGTCGGCATGCACCTGCTCGACTACCGCGAGCTCGACGAGCGCGAGCCCTTCGACAAGATCGCCTCGGTGGGCATGTTCGAGCACGTCGGGCTGGCGCAGCTTCCGGCCTATTTCGCCAAGGTGCAGCGCCTGCTGCGTCCGGGCGGGCTGCTGCTGAACCACGGCATCACCGCCGGCGGCACGCGCCACCACCAGCTCGGCGCCGGCATCGGCGACTTCATCGAGCGCTACATCTTCCCCGGCGGCGAGCTACTGCACGCCTCCAAGGTGCTGGAGACCCTGGCCGACGCCGGGCTGGAGGCGCTCGACGTCGAGAACCTGCGGCCGCACTACGCGCGCACGCTGTGGGCCTGGAGCGACGGCCTGGAGGCCCGGCTCGACGCCGCGCGCCGCATCGCCGGCGAGCGCGTGCTGCGCGCCTTCCGCCTCTACCTGGCGGGCAGCGCGATGAGCTTCGAGCGCGGCTGGATCTCGCTGCACCAGATGCTCGCCGCGCGGCCCGACGGCGACCCGGCCGGCGGCGCGCTGCGGGGGGCACAATCGGTCTATCCGTTCAACCGCGGCTACATGTACCCGGCCGCTTCCCAGGCATGCTCTACAAGTTCAAGTCCAAGGCCGCCGGCGACCTGATCATGATGGGCCCGACGGGCGACCAGGTGCTGCGCATCATCGGCAAGGAGCCCGCGCCCCAGGGCATCATCGAGCCGGCCGCGATGGCCGCGGCGATCGCCGCGCTGGAGCGCGCCGTCGCCGAGGACGAGGCGGCGCGCGCGCAGGCCGAGAAGGAGGCGCAGGCCGAAGGCCGCACGCCCGCCCCGCGCGACGGCGTCTCGCTGCGCCAGCGCGCCTGGCCGATGGTGGAGATGCTCAGGCGCGCGCAGGCGGAAAATCACGAGATCGTCTGGGGCGTGTGAGCATTCGAGCAGGAGGGGTGCGGCGATGAAGCTGACGAGCGAGAGCTGGATCCACGGCGACCGCATTCCGGAGCGCTGCGCCGCCGGGCGGCGCAGCGGCGGCGGCGTGGCGTTTTCCGACAACCTCAACCCGCAGCTCGCCTGGAGCGAGATCCCGGCGAGCACGCAGTCCTTCGCGCTGATCTGCCACGACTTCGACGTGCCCAGCCGCGGCGACGACGTCAACCAAGCCGACCGCGAGGTGCCCGAAGACCTGCCGCGCGTCGACTTCTTCCACTGGGTGCTGGTCGACCTGCCGGCCTCGCTGCGCGCCATCGCCGAAGGCGAGTTCAGCCGCGGCTTCACGGCGCGCGGCAAGAGCGGTCCGGCCACGCTGCACGGCGCGCGCCACGGGCTGAACGACTACACCGGCTGGTTCGCGGCCGACAAGGACATGGCGGGCCAGTACTTCGGCTACGACGGCCCGTTCCCGCCCTTCAACGACTCGGTGGTGCACCACTACGTGTTCACGCTCTACGCGCTGTCCGTGGCGCGCGCGCCGCTCGAAGGCGTGTTCACCGGCGCGCAGGCGCGCCAGGCGATCTACCCGCACGTGCTGGCCGAGGCCACCTATTCCGGCACCTACACGCTCAACCCCCGCTTGATCGGATGAGCGAACACGCCGCCGTCACCCGCATCGTCGCGATCCGCCACGGCGAGACGGCCTGGAACGTCGACACCCGCATCCAGGGCCAGCTCGACGTGCCGCTGAACGCCAAGGGCCGCTGGCAGGCGCAGCGCCTGGCCGCCGCGCTGGCCGACGAGGGCATCAGCGCGATCTATTCGAGCGACCTGCAACGCGCCTGGCAGACCGCGCAGCCGCTGGCCGAGGCCACCGGCCACGCGCCGCGCCCCGAGCGCGGCCTGCGCGAGCGCGCCTTCGGCGTCTTCGAGGGCCTGACCTGGGCCGAGATCGAGCGCGACCATCCCGAGGCGAGCGAACGCTGGCGCAAGCGCGACCCCGACTTCGGCCCCGAGGGTGGCGAGCGCCTGGCCGACTTCTACGCGCGCTGCGTCGAGTGCGTGACGCTGCTGGCGCGGCGCCACCCCGGCGAGGTGCTGGCGCTGGTGGCGCACGGCGGCGTGCTCGACTGCCTGTACCGCGCCGCCGCGCGCGTCGCGCTGGGCGCGCCGCGCACCTGGCAGCTCGGCAACGCCAGCATCAACCGGCTGCTGCACACGCCGCAGGGCCTGATGATGGTCGGCTGGGCCGACACCGGCCACCTCGACGGCGCGGTGCACGACGAGTTCAGCGACGCGCTGGGCGCGGGCTCGTCCTCCAGGAGCCGGTCGTGACACCGGCGGCGCGTGTGGGCGATGCGGTCGATGCCATCGCCACGCCGGCGCTGGTGGTCGATCTCGACGCGCTGGAGCGCAACATCGAGCGCATGGCCGCCTACGCGCGCGAACACGGCCTGCGCCTGCGGCCGCACGCCAAGACGCACAAGTGCGCCGCGCTCGCGCGGCGCCAGATCGCCGCCGGCGCGGTGGGCGTGTGCGTGCAGAAGCTCTCCGAGGCGCAGGCGCTGGCCGATGCCGGCATCGCCGACATCTATGTCAGCAACCAGATCGTCGATGCCGCCAAGCTGGCCGAGCTGGCCGTGCTGGCCGGCCGCGCGAAGCTCGCCCTCGCGGTCGATTCGGCGCTCGGCGTGGACCGCCTGGCCGCCGCGCTGAAGGCGGCCGGCACCACGCTCGACGTGCTCGTCGAGGTCGATGTCGGCCATGGCCGCTGCGGCGTCGCGCCGACGGCGGCGGTGGCGCTGGCGCACCAGGTGGTGTCGCACGGCCTGCGCTTCGCCGGGCTGCAGGCCTACCACGGCCGCGCCCAGCACCTGCGCACGCCGGCCGAGCGCGAGAGCGCGATCCGCCATGCCGTCGGGCTGGCGCGCGCCGCGCAGGCCGGCGTCACCTCGGCCGGCATCGCCTGCCCGCTGGTCACCGGCGCGGGCACCGGCACCTTCGTGCACGAGGCGGCCAGCGGCCTGTACGGCGAGATCCAGCCCGGCAGCTACGTCTTCATGGACCGCGACTACGCCGACAACCACGCCGCGCCGCACGCGCCGGCCTTCGAGCACGCGTTGTTCGTCAAGAGCCAGGTGATGAGCGCGGGCAGCTCGCACGTGGTGGTCGACGCCGGCCACAAGTCGCACGCCATCGACTCCGGCCTGCCGCGCGTGTGGGGCCGCGAGCTGGAGTTCGTCAACGGCGGCGACGAGCACGGCATCCTGCGCCGCCACGGCGACGAAGTGCTGCCGGCGCTGGGCGAGACGGTTTGGCTGGTGCCCGGCCACTGCGACCCCACGGTCAACTTGCACGAGTGCTTCATCGTGGTGCGCGGCGGGCTCGCCGCCGGGCGCGTCGAGGCGGTCTGGCCCATCGAGGCGCGCGGCTGCATCCGCTGACGTGCCGCTGCGCCGCGTCACCGCGGGCAATCCCTCAGAGCAATAACCCGTGAGCTGTGCAAAAACGGTACGTGGCGTGTCTACACTCGCGTGTTCGATAGGCTGAAGCATGTTCAGCATGTCGAACTACATCGTTCTCCCACCCATCCCATGCACGCCCACTCCGGCACCTCCGCCTCCCGCGCTGCCGGCACCTCGCCGGTGCTGGTGCCGGCGCTGTCGCGCGCGCTGACGCTGCTCGACCGCCTGGCCCAGCGCCGCGAGCCGATGAGCCTGGCGCGGCTGGCCAGCGAGCTGGATCTGCCCAAGAGCAGCGTGCACGGGCTGTGCAGCACGCTGCTGCGCTACGGCTACCTGCAGCGCCAGGACGACGGCGCCTTCCGCATCGGCCCGGGCGTGATGCCGCTGGCCGACGCCTTCGTCTCCAGCACCGGCATCACGCAGGAGTTCAACGCGCTGTGGGCCGAGGGCGCGCCCGACGAGACGGTGGTCCTGTCGGTGCTCAACGGCCGCGACGTCGTCTACATCGGGGCGCGCAACGGCCAGCGCCCGCTCGGGCTGGCCTTCAACGTCGGCATGCGCCTGCCGGCGCACCTGGCCGCCACCGGCAAGGCGATGCTCGCCTTCCAGGCGCCGGCCGCGGTGCGCGAGCGCTTCGCCGGCGCGCCGCTCGCGGCCATGACCGGCCGCGGCGCGCGCAGCGTCGGCGCGCTGCTCACCGAGCTGGCGCGCACGCGCGCGCGCGGCCACAGCATCGACGACGAGGGTGTGCGCGACGGCGTCTACTGCATCGGCGCGCCGGTGTTCGACGCCTCCGGCACGCCGGTGGCCGGGCTCGGCGTCTGCATCCACAAGACCACGCTGGCCGGCGGCGACGGCGCGCATCGCGACGCCGTGCTGCGCGCCGCGCGCACGCTGACGCAGCGGCTCGGCGGCCGCGTGCCGGCCGCGATGGAGGGCTGAGATGGCCGGGGTCGACTACATCCTCGAGACGCACGACCTGACGAAGGAGTTCAAGGGCTTCGTCGCGGTCAACCAGGTCAACCTGAAGGTGCGGCGCGGCAGCATCCACGCGCTGATCGGGCCGAACGGCGCCGGCAAGACCACCTGCTTCAACCTGCTGACCAAGTTCCTGATCCCGACCACCGGCCGCATCGTCTACGACGGCACCGACATCACGCGCGAAAGCTCGGCGCTGATCGCGCGGCGCGGCGTGATCCGCTCGTTCCAGATCTCGGCGGTGTTCCCGCACCTGACGGTGCTGGAGAACGTGCGCGTCGCGCTGCAGCGCAAGCTGGGCACCTCGTTCCACTTCTGGCGCGCCGAGCGCTCGCTCGATGCGCTCAACGGCCGCGCGATGGAGCTGCTCGCCGCGGTCGACCTCGACAAGTACGCCAAACTCACCGCGGTGGAGCTGAGCTACGGCCGCAAGCGCGCGCTGGAGATCGCCACCACGCTGGCGATGGAGCCCAAGCTGATGCTGCTCGACGAACCGACGCAGGGCATGGGCCTGGAAGACGTCGACCGCATCAAGCAGCTGATCAAGAAGGTCGCCGCCGACCGCACCGTGCTGATGGTCGAACACAACATGAGCGTGGTGGCGAGCCTGGCCGACACCATCACCGTGCTGGCGCGCGGCGCCACGCTGGCCGAGGGGCCCTACGCCGAGGTGTCGAAGAACCCGGCGGTGATCGAGGCCTACATGGGCAGCGCGGACGTGGAACTGAAAGGAGCCCACTGACATGGCCTCCCGGTTCCTGGAAGTGAAGGATCTGCACGCCTGGTACGGCGAATCGCACGTGCTGCACGGCGTGAACTTCCACGTCGACGAGGGCGAGGTGGTCACGCTGCTGGGCCGCAACGGCGCCGGCCGCACGAGCACGCTGCGCGCCATCATGGGCCTGACCGGCGCGCGCAAGGGCTCGGTGAAGGTGCACGGCACCGAGGCCATCGCGCTGGCCACGCACCGCATCGCGCGGCTGGGCATCGGCTACTGCCCGGAGGAGCGTGGCATCTTCGCCAGCCTGTCGGCGCACGAGAACCTGCTGCTGCCGCCCCGGCTCGCCGACGGCGGCATGCCGGTCGAGCAGATCCACGCGATGTTCCCGAACCTGAAGGAGCGCGCCGGCAGCCAGGGCACGCGGCTGTCGGGCGGCGAGCAGCAGATGCTGGCCGTGGCGCGCATCCTGCGCACCGGCGCGAAGCTGCTGCTGCTCGACGAGATCTCCGAGGGCCTGGCGCCGGTGATCGTGCAGAAGCTCGCCGAGATGGTCGTCGCGCTGCGCAAGCAGGGCTACACCATCGTGATGGTGGAGCAGAACTTCCGCTTCGCCGCCCCGCTGGCCGACCGCTTCCTGGTGATGGAGCACGGCCAGGTGATCCAGGAATTCACCCAGTCCGAACTGCCGGCGCGCATGGAGCGCCTGCACGAGTACCTCGGCGTCTGACGCCGCCTCCCGACGACCCTGCCTCTCAACCCACGGAGAACCGACCATGCAGCTCAAGAAGATCGCCGCCGCCAGCGCACTGGCCCTCGCGGCCGCCACCGGCGCCCACGCCCAGATTTCGGGCGACGTCGTCCGGATCGGCATCATCACCGACATGTCGGGCCTGTACTCCGACATCGACGGCCCCGGCGGCGTCGAGGCCATCAGGATGGCCGTGGCCGACATGGGCGGCGCGGTGGCAGGCAAGAAGATCGAACTGGTGTTCGCCGACCACCAGAACAAGGCCGACGTCGCCGCCGCCAAGGCGCGCGAGTGGTTCGACACGGCCGGCGTCGACATGCTGGTCGGCGGCACCAACTCCAGCACCGGCCTGGCGATGGCCAAGGTGGCGGCCGAGAAGAAGAAGCTCTACATCAGCGTCGGCGCGGCCAGCTCGGCGCTGACCAACGAGCAGTGCAGCCCCTACACCGTGCACTGGGCCTACGACACCACGGCGCTGGCCAAGGGCACCGGCAACGCGGTGGTCAAGCAGGGCGGCAAGACCTGGTACTTCCTGACCGCCGACTACGCCTTCGGCGCGCAGCTCCAGGCCGACACGACGAAGGTCGTGGAAGCCGCCGGCGGCAAGATCATCGGCTCGGTCAAGCACCCGCTGTCGGCCACCGACTTCTCGTCGTTCCTGCTGCAGGCGCAGGGCAGCAAGGCCGAGATCCTCGGCCTGGCCAACGCCGGCGGCGACACCATCAACACGATCAAGGCCGCCAACGAGTTCGGCATCACCAAGACGATGAAGCTGGCCGGCCTGCTGGTGTTCATCAACGACATCCACTCGCTGGGCCTGAAGACCACGCAGGGCATGTACCTGACGGACAGCTGGTACTGGAACCGCGACGCCGAGACGCGCGCCTGGAGCCGCAAGTTCTTCGAGAAGGTCAAGCGCATGCCCAGCTCGCTGCAGGCCGGCGACTACTCGGCCGCGCTGCAGTACCTGAACGCCGTGAAGGCCACCGGCACCGACGACTCCGACAAGGTGCTGGCGCAGATGAAGAAGACCAAGATCAACGACATCTTCGCCAAGGGCGGCTTCATCCGCGGCGACGGCCGCATGGTGCACGACATGTACCTGATGCAGGTGAAGTCGCCCGACAAGTCGACCGAGCCCTGGGACTACTACAACGTCGTGCAGACCTTCAAGGGCGAGGAGGCCTGGACCACCAAGGCCGAATCGAAGTGCGCGCTGTGGAAGTAAGCGCCTGAAGCGACGACGCCCGCGCACGCCATGGAGATCTTCGGCATCCCGTTGCAGGCCTTCCTCGGGCAGCTCCTGCTCGGGCTGGTCAACGGCTCGTTCTACGCCATCCTGAGCCTCGGGCTGGCGGTGATCTTCGGGCTGCTGGGCATCGTCAACTTCGCCCACGGCGCGCTGTACATGATGGGCGCGTACGTGGCCTGGCTGGGGCTCGAGAAGTTCGGCATGAACTACTGGCTCGCGCTGGTGGTCTCGCCGCTGGTCGTGGGTGCGCTCGGCCTGGTGGTCGAGCGCACGCTGCTCAAGCAGCTCTACAAGATCGACCCGATCTACGGCCTGCTGCTGACCTTCGGCCTGTCGTTGATCGCCGAGGGTGTCTTCCGCGACCAGTTCGGCGTCTCCGGCCAGCAGTACCCGGTGCCCGAGCTGCTGCAAGGCGCCACCAACCTGGGCTTCATGATCCTGCCCAACTACCGCGGCTGGGTGGTGGTGGCCTCGCTGATCGTCTGCTTCGGCACCTGGTTCCTGATCGAGCGCACGCGGCTCGGCTCCTACCTGCGCGCCGGCACCGAGAACCCGGCGCTGGTGCAGGCCTTCGGCGTCAACGTGCCGCTGATGGTGATGCTCACCTACGCCTTCGGCGCCGGCCTGGCGGCGATCGCCGGCGTGCTGGCCGCGCCGGTGATCCAGATCACCCCGCTGATGGGCAGCAACCTGATCATCGTCGTCTTCGCCGTGGTGGTGATCGGCGGCATGGGCTCGATCCTCGGCTCCATCCTCACCGGCCTGGTGCTCGGGCTGATCGAGGGGCTGACCAAGGTGTTCTACCCCGAGGCCTCGAACATCGTGGTGTTCGTGATCATGGCGATCGTGCTGATCATCCGGCCCGCCGGGCTGTTCGGGAAGGAACGCTGATGGGCACCGACAAGCTCGGCCGCATCGCCTGGGGCGTGGGTCTGGCGATCCTGCTCGCCGCGCCGTTCATCGGGCTGTACCCGATCTTCATGATGAAGGCGCTGTGCTTCGCGATCTTCGCCTGCGCCTTCAACCTGCTGCTCGGCTACACCGGGCTGCTCTCGTTCGGCCACGCCGCCTACCTCGGCGCGGCGGCCTACGGCACCGGCTGGCTGATCAAGAGCGCCGGCTGGTCGCCCGAGCTGGGCGTGCTCGGCGGCACGCTGTTCGCCGCGGCGATCGGCCTGGTGGTCGGGCTGCTGGCGATACGCCGCCAGGGCATCTACTTCGCGATGATCACGCTGGCGATGGCGCAGATGGTGTACTTCGTCTGGCTGCAGGCGCCCTTCACCGGCGGCGAAGACGGGCTGCAGGGCGTGCCGCGCGGCAAGCTGTTCGGCCTGCTCGACCTCAGCAGCGACCTGGTGCTGTACTTCGTCGTGCTGGCGGTGTTCGTCGCGGTGTTCCTGTTCATCGTTCGCATCGTGCACTCGCCCTACGGCCAGGTGCTCAAGGCGATCCGCGAGAACGAGCCGCGCGCCGTCTCGCTGGGCTACGACGTCGACAAGTACAAGCTGCTCGCCTTCGTGCTGTCCACCGCGCTGGCCGGCCTGGCCGGCGCGCTGAAGACCGTCGTGCTCGGCTTCGCGACGCTGTCGGACGCGCACTGGTCGCTGTCCGGCGAGGTGGTGCTGATGACGCTGCTCGGCGGCATGAGCACCTTCGCCGGGCCGGTGATCGGCGCCTTCACGATCATCGGGCTGCAGAACTTCCTGGCCGACCGCGTCGGCTCCTGGGTGACGGTGATCATCGGCGCGATCTTCGTCGTCTGCGTGGTGGCGTTCCGGCGCGGCTTCGTCGGCGAGCTGATCGCGTGGCGCAAGCGGCGCGAGGCGCCGAAGGCCTAGCGCCTACTCGCCGAACAAATCCACCCCGGCGCCCGCCTTCGGCGGCGCCAGCCCCAAGTGCCGCCACGCCGCCGCCGTCGCCACGCGGCCGCGCGGCGTGCGCTGCAGGAAGCCCTGCTGGATCAGGTAGGGCTCGATCACGTCCTCGATGGTGTCGCGTTCCTCGCCGATCGCGGCGGCGACGTTGTCCAGCCCGACCGGCCCGCCGTCGAAGCGCTGGATCACCGCCTCGAGCAGCTTGCGGTCCATCAGGTCGAAGCCGAGCGGGTCGACGTCGAGCATCGCGAGCGCGCGCTCGGCCTGCGCCTTGACGATGCGGCCGTCGCCCTTCACGTCGACGTAGTCGCGCACGCGGCGCAGCAGGCGGTTGGCGATGCGCGGCGTGCCACGCGAGCGGCGCGCGATCTCGAAGGCGCCTTCGTCGTCGGCGGCGACGTCGAGCAGCCCGGCCGAGCGGTGCACGATGCGCGCCAGCTCCTCGGCCGAGTAGAACTCCAGCCGCGCGACGATGCCGAAGCGGTCGCGCAGCGGGTTGGTCAGCATGCCGGCGCGCGTGGTCGCGCCCACCAGCGTGAAGGGCTGCAGGTCGAGCTTGATCGAGCGCGCCGCCGGGCCCTCGCCGATCATGATGTCGATCTGGTAGTCCTCCAGCGCGGGGTAGAGGATCTCCTCGACGACCGGGCTGAGCCGGTGGATCTCGTCGATGAAGAGCACGTCGTTGCGCTCGAGGTTGGTCAGGATCGCGGCCAGGTCCTTGGGTTTCTCCAGCACCGGGCCGGAGGTCTGGCGCAGGTTCACGCCCAGTTCGTTGGCGATGATGTGCGACAGCGTGGTCTTGCCCAGCCCGGGCGGGCCGAACAGCAGCACGTGGTCCAGCGCTTCGCTGCGCTTGCGCGCCGCGCCGATGAAGATCTCCAGTTGCTCGCGCACCTTGGCCTGGCCGACGTAGTCCGCCAGGCCTTTCGGGCGCAGCGCCCGCTCGATCGCCTCCTCGTTGGGCGAGGCCGGCGCGGCGCTGACCACCCGCCGGGCCGGGGCGAAATCGTCGGTCTGGATGCTCATGCGCAATTATGGGCGCGGCCTTGGTAGCATGCGCCCCGTGCACCTCGTCCGCCGCCTGTTCCGCCGCGCCACCTGGCTCGCGCTCGTCGCGATGCTCGGGCTCGCGCTCGCGCCGACGCTGTCGCAGGCGGTCGCCGCGTCGCAGGCCGGCGACCCGTGGGCGGAGATCTGCTCGATGGGCGGCGCCACGATGACGGCCTCGCCCGCCGGTGCCGGCCAGGCCGGCGCCGACGGCGCGCACCTCGGCCACTGCCCGCTGTGCGGCCAGGTCGGCGACACACCCATGCTGCCCGGCGCCGAGTACCAGCCCGTGCAGGTGGACGGCGCCACGCAGCGCCCCGCGCTCTTCCTGCATGCGCCGCGCACGCTGTTCGCGTGGGCCGCGGCGCGGGCGCGCGCGCCACCCTTGCTCGGCTGATTCCTGCTCGTTCGTCGCCGGCGCGACGCCGGTGCCCCCAGGTTTCCAGCAAGGAGGCGGCCATGCCGCATCACATTCCTCTCGTCCGCGCGGCGGCTCTGGCCCTCGCCGCGCTCGCCACGTTCGGCGCGCAAGCCCACATCACCCTCGAAACCCGCCGCGCCGAGGCCGGCAGCACCTACAAGGCCGTGCTGCGCGCCGGCCACGGCTGCGACGGCTTGCCGATCCGGGAGATCGTCGTGACGATCCCCGACGGCGTGCGCGGCGCCAAGCCGATGCTCAAGCCCGGCTGGCGCATCGAGGTCGAGCGCCGCAAGCTCGCCACCCCCTACCAGAGCCACGGCCGCACGGTCGACGAAGACGTGGCGCAGGTGCGCTTTGCCGGCGGCACGTTGGCCGAGGGCTTCTACGACGAGTTCGTCATCGTCGCGACGCTGCCCGAGCAGCCCGGCACGCTGTACTGGAAGGTCAGCCAGGTGTGCGAGCGCGGCCGCGTCGACTGGAACGAAGTGCCCGCGCCGGGCCAGTCGGCGCGCGAGCTGAAGGCGCCGGCCGCGGCGCTCGAGGTGCTGCCCGGCGAGCATGCCGGCCATGCGCACTGAATCCCCCTTGACACAGGAGCAAACCATGAGCAGGAACATCCTCCGCGGCCTCGCCGCTCTCGCGCTGCTGGCCGGCAGCGCCGCCGCTTTTGCCCAGACCACCGTCAAGGACGCCTGGGTGCGCGGCACCGTCGAGCCGCAGCGCGCCACCGGCGCCTTCATGCAGATCACTTCCGCGCAGGGCGGCAAACTGGTTGGCGTGCGCTCGCCGCTGGCCGGCGTCGCCGAGGTGCACGAGATGGCGATGGAGGGCAACGTGATGAAGATGCGCGCCGTCGCGGCGCTGGAGCTGCCCGCCGGCCGGGCCGTCGAGCTGAAGCCCGGCGGCTACCACGTGATGCTGATGGATCTGAAGCAGACGCTGAAGGCCGGCGAAGCCGTGCCGCTGACGCTCAGCATCGAAGGCAGGGACGGCAAGCGCGAGACGCTGGAATTGCAGGTGCCGGTGCGGGCGGCCGGGGCGCCGGCGGCGCACGGCAGCGGCCACAAAGGGCACTGAGCCGCCGCCCGGTCAGCGCGCGAGCGCTTTCAGCGCCAGCTTGATGCCCTCGCTGACGCCCACCTCGGCCGGCAGCGCCTTCAGCGCGGCGGCGGCTTCTCGGTCGTTGTAGCCCAGCGCCAGCAGCGCTTGCAGGATGTCGGCCTGCGCGTCGCCGTGCGGCGCGGCCGGCGCGGCGATCGAGTCGCCGAGCTTGCCCTTGAGTTCGAGCAGCAGCCGCTCGGCGGTCTTCTTGCCGATGCCGGGCACCTTCACGAGCCGCCCGGTCTCCTGCCGCGCGACCGCCTGGGCCAGCTCGGCGACGCTCAGGCCCGAGAGGATGGCCAGCGCGGTGCGCGGGCCGACGCCGGAGATCTTCACCAGTTGCCGGAACGCCGCGCGCTCCTCGTGGCTGAGAAAGCCGTAGAGCAACTGCGCGTCCTCGCGCACGACGAGGTGCGTCAGCAGCACGACACGCTCGCCCAGCGCGGGCAGGTTGTAGAACGTGCTCATCGGCACGTCGACCTCGTAGCCGACGCCGTTCGCGTCGACCAGCAGTTGCGGCGGGTTCTTCTCCGCGAGCGTCCCGCTCAGGCGTCCGATCATCGGCCGCGGCCGAACAGGCCGAGGCGCTGGGCTTCCAGCGCCGCTTCCGCGCGCGAGCTCACGTTGAGCTTGCGGTAGATCTGCTTGACGTAGTCGGCGATGGTGTGGCGCGACAGGTTGAGCTGCACGCCGATCTCGGGCAGCGTGAAGCCCTTGGCGACGCGCAGCAGCACCTCGTTCTCGCGGTCGGTCAACTGCACGTGCGGGATCATGTCCTTCTGCGGCTTGGCCTGCGCCGCGAAGTAGGCGATCACGCGGCGCGCGATCGACGGCGACAGCGGCGGCTCGCCCTGGCTCATGCGGCTGAGCTGCTCGGCGATCAGCTCGCGCGCCTGCTCCTTGAGCACGTAGCCGAAGGCGCCGGCCTGCAGTGCGGGGAACAGGTGCTCGTCGTCGTCGTGGATGGTCACCACCACCGACTGGCACTCGGGCTGCTGCTCGCGCAGCGCCGCCACCACGTCCACGCCCGAGCCGTCGGGCAGGCCGAGGTCGACCAGCGCGAGGTCGAAGCGCAGCGCGCCGACCAGGCCCAGCGCGTCGTGCACGCGCGCCGACTCGGAGACCTGGGCGTCGGGGAAGACCTGCCCGATCAGCACCTTCAGCCAGGCGCGGATCTCGGGCAGATCCTCGAGCAGCAGGATGTTCTTCATGGTGAGCCCTCACTCGGAGCGCATCGGCTCCAGGGCGAGCATCCTATCAGCGCATGCCCGAGGCCGGGGTTTCGGGGCCCAGGGGCAGCGTGAGCCTTATCACGGTGCCGTAGCCGGGTCCGGACTCGACCAGGCACTGGCCCTGCATCTGCTTGGCGCGCTGCTTCATGCTGGTCATGCCGTGGCCGCGGTCGAGCTTGCCGTCGAGCTCCATCGGAATGCCCTTGCCGTTGTCCTGGATGTTGATGCCGAACTGGTTGTCGAGGATCGCGCAGCGCACCTTCACGTGCGAGGCGCCGCTGTGCTTGATGATGTTGTTGACCGACTCGCGCAGGATGCGCGTGGTCTGCACGTAGACGCGCGCGGCCAGCACCTGGTCGCTGTCCTCGGCCGGGCTGCGCCAGTCGATCTCGACGTTGGCCTGGCCGAGCCGCATCACCGTCTCGGCGCGCCAGTCGGCCAGCGCGTCGGTCAGCCGTGTCGGCTTGCCGGTCAGGCCGCGCACCGACAGGCGCATCTCCTCGAGCGCGTCGCGCGCCAGCGTCGAGATGCGCTCGCTCTCGCTGGTGTGCACGATGGTCAGCAGCTTGGCGCCGAGGTCGTCGTGCAGGTCGGCGGCGATGCGCTTGCGCTCCTTCTGCGTCACCTGCTCGATGCGCGCCTCGGCCTGCTCGGCGAAGTTGCGCTCGATCTCGGCGCTGACCTCGCGCACGCGCGCGTCGACCAGGTAGCGCAGGTCGGGCGCGGCGGCCGGCGCGGCGGCGCGCTGCAGCAGCAGCCGCGCGCCGAACGCCAGCAGGATCAGCGGCAGCAGCACCTGCATGCGCGGCGAGTCGGGCAGCGGCAGCCAGTCGCGCTGCACCGCCAGCTCGTGCAGCATCACCGCCGCGGTGGCGGCCAGCGCCGCGGCCATCGGCCAGAAGTCGCGGCGCCGGTCGCGCCAGCTGATGCGCAGGTGCAGCAGCATCGCGCCGAGCGTCTCCAGCGCCAGCACCACGTACCAGCCGCTGGTGACGGCGAACAGCCGCGACGGGCCGGCCAGCAGCAGGCTCGTCGGCAGCAGCACGCACTGCGCGAGCAGCGCCGCCTCGATCATGCGCGAGCGCACGCCGGCGTAGCTGAGCAGGAACTGCACGCCCAGGCCGAGCACCGGCGTGAACGACAGGCAGACGAGGAACTCGACGGTGGCGTTGTCCAGAGGCACGCCTCGCCACCAGTGCCGCGCCGACAGCAGCGCCAGGCCGAGCGCCATCAGCCCGTAGTAGCCCAGCGGCGCGTCGCGCCGGTTCACCCAGGCCAGCAGCACCATCACCGCGCCGAGCGTGGCCAGCGCGAGGTTGACGATCTTGACGAGCGAGACGTTCCAGAACACCGCGTCGGCGAAGCGGCCGCTCAGGTCGTCGTAGGCGCCGATGTGCAGCGCCGCCAGGCCGCCGGCGCGGTCGCGCGAGGCGACGCTGCCCAGCGCGTGGCCGCGCACCTGCAGGTCGAGCACGTTGCCGCGCGACAGCACCAGCCCGCCGGGGATGGCGATCAGTTGCGGGTAGGCGCAGTCGCGCGCCAGCGGCTCGCCCGCGCGGCCGCCGCTGTGGATGCGCCGGCCGTTCAGGTGCACGTCGAGCGCGCTGCAGGCGCGCTGCACGTACAGGCCGAGCAGGTCGTTGCGGTCGAGCGCGCCGACCGGGTCGAACTGCACGCGGTACCAGACGCTGCCGTCGTGGTGCGGATGGTTCTCGTCCCACTCGTCGGGCAGCGCCACGCTGGCGGCGGAGGGGTCGCCCTCGGGGAAGCGCTCGTCGTTGCTCGCCACCGCCAGCGCCTCGGCGATCACCTGCACGCCGGCCGGCTGCGCCGGCGCGGCGGCGGCCATCCAGGCCAGCAGCGCGAGCAGCGCCGGCAGCGCCAGGCGCGAGACGGTGCGGACGAAGGCGGCGCGCGGCATGGGCGGCGATTGTGCAGGAAGGCCCGCCGCAGGCGGCGGCCGGATGGCACGATCGTGCCACGCCCGGCGGCGGCTTGGCGCGACAATGCCCGCTTTGCCGGTCCTTTGCCGGCCGTTTGCCGACCCTTGCCGACATCCCCGCCCGTGATCCTCCGCCACGCTTTCATCCCGTCCGACAACGCGCGCCTGGCCCACCTGTGCGGCAGCCTCGACGAGCACCTGCGCAGCATCGAGGCGGCGCTCGACGTGACGATCTCGCGGCGCAACGAGTCGTTCCGCGTCGAGGGCGGCAAGCGCCAGGCCGAGCGCGCGGTGGCGCTGCTGCAGTCGCTGTACGACCGCGCGCGGCGCGCGATCCCGGCCGAGCAGGTGCAGCTCGCCATCGTCGAGGCGATGGCCGACCTGAAGGCGCCGCCGCTGCGCGCCGCCACCGCGGCCGATGCCGCGCCGCCCGGCGACGACGGCGACATCGTGCTGCACACGCGCCGCAGCGACCTGTCCGGCCGCACGCCCAACCAGGTGGCCTACCTGCGCAACATCCTCGGCCACGACATCACCTTCGGCATCGGCCCGGCCGGCACCGGCAAGACCTTCCTCGCGGTGGCCTGCGCGGTCGACGCGCTGGAGCGCAGCCAGGTGCAGCGCATCATCCTGACGCGCCCGGCGGTGGAGGCCGGCGAGCGCCTCGGCTTCCTGCCCGGCGACCTGGCGCAGAAGGTCGACCCCTACCTGCGCCCGCTGTACGACGCGCTGTACGACCTGATGGGCTTCGACCGCGTCACCAAGGCCTTCGAGAAGGGCACGCTGGAGATCGCGCCGCTGGCCTTCATGCGCGGGCGCACGCTGAACCACGCCTTCGTGATCCTCGACGAGGCGCAGAACACCACGCCCGAGCAGATGAAGATGTTCCTGACGCGCATCGGCTTCGGCGCCAAGGCGGTGGTCACCGGCGACGTGAGCCAGATCGACCTGCCGCGCGGCACCGCCAGCGGGCTGGTCGACGCCGAGCGCGTGCTCGCGCGCGTGCGCGGCATCGCGACGACGCGCTTCACCGCCGCCGACGTGGTGCGCCACCCGCTGGTGGCGCGCATCGTCGAGGCCTACGACGCGGCGCGGGTGGACGAACGCTGATGGCCGCGGCCCGCCCCGCGCTGAGCCTGTCGCTGCAATTCGCCGACGCGAGCCACCGCGAGCACCTGCCGCGCCACAAGGTGGCGCGCTGGATGCGCGCCGCGCTGGAAGCGCCGGCCGAGATCGCGGTGCGCATCGTCGATGCCGAGGAAGGCCGCGCGATGAACCGCGACTACCGCGGCCGCGACTACGCGACCAACGTGCTGACCTTCGACTACGCGCACGAGCCCGTGGTGCACGCCGACCTGGTGCTGTGCGCGCCGGTGGTCGAGCACGAGGCGCGCGAGCAGGGCAAGACGCTCGAAGCGCACTACGCCCACCTGCTGGTGCACGGCACGCTGCACGCGCAGGGCTGGGACCACGAGCGCGTGCGCGACGCGAGGGCGATGGAGGCGCGCGAGACGGCGATCCTCGCCGCGCTCGGCTTTCCGGACCCCTACGCATAGATCCGTTCGGGCTGGGCTTGTCGAAGCCCACCGAGGTGCTCCGCAGGGCCCTTCGACAAGCTCAGGGCGAACGGGTATTGGCGGCCGCGCGCGCCGGCAGCAGCACCGACGCGATCGCCGCCAGCATCAGTGCGATGGCGACGAAGTCCTGCCAGTGCAACTGCTCGTTCAGCCACCACGCGCCCGACAGCGTGCCCAGCACCGGGATCAGCATCACCGACAGCGTCGAGGCCACCGGCGGCAGCGCGCGCGCCAGGTACAGCCACACCGGCTGCGCGAAGCCGAAGATCAGCAGCGCGTTGAAGACGATCGCCGCCCACACGCCCGGCGTCGGGGCCTGCCAGCGCGGGTGTTCGAGCGCGGCGGACAGCACGGTCATCACCAGCGTCGTGATCAGCGTCATCCAGAACACGATCGCCAGCGTCGGCGCCGTGATGCGCGTGCGGCGCAACTGCTGCGTGCCGAGCGCCCACAGCGCGGCCGACACCAGCATGCCGCCGGCGGCCCAGGGCTTGCCGGCCATGCGGCCGAGTTCGTGCCACAGCAGCAGCGCGACGCCCAGCGCCGCGGCCGCCACGCCGGCGAGCTGCCGGCCCGACAGGCGCTGGCCGAACAGCGCCATGCCCCACAGCGCCGAGAACACCGGCATCGTGTAGCCGAGGATCGCGGCGCGCCCCGACGACAGCGCCTGCACCGACACGATCGCCAGCACGTGCCAGACGATCATGTTGGTGACGCTCAGCGAGGCCAGTTCGCGCCACTCGCGCCGCGCGACGGCCAGCGGCACGCCGAGCCGGCGCAGCGCCAGCCACAGCACCGGCAGGCCGAGCCACATCGACAGCGCGCGGAAGCTCAGCGGCGCGAAGTGCGTGACGCCGAACTTCATGATCGGCCAGTTCAGCCCCCACACCAGCGTCAGCCCGGCCAGCAGCGTCAACTGGCGGGTGTTGAAGTGCGCCGCGCTCAATGCCGCGTGCTCAGGTAGTTCTTGCGCCAGAAGAACACGCTCAGGCCGACACCCAGCGCCAGCATCAGCAGGAAGACGACCCAGAAGCCGGTCGGGCTGTGGATCAGCGGCAGGCCCTCGAAGTTCATGCCGAAGAAGCCGGTCAGCAGGTTCAGCGGCAGGAAGATCGCGGTCAGCACGGTCAGCGTGCGCATGATGTTGTTGGTGCGGTGACTCTGCGCGGCGAAGTGCATCTGCACCGCCGTCTCGGCCGCCGACTCGAGCCGGCGCACGTGCGACAGCACGCGCTCGATGTGCTCGATGATGTCGCGCGAGCGCAGCCGCAGCAGCTCGCGCTCGCGGCTCGCGCCGGGGTCGTCGGGCCACTCCTCGAGCGCGTCGATCCATTCGGCCAGCGCGCTGCGCTGGTCCTCGCAGGTGTCCTCCAGCATGTGCAGCGCGTTGCGCGATTCCAGCAGCAGTTGCCAGTTGCGGAACCCGCCGGGGCGGAACAGCTCGCTTTGCAGGTGCGTGAACTGGCGCGTCAGCAGGCGGCGCAGTTCGAGGTAGCTGTCGACCATGTGGTTGACCATGCGAAGCATCAGGTCGGCCGGGCTGCTGGGCAGCCTGACGACGGCGCGCAACGCCGCCTCGCCGGGCTGCGACTGCTGCGCCAGGCGCGTGGCGAAGTGGTCGAGCACCTGGCAGTCGGTCGGGTGAACGGTGAGCAGCACGCGGTCGAACACCGCGAAGCCGACCGGGCTGGTGTCGATCGCCGCGAGCGCCTCGCGCGCCGAGGCGAGCGTGCCGTGCGTTTCGTCGACGAAGCTGCCGGCCGTGCCGGCGCCGGCGGCCAGGCGCCTGAACACCAGCAGGTCGTAGCCCGAGGTGGTGTCGAAGTGCGAGGGCAACTGGTTGCTCAGCAGGTCGGAGACGTGCAGGTCGACCAGCATGCCGCCGGTCCACTGCGCGAGCCGGGCCTGCAGCGTCGCCACGTTGACCTCGAACTCGCGCCGCGCCGCGCCGATCCACAGGTAGCCGGCCGGCGGCAGCGCATCGGGCAGCGCGTCCAGCTCGCTGAACTGCTCGCCGCTGACGTGGAAGACGCGCATGCGGTGCGCCGTGCCGCGCTTCAGGCCGCTTTCAGCAGCCGCGCGGCGTCGCGCGCGAAGTAGGTCAGCACGCCGTCGGCGCCGGCGCGCTTGAAGCCGAGCAGCGTCTCCATCATCACCGCGTCGTGGTCCAGCCAGCCGTTCTGGGCGGCGGCCTTGAGCATCGCGTACTCGCCGCTGACCTGGTAGGCGAAGGTCGGCAGGCGGAAGCGGTCCTTCACGCGGCGCACGATGTCGAGATAGGGCATGCCGGGCTTGACCATCACCATGTCGGCGCCCTCGGCGATGTCCAGCGCCACCTCGCGCAGCGCCTCGTCGCTGTTGCCCGGGTCCATCTGGTAGACCTTCTTGTTGCTCCTGCCGAGGTTGGCGGCCGAGCCCACCGCGTCGCGGAACGGGCCGTAGAAGGCGCTCGCGTACTTGGCGCTGTAGGCCATGATGCGCGTGTGGATCAGGCCGCGCTGCTCGAGCGCGGCGCGGATCGCGCCTATCCTGCCGTCCATCATGTCGCTGGGCGCGACGATGTCGACGCCGGCCTCGGCCTGCACCAGCGCCTGCCGCGTCAGCACCGCCACCGTCTCGTCGTTGAGGATGTAGCCGGTGGCGTCGAGCAGGCCGTCCTGGCCGTGCGAGGTGAAGGGGTCCAGCGCCACGTCGGTCATCACGCCGAGTTCGGGAAAGCGCGTTTTCAGCTCGCGCACCACCGTCGGCACCAGGCCCTCGGGGTTGAGCGCCTCGCGGCCGTCCTCGGTCTTCAGCGAGGGCTCGATCACCGGGAACAGCGCCAGCACCGGGATGCCCAGCGCCACGCAGTCCTCGGCCACCGGCAGCAGCCGGTCGAGGCTCAGGCGCTGCACGCCGGGCATCGAGGCGACGTCCTGCACCTGGTTGCGGCCCGGCAGCACGAACACCGGCAGGATCAGGTCGCTGGCATGCAGCCGATGCTCGCGCACCAGCTCGCGTGTGAAGGTGTCGCGACGCAGGCGTCGCGGGCGGCTGGCGGGGTAGGGCGGCGGCGTCTGCATGACCATCTGCGAGGCTCGGGGATGCTTGCGCGCGAGGTCGCCAGTCCCGGGTCCATCTGCTAAAGTTACAAGTGAATGATAGCCGTAAGGCCGTCGTTCCCTGCTTTTCCTCCCTGAGCAGGAGCCTTACCGTGATGACAGCGATAAGGCTTTTCGAGCCCCGGCTTCGGCCGGGGCTTTTTCGTTCACGGGGCCGCGTGCCCAAGCTCGCGATAATCGTCCGATGCTCTGGGTCAAAGCCTTCCACATCGTGTTCGTCGCGGCCTGGTTCGCCGGGCTGTTCTACCTGCCGCGCATCTTCGTCAACCTCGCCTCGGTGCCGGCCGACAGCCACGCCGAGCGCGAGCGGCTGCTGCTGATGGCGCGCCGGCTGTACCGCTTCTCCGGCATCCTGATGGTGCCCGCGCTCGCGCTCGGCCTGCTGCTGTGGCTGTACTACGGCATCGGCCGTGGCCCGGGCAACTACTGGCTGCACGCCAAGCTGCTGCTGGTGGTCGGCGTGCTCGGCTACCACCACGTGTGCGGCGCCTCGCTGCGCCGCTTCGAGCAGTTCGCCAACCGGCGCAGCGAGCGCTGGTTCCGCGTCTTCAACGAAGTCACCGTGCTGCTGTTCGCCGCCATCGTCGTGCTGGTGGTGGTCAAGCCGTTCTGACGGCGAGGGTGTGAACCGCCAGCCCAGCTCCGCCGTGCCGCTGGCGTGCTTCTACGCGGCGCTGATCGTCTACGCCAGCCTCTATCCGTTCGGCGACTGGCGCGTGCCCGGGCATTCGCCGTGGCAGTTCCTCTGGCTGCCCTGGCCGCGCTACTGGACCGCCTTCGACATCGTCGCCAACCTGCTCGGCTACGTGCCGTTCGGCGTGCTGGTCTTCGTCGCCTGCCTGCGCGCCGGGCAGGCGCCGGCGCGCGGCCTGCTGGCAGCGCTGCTGGCCGGCACGCTGCTCTCGTTCTCGATGGAGATGCTGCAGAACTTCCTGCCGCGGCGCGTGCCGTCGAACATCGACCTGGCGCTCAACGGTGTCGGCAGCGCGGCCGGCGCGGCGCTCGGCTGGCTGGTGCTGGGCGCCGGCGGCATCGACCGCTGGCAGTCGCTGCGCGAGCGCTGGTTCATCGCCGGCAGCGCCGGCGGCCTGGCGCTGCTGCTGCTGTGGCCGCTCGGGCTGTTGTTCCCGGCGCCGGTGCCGCTGGGGCTGGGCCAGGTGCTGCCGCGCCTGCAGGAGGGGGTGCAATGGGCGCTGCAGGGCAGCCCGGTGCTGGACGCGCTCGCGCCCTGGCTCGGCGCCGCGCCGGCCGAGCCGCTGTCCGCCGGGCAGGAGCTGGCCACGGTGGCGCTCGGCCTGCTCGCGCCGTGCATGGTGGCGCTGGCGGTGGCGCGGCCGGGCTGGCGGCGCCTGGCGCTGCTGGCCGGCGCGATGCTGATGGGCGCGGCGGCCACCACCTTGTCGACCGCGCTGAACTTCGGCCCGGCGCACGCGCTGGCCTGGCGCACGCCGAACGCCGAGGCCGGCTTCGCGCTCGGCGCGGTGCTGGCGCTGCTGGCCGTGCTGCTGCCGCGCCGCGCCGCGCTGGGCGTCGGGCTGGTGGCGCTGTCGGGGCTGGTCGCGCTGGTGGCGCACGCGCCGGCCGACCCTTACTTCGCCCAGAGCCTGCAGGCCTGGGAGCAGGGCCGCTTCATCCACTTCCACGGCGCGGCGCAGTGGGTGGGCTGGCTGTGGCCCTACGCGGCGCTGCTGTACCTGCTGGTGCGAGTGGCCGCGCACGAGCCGGAGTGATGGGCAGGGGGCAGGGGTGAAGGCCCGCCTCCTAGAATCCGCGCATGAGCTACTACCAGCGCCACATCTTCTTCTGCCTGAACCAGCGCGAGAACGGCGAGGACGCCTGCGCGCTGCACGGCGCGAAGGAGGGCTTCGACCGCTGCAAGGCGCGCGTCAAGGCCGAAGGCCTGGCCGGGCCGGGCGGCGTGCGCGTCAACAAGGCCGGCTGCCTCGACCGCTGCGCCGGCGGACCGGTGGCGGTGGTCTACCCGGAGGCGGTCTGGTACACCTACGTCGATGCCGACGACATCGACGAGATCGTCGAGCGTCACCTCAAGCGCGGCGAGGTGGTCGAGCGCCTCGTGCTGCCGCCGAGCGTCGGCCGGTGAACAGCAGGACCGTCAGGCAGCTCGTGCCCGGCCCGGCCGGCGCGATCGAATGCGCGATCGACGCGCCCGAGCGGGTGGACGAAGCCGGCCTCGCCCTGATCTGCCATCCGCATCCGCAGCACGGCGGCACCATGGACAACAAGGTGGCGCAGACGCTGGCGCGCGCGGTGCTCGCGCTCGGCTGGCGCAGCGTGCGCTTCAACTTCCGCGGCGTCGGCGCCTCCGAGGGCCGCTGGGACGAGGGCCGCGGCGAGATCGACGACGCGCTGGCGGTGCTGGCCGCCCTGCGCCGCGAACACGAACCGCTGCTGCTGGCGGGATTTTCGTTCGGCGCCTACGTCGCGGCGCAGGCCGCCGCGCGATTGCCCGACGACGCGAAGGCGCAGCGCCTGGCGCTGGTCGGGCCGTCGACGCAGAAACAGCAGCTCCCCGCCGTGCCGGCCGACACGGTGGTGATCCACGGCGAGGCCGACGACGTGGTGCCGCTGGCCGCCACGTTCGACTGGGCGCGTCCGCAGGCCCTGCCGGTGACCGTGTTCCCGGGCACCGGTCATTTTTTCCACGGGCAGCTCGCGCTGCTCAAGAACGTGCTGGTGCAGCAATTGCGCACGGGCTCCTGATTCCTTTTCCCACGACACGATGAAGAGACTGATTTCCCGGCTGGCCGCCGTGCTGGCCCTCGCGCTTCCGTTGGTCGCCAACGCGCAGATGCCGCAGCCGCCCGAGGTGGCCGCCAAGAGCTACCTGCTGCTCGACATGGCCAGCAACCAGGTGCTGGCCGAGCGCAACGCCGATGCCCCGGCCGACCCGGCCTCGCTGACCAAGTTGATGACGGCGTATGTCGTGTTCGGCGCGCTGCGCGACAAGAAGATCGGCGAAGACCAGGTGCTGCCGGTGTCGCTGCGCGCCTGGGCCGAGCGCAAGGGCGGCGGCTCGCTGATGTTCATCGAGCCGCGCGACCGCCCCAAGGTCGCCGACCTGCTGCGCGGCATGATCGTCAACAGCGGCAACGACGCCTCGGTGGTGCTGGCCGAGGGCGTGGGCGGCAGCCTGCCGGCCTTCGTCGAGATGATGAACCGCCAGGCGCAGGCCTTCGGCCTGAAGAACACCTCGTTCAAGAACGTCACCGGTCTGACCGAGCCGGGCCACCACAGCACGGCGCGCGACCTCGCGGTGATCGCCTCGCGCATCATCCGCGACTTCCCCGAGTACTACCCGATCTACTCGACGAAGAAGTACCGCTACGAGGGCGCGCCGGCCAGCAACGAGAACAACCGCAACGTGCTGCTCTCGCGCGACCCGACGGTCGACGGCATGAAGACCGGCTTCACCGAGGCCGCGGGCTACTGCCTGATCGCCAGCGCGCAGCGCGAGTTCCCGAACGGCAAGCGGCGCCTGCTCAGCGTGGTGCTGAACACCACCTCGATGGAGGCGCGCGCCACCGAGAGCCAGAAGCTGCTCAACTGGGGCTATGCCGCGTGGGACGCCGTGCGCCTGTTCGAGCCCGGCAAGGCGGTGGCGACGCCGCCGGTGTGGAAGGGCAAGGCCAACGAGGTGAAGCTCGGCGCCGACGCCGGCGTGTTCGTCAGCGTGCCCAAGGGCGAGGGCGGCACGCTGGTGACCAAGATCGAGCGCACCGACCCGCTGGTGGCGCCGCTGGCCAAGGGCCAGAAGGTCGGCATGCTGAAGGTCGCCACCGCCGCGGGGGCGCCGGTGGCCGAGATGCCGCTGGTGGTGCTCGAGCCGGTCGACGAGGCCGGCATCCTGGGCCGCGCCTGGGACGCGATCCGGCTGTGGATCAAGTGACCCGCGCGCCCGACGGTGTAAGCTGAATCTTTCGACTGGAGCCCCCATGCAGACCCTGCCCGACACGCTGTGCTTCCTCAACGGCGAATACAGCCCGCTGCGCGACGCGAAGGTGTCGGTGCTGGACCGCGGCTTCATCTTCGGCGACGGCGTCTACGAGGTGATCCCGGTGTACGGCGGCAAGCTGTTCCGCGTGCACGAGCACCTCGCGCGGCTGGACCGCAGCCTGGCCAAGCTGCGCATCGCCAACCCGGCCGGCAGCGACGAGTGGCTGGCGCGCGCGCGCAAACTGGTGGCCGCGCTGGCGCAGCAGAGCGGCGCGCAGGAGCAACTGGTCTACATCCAGGTGACGCGCGGCGTGGCGCTGCGCGACCACGTGATGCCGCCGGACGTCGAGCCCACCGTCTTCATGATGGTCAGCGCGATGAAGCCGGCCACGCCCGAGCAGCGCCACCACGGCGTGGCCTGCGTGACGGCGCGCGACTTCCGCTGGGAGCGCGCCGACATCAAGAGCATCTCGCTGCTGGGCAACGTGCTGGCGCGGCAGATGTCGGCCGACAAGGGCGCGCTCGAGACCGTGATGTTCCGCGGCGGCTACCTCACCGAGGCCTCGGCGAGCAACGTCTGGGTGGTGCACGAGGGCGCGGTGCTGGGCCCGCCGAAGAGCGAACACGTGCTCGAAGGCATACGCTACGACCTGATCCGCGAGCTGTGCGAGGAGGAAGGCATCGCCTACAACCTGCGCCCGATTCCCGAGGGCGAGCTGCTGGCCGCCGACGAGCTGCTGCTCAGCTCGGCGACGAAGGAGGTGCTGCCCGTCACCACGCTCGACGGCCAGCCGGTGGGCCACGGCGCGCTGCGCGGCAAGCCGGGGCCGGTGTACGCGCGGCTCTACGAGGCCTACCAGCGCGCCAAGCGCGCGCAGTCGATCTGAGCTTCCGGCTCCGGCCATGCGCCCCATTCCGCCCGAGCAGTCGCTGATCGAGTACCCGTCGCGCTTCCCGATCAAGGTGATGGGCGCGAACGCGGACGGCTTCGCCGAGGCGGTGGTCAGCGTGGCGCGGCAGTTCGATCCCGGCTTCGTCGCCGGCAGCGTCGAGCTCCG
Organism: Piscinibacter sp.; assembly: GCF_047600445.1. Lineage (GTDB taxonomy): Bacteria > Pseudomonadota > Gammaproteobacteria > Burkholderiales > Burkholderiaceae_C > Piscinibacter. The sequence continues at coordinate 822,860 of NZ_JASGKT010000001.1, forward strand.
CCCCAGCCGCGCCGGCAACTACCTGGGCGTGACCATCACCATCACCGCCACCAGCCGCGAGCAGCTCGACGAGCTGTACCGCACGCTGTCCACCCATCCGATGGTCAAGGTGGTGCTCTGAACGCTCCGGTGGTGCGACGGCTGGGCCGCGTCGACTACGCGGCCACCGTCGAGGCGATGCGCGCGTTCACCGAGGCGCGCGACGAGACCACGCCCGACGAGATCTGGCTGTGCGAACACGCGCCGGTCTACACGCAGGGCGTGGCCGGCAAGGCCGAGCACGTGCTCGACGCGCGCGGCATCCCGGTGGTGCAGACCAACCGCGGCGGGCAGGTCACCTACCACGGCCCCGGGCAGGTGGTGGCCTATCCGCTGATCGACCTGCGCCGGCTCGGCATCTTCGTCAAGGAATACGTCTTCCGGCTCGAAACCGCGGTGCTGCGCACGCTGGAGCGCCATGGCGTCACCGGCCACCGCGTGCGCGGCGCGCCGGGCATCTACGTGCGGCTGGCCGACCCCTTCGGCCACGCGCGGCTGAGCGAGGAGGAGCAGCGCAGCTTCGCCGGCCTGGGCAAGATCGCCGCGCTGGGCGTCAAGGTGTCGCAGCACCGCACCTACCACGGCGTGGCGCTGAACGTCGCGATGGACCTGGCGCCCTTCGAGGGCATCAACCCTTGCGGTTATGCCGGCCTGGCGACGGTCGACTTGGCTAGACTCGGCGTTTCCACCGATTGGGACACGGCGGCGCGACTGCTCGGCGACGGCCTCGCCGCGCAGTTCGTGCCCTGACAAGCGCATGGACACCCCCTACGACGCCACCGTCAAGCAGAAATCGCAGGCCAAGACCGCGCGCATCCCGATCAAGATCGTGCCGGCCGAGACGCTGAAGAAGCCCGACTGGATCCGCGTCAAGGCGGGCTCGCCGACCACGCGCTTCTACGAGATCAAGCAGATCCTGCGCGAGCACAAGCTGCACACGGTGTGCGAGGAAGCCTCCTGCCCGAACATCGGCGAGTGCTTCGGCCACGGCACGGCCACCTTCATGATCATGGGCGACAAGTGCACGCGGCGCTGCCCGTTCTGCGACGTCGGCCATGGCCGGCCCGACCCGCTCGACGCCGACGAGCCGCTCAACCTGGCGCGCACCATCGCCGCGCTGAAGCTCAAGTACGTGGTGATCACCAGCGTCGACCGCGACGACCTGCGCGACGGCGGCGCCGGCCACTTCGTCGAGTGCATCCGCCGCGTGCGCGAGCTGTCGCCGCAAACGCGCATCGAGATCCTGACGCCCGACTTCCGCGGCCGCCTGGACCGCGCGCTCGACATCCTGAAGGCCGCGCCGCCCGACGTGATGAACCACAACCTAGAAACCGTGCCGCGCCTGTACAAGGAGGCGCGCCCGGGTTCCGACTACGCCTTCAGCCTGAACCTGCTGAAGCGCTTCAAGGAGTTCGCGCCCGGCGTGCCCACCAAGAGCGGCCTGATGGTCGGCCTGGGCGAGACCGACGAGGAGATCCTGCAGGTGATGCGCGAGATGCGCGAGCACGGCATCGACATGCTGACCATCGGCCAGTACCTCGCGCCCAGCGGCCACCACCTGCCGGTGCGCCGCTACGTGCACCCCGACACCTTCGCGATGTTCGAGCGCGAGGCCGCGGCGATGGGCTTCAGCCACGCCGCGGTGGGCGCGATGGTGCGCTCCAGCTACCACGCCGACAAGCAGGCGGCGCAGGCGGGCGTGGTGGCCTGAAGACGATGGCCGCCGCGGGCGCCAACCCAGCGATCGCCTGCGGCAACTGCCATGAGCCGATGCAGGTGCTGCGGCTGCCGGGGCACTACGGCCGCACGGTCGAGGTCGACCTGTGCAGCCACTGCCACCTGGTCTGGTTCGACCTGACCGAGACGGCGCGCCTGTCGGGCGCGGCGCTGCTGGCGCTGATCGAGGCGATGGCCGGCACACAAAGCCTGCCCCACCTGACGCTGCAGCCCGGCGCCGGCTGCGCGCGCTGCGGCGCGGCCCTGAAGACGGTGCACAACCGCTCGCGCTGGGGCAGCTCGCTGCACCTCGAATGCCGCAACGGCCACGGCGCCTACCAGTCGTTCGCGCAGTTCCTGCAGGAAAAAGGCCTGCTGCGGCCGATGTCGCGCATCGACCGCGCGCGGCTGCTGCAGACGCAGGGCCGCATCGACTGCGTCAACTGCGGCGCGGCGATAGCCCGCGACGACGCGACCTGCGGCTATTGCGGCTCGGTGCCCAGCCTGCTCGACGTGGCGCGCCTGGCGCGCGCGCTGGACCCCGAGGGCGCGCTGGAGCCGCAGGCGGTGCACCGCGACGCCGCGCGCCAGCAGGCGCTGCAATGCGGCGCCTGCGGCGCGGCGCTGCCGCCGGGGCTGGCGGTGGACTGCGCGCAATGCGGCGCGACGCTCGCGATCAGCCGCCTCGCCGACGCGCACGCGCGCGTCGCCACGCTGGGGCCCGCGCTGCGCGCGCACGCCGAGAAACCGTCGCCCGAGGTGATCAAGCGCCGCCTCGACGCGCTCGACGCCGACCTGCCGCGCCGGCGCGACTACGTCGCCCAGATGGAGGCCGAAACCGACGCGCGGCGCGGCCGGAACCGCCTCGGCGGCGAGGCGTGGGACTGGAGCGACCTGCTCGGCGGCGGCACCAACCCCCTGCGCGCGGTGCTGATCGCGCTGCTGGTCTGGTTCGTCTGGTATTTTTGGCGCTGACCCACCCACGGCCATCGCGGCCCGCAACGCATTCATCCGGAGATCGTCATGCAGCGTAGGCAGTTCACCTCGAAGATCCTGATCGTTCCGGGGCTCGCGCTGGCGTCGCCGCTGGCCTGGGCGTTCGACCTGAGCGAAACCGACGCCGCCGCCGGCGTGCGCGCCGCGCTGGAGAAGGGCGCGACCTCGGCGGTCGGCCTGCTGGGCCGCAGCGACGGCTTCCTCGGCAACCCGAAGGTGCGCATCCCGCTGCCCGGCGCGCTGGACGACGCCGCCAAGCTGCTGCGCACCATGGGCCAGGGCAGGCGCGTCGACGAACTGGTCACCGCGATGAACCGCGCCGCCGAGGCCGCCGTGCCCGAAGCCAAGCCGCTGCTGATCAATGCGGTGAAGTCCATGAGCGTGGACGACGCGCGCAAGATCATCGGCGGCGGCGACGATTCGGTGACGCGCTTCTTCGCCGGCAAGACGCGCTCGCCGCTGGCCGAGAAGTTCCTGCCCATCGTGACCCGGGCGACCGAGAAGGTCTCGCTGGCTTCCAAGTACAACGCCGTGGCCGGCAAGGCGAGCAGCCTGGGCCTGGTCAAGAAGGAAGACGCCAACGTGCAGCAGTACGTGACGGGCAAGGCGCTGGACGGCCTGTTCCTGATGATCGGCGAGGAGGAGAAGAAGATCCGCCAGAACCCGGCCGCCGCCGGCAGCGCGATCCTGAAGAAGGTTTTCGGCGCGCTGAAGTGAGCGGCCGGGGCCCCGAGGGCCTCAGAGGCCCTTGGACAGCTCGAACATCAGCGCCGACGGCAGCGAGCTTTCGATCACGTCGCGCCCGACGCGCGCGACGTTCGAGCCGCTGAAGCCCGACATCTCGAAGGTGTTGCCTTCCTCGATGATCTCGATGAAGACGAAGTCGGGCAGCTCGTTGGTGATCTCTTCGCGCAGGTCGGCGAACTTCTCGCCGCGCTGGATCGACTCGATGATCATCGCGTGCGGCAGCCCGTCGCGGCAGAACTCGACGGCCTCGTCGATCGAGCCGACGAAGTCGATGATCAGCCCCATGTTGCGCAGCGCGTCGCGGATCTGAACGCGCAGGTCGCGCCGCGAGGCCACCACCAGCACGTGGCTGCCGGCCAGCGGCTTGGAGTTGGTCGACGGGGCGAAGCCCTCGTCGATCTCCAGCGTGGTCACGCCCTCGATGCCGTCGGTGGCGGTGCGCGGGAACTCGATCGTCAACGTCGTGTGCAGCGCGTCGTCGTGGCGGTCCAGTGGCAGGCCCATGGTCCAGGCGGTCTGCTCGAGCAGCCGCCAGTTCAGCGACTCGAGCGCCGCCGGCTCCGGCGGCCGGTCGGCTTCACCCGCCTGATCGACCGGGCGGTGCGCGAAGCGGCACACCAGCCGCGCGTTCTGCGGCCAGGACTTGATGTCGATCGCGAACTCGATGTTCGACTGCGCGTGCGCCAGCGCCCAGTCGAGCACGGTGTTGAGCAGGCTGAACAGCAGCGAGGCGTCGACGATCACCTCGGCTGGCTTGAGCGCCGGCTTGAGCACGATGCCGCGCGACTGCGTCTCGCGGTGGCGGTGTGCCAGCACGCCCTTGAGCGTGTCGGCCAGTTGCAGCCGTTCGTGCGACTGGCGCAGCCGGCCGGAGGCGAAGCGCGCGATCTGCTGGCCGATCATGCCGGCCTGCCGCGCGCCGTCGACCTCGTCGCGCAGGGCGCGCAGGCCGGCGCGGTCGATCCTGCCGCTGGCGATCAGCGCGTGGATGCGCTCCAGCGCCGAGGTCAACTGCGTCGCGGTGGCGGCGCCGATCTCGGAGACGAGGCGGTGCCAGCGCTGCGCGGCGTCGCCGCCGTCCTCGGCGGGCGGGGCGGGGTGCGAGTGCGCGGCGCCGGCCGGGCCGGGGCGGTCGATGTCGGACATGTCCATGGGCGAGGGCCGCAGTGTCGCAGCGCGGCAGCGCACTGACCAGTGGGGGTCGCGCGATTTCCCTCGCTCCCGGGGGTGTGCAAATGTCACACCACGATCACACCACGCCGGCGGCCCGCAGCGCCCGCACCTCGTCGCCGCTGAGCCCGGCCTGCGCCAGTACCTCGTCGGTGTGTTCGCCCAGCAGCGGCGGCGCGCGCCGGTACTGCACCGGCGTGGCGGAGAGCTTGATCGGGCTGGCGACCAGCCGCACCGTCTCGGCCAGCGGATGCGGCAGCGCCACCGCCATGCCGCGTTCGCGCACCTGCGGATCGGCGAACACCTCGGCCAGGTCGTTGATCGGCCCGCACGGCACCTTGGCCGCTTCCAGCTCGGCCAGCCAGTCGGCCTTGGCGCGCGTGCGCATCAGCCCGGCCAGCAGCGGCACCAGCACGTCGCGGTGCCGCACGCGGTCGGCGTTGCGGGCGAAGCGCGGGTCGGCGGCCAGCTCCGGGCGCCCGGCGATGTCGCAGAACTTGGCGAACTGGCCGTCGTTGCCGACCGCCAGGATCATGTGCCCGTCGGCCACCTCGAACACCTGGTAGGGCACGATGTTCTGGTGCGCGTTGCCCAGGCGCTGCGGCGCGACGCCGGTGACGAGGTAGTTGGCGCCGAGGTTGGCGAGCATGGCCACCTGCGTGTCGAGCAGCGCCATGTCGATCACCTGACCGCGGCCGGTGAGGTCGCGGTGGCGCAGCGCCGCCAGGATCGCCGTGGTCGCGTACATGCCGGTGAACAGGTCGGCCACCGCCACGCCGACCTTCTGCGGCCCGCCGCCCGGCGCGTCGTCGGCGATCTCGCGCCGCGACGGCCCGGTCACGCTCATCAGGCCGCCCATGCCCTGCACCGCGTAGTCGTAGCCGGCGCGTTCGCGGTAGGGGCCGGTCTGGCCGAAGCCGGTGATCGAGCAGTAGACCAGGCGCGGGTTGAGCGCCAGCAGCGCGGCGCTGTCCAGCCCGTAGCGGGCCATGTCGCCGACCTTGAAGTTCTCGACGAACACGTCGCTGTCGGCGGCCAGCCTGCGGATCAGCGCCTGGCCCTCGGGCCGCGCGATGTCGACCGTCACCGAGCGCTTGTTGCGGTTGGCGCCCAGGTAGTAGGCCGCGTCGCTGGTGTCGTGGCCGTCGCGGTCGCGCAGGAAGGGCGGGCCCCAGCCGCGCGTGTCGTCGCCGCCGACGCCGTCGCGCGGCGGGCGCTCGATCTTGATCACGTCGGCGCCCAGGTCGCCCAGCGTCTGCGTGCACCACGGGCCGGCCAGCACGCGCGACAGGTCGAGCACGCGCACGCCGGCCAGCGGCTGGGGAGGGGAAGCGGTGTCGTTCATGCGGCCATTGTGGCGGCGTGAGGCCGCCCGGCCGCCCGGGATAATCCGCCGATGCGCTTCCCGACCGTGCCTGCCTGCGTGCTCACCCTGGCGGCCTGCTCCCCGGCGCTCGACTGGCGCGAGTTCCAGCCCGAGGGCAGCGGCCTCGTCGCCGGTTTTCCCTGCAAGCCCGACCGCCACTCGCGCCAGGTGGCGCTCGCGGTGCAGCCGGTGCGCATGGAACTGCTGGCCTGCGACGCCGGCGGCGCCAAGTTCGCGCTCGGCTGGTTCGACGTCGACGATCCGGCCCGGGTGACGGCGGCGCTGGGCGAGCTGCGCGAGCGCGCCGCCGGCAACCTCGGCGCCGCGCCGGGCGCCACCGAGCCGGCCGCCGTGCCGGGCATGACGCCCAATCCGCAGGCGCTGCGCCTGCGGCTCGAGGCGCGCCAGGGCGACGGCGTCGTCCTGCAGCAGCAGACCCTGCTGTTCAGCAAGGGCCTGCGCGTCTACCAGGCCACGCTGCTCGGGCCGCGCATAGGCGCCGACGCGGCGCAGGCCTTTTTCGGCGCGCTGCGCTTTCCGGCATGAAGCATGTCGGCGTGCCGGGCGGCGCCGGCGTTGTGCAGCCATGCGGCGCGCCGTCCGGACTGTGGTTTTTGCGGGATCGGCCCGCCGGTACCGGCCGACACGAAGGCGTCGGCCACGGATAATCCGCCTCCCATGCCCGGCTTGCTGATCATTGCCCACGCCCCGCTGGCATCCTCGCTCAAGGCCGTGGCCAGCCATGCCTTCCCCGAGTGCAGCGCGCGGCTCGAAGCCCTCGATGTCGGCCCCGAGATGGCGCCCGAGCAGATCGAAGCGCAGGCCAGGGAGCTGCTGGCGCGCGTGCGCCGCCCCGAGGCGCTGATCTTCACCGACGTGTTCGGCGCCACGCCCTGCAACGTGGCGCAGAAGCTGGCCGACGGCGTGCAGGTCAAGGTGGTGGCCGGCGTCAACGTGCCGATGCTGTGGCGCTCGCTGTGCTACGCCGACGAGTCGCTGGACGCGCTGGTGGCGCGCGCGATGGCCGGCGCCACCCAGGGCGTCATGCAGGTGTCCACCGCGCGGCCGCAGAACCAGACCTACAAACCCGGCGCCCATGATCAAGACCACCGTCACCATCAGCAATAGGCTCGGGCTGCACGCGCGCGCCTCGGCCAAGCTCACCAAGCTCGCCGGCGGCTTCAAGAGCGAGGTCTTCATGACGCGCAACGGCCGGCGCGTGAACGCCAAGAGCATCATGGGCGTGATGATGCTGGCCGCCGGGCTGGGCAGCGAGGTCGAGATCGAGACCGCCGGCCCCGACGAGCAGGCCGCGATGGACGCCCTGACCGCGTTGATCGCCGACAAGTTCGGCGAAGGCGAGTAACCCACCTACAAGAACTACGGATGGCGCCGCGCCCGGCGCGCGGGCTAGCATGGCGCCATGAGCTTCCAGATCATCGGTCTGCCTGTCTCGCGCGGCGTGGCCATCGGCCGCGCGGTGCTGGTGGCGTCGTCGCGTGTCGACGTCGCCCACTATTTCATCGACGAGAGCCGCGTCGAGTCGGAGATCGCCCGGCTGCGCGCGGCGCGCGACGCCGTGGCCGGCGAGCTCAGCCTGCTCAAGCGCGACATGCCCGGCGAGGCGCCGGCCGAGCTGTCCGCGCTGCTCGACGTGCACCTGATGCTGCTGCACGACGAAGCGCTGACCGGCGCGACCAAGCAGTGGATCGTCGAGCGCCACTACAACGCCGAGTGGGCGCTGTCGGCCCAGCTCGAGGTGCTGGCGCGCCAGTTCGACGAGATGGACGACGAATACCTGCGCGAGCGCAAGGCCGACCTGGAGCAGGTCGTCGAGCGCATGCTGCGCGCGATGGCGCACGGCCCGCGGGCCGGGTTCGCCGCGGCGCCGGCCGTGCAGCCGCGCGACTTCGCCGGCGAGGACCCGCTGGTGCTGGTGGCCAGCGACATCGCGCCGGCCGACATGCTGCACTTCAAGGGCGGCGTGTTCACCGGCTTCGTCACCGACGTGGGCGGGCGCACCTCGCACACCGCGATCGTGGCGCGCAGCATGGACATCCCGGCGGTGGTCGGCGCGCGCGAGGCCAGCCGCATCATCCGCCAGGACGACTGGGTGGTCATCGACGGCGACAACGGGCTGGTGATCGTCAACCCGTCGCCGATCGTCCTCGAGGAATACCGCTTCCGCCAGCGCCAGGTCGAGCTCGA